>JBCCST010000038.1:0-35513 GCA_039199695.1 Planctomycetota bacterium | reverse complement strand
GTTCATCGGCCTCAACAACGCCGGGCTAACCCTGGACCGGACCGACACCGGGGCCGAGAACCCGCTGCAGATCGCCTTGGCGTTCACCGATCCGTTCGGCTCGGTGACCTCGCTGGTCGACCAGAGCACCGAGTTGCGGACGCTGTCGCAGGACGGCTTCCCGATCGGCAGCCTCGAGGACTTCGACATCAGCCTCGACGGCGTGATCACCGGTTCATTCACCAACGGCCTGCGTCGCACGCTCGGCAAGGTGCCGATCGCCACGTTCGCGAACAACAACGGCCTGCGTCAGGTCGGCGGCTCGCTTTACGAAGCGGAGAACAACTCGGGCACCGCCGCGATCGTCTCGGCGGGCGTGGCCGGGGCGGGCAGCGTGGTTAGTCGGGCGCTGGAACTGTCGAACGTCGAGTTGTCCGAAGAATTCGTCAACCTGATCACCGCGTCGACCGGCTTCTCGGCCAGCTCGCGGGTGATCACGACCAGCGACGACCTGATCCAGGAACTCTTGACACTGGTGCGGTAAAGCAGCGATTTTGATTTTTGATCGAGGATTTTTGATTTTAAGAATCCAAACCACAGCCGCACGCTTGCGTCAGTCAAATCAAAAATCATCAATCGAAAATCAAAAATGATTACGGTCACCCGCCTCAACGGCAAACAATTCGTCATCAACGCCGAGTTGATCCGCACCGTCGAGTCGAACCCCGACACGACCATCACGTTGATCAACGGGGACCACTTCATCGTCGACGAGCCGATGGAGCAGGTGGTGGCGTTGACGATCGAGTACGGCCGGAGCCTGCGGCGGCTTAATCCACCCTCCTGATCTGGGTTCACGGTCGAGACAAAGCCGAAGGGATGAGCGCACCCCGTAAACCGACCCCCGGTTTCCTGATTCTCAATCATCCGGGGCCGGGCGACCGATAAACCACTGTCTCTCGTCACGGACGGCGGGAGGCATCCCGGCCGAGCGCCGGGGCCGAGGATTGTCATTGACTTAGGCTTACTTTTTGGATTTCTGGGCACGTGGGCCTTGGTCGCCTGGGCCTTGTTCACCAGCTCGAAGGGTAACCTGGGGATGTACATCGACATCCCGTCGATGGTCATCGTCGCGGGGGCCTCGATGACGATCGTGTTTTTCTGCTTCCCGGCGGCCAACGTCAAGAAGATCATCGCGGCCTCGAAAAAGGCGTTTTTCTGGAAGTCGCCGTCGATCCCCCAACTCATCGAAGACATGGTGGGCTACGCCGAGATCGCCCGCCGCGACGGCATCCTCAGCCTCGAAGCGACCTGCAAAGAAATCGAAGACCCGTTCGTGGTCCAGGGTATCCAGATGGCCGTCGACGGCACCGACCCCGAGCTGATCGAGCAGATCATGCTCAACGACCTCGACACGCTGGTCGAACGCCACGAGACGAACAAGGGTCTGTGGGAAGCGATCAACAAATACGCCCCGGCGATGGGCATGATCGGCACGCTGGTCGGCCTGGTGGCGATGCTCGCCGACCTCTCGGACCCCAGCGCGATCGGCGCGGGCCTCGCGGTCGCGCTGCTCACCACGATGTACGGCGCGATGGTCAGCAACATGCTCGCCGGGCCGATGGCCGACCGATTGGGGCGGCGCTCGGCCGAGGAGCTCATGTACAAGACGATCATCGTGAAGGGCGTGATGTCGATCCAGAGCGGCGACAACCCCCGCGTGGTCGAGCAGAAGCTGCGGACCTTCCTGCCGCCGTCGCTGCGGCCGGTCGATGAGGAGGCCGCGTAAAAAGCCGCCGACGGCCTCGGCGGTCTGATCGGGTTTGAAAACACCGCGGATACCGTCCACGCGTGGTGATGAATCATGTCGAAGAAGTGCAAAAAATGTCCGCCCACCGGCGCCCCCGAGTGGATGACGACCTACGGCGACATGATGACGCTGCTGCTGTGCTTCTTCGTGCTCATCGTCTCGTTCAGCGAGATCAAGAAAGAAGACCAGTTTCAGGCCGTGATCGAACACATCAAGCAGTCGTTCGGCATGATGGGCGGCGGCGGCAAGATCCCGATCACCGACGACCCCGCCCTGTCCCTGATCGAACGCCTCGACGCCCTGCGGCTGAAGCAGGAGCGCGTGCCCAACCGCAGCAACACCAAAGACCCCGGCCAGGAGGGCCGGGAGCCGCAGGTGACCAAAGTTCGCGAGGGCATGATGATCACCACCGGCGGCCGAATAACGTTCGAGCCCGGATCGGCCGATCTATCTGAAGAGGCCAAGGAAAGCCTCCGCCAGCTCGCTGAGGTGTTCAAGGGCTGGGAAAACCTGGTGGAACTGCGTGGCCACGCCGCGTCGCTGGAGATGCCCGACGGGGGCAACGGCACTTATTCGGACCTTTGGCACCTCAGCCACGCCCGAGCCAAGTCGGTCTTCGATTACCTGACTCAGGAACTCGAGATCGACCCCTCCCGTTTCCGGCTGACCGCGAACGCCGATCGCGAGCCGTTGGATGCCCGGGCGGCCGACACGGACGACGCCGAGAAGAACCGCCGGGTCGAAGTGTTGGTCAGCGAGTCGTTGAAACAAGATTTCACCGAACCCGAGACCGGTAGCCGAAGCTAATACAGAGTTTGTCCTTCGAGATTGAGGACGGAAGCAGCAAAGAACCATGGCAGACGAAACCCCCGAAGCCGACGCCGGCACCGAAGGCGGCGAACAAGCCAAGAAGAAAAGCTTGCCGTTGATGCCCATCATCGCGGTGGCGGCCGTGTTGTTGGTCGAAGCCGCGGTGATCGTGGCGTTGTTCATGTTCAGCGGCGGCCCGAGCGAGGTGAAGGCCGAGCCGGGCGTGGCCGACGAGTTGGCGCTGGGCGAAGCCCCCGCCGAGGTGTTGGTCTTGGCGGGTAAGTTCCCGAACACCAAGTCCGGCCTCAACTTCATGTACGACACCGAGATCTACATCGTCACCAAACAGAAGCACTTCGACGTGATGACGTTGAAGAAGGAATCGATGCAGGCGGCCATCACCAAAGACATCAGCACGATCTTCCGACGCGCCGAGCCTTCGCACCTCCGCGAGGCAGAGCTGTCGACGCTGACCCGTCAGGTTTCCGCCATCCTCGAAGACCGCTTCGGCAACGACGAAAACGGCGAGCCGTTCATCGACGAAGTACTGATCACCAAGTGCATGGAATTCGCATCCGATTATTGATGTTCGATCTGTTGGCGTTGGGAACTGATTTGAGTTCAATCCATCGCCCGATCACGCCATCGCTCAATCGCCAAATAACTTATGGCCGACGAAACCGAACAAGCTGACCCGATGGCCGACCTGGCCGACGACGACTTCATCGCCCAGATGCTCGCCGAGGCCCAGTCCTCGGTCGACGAGATCAGCGACGCCGTCGGCGACGGCGAAGACCTCAGCGACACCGACCGCGGGATCGATCTGCTCGGCGACGTCGATCTGGACGTATCCATCGAACTCGGCCGCACCGAGATGCTCGTCGAAGACGTGCTCAAGCTGCAGTCCGGCAGCGTGGTCGAGTTGGACAAGTTGGCCGGGGACCCGGTCGACGTGTACGTCAACGGCCGGATCGTCGCCCGCGGCGAAGTGCTCGTGCTCAACGACAACTTTTGTATCCGGGTCAGCGAGATCGTCGCCGATCTCGAAGAACAGGCCGAGGCCGCCAAACAAGATCAGGAAGCCGCGGCACCCGAAGAAACCGACGAAGAAAAAGCCGAGCGTGAAATGCTCGAAGCGATGAACGCCGCGAACGACGGCTGATCGCAACAACCAAAACCACGTGAGCGCTCGACCCAGGCAGGATGCCGACCGAGCGAACCGACTCACGCCGCCCCGCGAAGCACCCCGGCCAGGAGGGCCACGTGCACCGGACTCCGAAACCCATTGTGTTGCTCGGCCTCGCTGCGCTGATCTTGTGCGCCGTGACGTCGACCGTGACGTGGGCACAGGCTGCGCCCCCGGCGGACGTGCCCGCCGACGCCGAACGCCGCCTCGCGGAATTGGCCCAACGTTACGCCGGTGACTCTGCCGAGGCCCGCCCCGAACGTACAGCCGAGCCGGCCGCAGAACTCGAAGCGCAACGCGTCGCGTCGGTCGCGCTCGAAGAGACGCCGCTCGGCGCTTCGTCGGATGCCCAGGCGTCGCTCGAAGGCATCGACAACCCCGCCGGGGGCTGGGCGTTGTCGACGCTGGCGGCGTTGGGCATTGTCATCGGCCTGATCTTTGCGGCCCGCTGGTTGTACACCAAGATGGGCGGGGCGGTGGTCGCCAAGCCGTCGCCGGTCGTCGAGGTGCTGTCGCGCACGCCGGTCGCGCCGAAGAACCACGTCTTGCTGCTGCGGGTGGGGCAGCGGGTGTTGGTCGTCGGCGATTCCTCGTCGGGGCTCAACACCCTGGCCGACGTCGACGACCCCGAAGAAGTCGCGTCGCTGTTGCAATCCGTGAGCAGCCACAGCGACCGCAGCGTGACCAAGAGTTTCAACGCCCTGGTCTCGCGGTTCAACGGCGACTACGACGGCCAAACCCGCGTCGCCCTCGAAGGCGGCGACACCAGCGAAATCTACACCGACCGCACCCGCAATTCGCTCTCGGGCCTGACCTCGAAGCTGCGCACGCTCGGCAGCAAAGGGGGCGTGGCGTGAAGCGGTGGATGTGTTTGGTTGCGTTGATGTACGCGCTGGCCATGCTCGGCACCGCCGCGTGGGGTCAGGATTCCGCTGGTGGTGTTCCTGCGCCGGGCGCGGATGCCGGGGGCGCGGCGGCCTCGGGGCCCCAAAGTACGGCACTCGACCCGTTCAACCCGATCTCGATCCTCGAAAACGCCGACCGTGCGCTGCCGTTGAACTCCGGCACGGACAGCAACCCGTCCGCCACGAACGGCGTCGGCGGTTCTTCCAGGGGGTCGGTCGATGGCGGCCTCAGCGCGTCGCTGTCGATCATCCTGTTGTTGACCGTGTTGTCGCTGGCCCCGGCGATCCTGGTGATGTGCACCAGCTTCACGCGGATCATCGTGGTGTTGGCGTTGCTGCGTCAAGCGGTGGGCACGCAGTCGCTGCCGCCGTCGCAGGTGTTGGTCGGGTTGTCGTTGTTCATGACGGTGTTGATCATGATGCCGACGTTCGAGCGGATCAACAACGAAGCGTTGCAGCCGTTGCAGGCCGGGCAGATCGATCAGATCGAGGCGTGGGAGCGGACGAAACAGCCGTTGCGGGATTTCATGTTCGACCAGATCGATTACGCCGACAACTGGGACACGGTGTACATGTTCATGGAGTACCGCGGGCAGGACACGTCGAACCCCGCGGAGCTTCGGCGTAAAGACGTGGACATGATCACGCTGGTCCCGTCGTTCATTTTGAGCGAGCTCGAGGTGGCGTTTTTGATGGGGTTTCGGCTGTACCTGCCTTTCCTGGTGATCGACATGGTGATCAGCAGCGTGCTGATTTCGATGGGGATGATGATGCTGCCGCCGATCTTCATCTCGCTGCCGTTCAAGCTGTTGTTGTTTGTGTTGGTGGATGGTTGGCGGTTGGTGGCGGGCGGCCTATTAAATAGTTTCGCGGTGCCGGGCGTGACGACGTAGCGGTGGGTTATTCTGCGCCTGAGGTGCGCATGGATTTATCACCCCCGGGTCACAAACCTGGGGCCCAACTTGAAGATCACTTATGCCTTTCGATCAAGCCATCCAACTCGTGCGGGAAACGCTGACGCTGATGTTGTTTCTCTCGGCCCCGATCCTGCTGGTCGCGCTGGTGGTGGGTCTGGTCATCAGCGTCATCCAGGCCGCGACGCAGCTGCAAGAGCAGACGCTGAGTTTCGTGCCCAAGATTCTGGGGATGGGCATCGTCGCGATCCTGACGGCTCCCTGGACCTTCACCAAGATCATGGACTTCTCGGCCCGGATGTTCGGGGGGTTTTAGTCTGTCTGCGTTTTGTTTAGTGCGTCATGGTTAACCTCAGCCCACTTCTTGATCACCTGCCCGCGTGGCTGATGGTGCTGTTTCGCCTGACCGGCATCTTCCTGCTGGCGCCGGTGTTCGGCAGCGCCACGATCCCGCGGACGGTGAAGGTGTTCATGATCGTGGCGTTATCGTTGTGCGTCTACCCGATGCTGATGAGCAAGGGTCACACCGCGGCCGGCTCGCTGGGCGGGTTCATCGGGACCAACGCGGCGGGGCAGCTGACGCTGTCGTTGTGGAACCTGATCCCGATCGTCGCGGTGGAGTTGCTGATGGGCTACGTCATCGGGTACTGCGCGTCGCTGCCGCTGTTCGCGATGCAGATCGGCGGGCAGGTGATCGACCAGCAGATGGGCATCGCGGCGGGCGGGGTGTTTAACCCCGACCTCGACGCCGAGGTCGGCGTCATCGGCCAACTCTACTTCATGGCGGGCTTGGCGGTCTTCCTGATCATCGGCGGGCACCACGCGGTGCTGTTGATCCTCGTCGGCAGCTTCGAGGTTATCCCCATCGGCGGCTTCGGGGCGTCGGGCGGGGCGGTCGAGATGAGCACGGCCTTAGCCCTGGTCATCGGTTTGTTGAACGTGATGTTCGAGATGGCGCTGAAGATCGCGATGCCGTTGCTTTGTTTGTTGTTTTTGTTGCGGGTTGCGATGGGCTTCATCGGGCGGACGGTGCCGCAGATGAACATCCTGAGCGTGGGGTTTATTTTTTATATTTTGGCCGGTGCGATGGTGCTGGTGGTGGGGGCCGGCACGACGTTTGAGGTGTTCCGGGACACGATGCTGGAAACTCTTCAACAAGTCATGGTCATTTTTACGATGTAATGGTTAGATTACGCAGTTCACCCGCCGAGGCAGGATGCCGAGGCGTTTAACGAGGCCAGGATGGCTGAAACCGGTCAGGACAAAACCGAGCAGGCGACGCCGCGCCGCAAGACCGAAGCGCGCAACGACGGCAACCTCGCCAAGAGCCAGGACCTCACGGCCGCGATCATGCTGCTCGCGGCGATCATCGGCCTGCAGGTCTTCGGCTTGCGCGTGTTCTCCAACATGCGCAACACCGTGCAGACGCTTTTGAGCGGCGCTCACACCTCCAACGCCACGCGGATCGACGACCTGGGTGCGGTCGGGGCATACTCGATGCGCGCGATGGTCGCGATGCTGACGCCGCTGTTGCTGTTGGTCAGCGTCGCGGGCCTGGTCGCGGTGGTCGGGCAGGTCGGCTTCCTCATCACCGGCAAGCCACTGATCCCCGACCCCAAAAAACTCAACCCCATTAAGGGCATTCAGCAGATGTTCAGCGCCCGCTCGGGCGTTCGGCTGGTCATGAGCATCGGCAAGTTTGTGCTGATCGGGGCCATCGCGGGCTATGTGATCTACCGCGATATGGAGAAAATCCTGCACCTCGCCGAGCTTTCCGTGGTGCAGGCGTTTATCGCCAGCGCCCAGATGGTGTTCCACCTGGCGATGATCCTCGCGGCGTTGCTCATCGTGCTCGCGTTGCTGGACTACTGGTATCAGAAGTGGCAGCACAACAAAGACCTGATGATGACCAAAGAACAGGTCAAAAAAGAAATGAAGGACATGGACGGCGACCCGCTGGTCAAGCAACGCCGGGCCCGCGTCGCGCGGCAGCTCGCCATGCAGCGGATGGCCCAGGCCGTGCCGAACGCCGACGTGATCGTCACCAACCCGACCCACTTCGCCGTCGCGCTCAAATACGACAAGGACGACATGCAGGCCCCCAAAGTCATCGCCAAGGGCAGCGACTTCATGGCGATGCGGATCCGGCAGATCGCCGCGGTCCACGGCATCCCGCTGGTCGAACGCAAACCCCTGGCCCGGGCGTTGCATGCCGGGGTCGAAGTCGGCCAGGAAATCCCGCAGGAACACTACGCCGCGGTGGCGGAGATCCTGGCTTATGTGTACCGCCTGGGCGGGCAGAAAGTGGCGTGAGAACGCGAAGGCAGGAACCGCAGATTCCGCAAATGAGCACAGATTTTTAACAAGTATGACGACGCAAACGTAAGACTGAATTTTTCTGAATCGGCGTAATCCGCGAAATCTGCGGTTACGGCTTTTTCAATCATGGCTGACCTCACTTCCCCATCCCCGCTGCCCGCTTGGCTGAACCGGCTCGACCGGTATCGGCCGCTGTTGGTGCCGGTGGCGGTGATCGGGTTGATCGCGGTGATCGTCGTGCCGTTGCCGCCGTTCGTCATGGACATGCTGATCGCGACGAACATCGCGCTGGCGGCGTTAATCCTGATGACGACGATCTTCGTGAAGTCGCCGTTGGAGTTTTCGGTGTTCCCGGCGTTGCTCTTGGGCACGACGCTGTTCCGCCTGGTACTCAACATCGCCACGACCCGGCTGATCCTCGCGGCGGATGTCTCGACCCCCGGCGAAGCCACGGCCGTGGCGGGCCGAGTCATCCAGGCGTTCAGCGAATTCGTCTCCGGCTCGTCGATCGTGGTCGGGGCGATCCTGTTTATCATCCTGATCATCGTGCAGTTCGTCGTCATCACCAAAGGCGCGACCCGCATCTCCGAAGTTGCCGCGCGGTTCACCCTCGACGCGATGCCCGGCAAACAGATGGCGATCGACGCCGACCTCAACGCCGGGATCATCGACGAAGGCACCGCCCGCCAGCGGCGCGAAGACATCGGCCGGGAGGCCGATTTCTACGGGGCGATGGACGGTGCCGCCAAGTTTGTCCGCGGCGACGCGGTCGCGGGCATCATCATCACTATCGTGAACATCCTCGGCGGCTTCGCGGTGGGCATCGCGATGAAGGGCTGGTCCGTCGGCGAGTCGATGGACGTCTTCACCAAACTCACCATTGGCGACGGCTTGGTCTCGCAGTTGCCCGCGTTCGTCATCTCGATCGGTGCGGCGTTGATCGTGACCCGCTCGGGCAGCCGACGCGACTTCGGCGAAGAATTGTCCGAGCAACTCGCCACCCGGGGCGCGGCGTTGGGCATCACCAGCGCGTTCCTCGCGGCGATGGCGTTCACCGGGCTGCCCACGACGCCGATGTTGGCGTTGGCGGGGGTGTGCGGTGTGATGGCGTTTTTTGCGGGTCGCAAACAGACCGCCGTGGCCGCTGCGGCTGACGTCGCCGAGAAGAAGCAAGCCGCGGAGAAGGCCGAGCCCGCGCCGATCGAAGACGCGCTGGGCGTCGACACGCTCGAGCTCGAAGTCGGCTACGGCCTGGTCAGCATGGTCGACACCAAGCAGGGCGGCGACTTGCTCGACCGCATCACTATGATCCGTCGTCAACTCGCCGCCGAGCAAGGCTTCGTGATGCCGCCGGTGCGTATCCGCGACAACATGCAGCACCAGCCCAACGACTACCACTTCAAGATCCGCGGGAACAGCGTTGCGCAGGGTCAGGTCTACCCCGGGCAATTCCTCGCGATGGACGGCGGCCTCGCGTCGCCGGACAACGGCGAACTCCAGGGCGTCCGCGTCAAGGAACCCGCCTTCGGCCTCAACGCCGTGTGGATCGACGCGGGGCAGAAGCAGCGGGCCGAGTCGTTGAATTACACCGTGGTCGACGCGACGTCGGTCCTGGCGACGCACCTCACTGAAGTCGTGAAAAACTTCTCGAACGAGCTGCTGGACTTCGAAGAAACCAACAACCTGATCACGCAACTCAAGGACAAGTCGCCCAAGCTCACCGAAGCGGTGCTGGAAGCTTCCGGGGGAGGCGATACGCCGTTGGTCAAGCCGTCCGAGCTGCAGAAGGTGTTGCAGAACCTGCTCCGCGAGCGGGTGCCGGTCCGCGACCTGGCGACGATCGTCGAGACGCTCGGCGAGTGGGCCCCGCGGACCAAAGACCTCGACGTGCTCACCGAATACGTCCGCAACGCGCTGCGGCGCACCGTGTGCAGCCAATACACCGTGCAGGAAGCCGACTCCAGCGACCCGGGCATGCAGGGCCCCGGCGTCACGAAGCTCTACTGTGTCAGCCTCGACCCCGCGCTCGAGGACCAGATCCTGGGCTACATCGACCGTTCGGCCGAGGGCACGAGCATGACGATGCCGCCGGTCGTGGCCAACCGGATCACCGCCGCGATCATCGAAGAGGTGCAGCGGTTGATCCAGGCCGGGCACAACCCGGTCGTGCTCGCGTCGCCGCAGGTGCGGGCCCAGGTCCGCTCGCTCATCGAGCCGCACCTCCCGACGTGCGGCGTTTTGGGGTATAACGAGATCAGTAAAGGCGTCGAGGTTGAATCGTTGGGGTTGATCCAATCCTCACCGGAAAACGCCAACCCGTCCGCCAATCCATCCGCCGACTCTAGCTCGGACGCCGCACCCTCACTTCAAGGGGCCTCTCTTTGACGATCCGCACGTTCAACGCACGCACCATGGCCGAGGCGCTGGCTCTGGTTAAACAGGAGCTCGGCAAACACGCCGTGGTCTTGCACACCCGCACCCTCAAACGTGGCGGCGTGCTGGGGCTCGGGGCCAAGACGTTGATCGAGGTCACCGCCGCCGACGGCCGCGAACTCGCCCGCCAACGCCAACGCGAAGCCAAGCAGTCCCCGCGGGCCGAAGCATTACGCAAAGCCGCCGCCGCCGAGGTCCGCGAACGGGCCAACATCGCCGCGCCCACCCCGGTCGATCAACAAAACGCGGGCGATCTGATCCGCCGGACGTACCAAGCCGCACGGACGCAGTTCGATACCCCTCCCGCCGAAGAACCTCGTGATACGTTCAGCGCGACCGCCACCCCCACGGTTGCGACGCCCGCGCCGCTGCCCACGCTGCAGCAGGACGCGCAGATGGCCGAGGAACTCAAAGCCGTCAAGCAACTCGTCGAACAAGTCGTGCAAAGCCAAAAGAAGACCGAAGTCTTCGCCCAGGCTCCGCCCGAAGACACGCTGCCCGATCCGCTGGTCGAGCACTACACCGCTTTGATCCAGCAGGAAATCGCTTGCGAGCTGGCCAACGAGTTGATCCGCAACCTCGATCCCGAGGATACGCAGGACGTGCAACAGACGCTGCGGGACGAGGTCGCCAAGCTGCTGCCCACCGACCCGGACGCGGGCGAGCTTAAAGCCACCGACGACGGTCGGCCGCGCACCATCGCGCTCGTCGGCCCCACCGGCGTCGGCAAAACCACCACCGTTGCCAAGCTCGCCGCGACCTTCAAACTCAAGCAGAACAAGAAGGTCGGCCTGATCACCGCGGACACCTACCGCATCGCCGCGGTCGAACAACTCCGCACCTACGCGGGCATCATCGGCCTGCCGCTCGAAGTCGTGGCCAACCCCGAAGAACTCGCCGCCGCGATCGAGCGCTTCTCGGAGATGGACGTGATCTTGATCGACACCGCGGGCCGATCGCAGCGCAACGCCGACCGGCTCGACGAGTTGGCCCAACTCATCGAGACCGCGCAGCCGCACGAGACGCACCTGGTGTTGTCGTCGACGGTGTCGCAGCGCGTGCTGCTGGAGATCGTTGATAAGTTTGCGCAGATCAAAACGGATCGGCTGATTTTTACGAAATTGGATGAAGCCGTGACTTGCGGGGTTTTGTTGAACGTCGCTCAACGGGTCAACAAGCCCTTGAGTTACATCACGACGGGCCAGGAAGTGCCGCATCAGATCGAGCCGTGTTGCTCGGGCCGGTTGGCCGAGATGGTGCTGGGGCGGGAGGTGTTGGCATGAGTGTCGCCGATCAAGCGACCGCGCTGCGCGGTCTGGTGGAGCAGTACGAACAATCGCACGGCCCGTCCGCAGTGAGCGCGGCTCGCCCGCAGCCCCGGCTGGCCCAAACCATCGCGATCACCAGCGGCAAGGGCGGCGTCGGCAAGACGACGGTGACCGTAAACCTCGCGGTGCAGTTGTCGCGCTTGGGTCGGCGGGTCGTGTTATTGGACGCGGATTTGGGCACCGCGAACGCCGACGTGATGTGTAATGTGAACGCGCCCGCTACCTTGGCCCACGTCGTCGCGGGCCGCCGTGAACTCGAAGACGTGGTCGTCGAAGCCCCCGGCGGTTTTCGGTTGATCCCCGGCGCGTCGGGCCTGGCTAACATGGCCAACCTCAGCGCGCACGAACACGACCGACTCAACGCGCAGATGCGTCGGCTCGAATCGAGTTGTGACGTACTCTTGATCGATACCGGGGCGGGCGTCGGGCCGAACGTGTTGAGTTTCTGCGCCGCCGCCGAACGCTTGCTGGTGGTGACGACGCCTGAACCGACTTCAATCACCGACGCCTACGCGGTGATCAAAACCATCAACGCGCAAACTTCGAACCCCGACATCCGTCTTTTGGTCAACATGGTGGAAGACGAGGCCGAAGCCCGCGCAGTTTTTGCGCGAATCCACAACGTTTGCCAGCGCTTCCTGGACTTATCCCCAAATTATGCGGGGCATGTGGTCAATGATGCGCGGGTGCCCAAAGCGGTGCGTCAACGCCGACCGTTTGTGCTCGAAGCGCCGCACACCAAAGCGAGCGCATGCGTGTTAAGCCTTGCGCACCGGCTGGATAGACACGCAACCGACCTCGGCCAACCACGCGGCGGGTTGATTAAAAAGATGGCGTCGTGGCTCAAGACCTGACGCTCTCTAACACTTAACTTTAAACTTTTTCATTTATTTTTCCACGCGGACAAATAAATGACTTTTCTCGCGCGCGCGTTCGTGTATATTCTTGTGAAGTCTCAAGGACTGAGACTGTTTTTTAGAACGCCGCCAGGCAATGGAGTGCTGGTTATCACCTCTCGCGTCATCGCAACTTGTTTTGCTCTGATCAGCTTCGCGGCGGCTCTTATTGTCGGCATCTTGGCCGAGAATCCTTTACAAACCATTTTGCTCCGGGCGTTGTTCACGATGATCGTGTGCTACACGATCGGCTTGGTGATCGGGATGATCGCGCAAAGCACCGTGCAGAAACATATCGAGCAGCATAAACTCGAATTCCCGATCCCCGGCGAAGAGGTGGACCTCGCCGCGATCAAACGCAATCCCGAAACCACGAACGGGGAGTCCGCGTCGGCCGCCTCGGCCTGACGTGACTAGAGTCACTTAGAGAGATGGTGGAGGGCGTTGCTCTCCTCGAACCAGATCAGGGGCCGTAAAGGATCACGGCGGGCAACGCAGAGGATGGACCCATGGGCTTGATGCAGTACCGGCCGAGGTACCCAAAGAACGAACCCCTCGGACGCGGATTCGCGGATCGATTGTGGACCGACGACCAACAAAAGCCCGGTCGGTCTTTGCGAAACGATCGGACGGAAGCGCCTCTCCCCGTCGTCCTAGATGACGCCGAACGGATCGATGCGAAGCTCCCCTCGAAGCGTGACCTGAAACAGCTGGTCGCCCAAGACCTTTCGCGTCACGAACGGCTGATCGTGGTGCTGTACTACTACGAATCCTTGACGATGCGCGAGATCGGCCACGTCTTGGACTTATCGGAATCACGCGTGAGCCAGATGCACGCGTCGATTTTGTTGCGTTTGCGGGCGCAGACGCAGCCCCGCGAGGGTGAATAGGCCGAGGGGAACGATTAAACGGGACCGCCGATAACTAAATACTTGAATTTTTATTTTTTCTCTCATGTGACATTTTTAGAACTCCGATGGATGGATGGGTCTCGTGGACGCGCAACGTCCCGACCACACTACTCAAGGCCGACCTCCGTCACGAACGAGCAGGGAACAAAGAACATGACCGCAGTGAAGGCCCGAGCGACCAAGACCAAAGTCAAAAGCAAATCTGCCGCCAAAACCAAGGTGAAAGCCAAGCCCGCCGCCAAACCGAAGCCCAAGACCCGGACCAAGGTCGCGGCGAAAGAGGAACCGGCGGTGCCGATGAAAACCTCGGCGGCCCCGGTTCCCGAAGAACACACCAAGGACGAAATCGAACAAGCCTGGGAGCAGTACCACCAGGACAAGAGCGAGGCGTCACGCGACGTGCTGCTCGAAGCCCACCTCCCGCTGATTCAGCGTGTCGTCGAACGCATCTCCCGCCGCCTGCCCGCGGAAGTGGATCCGGGCGACCTCATGCAAGAGGGCGTGTTTGGCCTGATGCACGCCATCGACCGCTTCGACCCCGAACGCGGCGTCCGCTTCACCACTTTTGCCACGCAATCCATCAACTCGGCGGTGCTGGACTACCTGCGTTCGATCGACTGGGCCCCGCGCTTGGCCCGCAGCCGTTCGCGTAAGCTCAACACCGCCAAGCAAGCGCTCACCAAAGAGCTCGGCCGCGAGCCGGACCAGGAAGAGCTCTTCAAACAGATGGACATGAGCCGTAAGGAATTCCTGCTCACCGTCCGCGACGGCATGTTGACCAGCACGGTCAGCCTCGCCGCGGGTGCCGACTCGCCCGACGCCGAGGGCGGTTACACCGGGCTGGGCCAGGTCCTCTCGGACAACACCGCCGCCTGCCCGGTGACCGAAAGCCACCGCCGCAACCTCAAGGATCTGGTCACCGGCAAGCTCAGCCGGGCCGAGCGTTTGATCGTTGTGCTCTACTACTACGAACAGATGAGCATGAAAGAGATCGGCGTCACGCTGGACCTCTCCGAGTCGCGCGTCAGCCAGATGCACAGCTCGATCATGGCCCGGCTCAAAGTCCAACTCGCCGACCGTATGGACGACTTCCACGACCCGAACGAATAAGCTCCGAAATCCAGTCCGACCCGCCCGCCATCATTCAATACCGATCCGACAACGCCGCGACCCTGCGGCGTTGTTCGTTATAAACGCCGCACCTCAACATAGGACAAAGGCATCTTTGCCTTGGGGGTGCAGGGGCAAAGCCCTTGCCGCCCGCCGCGCAGGCGCTCGGATGTTCAACTTAAGAAGCCTTCAAACCCAAAACCACCGATTCTTCTAGTTGTTAGACTGTTTCGCCTCATGAACGACCTCCAACAAACCCTCGAATCCCGCCTGCAGGCCGCGATGGCCGCCGCGTTTGGCGACGAATACCGCGACGCCGACCCGGTGGTTCGGCCGAGCAACAACCCCAAGTTCGGCGATTACCAGGCCAACCTCGCGATGGCGCTCGGCAAGCAACTCGGGCAGAAGCCGCGCGACGTCGCGGAGAAGATCGTCGCGTCGCTCGACGCCGACGGGCTGTTCAGCGCGGTGGACATCGCCGGGCCCGGCTTCATCAACCTCACCCTCGACCCGGCCGCGCTCAACGCCGCCGCGTCCGCGATGGCGGGTTCTTCGCAGTTGGGTACCACACCCGCCGACCCGCCACGACCGGTCGTGATCGACTACGCCAGCCCGAACCTCGCCAAAGAGATGCACATCGGCCACCTCCGGTCGACCATCATCGGCGATGCCCTCGCCCGCACGCTCGGCTTCCTCGGCCACCGCGTCACCCGGCAAAACCATATCGGCGACTGGGGCACCCAATTCGGCATGCTGCTCGAACACCTGATCGATCAGGGCTGGTCGCCGGATAGCGAAAAAGACCATTCGATCAGCGACCTCAACGCGTTGTACCAAGACGCGAAAAAGCGCTACGACCGCGAGCCGGAGTTTGCCGAGCGGGCGCGGAAGCGCGTCGTGGCCTTGCAGGCGGGCGAAGACGCCTCGCGCGCGATTTGGCGGCAGCTCATCGACGAATCCGTCCGTCACATGAACGACGTGTTCGCCCGGCTGGGCGTGTTGCTCGACAACGACGACCTGGCGGCCGAGAGTTTTTACAACGACAAACTCGGCGCGGTGGTGACCGACCTCGCGGCGGCGGGCTTGCTCCACGACCTCGACGGCGCACAGGTGGCGTACATCGACGGCTACCTCAACCGCGAGGGCGAGCCGCTGCCGATGGCGGTCCAGAAATCCGACGGCGGCTTCGGCTACCCCGCGACCGACCTCGCGGCCGTGCGCTACCGGGTGCAAACGCTCGGGGCCGACCGGGTGATCTACGTGGTGGACTCGCGGCAGAAAGACCACTTCGGGCAGTTCTTCGCGTTGGCCCGGCAGGCGGGTTGGGTGCCGGACGAAGCCCGCCTGGATTACGTGTCGTTCGGCACGATCTTGGGCAAAGACAAGAAGCCGTTCAAGACCCGCGAGGGCGGGACGGTGAAGCTCGCCGACGTGTTGGACGAAGCCGTCTCGCGGGCCGACGCCGCGATCGCCGAGAAGAACCCCGACCTGCCGGCCGAAGAACGGCAAGCGGTCGCGCAATCGGTGGGGATCGGCGCGGTGAAGTACGCCGACCTGTCCAACGATCGGATCAAAGATTACGTTTTCGACTACGACCGCATGCTGGCGCTCGACGGAAACACCGCGCCGTACCTGCTGTACAGCTACGCCCGGATCCGCTCAATCTTCCGCAAAGGCGAGATCGAGTTTGACGGGTTCGTCAATGACGAGCTCGCGGTGAACGAACCCGCTGAGCGGGCGCTGGCGTTGCAGTTGTTGCAGTTTGGCGATGTCGTCGAGAGCGTCGCGGACAGCCTCGAGCCGCACCGGTTGTGCAACTACCTCTACGAGTTGGCGACGCGGTACCACCGCTTCTTCGAGCAATGCCCGGTGCTGAAGGCGGACGACGAGGCGACGAAGGCGTCGCGTTTGGCGTTGTGTCACCTCACCGCGCGGACGCTCGAGCGCGGCTTGGGACTGCTTGGGATCAACGTCGTCGAGCGTATGTAAATTGAGCCCCGGGTCAATGACCCGGGGTGCCGCGGCATGCGTCGCGTTTTGCGTTCAACGTTTGCCGCGGCGGCCCCGGGCGACTCGCCCGGGGCTAAATGGGGATTGATCATGATCGACATCGCACTCAAAGAATGGGCCTGCGTGTGCGACCTGCTCGTCGAGGGCAAGGTGTGTTTGTTACTCCGCAAGGGCGGCGTCCACGAACACGACGGCCCGGGTCGATTCAAACTCGAACACGACCGTTTCGCGCTGTTCCCCGCATGGGAACACGAGACGTTGGAGTGGATCAAACCGCGGTTCCGCCCGGATCGTGGTCCCATTACCGAAGAACCAGATGTGATTACTTTCTGCGGGGTCGCCCAGGTGCTGGGCGTTTGGGAGGTCAAGTCGCGAGCGGCGTTCGATCAACTCGATCACATGCACCCTTGGCTGCCACCCCAGATCGACATGCGATTCAATTACAAGCCGCAGCACCCTCTCTACGCGGTGCTGATCGCGGCTTGCCGTCTCGAGCAGACTAAACGCGTACCTAATCGGCGGGAGTTTGCGGGTTGTAAAAGTTGGGTACCGTTGACCGGCCGAGATCGGATCGTGAAAGATCGGTCCCACGCGGTAATCGACCCGGTAGGTTACCCAAGCATCATCAAAGCCGTTGACGACGCATTGGGGTGAAAAAATCACGCGGCGGCGAGGCGGGCTTGGCGTTTTTGTTGGCGGGTGGTGCGCCAGCTGCGGGTGTGGGTGGCGAGGCTGTTGAGGCCGACGTAGAGGTAGCCGGTGGCGAACAGCACGAGGAAGGGCAGGCTGACCACGGTGTTTTCGATCTCGAGCGAGAGGCGGGCGCAGTAGAGCATCAGCAGGCCGAAGCCGATTTCGAGGAACGTGATCCAGAGCTTGAGGCTGGGAATGGGAATGATAGCGATTTTTGATTTCTGATTTTTGATTTCAGATTTGGCTTCGGACGCGGCGTTGTTGTCTTCCGCGACGGCGTCGCCGTATTTGGGGGTGCGGATGAAGGGGGACTCGTGGCCGAAGATCGCTTCGAGGCAGGCGACGGCGTTGTTGAGGGCGATGCCGATGCCGATGGACATGAGCATGGGGACCTGCAGCAGGGTCATCCATCCGCTGCGTTTCTGGGCGCGTTGGCTGGTGAGGTAGAACGCGGTCGCCGAGGCGGTGCCGAGCATGAACAGGCTGATGCCGATGAACACGCCGGCCCAGGTGCCGTTGCCCATCGGCTGGAGGTTCACGAACACGGCGGGGTAGAACAGCAGCGCGAACAGCGTGATGTAGAGGTACACCATCGGGCTGGTGAGGTGGAAGAACGCTTCGAGTTTGACCTTGAACGGCACGGGGGCCTTGATCAGCGTGGGCAGAAGCTTCTTGGCGGTCTGGATCGAGCCCTTGGTCCAGCGGTGCTGCTGGCTCTTGAACGCGTTGATCTCCGGCGGCAGCTCGGCGGGGCAGGTGACCTGCGGCAGGAAGAGGAACCGCCAACCTTTGAGCTGGGCGCGGTAGGACAGGTCGACGTCTTCGGTGAGCGTGTCGTGTTGCCAGCCGCCGGCCTCGTCGATGGCGGTGGTGCGCCAGAGCCCGGCGGTGCCGTTGAAGTTGATCCACGCGCCGCTGCGGTTGCGGGCGGTGTGTTCGACGACGAAGTGGCCGTCGAGGAAGATGGCTTGGCCGCGGGTCAGCAGCGAGTCGTCGCGGTTGAGGTGGGCCCAGCGGGTCTGCACCATGCCGACGGTCGGGTCGGTGAAGTGGTGGACGGTGCGCTTGAGGAAGTTGGCGGGGGGGATGAAGTCGGCGTCGAAGATGGCGACGAGTTCGCCGGTGGCGGTGGCCATGGCTTCCTGGAGGGCGCCGGCCTTGTAGCCGGTGCGGTCGACGCGGTGACGGAACTCGATGTCGACGCCCCGGGCTTGCCAGCAGGCGACGCGGTCGGCGCAGATCTGTTTGCTGTGGTCGGTCGAGTCGTCGAGGACCTGGATTTGCAGCCGGTCGGCGGGGTAGTCGATCTTGCAGGCGGCGTCGATGATGCGCTGGGCGACGAAGCCTTCGTTGAACATCGGCAGTTGCACGGTGACGCGGGGCAATTCGTCGAAGCGCTTCGTGGGGCGGGCGACGTGCTTGCGGTGACGGTTGAAGAGGAAGACCAGCCAGTAGCGGTGCAGGCCGTAGGTCCCGATCAGGGCGATGAGCAAGACGTAGGCAATGGTCAACGGCCAACGCAGCGGGGTGAGCAGCGCGGTGAGGTCGAGGTCGAGGAAGGCAGCGGTCGTCGTTGACATGTTGGTGTGAGCCTTGGTGCCGTCGCCGACGTCCTTGTGGCGGGGCGGTAAATCCGGTTGAGCAAGCGAGCGCGATTCTAAGGTTTCATCCCGCGTCGTTCACGGCGGGGGGGTTGGGGGCGAAGCGGAACGGTTGTCGTGGGGTAGAGCTTTAGGCGGACCCCTCGGGGGATTGATTCTCCAACATCCCGACGCCGGTGGGTTGAGCTCAAGCAGGCCCCGTTGGCGGTCCGATAAATACAGAGGCGGACGCGGGTTAAGTTTTGCGCCCGGGTCGGTCCGATACCTCTCTCGTCGCCGCCACTAGGGTAGCACAGTTTGAGCAAGGTTCAAGACGAGTCGGCCTCGGCCAAGGGAACGGTCATGCGAATACAACTCACCGCTACCTCATTATTAGTCCCGGCTCTGACACTCTTGGTCGGCTGCAGCCAGTCGTACAACGGCGCGATCGGCCTGGGGGGGGCGAAGCAAGCCCAAATCGCTGAATATCAGGAAGCCCAGCGGACGCCGATCGCTTCGACGAAAACGACCGAGTCTGCCCAGCTTCACACGACCCGCACGACGATTGCCCCGCCGATCCCGTCGCCTAGTCCGATCCAGGCCGTGACCCTGCCCGAGGACGCCGCGGTGTTCGGCCGGCCGGTGGCGCAGACGCTGAGCGTCGAGACGCCGCAGACCGAACAGGTCGTGGCCGAGCCCGCCCCCAACCAACCGCAGATGACGCCGAAGCCGGCCCCCGCGGCGACGCAAGCGGTGTTCACCCCCGCGGGCCGTTCCGAGGTTTCGAGCAGCTCGGCCCAGGCGAATACAACCAGCGATCCCCGCCGCACCGGTCTTCACCGTTTCGGCGAGTTGGACGACCTCCAAATCGCCACCGTCAGCCCGCTCGACAACCAGGGCAACCTCCGCCGAGTGACCTTCACCCACGAGGGCGCCGATTTCGACGTCGAGGTCGATCCGACCGGCCGTTGGCTCGCCTACGCCAGCACTCGCCACCGCCACACGTCGGATATTTACCTCCAACGCGTCGACGGCACGGCCGTGACCCAACTCACCACCGACCCCGCCAACGACGTGATGCCCTGCATCAGTCCCGACGGCAAGCAGATCGCTTTCGCCAGCGACCGGGCCGGCACGTGGGACATCTACCTCATGGACATGGACGGCGGCCCGGCGATCAAGCTCACCGAAGACGGCGCCCAGAATATCCACCCCAGCTTCTCGCCCGATGGTACCCAACTGGTTTACAGCTCCCGCGGCAGCCAGTCCGGCGTCTGGGAACTGATCCTCATCGACGTCAACCGGCCCAACCACCGCAAGATCATCGGCCACGGCCTGTTCCCCGTGTGGTCGCCCAACGGCAACAAAATCGTCTACCAGCGGGCTCGCGAACGCGGCAGCCGGTGGTTCAGCATCTGGACCGTCGAGATCACCGCCGACGGCGAGGCCATCCGGCCCACGGAAATCGCCGCCAGCAGCAACGCCGCAATCATCACCCCCGAGTGGAGCCCCGACGGCCGGAACATCGTTTTTTGCACGGTGCTCGACCCAACGGCCGATAGTCCTGCTGGCTCACGGGCTGATATCTGGATTTCCAACGCCGACGGCTCCGGACGAGCCCGCCTCACGCACGGCAACTACGGGAACCTGTATCCCACCTGGGCCGCCGACGGCTCGATCTACTTCGTCTCGAACCGCGGAGTCGACGCCATCGAAAACGTGTACGCGGTCAAGCCGGATCAGGCCGTGTACCTCGCTCGCCAGCGTGAGCGACAACCCGCGGACACGCAGGAAGCCACCGTGCCGACCGCTCCGTGAGTAAACGTTTGCTTCAACCCGCTCCGCCCTCCGCGTGAGCTAACCAACCGAAACCATCGCCCGGGCAGGACGCCTCGGCATCTCTCGGCAGGACGCCATGACAAGTAAACAGATCGTGCTGATCCTCTTGTCGGCGGTGCTGCTTGGCACCTCGTGGTCGCTGCCCGGTTGTCAAAAACCCCAGCGGCTCGAAACGCTCAAGGCCCCGTACCCGACCCGTCAGGTTTTTGCGGTCGCTCCGTTCAGAAATGAATCGGGCTCCGCGTTCGCCGACGGGGCGCTCATGGCCGACAAGGTCACCCAGCGGCTGGCCCTCGTCCGAGGGATCGACACGCTGCCGGTGAATCGCGTGCTTTCCGCGATGGACGCCCTGGGCATCGACCGCATCGCCGACAAAGGCGACGCGATCCGCCTGCGGCAAACCCTCGGCGTCGATGGCCTGGTGGTCGGGACCGTCACGGCCTACGAGCCGTACACCCCGCCCAAGTTCGGGCTCAACCTCGAGCTCTACCTCGACGCCCGCCTCGCCTGGCAGGGCAGCGAGCTCGACACCCGCGAGCTCTCCGCCGCCGCCACCGACGACTCGGCCCAACTCCCCGGCGGAGCCGCGTCGCGTCGCCAACCCGTCACCGCCCTCGGCGGCTTCTACGACGCGGCCGACCCGAACGTCATCGACCTGCTCGAAGCCTACGTCGCCGAACGCAAACCCGACCAAACTTTAGAACTGGCCCTCCGCCGCCACACCCTCAGCATCGATCTGTACAGCGAATTCGTGAGCAACCAAGTGGTCACGAATCTTCTGGAAGCCGAACGGCTTCGACTTCGTCGCCCCAACGCCTCGAACACCCAACGGCCCGACCCCGACGCCGTGTCGCCTCAGCCTCGCACCCCCGAACCCGACGTGGACCGCTCCCGAGGACCACGCTATTAACCCGGATCGGCACGCACGCCGGTCCACCCGACCGGCAACTTCTCTAGCGTACCGATGCCCGAATTCACCAACATCCCGCCCGACGACGCCCCCTTCCTTGACGAAGGCGACGAGAACCAACTCGTCCTGGTCAAGAACGGCCACCGCTACGTCTTCGACTGTGGCCCCGGCCAAGAGCACGACCTGTTGCAACGCCTGCAACACCTCGTCGCCGACCCCACCAACGATTTGAACTGGTTCGACGCCGCGGTCCTGTCCCACCAGATGGGCCAGCGGATGTCCAACCAACTGACCCGGATTTACCGCGACCGTCGCTCCGCCTGACGCCTTCTTATCCATCACCACCCCGGCCCGTGTGTGGGCCACCGCACCACGTGCCGTTCGTTCATAGAGGAACCCGATCCATGGCAGAACAAGCCCCCGTCGTCCAGCAGTTCGTTGACTACCTGAAACACGAACGCCACTTCTCGCCCTACACCGCCCGCTG
Organism: Planctomycetota bacterium; assembly: GCA_039199695.1. GTDB lineage: Bacteria > Planctomycetota > Phycisphaerae > Phycisphaerales > Phycisphaeraceae > Algisphaera. The sequence goes on along the minus strand of JBCCST010000038.1, from coordinate 13,393 downwards.
CTACGGCGCCGACCTCCGGCAGTTCGCCGAGTACCTCGCCGGCGACGAAGTCGGCCCCGATCAGGTCATCCCCGAACACCTGATCTCCGTGGTGCAGGACAAGCTCCACGCCGCCGACGCCATGACCGTCCGCGGCTTCCTGGCCCACCTCGACAGCTTCGGCTACTCGCCCGCCACCACGGCCCGCAAGATCGCCACCCTCCGCAGCTTCTACAAGTGGATGCTCAAGAAGGGCAACTGCGACACTAACCCGATGCTGCTGATCCGCACGCCGAAACAGACCAAGCGCCTGCCCAAGGCCATCGGCGTCGAGCAAGTCGAAGCCCTGCTCGCCGCCCCCGACAACCGCGAAACCCTCGGCGCCCGCGACCGCGCCATCCTCGAAACCCTCTACTCCACCGGCGTCCGCGTCAGCGAACTCGTCGACCTCGACCGCAACGACATCGACATGGAAGGCTCCACGATGCACGTCCGCGGCAAGGGCAAAAAGGAACGCATCGTGCCGCTCGGCTCCCACGCCATGGCCGCGATCCGCCACTACCTCACCCTCCTCGAACCCGATCACCGCTTCACCGAGCTGCGCAACCAGTCGATGATCGACCCCGCGGTGCCGCTGTTCATCAACAAGAACGGCGGCCGGCTGAGCAGCCGTTCGGTGCGTCGTAAGCTCGACAAGTACCTCAAGTCCTGCGGTCTCGACTCGACCATCAGCCCGCACACCCTGCGTCACTCGTTCGCGACGCACCTGTTGGACAACGGCGCCGACCTCCGCAGCGTGCAGGAACTGCTCGGCCACCAGTCGCTGAGCACCACGCAGATCTACACGCACCTCTCGAGCATGCGTCTGCGTACCGCCTACGAAGACGCCCACCCCCGCGCGGTGTAACCCCACCGACAAAAACGCTCTCTCCTCCCGGAAGCCCACGCTGCCTCAGCGTGGGCTTCTGTTTCTTTGGGACGACTAAATTGTCAAAGAGCGAACCCGCGATTTCCGCTCACCCGTTGCCGTGGCCGGCGTGGGGTAGGCGGTTCGGAGCTCGTTTCGATCCATCACGGAGAACACTGAGGCACGGAGACACGGAGCAAGGCAAAAGACTTTTATGAATTTGAGTCCAAGGCCTTCTGGTTTTCTCCGTGTCTCCGTGCCTCATCATCTCCGTGATGGATCGAAACGAGCCCCCGCAAATACGAATCCTCGACCAACGATGACGGGTTCCGACCCGGAGCCTACCGGCAAGGTGGGGGTTCTCCGGCGTCGCCACGCACCACATCATGTGCGTCAGCCCGGTTCCGCGGATATGAGCGAGCTTGGCGCCTTGCCTGTGCGACCTTCACGCTTGGAGTGCCACCGCGGTCCGACACCAGGGGACGCGACGCAAGTGGGGTGCGCACGGGGGTGTCGTTCGATGTTGCTTGCACGGCGAAACCCCTGCTAAACGTAGCGAAAAATAATCTTGGCCGACTTTCGATTTTTGTCGGGTGGCGGTGTCGGGATGTGCGCACCACGCCGTCGTTCCGCGGTGGCGCGGAAGGTAGCGTGCCAGGGGGTGGGGGTTGGCCGCGGCGGCCCCGGGTCGATGATCCGGGGCTAAATTTTGATTAGTGGTCGGCGACGGGCAGGGGGGTGCCGCTTCCGGGGGGTTCTTCGGGTTCGCGGACCGAATCGACCAGTTCCTGCACCGCGGGGCTGGCCGGTTTGCAGAACGGGGTCAGCGACAGGGTCACGATGAAGTTGAGGACCATGCCGACGGTGCCGATGCCCTGGGCGTCGATGTTGAAGAACCAGGGGTTGCGGATGGCCGAGTCGGGCGGGCCGAAGATCGCGCCGGCGACCTCGGCGTTGAGCAGGATTACGTCGGCTTTTTGGGTGACGATGTAGAAGCCGGTGAAGGTGATGCCCACGAGCATGCCGGCGATGGCCGGGACGGTGCCGACGCGTTTGGTGAAGATCCCCAACACGATCGCGGGGAAGAACGACGCCGCGGCGAGACCGAAGGCGAACGCGACGACCTCGCCGACGAAGCCCGGCGGGTTGATGCCGAAGTACCCGGCGATACACACCGCCACGCCGATCGCGACCCGGCCGACGAGCAGCCGCTGGCCTTCGCTGGCGGTGGGGTTCATGACTTTGTAGTACAGGTCGTGGGCGACCGACGACGAGATCACCAGCAACAGTCCTGACGCGGTCGAGAGCGCCGCGGCGAGCCCGCCGGCGATGACGAAGGCGACGACCCAGTCGGCCAGCTGCGCCATCTGCGGCGTGGCCAACACGATGATGTCCCGGTCGGGATGGTGGGCCCCGCCGAGGGCGAGTAGTTGCGCCTTGGCTTCGGCACCCTGCCTTGAAGCAATGGCTTGTAAATCGCGTTCAACCAGGCTGAGCAAGTTATGGCTTGATTGATCGAAGTTGCTGTCTTTTGACTGAAGCTGTTCAGAAACCATTTGCCGTTTATCTAGGGGCACTGTTTCTAGAAATTCACTAATGGTTTCAGATCTGTCGTATTGCTCAATCTGTTGTGAAATTTTTTCGAGAGACGCGAGCAGTCTTTGTTTTTTGGCTTGATCATCCGACGATAGTTGGCCATTTGCGATCACCCAAGCATTAGGATCGTTGAGGATTTCCGATCGAATCGCTGCGGGAATCCCGCCGACCCGCATGAGTTCATTGGGTTGAATCAGCGGTGATTTACCTTCGGGCTGTATTGCCTCGTCGGTCAGGTTGTTGGTGAAAGACAGTTTCCCGTCCCCATCAAAATCAACCCAAGCGATCAACCCGGTCTTGTTCCAGTCGTGATACCACTGGGGAAGTTCTTCGGCGGTCTTGCCGTTGAGCCCGGCGATGTCGTCGACCATGTAGTAGCGGGCAAACGCGGCGACGGACGGGGCGGTGAGATACAGCAACGCGATCAGGCCCAGGGCCCAGAAGGCGGACCAGCGGGCGGCCTTGACGGACTTGACCGTGTAGAAGCGGACGATGACGTGCGGCAGCCCGGCGGTGCCGGCCATGAGGGCGAGGCAGACGCAGAAGACGTTGAGCCGGTTCCACTTGCCCGCGTTTTCGCCGTAGGCCTCGGTGTAGCTGCCGAAGCCGAACTGTTGGTTGAGGCTGGAGAGTTTGTCGAGCAGGTACGGCCGCGCGGGATCGACGCTGGGCAAGACTTCCGACGCTAAACCCACCGAAGGAATCGCCTGGCCGGTTAACTTCAAACTGATCGCGACGGCGGGGATGAGGAAGGCGGTGATGAGGACCCAGAACTGGGCGACCTGGGTGTAGGTGATGCCTTTCATGCCGCCGAAGACGGCGTAGACGAAGACGATGGCCATGCCGATGAACACGCCGGTGGCGGGGGTGACGCCGAGGAAGCCGGAGAAGACGACGCCGACGCCTTTCATCTGGCCGACGACGTAGGTGAAGCTGACGAAGATGGCGCAGAACAGCGCGATGAGGCGGGCCCAGTTTACGCCCTCGGCCGCGGGGTTGATCATTCCGGGGGGGGAGTAGCGGTCGCCGATGAAGTCGGGGACGGTGAAATGGCCGAACTTGCGGAGGTAGGGAGCCAGGAGCAGGGCGAGCAGGACGTAGCCGCCGGTCCAGCCCATGAGATAGACGCCGCCGGCAAAGCCCATGCCCGAGATCAGCCCGGCCATGGAGATGAAACTCGCGGCGGACATCCAGTCGGCCGCGGTCGCCATGCCGTTGGCGGGCGCGGGGACGCCGCCGCCGGCGATGAAGAAGCCCTTGGTGTCGCTGACGCGGGAGATCCAGGCGATGGCGAGGTAGAGGCCGAAGGTGAGGATGACGAAGACGACGGTCCAGGACTTGAGCGAGGTCATGCCAAACATCCACGCGAGCACCCCCGGAAGTTCGCCCGGAACCCCCGGAAGTTGCGCAAGCGTTGGCGTCACGATGTGCGGTAGGCGATCGATCATGCGTCACCGCCTTCCGTGTCGGCGGATCGATCGGCCGAGTTTGCGGCGGGGTCAGTTTGTTGATCACTTCCGGGGGCCAGCGCGGCTTTGGCGTCTTTCACTTCGTCGTGGTACTTGTCGTCGAGGCGGTTCATGGCGATCGCGTAGACGAGGATGATGACGACGAAGGTGAGGATGCTGCCTTGCTGGGCGAACCAGAAGCCCAGGGGCACGCCGCCGATGCGGCCGAGGTCGTTGAGCACGTCGGCCCAGAGGATGCCGCAGCCCAGGCCGACGAAGGCCCAGAGCGCGAGCAGGAAGATCATGAGGGTGACGTTGCGTCGCCAGTAGCGCTGCTGCGCTCGGCGGATAACGGCGGCGGGGTCGGACATAAAACGGTCTCGCGAGAACAAAAGAAGACGGCCCGCCAGAACGCGGGGAGAAGAGACGGGTCGCGGGTCGCACCGGGCACAACACCAAAACCTATAGACGTGCAGGTCAAGGTAATCGCCGCGACGCGGTCACGCAATAGCGGCGCGAAACACTGAATTTACCTGTAAAAAAGTTCTGCGCAGATTGGCCGGAGTCTCGACGATTTGAGACATTTCGAGGCGCGCGAGTGTGGGCGTGGGTGGTGCGGTTCAGCCTTCTTCGGCTTGGGTCGTGAACTCGAGTTCGACAAAGCCTTCGCCATCGGCCAGCGTGGCGGTGAAGCGGTAGGTCACGCCCGGCTCGAGCGGGATGCCGCGGCGGGGGATGCCCTCGGCCCGGCGCAGGCCGCGGATGCCCTGGCCGTAGCGCAGGGCATTGGTCGCGCGGAGCTCGGGCGGGTCTTGGCCCTCGCGCGGTTCGCGGGGGATCATGTGCCAAACCACCTCGTCTTCGGGGATCATGTAGAGCTCACCCTCGGCCGGCTCGACGGCGGGGCGGACGACTTTCACCTCGGTGAACGTGAGTTCATCGTTGAATGAGAACAGCGGTTGCGACCCCGGCAACTGGACGTACATCGCTTCGATCGGCGGCACCTTGCGGGCGTTGAACAAGACGACGTAGCCGATGCCGATCAGCACCAGAATGACCACCAAGCCGACAATACGCTGATTCATCCTTGAAACTCCCGGGCAGAACCACCCTAGCTGAAGAGTAAACCGCAAAAACGGGCAAGAAAGACCTCGCCCCGATGGCTATGATTTTATACGATACTGACTTCAGGGACCGATAATACTTTGCATCTCAAGGGGTATTTTACGCCATGCATTCACGTCGCGGAACCGTTGGGTTTACCCTGATCGAGTTGCTGGTGGTGATCAGCATCATCGCTCTGCTCATTGGTCTTTTACTGCCGTCGCTCGCCGCGGCTCGGGAGACGGCCCGGACGATGAAATGTTCGAGCCAGATGCGGCAGCTCGTGCTTGCCGCCGAGATCTACGCCAACGATCACAAGGGCCGGTACCCGACGCGGGGCGTCGATCCGCGCTGGCCCGAGCAGTTCCGCGAGACGATCCAGACGACCGAGTTGTTGGTCTGCCCCAACGCGGTGGACCCCCAGACCATGGGGATGCCTCAGGTCACCGAAGAGTTCGACCTGGCTCCGCGGAGTTACATGTTCAACGGGTTTAATGACCTGAGGCACGAAGGCAGCATCAGCAGCGGCAGCGGTACTTGGGACGAATCCGACGAGACCACGATGCCCCAAGTGGTGATCGACGGGATCGCCGACGTGATCTTCTTCGGGGAAAAAGAGGATACAGAGACGGGTTACTACGTCGATATCTTCGCCAACATCGCGGACCCGCTCAACGTGCTGGAACAGTCCCGTCACGGCGGAACGGGGAATCCGCAGCGCGGCGGCGTCTCCAACTACGCCTTCGGCGACGGCCACGTCCAGTCCTACGGCTTCAACGAAACCATCCTTCCCGAAAATCTCTGGGCGGTGACCCCCGCGGTTCGTAATCCCCCCTAAACCGTCGATTCGTATTTCATCTTGTGACTTCAACCACTCACCTTCATCGACCGGACCGGTGAGAATGTGATTGATATACTTGCGCTTCGCCTCTAACCGTGCTGTAGGCTCAGGGCTTGCCTCGGGGTGAGTGGGCGGGGTGAGTGATGACTGGGTATCTCCCTTGATTGAGTGTGAAACGCTTTGACTTTAGAAGACAAGATCCGCGACCGTTCGGCCACGGTGGGCGTCATCGGGCTGGGTTACGTCGGGCTGCCGCTGTGCCACGTGTTTCACGAAGCCGGGTTCAACGTGTTGGGCTTCGACGTGGACGCGACGAAGATCGACCGGCTCAACGCGGGGGAAAACTACCTCAAGCACCTGGGCGACGCGATGACCGGGACGCTCAGCGCCTCGGATCGGTTTGAGCCGACCACGGATTTTGCGCGGCTCGGCGAGGCCGACGTGGTGATCTCCTGCGTGCCCACACCGCTGGGCAAACACCTCGAACCGGACCTGTCCTACGTCGAGACCACCGCGGCCGACATCGCCGCGGCGCTGCGGCCCGGCCAACTCGTCGTCCTCGAGTCCACCACTTACCCACGTACCACCCGCGAGATCATGCTGCCCGCGTTCGAGGCCAGGGGCTTGGCCTGCGGCAGTGACGACGGGTTTTACCTAGCGTATTCCCCCGAACGCGAAGACCCGGGCCGACAGAACCACAACACCCAGACCATCCCGAAGCTCGTCGGCGGGATCGACGCCGAGTCGGGCCGATTGGCGACGCTGCTCTACGAGTGCGCGATCGCCGAGGTCCACCAAGTCGACAGCGCTGAGATCGCCGAGGCCGCCAAGCTGTTGGAGAACATCTTCCGCGCGGTTAACATCGCGCTGGTCAACGAGATGAAGGTCGTGCTCACGAAGATGGATATCAACATCTTCGACGTCGTCGAGGCGGCCTCGACCAAGCCCTTCGGGTTCATGCCGTTCTTCCCCGGCCCGGGCCTCGGCGGCCACTGCATCCCGATCGACCCGTACTACCTGACCTGGAAAGCCCGCGAGGTCGGCATCGCCACCCGCTTTATCGAGCTCGCCGGCGAGGTCAACCGTGGCATGCCCGAGTACGTCGTCCAGCGCCTGGCCGAGGGTTTGAACCGCCACGGCCTCGCCATCAGTCGGTCCAAAGTGTTGTTGCTCGGCCTGGCCTACAAGCCGAACGTCGACGATGTCCGCGAGAGCCCGAGCTTTGCGATCATCGACCAGCTGATCGAAGCCGGAGCGGACGTGCAGTACAACGACCCGCACATCCCCAAGCCGTGGAAGGGCCGCAAGCACGACCTGACGCTGACCAGTCAGCCGGTGGCGCCCGAGACGCTGCCGACCTACGACGCCGTGGTCGTGGCGACGCACCACGACGCCTACGACTGGCAGATGATCGCCGACCACGCCAAGCTGATCATCGACACCCGCAACGCCCTGCGTGATGTCGCCGGCGACCGCGGACACATCGTCATGGCGTGATCAAACGGTTGTGATCTCGGACGTTGCGCCGGCCAATGGATCAAACCCGGGGTCGATCTATCCGATGCAATCTCTAGTCTGGGTCTCGCCCCCGAGCCGACGGCGGGTGGTGTAGACTTTGCGTCTTATCGGAATTCCGGGCTTATCGCGCCCCGCCCCGAACCCGTTCATGCAGATCCTGTTCATCAACCAAACCTACGCCCCCGACGTCGCGGCGTCGGCTCAGCTGTTGGAAGACATGGCCCGGCAGTTCGCCGACGCCGGGCACGAAGTCGCCATCGTCACCTCGCGTTCGCTCTACGGTCAGGCCGGGGCGGTGTTGCCCCGCTACGAAAAACGCGACGGCGTCGAAGTCCACCGCGTCGGCGTCGCCCGCTTCGGCAAGGGCTCGGTCCGGGCGCGGATGTTCGACGCGACGATGTTTTACCTCGCCGCAACCTTCAAGGCCTGGCGGGTGAAGCTGCCCGGCGGTCGGCCCCAGGTCGTGGTCACCCTGACCAGTCCGCCGTTCATCGGCTTCATCGGGATCATCGTCCGTTTCTTGTTGGGCGGCCGCCGGCGCGGCCGGTTCGCGATCAACTGGTCGATGGACCTTTATCCGGACGTGCTGACCTCGGCGGGGATCGTGAAGCCCGACTCGATATCTGGCCGGCTGATGCACCGGTTCAACCTGTGGTGCATGCGGCGGGCCGACCGTGTCGTCACGGTGGGGCGGTGCATGCAAGACCGCGTCGTGCAGCAGGGCGTCGAAGCCGACAAGGTCGAGATGATCAGCGTTTGGCCGGTTAGCCGGGTGCTCGATCTCGACGAAGCCCGCCTGCCGTCGAGTTACCGCGACGACTGGGGCCTCGACGGCAAGTTTGTGGTGATGTATTCGGGCAACCTGGGCGTGGCGCACAAAGCGCTGGTCCTCGCCCAGGCGGCCAAGCAACTCAAGCACCGCGACGATATCCGTTTCGTGTTCGTCGGCGGGGGGCGTCGCCGCGGCGAGATCAGCGACTTTGTTCAAGAGCACGGCCTGACCAACGTGGTCGAAAAAGACTATGAGCCCCGCGAGAAACTCGAAGACCTGCTCCGTCTCGGCGACGTCCACCTGATTACCCAACGCCCCGAATTCACCGGCGTCGTTGTGCCCAGCAAGCTGTTCGGGATCATGGCGACCAGCCGGCCGTCGCTCTACGTCGGCCCGCCCGAGGCCGAGGTGGCGCGCGTGCTGACCGAAACCGGCAGCGGCCACGTCTGCGACATCGAAAACGCCGACGACTTGGTCGCTCAGATCGAACAGTTGGCCGACCACCCCAGCCGGGCCCGCGAGATGGGCGAGCGCGCCCGCCAAGCGGCGCTCGACCATCACAACCTCCGCGATCGTTACGAAAAATTCAGCACGATGCTCCAGACGCTGGTGAGCAATTCCCCCGCCGCCCGAATGCCGGCTTTTGCCGCGATCCCTGCGACATCGCCCGCCCCCTCGCCGCCGCAGCCGATGCGGGTGTTGTTCATCAACCAGGCCTACGCCCCCGACGCCGCGGCCACGGCTCAGCACTGCGAAGACCTCGCCCGGTACCTCGTCGAACAGGGCCACGGCGTCTCGGTCATCGCGTCGCGGTCGATCTACGGCCAAGCCGGGGCCGACCTGCCGGCCCGGGAACTCCGCAACGGCGTGCACGTGAACCGCGTGGGCCTGTCGCTTTTCGGCAAGCGCGGTATCGTGCTGCGGGCGGTCGACTTTGCGTTGTTTTATGCCGCGGCGATGTGGCGGGCGTTATGGATCAAAGTACCCATCGACAGCCGCAAGCGCAAGCCCGATGTAGTGGTCACGCTCACCACGCCGCCGCTCATCGGCATGGTGGGTTGGTTGATGCGGTTGCTGCGTCGCTGCCGACACGTGGTGTGGACGATGGACTTGTACCCGGACGTACTCGTCGCCGCCGGCGTGAGTAAGTCCGACAGCTTGGTCACCCGTTTCTTCGCCTGGCTCAACCGCCGGGAGATGGGGCGGGCCGACCGCGTCGTGGCGTTGGGCCGATGCATGAAGGATTTGATTCACGCCAAAGGCATCGGCGAGGACCACATCGAAGTCATCGGCGTCTGGTCGCCGAACGATCCGCCGGAGGTCGCCTCCGAACCCGCCGCGTCCAGCTACCGGCAGGAATGGGACCTCGAAGGCAAGTTCGTCGTGCAGTACTCGGGCAACTTCGGCCTGGCCCACGACTACCAGACCTTCTGCGATACCATCCTCAAACTCCGCGACCGCGACGACATCGTCTTCCTCTTTGCCGGCGGCGGTAAACGCATCGGCCCGCTCAAGTCGTTCGTCGAGGAACACGAACTCAAGAACGTGATGGTCCAGCCGTATCAGCCGCGTGAGCGCTTGCCCGACCTCTTGGGGCTCGCGGACGTGCACTTGATCAGCCAATCCGAAACGTTCACCGGCGTCGTGGTGCCCAGCAAGCTGTTCGGCATCATGGCGGCGGGGCGGACGTCGCTGTTCGTCGGCCCGCCCGACGCCGAAGTCGCCCGCGTGCTCGACGAAACCGGCGGCGGCATCCGCTTCCCGCTGGGCGATGCGGATACGCTGGCCGACCTCATCCTGCAGCTTGCCCACGACCCCGAACGCGTCCGGCAAATGGGCGAAGCCGCGCTGCACGCCTCGCAGCACGAACACCACCGCCACAGCCGGTTCCACGCCTGGGAAGACCTGTTGCTGGAAGTGTGCCCTTATACCGCCAGGCAAGTCATTGAATAGCTATAACGGTAAGCCAGGGTGGAACTTCCGGTATCACTTTTAAAAGTTATGCATCAGCTAATGAAGCATTGCGACAGGGATGAACCCTAATCAGCGGTCGACTCGCTTAGTCTTCGCCAAAACACTTCCGCAGTGTAATGAGCTAAAAGCTTGTTCGAGAAGTCACTATCTGAATTATATTGGTCAACCATATGAGTGATTGTTCGTACCCTGTCCGCTTCGCGAAACAGTTGCGGATGAGTGGTAAGCGTATCGCGTAATCGATTTAGTGATGGTTTTTTGCCCAGCCACTGCGAGTATGGAATTGCAGATTGATATTTTTTATTTTTAACGCCAACTAATCGACGTAGCCTTCTGACAAGGCCGGAGCAGCGCACTCGGCCATAATATTTCCACCATGGTATCAGGGTATGGCCCGTACCCGCCCATTCGATCGGGCCAAAAAATGGCTTGAATTTTAAAGACACGACTTTTGCATAAAGCCGATGCAACTTCCTGATCCGTTCGGGTCTTGAGTATACTAATTCTATAATATCGTTATCAAAAAAAACGCATCGCGGATACGCGAATGCCCGGATACAGCGGGTGCCTTGTATGATAAAACGGCGGCCCCTTTCATTCATGGTTGCTTTTTCATCTCCCCGAGCAAAATAAGTGCCCCCGAGTACAACGTCTCCTAGATATCCGCACAAATGGACTTTGTATAGCGAGTTGATTGGTTCTGAAACGTCGGCGATGTGGAGATGTTGTATGCTTGTTTGCCCGTCAGTCCACCAGACTGCTTCCTCCCGTCTTTCGAGCCACGCGTCGTCATTGATTTCTTCAACATGATGGTGAGTGTTGTCAATTTCTGCGCATTTTTGAGCGATCCGGATTTCCTCTGATCCCGTGACGCCAAAAGTCACGGCTACAGAATCGGAGGCTTTGTTTAACTCAGACAAAGCCGCAAGGATCAGTCGGGAGTCTAAACCCCCGCTGAGGCCAAGGCCTATCGATTTGCTCCCACGGCAACGCCGATCAACCGAGCGAATAAATGCGGATTCAATTTTTTCTGCTAAGCCATTAGTGTCAGGTTCCTGCGGTATGTCGGCCCACGACCAGTATTGCTTATCCTTGATTTTTAGCGTACTGAGTTCGATTTCCAGCATTCGCCCCGGACCCAAGAGTTTGAGTTCGCGAAACCATGTCTCATTTTCTGGGAATTGCCCGTTTTCGATGAAGTGGTCAATCGCCTCGGTATTTTTGGTCTTGGGTACGTCAGGTACCCTCGCATACGCCTTGACCTCGGATGTCCAGACAATCGACGTCTCGTTCTGACTGTAGAAAAGATGTTGAAGACCGTATCGATCGGTTGCGAGATAAAGGCGTCCGGTATTCTCGTCGTATAACGCAAAGCAGAAGAGTCCGTTCACGGCGGGAAGCCAGAGCCATTCACGGTCAGCGCGGTAGAGGTCGAGTAATAATTCGGCGGTATCTTCTTTAGGGTTTTCGATTTCCTGATCTTGACCAACTGAATAAATCTCGCCATCGACCCAGACGTGTATACCGTCGCGTGATGCATATGAATGATCGGGTTCGCCCACGACCGAGCACAGACTCGCGGAAAAATGACCGGATTCAAAAATTTCATGCGGTTGGTGTTGTGGCGTATGGGTCACGGCGTCAAGCATGTCTCGGACGGTCGCGCTAGCGCGTGGGTGTCCAGCTATTCCGACTAAGCCTGGCATAATGGGTTTTACCGTTTTTGATTTGATCTGAGATGTTTGATGGCCGACATGGTTTGCTTGATATCTTCAAACGCACCGGGCATAAGTACAATATACAACCCTGCACTTATCCCCGCGACGGCCGTGCCCGACACGATGACCAGGAATGGGTTTGTCGCCAGCATGGCCTGAGTCAGATAGCTCGCGGCACCGATGATGAGTGTTAAGGGCAAAGTGTGGTGCAGAACCGACGCAAAATCTTTCAGGTTGCACGGGGTATTCTTGGATGCATAGTAAAACAAGGGCGGGCGCAGCAATAAGGTGCTAATCGAATAGCCCCACGCCACGCCGATCGGCCCCCAAGGGAGTCCTGCCGCGAAAGCGGCTACACGGATGGGTGTAGCGAATAATTCCCAACGGACGTGGTAGCCGGATTTGTCGGACGAAATGAAAAGCCATCCGCACGAGTTCGATAATGGGCCGGCGATCATCCCAAGTGCTAGGCAGCGAAATATAGGTACGGCGTCTCCCCACTGGTCGCCCAAAACTAGATAGACGATTTGATAAGCCAAGCCGAAGCACAGCGCGGTAATCAGCCCCGTTAAATAACAGAGAGCTCGTGTCGAAGCGATGTACGTTTGGCGGTATTGGAGTATGTCGTCCTGCCGTCGGCTCAGCACGGGGACCATCACGTTGGCCATCGGCCCCATGATCTGGATAAGTGGTAACGTCAGCAACTTATAGGCGCTGGAGTACAAGCCAAGAGCCGCTGCATTCCAATACATGCCGATCATAATGTTGTCGCTGTTACCGGCCCAGTAATTGATAAACCGAGTAAACGATACGTTGTAGCCCAGCTTGAGCATCGCCCGTACGCCGGAGCCACGCACCGGCCGGCCTGGTATCCAACGCACGACCGCCCATGAACTGATCATGATCATGAGATTCATGGTCAGCGATTGGACGACTAAGGCCCAGTATCCGGCGCCGAGGGCTGCGCTGATGATTGCCGCGACGGTGCCTACCGCGATGGAGATGACTTCGAGCAGGGCGAGGGTCTTAAATTCCATCTGCCGTTTGAGAAGGGCTTGATGTTGTATCGATAGGCCGCTTAGCAGAAATGTCCCCGCAACCGCTATCGCGACCATGGTCAGTCGTGGTTCGCCGTACAGGTAGGAAATCCCGGGCGCTGCCGCGATGATCAGTAAGGTCAGAATGAGGCCGAGGGTTACATTCAGCCAGAATAAAGTCGAAACCTGTTCTCTGGTGATGTGCTTTCTTTGGATGGTCGCCATGGCGAGTCCGGCATCCTTGAACATGGCCGCAAAACCCGTGATGGCGGTAACCATCGCGACCAAGCCAAAGTCTGCGGGCGTCAATAGACGTCCTAAGACGGAGATAACCAACATCGTGAGGGCGAGCTTGCATAGCTGAGCGACAAGCGTAATCGCCCCTCCGCGCACGGATCGTCCGATTAGATCGTGTTTGAGATGATACGTTTCAAACCAACGGTCAGCCGAATAAGCGGTTTTCATTTTTTGAATCATTCTAAGTACAATTTACCGAATG
>JBCCST010000037.1:0-35562 GCA_039199695.1 Planctomycetota bacterium | reverse complement strand
TCCGAAGCACACCACCAAGCGTCAACTCAACCCCCCCGGCATGCACGGCCTCCGCGGCCGTCGCCTCCGCGACTACGGCATCCGCCTCAACGAGAAGCAGAAGCTCCGCTTCCACTACAACGTGCTCGAGAAGCAGTTCCGCCGCTACCTCGACGAGGCCGGCCGCACCCAGGGCAACACCGGCACCGTCCTCCTGCGTCTGCTCGAGCAACGCCTCGACAACGTCATCCGCCGCCTCGGCTGGGCCCGCACCATCTGGGCCGCCCGCCAAATCGTCAGCCACGGCCACGTCCTTGTGAACGGCAAGAAGTGCAACATCGCCTCCTTTCAAGTCAAGGTCGGCGACGAGATCACCCTCAAGGAAGGCATCCACAAACTCGTCCGCGAGAACATGGAATCCCTCCCCGGCCACGAAACCCCCGAATGGTTAAGTTTTGACCCCTCGACGCTAACCGCCAAAGTCGCCGCCGTCCCCACGGCCGACCAAGTTCCGTTCGACGTCAACCTGAACTTGATCATCGAATTCTATCGCTGATCGAATCTCGCGAAGCGAAATAAACCAAACCCACAGATTCAGGTCTGTGGGTTTTTTCTTGCTTGCCAGGACGCGATGAATTGAGTGAATCAACGGTCATGCTGCTGCATCTCGGCGATCAGCGTGAAGTCCACCGGAATCTTGCCTCGCCACGGCTCCGGGAACTCCCAGCGATCTTCGCCGACCCGTTCCATCACCTTCAACGCTGGCCATACGCAACGCGAAGACTCTTCCAATCGAGTTATGCGCAGCCCCGCCTCGATCAACCCTGTCACTACGTCACCGAGCGGATGACCCCAAGTCGCGTTTCGATTGTGTGTAAACCCCACAGTATCGTCGGCGTACGTCCCATCTTCATCACACACCACGCGGTCCCCTCCAAGGTAGGGGTAGTGCAGACCGAAACCTGCGGGCTCATCGGTTTTGTCTTCCAGCATGTCCATCAGCGGATGCACATCATTCAAGAACAACCGCCCCCCGGGCCTGAGCAGCGATGCCACCACCCGAGACCATCGCTTCACGTCCGGCAGCCAACATAGCGATCCGATCGAAACAAAGACAACGTCGAATTGGCCCTCAATCAATTCTCGGGCGTCATAGACATTGCCACAAACAAAATGGGTGTCGAGCGCTAATTCGTCACGCAAGCCGACGGCTTTGTCGATCGCCGGTAGAGAGAAGTCCAGCCCCGTGGCCTTCGCGCCCAATCGGCTCCAAGCCATGGTCTCCATACCCATGTGGCACTGCAGGTGAACGAGCGATTGACCTTCAACGGGGCCAACGCCGCGCACGATATGTTCGGCCAAGCCGTGTCCGCCACGCCGAAGCGCGTCGGCGTGCTTGCGGTACATCGCCGAATCCCAGTGCGCTTGGACCCGATCGTTCCACGACAGGCGGTTCCACTCGATCCCTTCGAGTTGTTCGGCGCTCAGGGTTGAGCTCATGGGGACACCTGCTGGATTGAGGCGCTGCGCTCAGTTATCAAACTGCGCATCGAACACGATGTCGCTGCTCGGGAAGTCCACGCTGCGCACAAACTCGGCGGCTTCGGTCGCGCCGTATTCGCGGTCCATCCGGCCGTCTTCCCACTCGACGGACAGGGGGCCCTTGTAGCCAACGTCGTTGAGGGCGACGATGATGGTTTCGAAGTCGATGTCGCCGTGGCCGAGGCTGCGGAAGTCCCAGTAGCGGTGCGGGTCGGTGAAGGTGGTGTGGCCGCCGAAGACGCCGACGCTGCCGTCGCCGTGGCCCCACCACGCGTCTTTCATGTGGACGTGGTAGATCCGGTCGGCGAAGGTGTGGATGAACTGCACGTAGTCCACGCCCTGGTAGCCCAGGTGCGACGGGTCGTAGTTGAACCCGAACCGTTTGTGCCCCTTGACCGCGGCCACGGCCCGCTCGGCACTCGCGGTGTCGAACGCGATTTCGGTCGGGTGGACCTCGAGCGCGAAGTTGATGTCCTGCTTGTCGAACTCGTTGAGGATCGGCGTGAACCGTTTGGCGAAATCCTTAAAGCCTTTTTCCCAGTAGGCCTGGTCCGTGGGCGGCCAGGCGTAGGTCGAGTGCCAGATCGAGCTGCCCGTGAAGCCGCTGACCACGCCGGGGAAGTCGTCACCCGCCGCGCCCTTCTTTTTGCCCCGGCCGGGCTTGTTGTTCAGGAAACGACGCAGCGCCTTGGCGGCAGTTTTCATTTCCTTGGCGGCGCGTTGGCGGATGCCCTCGGCCTCGCCGTCGCCCCAGACGTGTTCAGGGAGGATGGACTGGTGGCGTTCGTCGATGAACTTGTCGCAGATCGCTTGGCCGACCAGGTGCATCGAGATGCTGTAGCAAGTCAGGCCGTGGGCTTCGAGGATCGCCCAGCGGTCTTTGCAGTACTTGTCGCTCTTGGCGGCTTTGACCACGTCGAAGTGGTCGCCCCAGCAGGCGAGTTCGAGGCCGTCGTAGCCGAACGCGGCGGCTTTTTCGCACATGGTTTCAAAAGGCAGGTCGGCCCACTGGCCGGTAAATAACGTGAGGGGGCGGGGCATGGAAAACCTCCGGTTTTCAGGGATGAGTGAGGAGTCAACAGTGATGAGATTCAAGACAAAGAAGCCATTAGGCCTCCGACAACTCGGGAAACTTCCATCGCTAGTTCCTTGAATAGATCGAACTCAGTTTGGTCAACATATCCGGCGTCGAGGGCGATGTACAACTGGGCCCGCACTTCCGCGCAGGAAGCCTTGGCGATGCCGAGGAATTGGCGGAATTCTGCTCGACTTCGGCGATCAAAACCTTCCGCAATATTTGACATCACCGAGATCGCCGCCCGTCGGATCTGATCCCGCAGCGCGAAATCGCGGGCAAACTCGCCCCGACGAGTGATCGCATAAATACCACGATTCAACTCTCGTGCTTTCTGCCAAGCGATCAAGTCTTCAAATTCCTCAGCCATCGCCATCGACCACCCGCTTTCCGCTTTAACTCATTACTGCTTACTGTTCACTCATCACTTGTCGAAGCCGTCTTCGACGGGCCCCGACGCGAGTGCAATCATCCGTTTTCGGAGTTCGGCGGTGATGTCTTCGGGTTTGTCTTTCTTGCCCGGGGTGAACGGCTCACCAAACGAAACACGGCGGTGGCCGGGCTTGAGGAAGTGGACGAGCAGGCGCTTGCTGCGCGGGGTGTTTTCGATCCAGCACGGGACGATCTGGGCTTTGCCGAGTTTGGCGGTAACCGCAACGCCGTCTTCGAAGGGTTGCAGGATGCGGTGGTCGTATTGCAGTCCGCCTTCGGGGAAGATGCCGAGGATGTCGCCTTCTTTGAGGTGTTTGACGATCTGGCGGACCTGCTGCGAGGCGTTGGCCCGTTCGCCGCTGCTGTCGTCGATGAAGATCGGATTGATGATCTTCCAGAAAAACTCGACCGCTTTGAACCGGTAGGACGTGAGCATCAGCCAACGGATCTGCCGGGGGCAGGCGGCCTGCATGAGAAACGGGTCGAGCGCGGTGGTGTGGTTGCTGGCGAGGATCACCGGGCCGGAGTCGGGGATGTGGTGTCGGCCGGTCCATTCCAGGCGGTGCCACACGAGGCAGAAGAACCGCACGAGGTGGCGGAAGAAGTTGCCGCCCGCCGACGGCATCGGGCCGTGGGTGAGGTAGTAGAGCGCGTAGCCCAGCCCGACGATCATCAGCAGCGGGCCGAGGCCGTAGAGGACGTAGATGATGGTGGTGTCGGCGTTGTCGAGTTGCCAGATCGCCCCGTAGATCGCCACGCTGACCACGGTCGTGGTCATCGCCGCCAACCCCATCACCGAGCCGCGGACCGCGTTGGGCGCGATGCTTTGCAAGAGCGAGATCACGCTGACGATCGCGACGTTACCCGCGACGCCGACGAGAAACGCCCCGAAATACGTGACGAACTTGATCGGCAGCACGCTGACCAAGAGCACGTTCAACCCCGCCAACGCCAACGCGACGCCCATCACCAGCGGAGCCTGCTGCCGGGTGCGGATCAGCCCGATGACCACCGCCCCGGCGAGCATCCCGACGCCCAGCGCGGCGCTGACCTGGGTGAACTCCTTCATCAGGGCTTCGCCGGTGAGGTCGTAGTGGACCTTGCACAGGCCGATCACGCCGCTGTACATCGTCGCCGCGGCGCCCCAGACCAACACGTCGATCACAATCAGCCAGATCACTTTCTTGTGGCTGATGACATACTTCAAGGCGTCCCACAGTGAGACCGCGGTCCGTTCGGAATCGCCCGCGGCCAGCAACCGCGTCGATCGCGGTTTCATGAACGCGAAGAACGAGCCCGACACGAGATAGAACAACGCGCCCACCCACAAACCGGTCTGCACGGACGACGCCTCGTCGGGCGAGATGATTCGGCCGCCAACGACCATGCCGATCATCGAGAACACGACGTTGATTACCAGCACCACCGCGTTGGCGGGCTGCATCTGCTCGCGTTCGACGAGTTGCGGAACGATCGCGTTACGCGTCGGGTTAAAGATCGAGGCGAAGATGCCGATGGCGAACAGCATCGCGTAGACCTGCCACTCGCGATCAGGGTCGACCGTGCTCGCCCCGCCGATGAGGAACACGCCGAACAGCAAGAGCAGCCCGCGCGACTGGTCGCACACCAAGAGCAGCCACTTCCGCGGCAAACGGTCGGCCGCCCACCCGCCGAGCACACTGAAGAACAGGTACGGCATGAAGAAGAAAAACTGCGTGCCCGCCTGCGTCGCGGTCGAATCGCCCTCGGCCGCAAGCCCGCCGAGCAACGCCAACGCCGCGAGCATGATCATGCGGTCGCCGAAGCCCGACGCGGCTGTGCTGGTCCACATCAGCGTGAAGCTGAAGTTACGCCACAGCGGGGTCGGCTTGGCGTGGGGTCCCGCGGACGTGGTCGGCGAGGCGGGCGTGGGGGCGGCGTCGGGCATGCGGAAAGGATACCAGCGGGCTTTGATGGGAATGCAAATAAACGCCGCACCTTTTCACGGCCAGCCTTTGAGGCTTTTGATCACACGCGGCTGGTGGCGACCACGGGCAGGTCGAGCGGCGAGGTTTCGCCGCGGCGCATTAATTCATCGGCGTAGCCCGCGATCATCGCGGCGTTGTCCACGCAGTGGGCGAGTTCGGGGAGGTGGACGTCGAGGCATTGGTTTTGTCCGAGGGCAAGTAGGCGTTGGCGTAACGCCGAATTCGCGCTGACGCCGCCGCCGAGCACGAGAGCGCGGGGGCGGTGGCCCACGGCGGCGAGTTGTTTGAGGGCCCGTTTGAGTTTGCGTTCGACCGCGTTGACTGCGGCGTGTTGGAACGCGGCAGCGAGATCGGCTTTGTGTTGGGGCGTCAGGTCCGCAGCGTCGCGGGCAAAGGTCGCGTCCTTGCCCCGCCCTTCCGGCAGGCCACGCACCGCGTAGAGCAGCGCGGTCTTGAGGCCCGAGAACGAGAAGTCGAGGCTGCCGGGTTTGAGCATGGAGACGGGGAGGTCAGGCACGCCCGGGGCGTGAGGATCGCCCTGCTGGGCGAGACGATCGATCGCGGGTCCGCCGGGGTAGCCCGCGTCGAGAATGACCCCGGCCTTGTCGTAGGCTTCGCCGATGGCGTCGTCGATGGTGCGCCCCAAGACGGTCAGTTCGGCGGCGGAATCCATGCGGTAGAGGCTGGTGTGGCCGCCGGAGACGACGAGGCCGAGTGCGGGGTAGGCGACGGCGGATTTGGGATTTGGGATTTCGGAACTTGGAGTCACCAGCGTCGCGGCGTGGAGGTGGGCGCGGACGTGGTCGACGCCGATGAGCGGTTTGCCGAGCGACCACGCGAGGGCTTTGGCGGCGGCGACGCCGACGATGAGCGAACCGACCAGGCCCGGGCGGTTGCCCACGGCGATGGCGTCCAACTCCGCTAAGCCGCAAGCGGCTTGCTCGAGCGCTTCCGTGACCGTGGGCATCAGGCGTTCGAGGTGGGCTCGGCTGGCGATCTCGGGCACCACCCCGGCGTAGCGTTCGTGCAGTTCGTGCTGCGACGCGACGACGTTGGACAACACCTCCCGGCCGTCGCGAACGACGGCGGCGGCGGTTTCGTCGCAACTGGTTTCGAGGCCGAGGATCAGCGACATGAGATCACGGCGAAGGGACCAACTCGGAGTCGGCCGCTTCCTGCTCTTCGGCGAATTCCAAGATTCGTGCTTCGACGCGCTCGGCCTCGTCGCGAATCTCCTGGGCTTTCACGTCGGCCTCGAGTTCGGCGGTCGCTTCTTCTGCGGATGCCCCTTCCACGGCCGAGTCGACCGCGTCGGGGTCCAAGCCCGCTTCGAGCTTGGCGATCTTTTCGTTGATCTCGGCCAGCGTTTCTTCGAGGAGCTCGCGTTGCTTGTTGAGTTGTTGACGTTCAGCGAGGCGGACCAGTTCATCCGCGTTGGACCCGCCGAGGTTCGGCCAGTCGCCGGTGTCGAGTTTGCCGAGCACAGCGGTTAATGCGGCGGCGAGTTGCGGGTCCTTCAGGGTTTCGTTGACCCAGTCGGGGGTGACGGGTTCGTCCGAACCGTTGCCGTTCTCGGCGTTGATGATGTCGTTGGCCCGGCGGGCTTCGAGGCGTTCGCGGCGTTGGTCGGGGTTCATGGGGATGTAAGCGTTATCGCTGGGATCGACCCCCCACTTCTCCGCGTCGGTGCGGCGGTGGATGTTGCGGCCCGACGGCAGGTAGTAGTAGGCGTTGGTGATCTTGAGCGCCCCGGCGTTGGTGCCGTCGAGGAGCTTGACTTGCTGCACGCTGCCTTTGCCGAAGGTGCGTTCGCCGACAAATAAGGCGCGACCGTTGTCGGCCAATGCCCCGGCGACGATCTCGGAAGCCGACGCGCTAAACGGGTTGGCGAGCACCACGACGGGGATGTCGGGCAGCAGCGTGTCGGAAGTCGATTCGTAGACTTTTTCCGGGACCGCCCGGCCGCGGACCGAGACGATGGTTTGGCCCTCGTCGAGGAACATATCGCTGATGTCCACCGCGGCGTTGAGCAGGCCGCCGGGGTTGTAACGCATGTCGAGGATCACGGCCCGAACGCCCTGGTCCTTGAGGCCCTGCAAGGCCTCGGCGACTTCCGGCGTGGTGCGTTCGCTGAACTGCGTCAGGCGGACGTAGCCGACTTTATTGACGGGGTCGAGGAAGTAGTTGTAGCGGTGGTCGGCGTCGCGTTTGAAGCCGCGGACGGTCTGGACTTCGATCTTGGCGCGGGTGATGGTGAGCGTGGCGTCTTCGCCATTGGCGTGGCGGACGGTGATGGTGACGTCGGTGCCGGCCGGTCCTTTGAGTTTTTTGATGGCTTCGTTGATGGGCATGTTCAGCGTGTCTTCGCCCTCGATGGCCATGACGGTATCGCCCGCCATGACGCCGGCCTTCCACGCGGGGGAATCTTCGAGCGGGGTGACGATGTGCAGCCGATTGTTCTCGATCGTGACCTCGGCGCCGATGCCGGTGAACTCGGCGTTGACGTTGTCTTGGAACGCTTCGAACTCTTCCTGCGGGAAGTATTGGGTGTACGGGTCGTCGAGCGAATCGATCATGCCCTGGACGGCACCTTTGATCAGTTGCTGCTGGTCGGGTTCATCGACGTATTCGGTGGCCAGCTCGTAACGCAGATCGATCAGCAGATCGATCGGGTCGAAGGGCGACATCGAACGGGCCCAGGCGCCGCGGTAAGTCACGAAGAGCGCGAGCAGTACGGCCATGGCCGAGGCGAGCGCAAGGTTGCCGATCAAACGATTATTCATGTAAGCATTCTAGCCGACGCTCACCGGAGGGGTAACGCTCGGTGTCCTGACGACAATCGACGATGTGTCGCCCCGCTACCGATATAAGCCCTTGGCAGAACCCAAGCCGCGGGTTACACTTCATACCTCGCCAGAGCCCTGCCTGCTTCTGCCTCACACGGCCCGTTCGACGCGGCCCTCGGATCACTGTTTTGTCCAAGATCGGCCTTCTTTCGGATTCGCACGGCCGTGCCGCGACCACCCGCCGGGGGGTGGACGTTTTGCTCAAGCAAGGGGCGGAAGTGCTCATCCACCTCGGCGATGTCGGCACGGTCGAGGTGATCGACGCGTTGTGCGTCGATCGCCCGGACAACGGCGAGCAGATCGAATCGCATTTGGTGTTCGGCAACACCGACTGGGATTTCGATGCCCTGGCGGAATACGCCGACGATCTGGACGTGGCTGTGAACCACCCCGTCGGCCGACTGCCGATCGACGGCGGCGGTGAGTTGGTGTTTTGTCACGGCCACGAATCTGGCCCGATGCAGCAGGCCCTCGATGACGGGGCCCGTTATCTGTGTCACGGCCACACCCACGCCCAGGCTGATGACCGCCAGGGGCAGACCCGCGTGATCAACCCGGGAGCCCTTTTCCGGGCCTCGACTTACAGCGTGGCTCTCCTGGACACCGAGACCGACCAACTGATGTTTTACGAGGTCGATCCGACGTAAATCGGGGGTTGTGCGGGGTGGTTGGGCTGTGCGGCCCGCGGGGAGTCGCGGGGCGGAGATCGGAATGAATCTCCGCCGAGCCCCTTGGCCCCGAGACGGCGGTTGGGTTATCATTTACGTTGTCAGGGGGACCGCGATCGCCTCGACTTTGGGCAGCGGGAGCATCTAATTTCATGACGGATCAGGTCAAACATCCCGATGCCCAGCCGGCCTTCGACTACGCCACGCTCGAGGTGCGGACGTTTGTCGATCCCGATCAGGCGGAGGTCCTGCGGCTCTACAACGACGGCCTGCTGGCCGGCCAGATCGCGCCCAACGACACCGGGGCCGACCTCGACCACGTTGCCGAGGCCTACTTCGACGAGCCCCGGCACCATTTCTGGGTGGCCCAGGTCCAGGAGAGCATCGTCGGGATGATCGGCGTCGGCTCGGACGAAGAACACACCGCCGAGGTCCGCCGGCTCCGCGTCGACCCGGCCCATCAGCACGGCCCCGTCGCCGAACGCCTGCTCGAAGAGGCGTTAAACCACTGCAAGTCCAACGGCTACCTCAAAATCCGCCTTGACACCCGCTACGAAAAAACCTCGGCGCTCGACCATTTCGACCGTATCGGCTTTCAGCACACCCGGACCCGCACCGCCCCGGGCAAAGAAGTCCTCGAGTTCTACCTCGACCTTTATCGCCAGCACGAAGATCAGCCCGATCAGCCCCCAGCTTCTTGACTTGGCGGCACCCGGTGGCATCTTTTGCATACCGCTGCTGTTCCCTGGCAGCAACTTTTCACGCCGCGCTGTCCCCGTGATCACCGTTCCTCGCGAGGCGACGAACCATCGCGTCTTTTCGGACGTAACAAATGAATCTATCTGTAGTTCGCACGCCTTGATTCCCCGCCCCCTCCCGGCGTATCCTTTAGGACTTTACATCTGCAGCGATGGCCAATCTCGGCCTCTCCCCAAGCCCGCACGAGCACCTGCCCATGACCGCCCTGCCGCAAGACACCACTCCTCCCTCCAGCCCCGAGCCGACCGCCAACACCGAAGACCGCCGGGTCGACCTCAAGATCGTGGCGGTGTTGTTCGGCTGCACCGTGCTGCTGACCGCCGTCATCGCTCGCTACACTTTTGATTCAAAAGACTACGCCGACCTGCTGGCCATGGCCGCCGCGTTGCTGCTGGGTTGGCCGATCGTCTTCGGTGCCGCCAAGTCGCTGATCACCGGCCGTTGTTCGCACGACCACGGCGAAGACTGCGACCACGATCACGACCATGACCACGCTCACTCCGACAGTCACATGGAAGAACTCGTCGCCCTGGCGATCATCGCCAGCTTCGCGATGGGCGAATACCTCGAATGTGCCGTCGTCGCGTTCCTCATGCTCATCGCCTCGCTCATCGAACACCGCACCGCCGTGGGTGGCATGAAGATGATCGAATCGATCATCCGCCTCACGCCCACCCGAGCCATGAAGCTCAACGACGACGGTAGCGAGATGGAAGTCCAAGCCTCCAACCTCGTGCCCGGCGATAAAGTCGTCGTCCTGCCCGGCGACAACATCCCCGGCGACGGCCGCATCGCCGAGGGCCTCTCCACCATCGACGAAGCCAACATCACCGGTGAATCGCTCCCGGTCGAAAAATCGCCCGGCGACGACGTCTTCGGCGGCACCATCAACGAGACCGGCCGACTCGTCATCGAGATCACTCGCGCCGGCGAAGACTCCACCCTCGGCAAGGTCCAAAACCTTATCCTCCAGGCGGCGAAGACCCGCCCCGCCGCCGTCCGCGAACTCGCCAAATACGCCGCGTTCTACACGCCGGTCGTGATCATGGTCGCCGCGATCATCTTCTTCTTCTCCAAAGACCTGTCCAACAGCATCAGCCTGCTGCTGATCGCCTGCCCCTGTGCGATTATTCTCGCCGCCCCCACCGCGGTCGTGGCCGCCCTGTCCTCGGCGGCCCGCAACGGCGTCTACGTCAAATCCGTCGCCGAGCTCGAAGTCGTCCGCCGCGTCACCGCGTTCGTCTTTGACAAAACCGGCACGATCACCACCGGCCAACTCGCCGTCACCCGCATGAAACCCGCCGACGGGATCGAAGGGGCCGATCTGCTCAAGTATGCCGTGAGCGTTGAGCAAAACTCCCGCCACCCCGTCGCCCGCGCCGTCGTCGCCATCGCCCACAAAGCCAAAGTCGCCGCCGGCGAGACCGACCACGTTGAAGAAGTCGCCGGCCGCGGTATGAAAGCCTCCGTCGATAGCCGTGCGGTCATGGTCGGCCGCCAGACCTGGCTCGAAGAGCAAGGCGTTGATCTTTCGGCCGCCGACATCAGCGAAGGCGAAGGCCTGTCGCTGCTGTTCGTCGCCGTCGACGGCCAATACGCCGGCTGGCTCGGTATGGCCGACCAGCCCCGCGAATCCGCCGCCGGGGCGATCGCCGACCTCGGCGAACTCGGCGTCAAGCGCCGCGTCATGATCACCGGCGACCGGCAGTCCCCCGCCGCTCGCGTCGCCGCCGCCGTCGGCATCACCGACTACACCGCCGAAGCCCTGCCAGGCGACAAGCTCACCCTCGTCGAAGACCTCAAACGCGCCGGCCACACCGTCGCGGTCCTCGGCGACGGCGTGAACGACGGCCCCGCTCTCGCCGCCGGCCACGTCAGCATTGCCATGGGCGCCGCCGGCTCCGACGTCGCGGTCAACTCCGCCCGCATCGCGCTGATGAACAACAACCTCGACCGCCTGCCGTTCCTCGTGACCCTGTCGCGGCGTACCGTTGCGGTCATCCGGCAGAACCTGGTCGGGACGATGGTCTACATCCTGTTCATGCTCGCCCTGCTCGCCGCCGGCGTGCTCACGCCCATGTGGGCCGCCATCGGCCACGGCATCAGTTCGATCCTAATCATCTTCAACTCCGCCCGCCTCGTCCGCGTCGGCGAAGACCTCGACCACCACGAAGCCGTGATCGCTCAATCCGAGGCCGCCCGCCCCGTGCACACCACCCGCGTCACCCCCGCAAGCGCGTCCGCCGACGGCGGTCCGGCGTTGGCGTAAAACCCGTTAGACGTTATCCGTCTAGCGGGCGATCGCAGATCGCCACGGGCCTAACCAGAGTGCTTCGAATCAAATCGCTCGAAACACTTCATTGCATCGGCAAATCATCCCACTCGGATAGTCGATCAGAGGTCGAGTCTTGTAACGCAACCACTTCAAACGTCCGTCGATTGACTTCTTTGCCGTCCAGTTTGGTACTCAGCGTCCATTCGCCGAGCATGGATTCGATCGGTTCCCACAACGCATCACCGAGGAAAACATCGAAGTCGCTACCGCGGACGAACACCTCGCCGCGGAAGGGTTCCATGACTTTGCCGTCCTGGTCCGGAACCTGCGGGTGATCGATTTCGAAGTCGATCCGCAGGCCCCGGCCGTGCTTGATCTTGATGATGAAACCGAACTCTTGGCCCATCACCGCCGGGACCGCTGTGGTAAAGGCCAACAGCTTGGGCAGCCCTTTACCCTTGGCGTCAAACCTTTCGTACAGCCCGTAGCTGACTTCCTGAATCACCGGGCGCTTCCGAGCCATGCCCGAGTGTAACGGATCAACTTATCAAAGAGCGAGTGGGTGATCCCGCTTTGCTTTAGCCGTGGCTGGCTTGAGTTCAGCGGCGGGAGCCAGCAGCCTTTCACACAGATTTCGCAGATTGCACCGATTTCCAATCCGTGACTTTGATCCGGCTTCCTAGATCTGCGTCATCTGCGAAATCTGCGTGAAAGGCTGCTGCGTTCTCCTGAATCACCAACCCTCGACCAACGAGCTGCGGTTCCGACTTCGGGCCTACCGGCAAGGTGGGGGTTCCCGAACGTCGCCACGCACCACGGCTGTGCGTCAGCCCGGTTCCGCGGATATGAGCGTGCCTGGCGCCTTGCCCGTGCGACCTTCACGCTTGGAATGCCACCGCGGTCCGACACTAGGGGACGCGGCGCAAGCCGAATGCGCACGACCGTGTCGTTCGACGAGGGGCGAACCACGAAAAGGGTTGCTGAGCAACGTAAAAATAAATTTCGCGGAATCCTTCATTTTGTTCGGAACACGTGGCGAAGTGTGCGCACCACGATGTCGCTCGGGTCGCCAGCCATTAGCAAGCTATTCCTTACTCGTCTGCGCGTCGCGTTCTGGGCTTTGGGCATGGACCCGCCGAAGCGGGTAAACCGAAACATCAACACCCGGCGACCACAACGCACTGACGCAAGGCCCCGTCGGCGTCGGTAGGCCATTGAGTTCGAAAAGTGAGGTGTCCGTCGATTTCATCCGCGCCGGGCCGACGTGATACGGCGTGTGATCGACGCGCCCGACATAGAGATCACCGCCCGGCGGTACGGCGGATTGACCGGGGCTGGCTATGAAAAGAGGTCGACGGCTAAACAGCAGGTACCGTTCCACCAAAAAATGCTCGAGCGTGCGCGGCGTCGTGGGCAATGTATCCGACTCCGGCGGCGCGTCGTATTCAAAGCTCGGCGTGTCTGGCTTCGCGGGTGTACTCGTCCGCGACCAGCGGTAGCGGATGCGGATGCGTCGCGGCAGGTCGGGGCCGTAGCCGATCTGCCGTTCGCCGCGGATGGTCGCGTGGTGGTACGGCAGCGCGAATACCTGGCGGGCCAACCACACGGCGATCCGTTGGTCGGCATCCAGCGAGTAAAACCAAACGCCCGGCGAACCGTCGGGTCCGATCACGTACGTCCGCAGGTTCAGTTCGCCGAACCACGACAAGCCCGGCACCGGCGGCAGCCCGACCGGCCGTACCTTCTCCATCGAAAAAGGCACCACGCCGACGTAAGCACGCCCCCCAAACGTATCGACCTCAAGCCCATCGGGGAGCGACGCCTGAATCACGTCGGGTTCAAACGGCCAATGCAGAAATAACAGATTCCGCCACGACTGAACCATGACGCAGCGTTGGGAGGATGCCGCGAGTTCGAAGGTTCCCGTCGGCCCACCGCCCACGATTTTTGAAGACTGGACCTGCCCCATACATCGAGCATAGGCCAAGGCCAGCAGGCTAGCTCGCGATGTGAGCGGGCTGGCCGTTAAACGTTTTGGCCGGTGACGGCTGACCTTTTCGGTTTACGCGTTGCGGTATGGCGATTTCGGGGGTGGTCACCGGGGGAGTGAGTCCGGCCCAGACCGGGTTCCAGTCCAACTGCAGGCCATCGGGGCCCGGCGTGCCCGCGATCCAGACGTACTGCGACTGGCCCAGTGCTTGGGGCTTCCAGATGTCGAACATCGCGAGGATCTGGCCGTTGGGCAGGGTTTGCAAGAACGTGCACTGCGAGCCCCAGGTGAGTTCCGGGCGGTCGCCGCCGCGGCAGGGGTTGCCGAGCTCTTCCCACGGGCCGTCGAGTCGATCGGCCACGGCCGAGCGCGCTTCGTTGGGGTCCCAGCCGGTGCAGCCCGAAGCGAGGTACCAGTAGCGGCCCTGCGCTTTGGTGATCGCGTGGGCTTCCATGTGGCGATCGGGGAACAACACCATGGATTCATCGGACATCGCGCGGTAATCGTCGGTCAGGCGCGTGACCAGTGTGGTGGCGTTCATGTCGGTGGACGCGAAGTGGTAAGCGCTGCCGTCGTCGTCGACGAAGACGGTTTGGTCGCGGCTGTCCCGGCCCTGCGGACGGATCGAGCCCATGTAACGGAAAGGCCCCTCGGGGCGATCGGAGACCGCGACGCCCGCGGCGGCGAGCTTGTAGTCGGGGCGATCGATATGAACCCACATCACGAACGTGCCGGTGGCTTGATGGAAAACTACCTTGGGACGCTCGAGCACCATGCTGGGATGCAGGTCGTGGTTCCGGATGTTGGGCTCAGGCTCCAGGACGACGCCCATCGGCTCCCAGTTCACCAGATCGATCGAGCGGTAGCCCGAGATACCCACGAGGTCGACCCGCTCGACCGGGAGTCCTTGTGCGTTGAGGGTTTGCGTGGTCGGGCCAGCCTTGTTCTCGCCGTACCAGTACCACACGTTGTCGACACATAGCAGACCGCCGCCGTGGGCTTGGATGGAGTTGCCTTGAGTATCTTTCCAGAGAGTCGCGTTGGTTTGCATGGCGGAAGTTTTTCGTGCGGTGAGGCAGTGAAGCTTATTAAGAACTGAGGAAGCGAATAATCAATAACGGGATTTCGTAAAAAGGATGATCTTACGAAAACGCGGTCTAGTTAGAAGGTGGTGGCTGGTCTACAGGAGTTCATTCAACACCGAGGGGCTGAAACCAGAAAATCGATGACTTTGTCATTGACAGCATATCACATCCAACGTAATATTCAAACGATTGAATCAACGTTTTATCTTCATATTCCTTTCCCAGGTTCATTTGCATGATGATTGCGTCGTCACCCGCGGGGTCGCTTCCGTTTTCGGTCGTGGCCATGTTCGCCACGTTGGCTTTGTTGTTGGTTGCGACCGCGGTGGCAGCCGCCGGCCCCGGGTCGGATTCGCCGGCGGTTTACCCGGGCTACGAACTCGTCTGGAACGACGAGTTCGATGTCGACGGCCTGCCCAATGAAGAGGATTGGAGGTTTGGCCGCGAGGGCTTCATCCGCAACAACGAGGTGCAGTGGTATCAAGACGACAACGCGGTGGTCAAAGACGGCGTGTTGGTGATCGAGGCCCGCAAAGAATCACGGCCGAACCCGAACTACATCGCGGGCAGCGAGAGCTGGAAAACCAACCGCCCCACCATCGAATACACCTCGTCGCTGATCTCCACCAAAGGCAAACGCGAGTTTTTGTACGGCCGATTCGAGATCCGCGCGAAGGTGCAGGCCGACGACAGCCTTTGGCCCGCGATCTGGACGTTGGGCTCGGCCCGCAGCTGGCCGGGATGCGGCGAAATCGACATCATGGAGTACTACCGCGACCACATCTTGGCCAACGCCGCGTGGCTGAAAGACGGCCCGCAGCCCTGGTCGGCCCGGTGGGACGCGTCGAAAACGCCGGTCGGCGAATTGCCCCGCCCCGACAATTGGGACGCGCGCTTCCACGTCTGGCGGATGGACTGGGACCACGACTTCATTCGGATATATATCGATGACCACCTGTTGAACGAAGTGGATTTGTCCAAGACGTTTAATGAACGCGGCGACCGGGCCAATCCGTTCCGCGAGCCGCACTACATCCTGCTCAACCTCGCCTTGGGGGGCGACAACGCCGACCACCCCGACGACACGGATACCGAATTCCCCGCTCATTTCATTGTCGATTATGTCCGCGTGTATCAAGCCGTCGAAGGAGAGTGATTCATGGATTTTGCCTATATCTGCAGAGTTTTTGCCCTCGGGATCGCCGCTTGCTTGGGTTTAATCGCCGCGGTCGCGCAGGCGGAACCGGGGGTCGAGCGTCCGCCGAACCTGATCATCGTCTTGACCGACGACCAAGGCTACGCCGACGTCGGCTTCAACGGTTGCAAAGACATCCCGACGCCCAACCTCGACCGGATCGCTCACGAAGGCGTGCGTTTTACCAACGGCTACGTGTCGTACGCCGTGTGCGGGCCCAGCCGGGCGGGCCTGATCACCGGTCGGTACCAGGACCGCTTCGGCGCGATCAACAACCCCACCATCGACCCCACGGTGCCCAACAACGGGGTGCCGACGTGGGAAAAGAACATCGCGGAACTCTTGAAGCCGCAGGGCTACGCGACCATGGTCGTCGGCAAATGGCACTTGGGCTCCCACCCCGATCTGCGGCCACGCGAGCGGGGCTTCGATGAGTTCTACGGCTTCCTCTCCGGCGGCCACGACTACTTCCCCGAAAGCCTTACCTACGAATCGCTCGATGACGTGGACAAGCAATGGGCTTGGTACCGCACGAAACTCTTGCACAACGGCGAACGCGTCGGCACGGAAAAATACCTGACCGATGAGTTGAGCGACAAAGCTGTCGACTTTATCGAACGTAAAAAAGACGAGCCTTTCTTCCTCTACCTGTCGTACAACGCGCCGCACACCCCGATGCAGGCCAGCGAAGAATACCTCGCGCGCTTCCCCGAGATCAAGAACCCCAAACGTCGGACTTATGCCGCGATGGTGTCCGCGGTGGACGACGGGGTTGGCGCGGTGCTCGACAAACTCGACGAACACCAAATCAGTGAAAACACCATTGTTTTCTTTCTTTCGGACAACGGCGGCGCAACCAACAACGCCGCCAACAACTGGCCGCTGCGTGGTCACAAGGGGGCCCCGTTTGAGGGCGGCATCCGCGTGCCGTTTGCCGTCCGCTGGACCGGGACGATCCCGGCCGGCCAGGTTTTTGATCATCCGGTCATCGCTCTGGACATCGCCGGTACGATCGTGGGGCAATCCGGCGCCTCGGAGAACCCCGAGAGGCCTTTGGACGGCGTCGACCTCACGCCTTACCTCACCGGCCAGCAAACCGGCCCTCCGCACGACATGCTGTTTTGGCGCTGGTATCAGCGGGATCGCCTGGTCGTCCGCCGGGGCCACCATAAGCTGATCCACGAGGCCGGCAAGCAGCAGCTTTTTAACCTCGCCGACGACATCTCGGAGAAGAAAAACCTCGCTTCCAGCCAACCGGAGCTGGTTTTGGAGCTTCAGGCTGCCGCCGAGGCGTGGGCGGAGGGCATGGCGGACGAGCCGCTCGCCCCGGGCCTGGCGAGCTGGAAATTCCAGAAATAAAACTTCCTTAAAACTTGATTCAAACGCTTGAACGGCGTTGATTATGTTGTATACTCCTGTCAGAGCTTCGTCATTCCTTTCTCTTTTCTGTTCTTAACCCGCCATGGCCTCCACCCTCAAGGAAATCTCGCAAGCCGCTGGGACTTCGGTCTCCACCGCTTCGTTGATCCTCAACGGTCGCCAGGCCCACCGCTTTACCGAAGCCACCCAGGCCGCGGTCATCAAAGCTGCCGACCAACTGGGCTACCGGCCCCAGCGGGCCGCCCAATCGCTGGTCACCGGCAAAACGTCCAACGTCGCGGTGATCGTCAACAGCCTGACCAACCCGTTCTTCGCCCGCTACGCCTCGTTGATCCAGGCCGGGCTGGTGAAGCAAGGCTTCACCGCCACGCCCATCGAGATCCGGTCTGAAGACATGCAATCCAAAGGCATGTGGATGGAGTGGATCGACCAGCGGGCCGTGGACGCCGTGATCGACCTGCAGGGCGTGATGCAGATCGGCGCGAAGATGGCCAAGGTCTACAACAAGTTCAGCGAGCATCGCCCGATTGTTTTCCGTCAGTTGATCGACTGCCCCGAGTTGGCGACGCATGCCGGGGTGATCGTTGACTACACCTCCGGCTATCAGGCGATGGCCAAGCACCTGGCCGAGATCGGCTGTCGCGAGGTGGGTTTCGTCACCGTGCGTGGCCACCTGCCGTTGCCGTACCGCGACGAAAAAGTGAATGCCGGGCACGGCCAATTCCCCGCCATGATTCAAAGGGCGTTGGACGACGCCCGTCTCAACTGCCCGGACCATTACTTCCGTGGCGTGAGCGACGAGCGTGCTGACTCGAACGATTGGTGCGAGTGCACCTACGACCTGCTGAGCAAAGAGCCGCAGATCCAAAGCCTCATCGTGCACAACCTCGACGCGGTCCCCGCCACGCTCCACGGCATCCGATTGGCCGGGCGTGAACTCGGGCGCGACCTGTCGCTGGTGAGTTTCGACGACATGCCCTTGGCCCGCTGGTTGGGCCCCGGCATCACCGTCGTCCACGAACCCGCCCGCGAAGTAGCGGCGGCGATGGTCGACCTGGTGCTCAACGAGATGGCGGGTGAACGGCCCGCCGGTCACAAACGCGTCCTGTCCACTCGGTTACACATCCGCGGCTCAACCGATTCGAGTTGGCTGCCCCACAGTCCGCATCGCGATTCCTTTACGAAATAGCGGCGCCGTCCACGTACGATTTTCTTCTTTCACCCTTTCTCGAGTTCTTGAATCTCAATACATGAAAACCCTTGGTCCGGTCTCTTCGAGACATCCCAATGATCGTCAAATGAATTCAAACGTTTGAACTCGGTCTTTGAATCTTAAACTCGTTCCCGTTTCATTATTTTCAACTTGGAGGCTTTGATCATGTTTCGTTTACTTTCCCGTAAAACCCTCGCCGTCGCCGCGGCCGCCACGATGGCGGGGTTGGTCACGTCGGCCGACGCCGCGGTCTTCGTCACCGGCGACTCCACGACGATCTTCGCCGCCGGCGGCCTGCTCATCGACGACGCCCAGCCTTCGGGCGGTGCGGACAGCGCCACCGTCACTTCCATTACCCCGGCTCGCAACCTGGCCATCACCACCGGCATCGGGCCGCAAACACTGACCGTCACCGGCATCGGTCTCAACTTCCGCGGCGGCACCGTGGCGGGCCCCGAAACCGTGACCGTCACCGTCACCTACTTCGGAGCCGACAACAACTTCGGTCTTTCCGCCGACAACGTCCTGATCGGCTCGGCGACCGCCGAATTGACCTTCACCGGCACCAACGAATACGTCGCGGTCTTCGATGATCCCATCGTCGGCGTCTTCGACGGCGAGGAAGACCGCTTCCGCATCGCCATCGAATCCACCGGCAACATGCGCTTCAAAACCCACACCGTGGGTTCCGCCCCGTCCGGCGAAGGTGGCATCAAGATCAGCCTCGGCGGCTCGTCCGTCCCCGTGCCCGAGCCCAACTCGCTGGCCCTCGTCAGCCTCGGCGGCCTGCTCATCGCCGCCCGCCGCCGTAAGTCGGTAAGCGCGTAACGCAAAACCTCTTTCTTGGCGGGGTTGGAAACGGCCCCGTCAACTTTAAACATCCGGTTGACCACGCATGAACCCAAAACCGTGTCAAACTTCATCCGCACTTTCTTTTCGATCAAACCGCATGTCTCGCCCCTCGGCATTGGAGCCACTCATGAAAAATCGCGCCTTCACCCTCATCGAACTCCTCGTGGTGATCAGCATCATCGCCTTGCTGATCGGTATCCTCCTGCCCGCCCTCGGCGCCGCCCGCGACTCGGCCCGCATGATGAAAAGCATGACCCAACTCCGCGGCATCCAGCAGGGCTTCTTCATCTTCGCGCAGAGCAACAAAGAGCTGTATCCCGGCATGGTGAGCATGTCGTTGGTCAACAACGAAGCGCTGACCGAAGCGGTCGATATCGACACCTATGACGGCAACCCCGACAACACCTGGCAGACCGCCGGAGGGACGGTCGCCGGGCGTTACATCATCTGCCTCAACGCCAATTTGTTCCCCGCCGAGTACCTGATCAGCCCCGCCGAGCAGGCCGAGAACATCGAGGAGTGGGACCCCACCGCTACGTACCGCAACAACTCGGTCATCCACTCCTACGCTTTGCCCCGCATTCAGAATGGCCAAAACGCGACCGGCGCGATGTCGCTGGGGCGTGCGGTGGAATGGCAGGCCACGGCCAGCCCGACGTCGATCGTGGTCTCCGACCGCCTCTACCGCAACTCCGGCGCGACGCCCGCCGTCGTGGCGAACGACTCCACCACGCACTACAGCCTTTGGGAAACCGAAAGCGCCGGCAGCTGGCGTGGGGGCGTCTCGTTCAACGACAACCACGTCGAACAAAACACCATGTCGACGGTCGAGGGCCTGCGATATGCCAACTACCGCGTCGATGGGCCAGACAACATCTTCGCCGCAAACGACGCCGTGGTGAACAACCCCGCCAACGCCGCCCAATTCAACGCCCAACAGGTCATCCGCAGCTACGACACCGGGCTTCTGCCCAATACCGCCGGTTGGGACTGATCCGTTGTAAGCCCCCATCGCACCAAGCCGAGTCTTCGGCGTGTCGCGTTCCCCCCGTTCACTTACCCTCGACGCCTTCATCGGGCGTCCCGGGTGTTCTACGGCCCCGTATCTTTCGACGAGAAGTTCAATGAATCTGCTGCGTTCCCTACTCTGCTCTACTCCCGCCCTGCTGTTGACTTGTCTGCCGATTGCCAGCGCCGAAGCGCAGTCCGCCACGAGTGCACCGAACGTCATTGTGATCGTGTCCGACGACGCCGGCTGGGCCGACTACGGTTTTATGCGGGACGCCGACCCGGCCGCCGACCCGCGTAACCGCGGCGCGGTGCCGACGCCTTTCCTGGACCAGTTGGCGGGTAACGGCGTGGTCTTCACCAACGGCTACACCGCCGCGGTCTGTTCGCCCTCTCGCGCCGCGCTGACCACCGGCCAGTACGGCGCACGTATCGGCTACGAACAAAACATCTCCGGCGACTACTCGGCGATCGACAGCGGCGACCAGGTCGTCGGCCTCCCCACCGAGGCGATCACCATCTGGGAACGCATGCAGTCGGTCGGCTACGACACCGCGGCCGTGGGCAAGTGGCACATCGGCGCCCACACCGACGGCGCTACCGAACAGGGCAACCGCCCGCAAAACCAAGGCGTCGAAGAGTTCCGCGGGCTCATCGGTGGCTCGCGCGGCTACTTCGCGGGCTCTGCCACCAGCGAAGGCCAGCGGCTGATCGAAACCCTGTCCGACGGCCAGGGCGGCGTGACCACCAACCGCGTCACGGAAAACGAACTGAATGGGCAGCACGTCACCGACATCTTCGGCGACCAGTCCGCCGACTACATCCGCGACAAGGCCGGCAGCGAAGAGCCTTTCTTCCTCTACACCTCGTTCACCGCTCCGCACACGCCGCTGCAAGCCACGCCCGAAGACCTCGCGGCGATCGACGCGCTAAACGACCCGTCGTTCACCGGCAACCGCCGGACCTACGCCGCGATGCAGTACGCCATGGACCGCAACGTCGGCAAGATGTTGGCCGCGCTCGAAGACCCCGACGGCGACCCCAACACCGACGACGGCATCGCCGACAACACGATGATCATCTTCATCAACGACAACGGCGGCGACTGCTGCGACAGCAGCCCCAACGCGTCGAGTAACGGCCGCCTGCGCAACGGCAAGGGTTCGCATTACGAGGGCGGCATCCGCGTGCCGATCGTCGTAGCGGGCGCGGGCATCTCGGCCGAAGCCCGCGGCACCGTGTCGGAAGACCTGGTCCACGCGGTGGACATCCTGCCGACCGCGTTCGCCGCGGGTGGCGGCGTAATGCCGGACAACGACACCGTCGCCGTGGGCGATCGCATCGACGGCCACGACTTGATCTCGCGGATCAACGGCGAAGCCGAGGGCCACGAAAGCCTGTACCTGCGTCGCTACGCCGCGGGCCAGTCGGCCGTCCGCGTCGGCGATTACAAGCTGCTCGGCCGGGTCGGCCGTGAATTTGAACTCTACAACGTCGAGACCGATCCCGGCGAGAGCAACAACCTGATCGACGACATGCCCGACAAGGCCGCGGAACTCAAACGGGTTATGACCGACTACGACGTCGAGATGGATAAGCCGCGTCACGACAACGCCGCGCCCAACATCAACCAATCCGACAAGTTCCGTTTCCGCGACGGGGCCGCGGGCAGCGGAGACGTGAATTGGTCGGACGATAATATGTGGCTCGACATCACCGAGGGCGGCCAGATCTCGCTGCTGATGAACGACGGCTACGCGAACACCGAGCTGACCTTCCGCAACCGCAACGGCAGCTATACCGCCACCAACGACCTGGTCCGCGTCGGCGGCCTGGAGTTCATGGCCAACGCCATCCGCTTCATCAGCCGCGGCCCCGGCGAGAACCAGGGCGACGGCACGGCGATGATCAACGGCCTGGCGGTCATCCTCGCCCAAGACCACGAAGGCAACGGCCCGGAACTCGAACTCGCCACGGCCACGGCCGACGACTACGTCTTCGAGCTCGCGCTCAAACTTTTCATCTACGACGACCTGGCCGTGACCGGCAACGGGACCGAGACGTTCATCCTCAGCGGCGATTTGTCGGAGTACTACCGCACCGGCCGTTCGTTGACCAAGTCCGGCGACAGCACCTTCCGTATGATCGGGTCGAGCGACCTGACCGGCACGATCGCGGTCGAAGACGGCGGACTGATCGCCGACCACCAGGACGCTTTGGGCTTCGCGGACATCGCGGTTAGGGGCGACGGGCAACTGGTACTCCGCAACGCCGCGGCGGCCGTCGCGGCCCTGCTCGAAGGCGAGCCTGATTTCATCGACGACGAAGCGGCGGTGTTGCTGGGCGACCTCTCCGGCGTGCAGTCGGCGATGGTGCTGGACTTTGACGGCATTGAAACCATCGGCAGTCTCGAGATCAACGGTGAAATGCTTGGCCCCGGCGTCTACGGCAACGCGACGCACGGCGATATCTTCTCGGGCCCCGGCCAACTGCGAGTCGTGCCCGAGCCGGCGTCGGCCGCGGTCCTGGGTTTGATGCTCGTTCAGTTGTGCCAGCGTCGTCCGTGATCCCGTGAAGGCACACCCACCGGCGGTAAGATGAGCGTCTGTTCTGTATCACTTCTCGATCTGCTGAGGGTGCCTGGATGAATCGCCGTCTCGCTTGGCTTGCATGTGTCTGCTTGGTGGTTGCCCCGCTCACGATGACCGGGGCAGCTTTATCCCAAGAATCAGAAGTCACCATACAACGGGTCGCGGCCTGGGACGGGGTTAAAGATCGCCATTGGCCCGGCCCGAACTTCTGGGCCAACCGTTTGCAGGACTGGTCGGTGCGCGAGGGACAACTCGAATGCTCCTTCGCCACGGGTGGGTGGAACTGGCGCACGGCGCATCTGTTGTCGCACGACCTCAACGCCCGGGGCGATCACTTCCGCTTGGAGTTGGAGATGGCTCGAGCCGACGTGGGCCAGGCGGGCCTGCTGTTTGCGGCGGGGGAAGGCGGACTCAATCACCAGCAGGCCTCGCTGATCCAATCCACGCCGGGCATGGGCGGGGGCTTCATGACGGTGGTCGATTTCAAACACCAACGCGTCTCAATCCGCGACTTCGGGGAGCTGCGCGAAGAAACCTATCCCGAACCCGTGGCGGACCACCGCGAAGTCGTGCCGTTGGCTAACTCTTTGCCCGAGCGGTTTACGCTCGTAGTGCAGGGCGACCGCGCGGATGAAGATCGCTTCTTGATCACCGCCAAGGTCGTGGTCGACGGCGGGGTACTGGCCGAGTCCGCGGCGTCCGTGCCCGCGAATCGTTTGGTCGGCAACGTCGCGATCACCAGCATCGGAGCCAAGCCCCCCGCCGTTCACGCCTTCCGTGAACTCCGCGTGGGCGGCGACCGCATCACCGCCCACGACAACCGCGCCTTCGGCCCGATCGCGGGGGTGTTGTACAGTGTGGCCAACGGCGATCTCAAAGTCGGCGTGCAGTGCGTCTCGCTGGGCAAGACCATCACTCCGCCGGGCCAAGGCCAACCCGGCGGGCGCTTGGCGGTGCGTCTGCAACGCCAGGATGCCCATGGCGAATGGCAATCCGTCGGACCGCCGGCGGGCATCAGCGAACCCGATTACTACGCGCTCTTGCGCGTCAAGAATCACGACAACACGCAAGCCCATCGCTACCGCGTCGTGCTCAACGGCAAGGGCGATCTCCAAGCCAGCTACGCCTTTGAGGTCCCCGCCGAGCCGGACGGCGATAGCGTGATCGCCGGCATCTCGTGTACCGGCAACCGCGGTCGCGGCTGGAACGGCCAGCGCAACCGCCTGAAAAACGGCGATCAGTTTGTCGGCCGATGGACCCCAGCCAACCTCTGGGCGCCCTTCGAAGGCATCACCCAGCCGCTCGTCCAGGCCGAGCCCGACATCGTGTTTTTCACCGGCGACCAACTCTACGAAGGCAACCCCACGCCGCAAGACAAGACCGACGCCTTCCCCACCGACGACTATTTGTACAAGTGGCTGATCTGGCACTGGTCGTTCGGCGACGTCACCCGCCGGTTCCCCTCGATCCTGCAGACCGACGACCACGACGTCTGGCACCCCAATCTTTGGGGCGACGGCGGCCGACTGATGACCCGGGGCTGGGACGCCGGCGGCGGCTTCATCAACTCGCATTACTTCGTCAACCTCGTCCAGCGCACCATGTGCGGCCACAACCCCGACGCCTACGACCCCGGCCCGCTCGACAGCGGCGTGACCAACTACTTCACCACGTTTACCTACGGCGGCGTCGACTTCGCGTTGCTCGAAGACCGCAAGTTCAAGTCCGCCGCCCGCGATGCGAATCGCCAGGCGGTCCCGCTCGAACTATTGGGCGATACCCAGATGCAGATGCTCGCCGACTGGGCCGACGATCCCGAGCGCGCCGACGTGCGTGTGATCGTCAGCCAATCGGTCTACGCCAAGCTGAGCACCAATAAGGACGGCGTCATCGGACAAGACCGCGACACGAATTCCTGGCCCAAAGCGGCCCGCGACCGCGCGGTCGAGTTGTTCGAACGCAGCGGGGCCGTGCTGTTCACCGGCGACCAGCATCTCGCTTCGGTGAGCCGCCTCGAAACGACCGACGGCCCGGGCGTGTTGCAGTTCTGCCAGCCGTCGGGCGGTTGCATCTGGTGGCGGTGGTTCTACCCCAACGCCGAGCAACACCGGGGCGCTCTTCGCGATGACGGCCCGGGCTACGTCGGCCGATTCGTTGACGGCGCTGGTAATCCGTTTGAAGTCCTGGCCGTCGCCAACCCAGGCCCGGCGTCGGACATGGGCCGACGCACCAACCCGCAGTCCTACGTCGTCTCGGCCCGGGAAGTTGCGGCCGATATCGGCACGAAACACCGCATGCACCGCGGCGAAGGCTTTGCCCTGATCCGCGTCCAACCCGAACGGAGCCGCATGGTGTTGGAGTGTTGGCCCAACGGCACCGATTTCTCGGCCGCGGATGCACCGGCGCAATTCATCGGTTGGCCCATCGAGGTTGGCTTGGACGACCTCCAAGTCCTTCCCGCCACGCCACGTTGATTCCACGAGCCGTTGATCACTTCCTGAAGCGTGACCCGACGTACGCCGCGCAGGTTTTCTGGCACAATGCTTCATCTGATGGGAAGTGGAACCGAGGTTAAGCCAAACGAGAAGAACTCGACCGGCCCAGGGCCGAGCGGTTCACCGCGCTACCCGGTGTTGGACGGGTTGCGCATCGTCGCGATGATGGACATCGTTTCGATCCACGTGACCGGGCATTACCTGCTTTGGGGCATGGGCCTGCCGGTGTTCATCATCGTGGCGGTGGCGTTGGGCGTGCGCAAGCCCGAGTTGCCCGAGTGGTCGGACCTTCCGGGCGCAGCGCGGAAGCGTGCGGTCCGGGTGTTGATGCCATGGGTGGTCTGGACGGTCTTCTTTGCGCTCAACCGGATGTTCTGGGCGGGGGTGGATTCCGAGAAAACGATCGCGGGGTTGTTCTACCCCTGGATGCTGCTCGGGGGGACGAGCATGCATCTCTGGTTCCTGCCGTTCATTTTTGTCGCGGAGCTCGCGGTGTTGGGGTTGTTGGCTCCGTTACGTCGGGTGCCGACCGGCGTGTTGATCGCCGGGGCGACGGGATTGGCGGCGCTGTGCATCATCTGGACCGGGGCGATCTACGACCAAGCCTCAGCCGTCTACGGCCCCATGACCATGCGGAGCGAGGAGTACGCCGAGCGGGCGGCGCTCTACGGCTGGACGGTGCGTAAATCCTGGCTGTTCGGCACGGCGTCGGTCTGTTTGGGCATCGCGGTGGGCCGGGCGTTGAGCCTTTCACCTCGCGGCGGTGTCGCGCCGAGGCGGATCCTGCTCGCGGCCAGCGCGGTGTTGTTTGGGTTGTATTTCGTCTGGGACCGCCTCGAGAATCCGATCATCCACGGCCACGCGATCTGGCAGTGGTGGCGGCAGATGTTGGCCTTGCTGCTCGTCGCGGTCGCCGTGCAATTCACCGGCAAGACGCCGGCGTGGCTGATGCGCGTCGCGATCCTGACCATGGGCATCTACCTCCTGCACGGCTGGGTCGCCTCGCAGTGGGGCAACTTCTGCCACCTGCTCTACGGCACGATCATCTGGGACATGATCTGGCGCGTGGATTACGTCATGGAAAACCGCTACGGCAAGGTCGCCGTGATCTGGTTGGCCACGGCCATGCTCGTCAGTTTGCTGCGACGCAGCGCGCTGGTCCGCCGTGTGTTGTGACCAAGAAGTGAGTCTCGGTTTACTGCGGGCCGCCCTCGCCGCGTCGCCCACTCAACCAGGCGCCAACCCCGAGCGCGGCAAACGCGAGCCCGATCACCGCCGCGCCCCACGTCAACATGCTCTGGGGGAGTATCGCTTTGGTCCCATCACCCAGTTCGTTCGTCAGCCAGTCGAGTCGGCCGAAGATCACTCCGGGCGATGAACCCAGGCCGGCCAAGAGCCAGGCGGTGGGCCAGACCAAGAGCAGCGGGAGGCTGCGGCGTTTCCACCATACCACGCCGTAGGCCAAGCCTGCCGCCAGCAACCAGCCGCGGAACGCTGACCATTCCAACTCGAGTTCGCCCCAGGTCAGCGTGTGGGTGTCGCCTCCCGCCGCGGTCCACAGTCCCACCCAACCGCATGCCGCCGCCGTCCAACGCGGCAAACCGGCCCCCCATCCACTACGCACCAGCAACACCACGCTCAGCCCCAGCAAGACCGGCGAGAGGTGTGCCGGGAGGATCGTCTCGTGGTACACCCAATGCATGGCCAGCAGGTGAAGAATCGCCGACCCCGCCGGACAGACCACGATTAGGCGGGAAATGCCTCGCTCGTTCATCTCATACCAGCGGGGACCGCTTACGACCCACAACGTCAACGCGATCAACGCGGCGGCCAGCCACCAAAGCGCGGTCGGCAACCACGCCGGCAGCCCCCCGCTGCCCCCCACCGCCCGCGCGGCGACCGGCAACGCAAACGTCATCACCACCCCGGAGACCGCAACGAGCCATCCGCCCGCCCCGAGTTGAACCCCGGCCAAGCGCGTGATCAACACCAACTTCACCACGCCCACCACGACCGCCAGGAACCCGAATCCCGCCCCCAAAGCCAAGTTCGCGATCGCCAGCTCGTTGTAGACAAACGCGGTATCGGCCAAGAGCAGCACCGCCAGGCCCAGAAGTTGTCGCGCTTCACCGAGGCCGGCCCGACGTCGCCACAACCAGACGCCCAAACCCAAAACCAGCCACTCGTACAGCATCAGCACCGCCACCAACGCCACGACCGGTCCCAGTTCGTCCGGCCGATCATGCACCGCGGCATTCACCAGATAACACCCCAAAAACATCAACAACCCACTGGCCAAAAACCACGGGTGTTTTCCGCATCCTGCTGTCCCGTAGGCTGGTGTGTTCGTGAACCAACGCGTGAGGCTTTCCGGATCAACGCCGCGATGTTCCGCTTCGGATCGGGCCTGCCCGTCGCCCATTTCTCCCATCAATACTTCCAAGTCCACGGTCTCCGAACCGTCGTCCACGAGTTCCCATTCCGCATTCATGATCCAACCAGCCTTTCATATCGCCCACGAGACAGCTTGACGCCATCGTCGGGACACGACACCGTTTAGACCGTTCAAGGCCACCAACTTGCGTTCGCCATCAATCGGCGAAGCAAAGAGAATGTGAGCGATGAACCGTCGGCACACCCCGCGGACCATCCGCCGGGCGTCGCTGGCTTCCACAACTCGATCAAGGGTTACGGAAGAAAGGTGGGGCTGGGATAAGGGATCAAATCAAGAATGGCAATCAAATGAGCGTTAGCCCCAAACCGTTCGCAGCATTTCAAATTGTCTGATTCACTATACGGGCTGTGGGGCAATCGGAAAACAAAATTCTGCTACTTAAGATCGGCTTACGGGTGAAGCTCTGTAGGCGAGTCGTTGTTGATCTCAAGCTCATTTCCGGCGATCGAATGGTCGATCACCCGTTCGCCCGTTTCGTTGATCGCCGACAGCCTCAAACGCGGACCACCATCCTCCCAATCGATTTCGATGAGTCCGAAATGATTCTCAAAATATCGATTCCCGGCCGCGTGGGGATTGGGGAAGAGTTCCCATTCGCGGGCGTTGTTCAAGCCGCTGGAAGTGAAGTCGTAGAGTGGATAATCCAACACGCCGTCGACCCGACTGATCTCCGAAAGGTGTTGATCGCCGCTGAGTATCAGGACGTGCGAGGTTTTGGCATCACGGAGCAGGCGGTACAGCCGACGGCGCTCGTGTTCGATGTTTGCCCATTTCTCAAACGGGTGCGCATCGTTGAGCACCTGAATGCTGGACACCACGAGGCGTAACTCCGCTTCGACACGAAGCTGTTTTTCAAGCCACGACCACTGCGCCTCGCCGAGCATGGTCGCCTGGGGATCAACCGTCGGGAGGACGGTGGTGTTCGATCCGACCGTGACGCGCTGAAGCGGCGACCGGTGATAGCGCGTGTCGAGCATGATGATCTGGACCCGCTTGCCCGGCGGCCCCAATACCGCAGACGCATACACGCCAGCCCGAGCGCGTCGCGGGCTGTCGGCCGGCTCGCCCGCGAAATCGAGGAAAGCGGCCTGCGCGCCTTCGCGGTTCGGGTGTTCCGCCCCGCCGTCGTTGAGGCCGTAATCGTGGTCATCCCAGGTCATCAGGACACGGCAGTCTTCACGGAGTTTCTTCCACGCCGGGTTTTGATCCACCTGTGAATAAAATCGTCGGAGTTCTTCGGGATCGGTGGTGTCGGCGTAGACCGCATCGCCGATCATCAGAAACACCTGGGGATCGACGGCCGCCACCGCGTCCCAGATCGGTTGC
Organism: Planctomycetota bacterium; assembly: GCA_039199695.1. Classification (GTDB taxonomy): domain Bacteria; phylum Planctomycetota; class Phycisphaerae; order Phycisphaerales; family Phycisphaeraceae; genus Algisphaera. The sequence continues at coordinate 6,429 of JBCCST010000037.1, read as the reverse complement.
GGCTTGTCTTGATGTAAGCACGAGCCGAACGCGATGCGCTCGATCGCGGTGTCCCGGGATTCGGATTGCGCCCACGCAGAACCGGCCAAGCAAACGATCGCCGCTAAGCTCCAAACCGTTTTCATGATTGCAACTCCGCCACCCGCTCGTCGAGTTCTTGTCGTTGGGCTTTAGCCAGTCGGCGTAGGCTGAAGTCTTCGATCGTAAAGCTCGCCGCCGCGCTGCCGTGGAGCATCGCTTGTTGCAAGGCTTCGAAATCGTTGGGGCTGGCGTTACGCTGGGCCATGTAACCCAGGAGGCCGCCGAGGAACGAATCGCCCGCGCCGGTCGGGTCGACGAGGTCTTTTACGGCGTAGGCCGGGCAGTGCCACAGGCCGTCGGGGTGGGCGAGCGTGGCGCCGTGTTCGCCGCGTTTGACGACCACGAAACGTGGGCCAGCGGTGAGCAACTGCCGGGCCGCTTGCTCCGCATCGTCTTCGCCGGTCAGCCGGGCGGCCTCCCAGTCGTTGATGACCAGTCCGTCGGTTTGCGCGATCGCTTCCCGCAGCTTTTCGCGGTGTTTCATCACGTACAGATCGATCGTGTCGAGCGCCGTCATCCGGGCGTCGGGGAAACGCGACCGCAGCTCCAGTTGATTGGTCGGCTGGGTCACGCCGAGACAGACGTAGCGGGTGTCGCGCCACGCGTCGGGCAGCGGCGGGATCTTCTCGACGCTGAGGTCTTCGTGGACCACCAGGGTATCGCGATTCTTCAGGTCTTCGTGGTAAGAACCATGCCAACGCAGCGTTTGGCCCGGCCGACGCACCACGCCCGAGAGATCCAACCCGAGCGCTTCGAGTTCCGCCCACAACGTCTCGGGGTAGTCTTCCCCCACCGCGCCCAACACCCGCACCGGCCCGAACAACCGCGCCGCCACCGCAAAGTACGCCGCGGCCCCGCCCAGGATATCCACCACCTTGCCCCGGCCCGGCACCTCGACGGTGTCGATGCACAGCGTGGCGTTGACTAAAACTCCGGGGAAGCTCATGGGCAGAGTGTCGCCGAATCAGCCGCGCACGTCGAGCATCGCCGCGTATTCGGCCAGACGCAGATCGAGATCGGGCTGGCCGATGTCCATCAGTCGGCCGAGGCTGAACGACTCGATGTTGTAGCTCGCCACCACCGTGCCGGCCGCCATCGCTTTCTTCAGGTTGCCGAGCGTGGTCTGCCCGCCCGAGGCGGCGAGGTAGCCCATCATGCCGCCGCCGAAGGTGTCGCCCGCCCCGGTCGGATCGATCACGTCCTTGGCCGGGTAGGCCGGCAGCGCCACCGCCCCGTCGGCGTGCAGCAGGAACGCGCCGTGTTCACCTTTTTTAATCACCACAAACTTCGGCCCCAGCGCCAGGATCGCCTCGCCCGCCTTGACGATGTTGGTTTCGCCGGTGAGCAGCTGGGCTTCGCTGTCGTTGAGCACCAGCCCGTCGATCTTGCCCAGCAGGGTCTTGAGCAGGTCTTTCTCCGTCTCGATCCAAAGGTCCATCGTGTCGGCCACGACGAGCTTGGCCGCGGGGAACTGCTCGAGCAGCCCGAGTTGACCGCCGGGGTGGGTGTTGGCAAGAAACAGGTATTGGCTGTCCTGAAACGCCGCGGGTACGGGGGGCAGGTCTTCGGCCAACACGTTGAGGTCCACGCTGATCGTCTCGCGGTCGTTCATGTTGTCGAGATACTTACCCGTCCAACGGAAGGTCTTAGAACCCTCGCGTTTTTCCAGGCCCGCCAGGTCGATGTCGAAGTGGTGGAACGGCTTCTCGAGTTCATCGGGGAAGTCGTCGCCGACCGCGCCGACCAGGCGGACCGGGCCGTAGAAACTCGCCGCGGCGGCAAAATAGATCGCGCTGCCCCCGAGCACGTCGGGGGCCTGCCCGGTGGGCGTGTGGATGGTGTCGATACCGATGCTGCCGGTGACAATCAAGCTCATAACAGAATTACTCTCAAAATAAGAAGGAGCCAATTACTTTAGCCGGAAAGCAGGCGCCTGCGCGGCGGGCGGTCAGGGCTTAGCCCCGACACCCCAAAAAACAAACCGAAAACCTCAACCGCCGAACCAGTCTCCAATAAACGGGGTGCAGGGGCGGAGCCCCTGCCGCTCGCCGCGGAGGCGCTTGCCTTAAAAAACATTCAGCTCTTAAACTTCCCCATTTTGCAGATGGTTTTCCATTCCGCTGCCGTCACGGGTTGGACGCTCAGCCGCGAGTTGTTGACCAGCACCATGGCTTCGAGTTTGGGTTCTTGCTTGATCTGGTCGAGGGAGATCGGCTCGGGCATCGGGCCCACCGCCTTGAGCGTGACCATGCCGAAGCCCTTGCCGGTTTGGTCGGTGGGATCGGGTTCGTGTTCTTTGACGACTTCGACGACTCCTACGATGGTCTTCTCCTTGACCGAGTGGTAGAAGAAGCCGCGGTCGCCCTTCTTCATGGCCTTCATGTTGTTGTTGGCCTGGTAATTACGGACGCCGTCCCACTCGGTGGTCTTCTTGGGGGCGGCGAGTTGGTCGTCCCACGACCAGTTGCCGGGCTCAGATTTGTATAGCCAATATTTCATCGTTCATTCCAAATTTAGCCCCGGGTCAATGACCCGGGGTGCCGCGGTTTACGAGTTGGCGGGCACGTCACGAAGACACGCATCGATCCGCGACAACGTTTCGTCCCGGCCCAGAATCGTCAGTGTAGGCCCGATCTCGGGGGAAACCGCGTTGCCCGTGAGTGCGACCCGCAACGGTTGGGCGACGCCGCCCATGTTCTTGAGTTCCAGGGTTTGCCACAACGCATCGAGCGCTGCGTGGATCGGTTCCGCTGACCAGTCGTCCAGCTTGGCCAAGGTTACACGCACACTTTCGAGTGAGCGTAGGCCCTCGCCATCGTTCTTGGTCAGGTTCTTCTTGACCGCCTTGGGCACATACTCGGTCGGCGCTTCGACGAAAAACTTGCCGAGCTCGGCCGGGTCGCTGAGCGTCTTGCTGCGTTCCTTGTACGCCATCGCGAAGACGCCGAAGCCTTCGCCGAGTTTTTCGACGTATTTCGGGAAGAATTTGTCAAAGTGGGCTTTGAGTGCGGCGGTCCATTCCTCCGCAGACATTTGTAAGAAGGTGTCTTGGCTGAACGCCGCGAGCTTGTCGCGATCGAACTTGGAGTTGGACTTGCCGATGCGGTCGAAGTCGAAGTGCTCGCACAAGTAATCGAGGTCGAAGCGTTCGAGGTCGTTGCCCGGGTTCCAGCCGAGGAGGGCGAGGTAGTTCAGGAGTACAGCGGGGGTGTAGCCAGTACGACGGAAGTCTACTACTTCAATCTCAGGCAACTGATATTTAGTTTCGGCTGCGATGCCTCGGGCTACCACTGAATCGTCGTTGTCTTTATTGATGAAGCCCAAGACAATCTCAGACCAAAAAGCTTTGTCCTCGGATTGCATCCCGCGTTCATCATCGATCTTCATCAAGTATTTGTAATACGCATTCGTGAGACCAGCAATTTCCCAAGAAATGCGTGGTAAAATTCCCTTGAGCCGCGTCTTTTCTTGCTCATCTAACTTCTCGTAGATGGACCTGGCAGCCTTGGCCTTATCCCGCTTAGACATCTTCGACCCGTCGGGGTTCATGATGCTCGGCGTGTGGCACCAGACGGGGCGCGGCTCGCCGAGCGCGTCGTACAGCGCCGCGTGTTTCGCGGTGTTGCTCAGGTGTTCCTGGCCGCGGATGACGTGGGTGACGCCCATGTCCGCGTCGTCCACGACCACCGCGAGGTGGAACGTCGGGAAGCCGTCGGCTTTTTGGATCACGAAGTCTTCGAGGTCTTTGTCTTCGACCGCGATGTGGCCGTAGACCGCGTCGTCGAACGCGACGGGCTTGTCCATGCGGAAGCGGACCGCCCCGTCGTCTTCGTAGGTGTGGCCCGCGTCTTTCAACTTAGCGAGGGCGGCGTGGTAGAGGTCCAGTCGTTCGGATTGCCGGGGAATGCCTCCGGGGGCGTCGTGGTTGTCGCCGCGCAAACCTAGCCATTCGAGGTCGCGAAGGATATTTTGCTCGGCCTGCTTCGACGAGCGTTTCTGATCGGTATCCTCGAAACGCAGCAGGAACTGGCTTCCGGGGGCGTGGCGTCGGGCGTAGGCCCAGGCGAACAGCGCCGTGCGGGCGCCGCCGATGTGGAGCTCGCCGGTGGGCGACGGGGCGAAGCGGGTGATGACTTGGCGGGAGGGATCGGTCATGAGACGGAGGATTGTACCGCCTCGGCCCCTCAGCGTCGGCGGCGTGCCGTAAGTCCAAATACGCCGACGAGGGCCACGAAGGACGCGGGCTCGGGCACGGCCAGGATCGCGGCCGAATCACCCAAGAATACGTCACCGCCGGCCAACGCCCGGCCGGTGAGTTCGGTGAAGGTGTCCAGCGTCAGGTTGCCTTCGGGAGCCAGGACCGTGCCGTAGAAATCGCTGGCCAGGGTTAGCGAGTCGGCCACTTCCAGCGTGATCTCCAAGGCGTCGGCCGGGTCGGGCTGGACACCCGCGAAGAGCGCGGTGCCGTTGACCACCTGGACCAAATCGAGGCTCACGTCGGCGGCTTCGATGTAGATGAAGATGTCGCCGCCGGTGGTGTCAAAGCTCAACTCGTTGAGGCTGAACCCCGAAACGATGTCGGCAAATACATAGGTGCCGGCGGTCAAGCTGACGGTGTTGCCTTCGTCGTAGTTCAGGCTGCCGTAGGTGCCCGGGGCCAGGGCGATGTCTTGGAACGTCGCGAGGTTGATGTCGTTGCTGCCCGCCGTCAGCAAGCTGCCGGGCGCGAGGTTGGGGGCGACGAAGGGCGTGGGGTTGACCGGCCCGCCTGATGCCGTGGTGCCGGTGACGTTGGCGAAGGTGCCGAGGGTGAGGCTGCCGCCGTGGGTGACGTTGCCGTTGACCGTGCCTTGGAGGTCGACGTCGCCACCGGCCAAGACGTTGCCGTTGAAGGTGCCGAACGTAAATGTCTGGCTGATGTTGCCGCCAGCGGTTACGTCGCCGTTGACCTCGGTGCTGCCGCTGATGTCGATGTCGCCGTTCACGCTGGTCACCGGGCCGTCGATCACCGACCCCGGCCCGCCGACGCCCGTGATCGAGCCGTTGAAAAACACCGGTCCGCGGGTGTCGTCGAACCCATCGCTGACCAGCGAGCCGCCGCCAAAGATCGAATCCACGTCGAGCGTGCCGAAGACATCGCCGACCGCGACGGCGGCCCCGCCCTCGACCGACGCGCCGCTGCCGAGCGTGAGCGTGCTGCCCGCGTACAGGCTGACGTCTTCGAGGTCGATGGTTTGACCCACGGCCGGGGCCGACACGAAAAAGACACCGGCGATCGCCCATGCGCCGCGTCGCGCCCCGATTAATTCAGATGAAAACATTTCTCGTCCCTTGGAAACTAAAGGTCAATCGACCGCCCGGATCACAAACACCCACGGCAGCCCGTCAGGCTAATCGAAACCGCGGGGGATGCAAGCGGTTTGCGTCAATCTTTCTAGAATCGGGCGTATGTCAGAAACCGAAACGCCCCAGCCTTCCCACTTTATCGTCCAAGCCATCGAGCAAGACCTCGGTGACGGCCGCTACCCCCACGTCCACACCCGCTTTCCCCCCGAGCCCAACGGCTACCTGCACATCGGCCACGCCAAGGCGATCTGCATCGTCTTCGGCCTCGCCAAGCAGTTCGGCGGCCGGTGCAACCTCCGCCTCGACGATACCAACCCGGCCAAGGAAGAGCAGGAGTACATCGACTCGATCCTCGAGGACGTGCGTTGGCTGGGCTTCGACTGGGCCAACCTCTGCCACGCCTCGGACTACTTCGATCAGCTCTACGACTGGGCGGTCGCGCTGATCCAAGCCGGGCACGCCTACATCGACGACCAGTCGGCCGACGAGATCCGCGCCAGCCGCGGCACGCTGAACACGCCCGGAACCAACTCGCCGTTCCGCGACCGCCCCGCCGAGGAATCGCTCGACCTGCTGGAACGCATGAAAACTGGGGAGTTCGACGAGGGCTCGCGGGTCCTCCGCGCCAAGATCGACATGGCCTCGCCGAACATCGTCATGCGCGATCCGGCGATGTACCGCATCCTCAAGCAGCCCCACCCCCGCACCGGCGACGCCTGGTGCATCTACCCCATGTACGACTGGGCCCACGGCCAGTCCGACTGGCTCGAAGGCATCACCCATTCGCTCTGCTCGCTGGAATTCAAAAACAACCGCGAGCTCTACGAATGGTTCATCGATCGGATCGCCGAGGTCAGCGGCCACCCGGAAGGCGTGCCGTACAAGACCCGGCAGATCGAGTTTGCCCGGGGCAACATCACCTACCTCATCACCAGCAAACGGAAGCTGATGCAGTTGATCACCGGCGGCCACGTCACCGGCTGGGACGATCCGCGGATGCCG
>JBCCST010000036.1:0-36540 GCA_039199695.1 Planctomycetota bacterium | reverse complement strand
CTGAGCCGGAGGGAGGGGCGTAGCCCCGACCGGAGGGTCAGCATCCGAGGCGGCCGAGAACATCCCGGCCTTCGAGTTATCTAACGTCGCGGCGTAGGCCGCCGGGGTTTGCCAGTTCAACGACGAGTGCGGACGACGGTGGTTGTTGGCCTAACAAGGTTTTACGATTGCCTGTTACTTTCTCCCACGTACTCCACATCGCCGCGTAGGCCGTGGAAGTACGGTTTTGATGCGACATTTTGGTTAAGCACGGGTTAGGCGGAGTAGCTACCGTCGTGCATAACCCCGCCGCCGTTCGTTCTCCTACGGCGGCGGGGTGTGCGGCCCCTCCAATGGAGAACGATTTATGCAACAACAGCGAATAAGAGGCGTCCGTTGTCCTCGGCAAAGCCAAAGCCCGAGCACAATTATCAACCGTATCGAGACGATCCGGCCCGGTACCCTAGTAGTGCTTTGGTGCCGCGTATCCAGCGGACTCCAGAACGTCTCCGGCAACAACGCGGATCAGGAGGCTGACCTCCGGGCCGCGGTTGAGGCGCGTGGTGGGATCATTGTGGACTTAGTGGCCCACGCGGGGCGGATAGTTGATGCCGAGGCCGTGTTGTACCGAGCTGCGAACCTGGCGGCTCAGCACGGAGCGGTTCTACTAGCCGAATCAACGAGCCGCTTCATCCGCCATCCCCGCTATCACCCGAAGCTACGCCCCCATCTCATGCCCACCAGCGTCGGCCTTCTTGAGCTGCGGTGGGTATGTGGCGATGTGCCGCTTGTGACACTCCTCGATCCCGATGCGACATGGCAGCAAGAACGCGCTCATCAATCCAAACGAGGCCAGCGGCGGAAAGGCAAGCCCGGCGGCCGCCCGGCGCAAACGCGACCTGGCGACAAGAAGGCTTTTCGCCTTCGCTCGCTCCCGAAGGTTCGGTGGATGCGATATATCGGCATGAGCAACCGTGCCATTGCGAGGGGTCTTGGCACCGATGATCGAAACGTGCGGCGATGGGGTGCGGCGTTTTTGCAGTACAAGCTAGCAGGCGAAGGCGATAAACCCTGTGAAAATAAGGGCAAACGCGCTAGACGAGTCACACCGGCCGCCGCGAAACCGTTATAGGCATATGGCCAGCGGAGCTGCATCGTTGTATTTCTGAGGAACTCGGTTGCTTAGTCTCCCCCAAGCCAACGCAACCAATAGCAGGTGACCTCCCCGCACCGCAAATGTCACCGAAGATGATCGCCCTCTTGATGAAGTGTATCAAAATCGGCGGGTGTTTGGCCCGCTAATCCCGCACCTCAACCCAAACCAACCGATGGACTGGCGTCGAAGAAGCCGGTCGGTGCCGGTGTTCTTATTGTTGGTACTGTCCCAAATGATTTGACCGTAGTACATCTGGTCCGTGATAAAGAATAAAAATCTCATGGAGTCAATGAGTTGAATTACGAATCCAGGTAGTTTTGGTCCGGATCGTTGCTGTCCACTTCTATCAGCTTGCGAAGCATCCGCTGCCGTTGTCGGCCGACTTCGTCGGACATCGAGGCTTCGTCAGCCAAGCCGTGTAGCTCGCCCGGATCGTTCGCAAGATCAAAAAGCTGCTCTTCACCGTACAAGCGCACAACGTACTTCCAGCGTTCCCCACGTATAACCTTTCTTCGCAAACCAGTGCAACGTCGAAACTCCGCGTAATGAAGATTACTTCAGTGAAACCGATAAGGGGCGACACCGATTCAGGTGCCCACTCTGTCGAACGGATCAACCAACCAATTCCGCGCGACCGCCCAGCCGTCTTCTTCCGGGGCGTCATCGGTCAACGCCACGCACCATTGCCGTGACTGGCCGTCCTCAGGCCGGGCCATCACTGCGGTGACGACGTGGTCGCCCAACGCGTCGCCTAGTGGCACGTTCTGGTCGCCGGGCACGGTGCGGTGCAGCGCCGGAACGAAGCCGCCCCCGGCACTGTCGATCACGAGTTGATCTCCCCACCAGACCTTCACCGCTTGCGGCGTGTTGAACATCAGGTGCGTCTTCGCGTCGGTGTCGACGTGGACCGCGTAACGCACCGCGAGATAGGGCGGGTCGTCGGCGTCGACCGCTTGGGTCACCCAGTTACCCGGAAAGGTCGTCGCGGTGAATGAACCTTCCGGGGGGCGGGCGTCGGGCATCGCGTCGAGCGCCGCCACGCCCGCCTTGATCGCCAGCCCCCGGAAGCCCCCGGAAGCGTCCCCGCCCCCGGATACGCCCCCGGATCTATCCGCAGGCTCCGAGGATGCCCGCGGAGTTACTTCCGCGGGCGCTTCCAGGGGCGGGGACGACGGCGCGGACCCCCCGAGCCGCCGCCGTAGATCGAGCACCAGGTCGGTGAAGCCGCCCAAAGTCGGTGGGTGCTCGACGCCGTGGATGCACGGGCTCAGCACCAAGTCCCGGCCGATCGGCTCGAGCCACTTCGCTTCGATGCCGTCGGGGTTAAGGATGCCGAGCAACGCCCCCAGCGTCGCGCCGGTGCAGTCGGTGTCCTGCCCGCAGTTGACCGCGATGCAGATCGACTCGCCGAAGTCTTTGCCGGACAACCAACCCAAGACGGTGCAGGCCAGGTTGATCACCACGTCCGTGAAGTTGTCGTTGAGGTAACGCTCGGCCAACACCGCTTGAACCTTCTTCCAATCACCCAACTCCTCCCACAACATCCGCGTGTCGCGGATCGCCCGGGCGAGCTCGCTGTCGGCATCGATGTAGCTCAACCCCGCGTCCAACAGCGTGTCGCGGTCCGACTCGACGAAGGCCAACGCCTCGACCGCCGCGAGGAACAACGCCGCGTCGATCCCCTCACCGGCGTGGTCCATGCACGCGTCCTCGTACGCATACTTCACCGCCAAGTCCGGGTTACCAGGGGCCAAGCAGGCCCACAACTCCGTGCGGATTGCCGCGCCCATGCCGCGGGCGAACGGGTTGTCGTACGCTCCGGTTGCCGGCGGCATCAGCCCCAGCTTAAGGTTGCGCTTCACGATGCCGTACTCGTCCGGGGACATCCCGATGTGTGGCCACGCCTTCGCCAACTCCCGCCGATCTACCCGCACCTCTTCCGGGGGCATGCGGTCCAGCAGGAACGCATAAATCACCTGCAGGTCCAGGTCGTCGTTGGGCAGCATCTCCTGCGGCACCGGGTCATAGAACGTCAGGTCCAGCGTATGACGCACCCCCTCGTAAGGCATGCCCAGCGTCCCCCCAACGGCCTTGCCCAACCAGCAAGCGGTGATGCGGGAGCGGAGGTCGGCGTCGGTGGTGATCGTAACAGCGGCTTTCATGAACGTTCCTCATACATTTCGTGGGGGCGAAGCAAACACATCGAGCGTTGCGGATCGGCGGTAACTTGCCGGGCGTAAGGGCCCAACTTGTCGATGTCCGCTTGCAGATTGGGCGGGTCTTGAAGCAGCTGTCCGTAGTTCGGGTCGCTGGGTACCGTACGCTTGGGCCAAGTTTTCCACGCATCGCCCGAGGCATCCAGCGGTTCGGTGTATCCGTCACGACGGTATCGCCGGATCAGCGCGTTCCGTAGTTCCGCGCATCGAGGATGATCTGTGTCACTGTGCGACTCGGGAGCATCGCTAGTTTGATCAAAGAACCACTCACGCCCGTCGGGCTCGGAATAGATGTACTTGGCGTCGCCGCCACCACTTCGTCGCGCACCGGACGGATCACCTTGGATTCACACAGCCCGGCGATCTCGCCTCGCTTGATCGGTTCCACGCAGTTCAAGGCCTCGTAGACACGAGGCGGGATGAGTTCCTCGGCGACGGCCCACTTGAATGCGGCGACGATGTAGCGCGTGTTCTTGTTGACGATGCCCCGGTTGAAGCGGCCCGAGTCGACCATCGCGGCGCGGACCGTTTTGAGAGCCTTGGGGCCGAAGTCGATGGCGGCGAGATCGCCGGCTTCTTCTCGAAGGCACCGTAGAGCGTTCCGGATGCTGTGGCCGTGAGCGGTGAGCCGGCCGCCATCGCTGTGACGGGATTTAATCGCCCGAAAGTACGCCAGCACGACCTCGGCAATGCTCACGGCATCGGGCGGGGGAGCCTTGCGGATCACGGTGCCCTTCGGCGGCTTAACGACGCGGTCGCCGGCTTCCCACTCGGCCAAGACGCGGGCGTATTGTTGGCGGGCTTGGACGCTCTCGCTGGGTCCCAGGTAGACCGTGCGGCGACATCCGGTGTGAGGGTCACGCAGACAAACGACCAATTGGCCGGACTTCTCGTAGGGCTTGGGGACGGAGGGTTTTCGGGGCATCGGAGGGATTCCTTGGAGAAGTGCGGCGCAATGCCGCGCGTTTCCGGGGTGTCCGACGCCGTTTGGCCCACCCGGGCCGAGGAACGGGAAGCGTGTAAGCAACGCTTTCGAATGGGCTTAGATGGAATGATCGCGGCAGGGGTCGAACCTGCAACCTTTGGCTTCGGAGGCCAACGCTCTATCCAATTGAGCTACGCGACCCGATCAAGACCCTGGCCCGTTGTGGTTGAGCCTGCGGGGCTCCGTCGGGGCCTTGGGTAACTCATTATTTTACCCGTCCACCCATGACCCTCGCAACCGGCCGAGACCGCGGCGGGCCTCACGATTTTGAGTTGTCTGCCGATTCGTGCCGGAGTTGGCCACAGGCGGCGGCGATGTCCCGGCCGCGGCTGGCGCGGATGTGGGTGTTCACGCCGGCCTGCTGCAGGATGCCCTGGAACGTGTGGACGTCTCCGTCGGCGGGGCGGACAAACGGCAGGCCCGCGACCTCGTTGTAGCGGATGAGGTTGACGTTGCTGCGCAGCTTGCGGGTGACGCCGACCAACTCGTGGGCGTGGTCGGGTTGGTCGTTGAGGCCGCCGAGCAGGATGTACTCGAGCGTGATCTCCCGGCCGGTCTTGTTGAAGTAGTCCCGGCCGGCGTCGGTGAGTTGTTCGATACTCACGAACTCGGCCCACGGGATGATCTGTTGGCGGATGGTGTCGTTGGGCGCGTGCAGACTGATCGCCAGCGTGACCGGTAGATCGAGGTCGGCGAGCTTGCGAATCCCCGCGGGCACCCCGACGGTGCTGACGGTGATCTTGCGGGCGCTCAGGCCCATGCCCCAGTCCGCCGCGAGGGTGCGCACGGCCGGCAGCACATGGCGTAGGTTCGCCATCGGCTCGCCCATCCCCATGAACACGACGTTGGTCAGCTGTCCCACGGAAGTCCCCGCGTAATCTCCTCCGGAGTCTTGTGTGCTCAGCATCTGATTGAGCTGCCAGGCCTGCTGCACGATCTGCCCGGTCGTGAGGTTGCCGTCGAGTCCGCCCAGGCCCGAGGCGCAAAACTTACAACCCACCGGGCAGCCGACCTGGCTGGAGATACAGGCCGTGCGGCGCTTGCGTCCCGAGGAATCGTGGTCCGACGGGATCATCACGCACTCGGTTTGGGTCGCGCTGTTGCCCGGCAGGCTGCCGAGGATGTTCAGCGGGTTGTCAGCCGTGTGACCGGCGGCATCGGATTCGAGCGACCAATCGACCAGCAGTTTCTGGGTCCCGTCGGTCGCCCGTTGGTGTTGGACGACCGCGCCGTTGAGGAACCGCATCCGGGTGGACAACAACTCGCGGTCGGCCTGCCCCAGGTTGGTCATCTTCGCGGGGTCGACGATGCCCTTGGCGTAAACCCAATCCATGACTTGTTTGGCACGGTAGCGCGGCAGCCCCCAGCCTTGGAACAGCTCGCCGAGGCTGTCGAGGGTGTAATCGAAAAAATGCGGGCGTTCGTCGGACATGCGGCGGCATTGTACGCGCTCCGTCGCTGGCGGCTTGGGGTATGCCGTTGGTCCCCTCGGTCGCTGGCGGCTTCTGGGTACACTTGTTCCATGGTGTCCCGACGCGAGCGTGATGAGTTTGATCGGCTGCTCGACGGCGAGGTCGACGCGTTGCCCCCGGCGATCGTGGAACTACTCGAAGAAGTGCCCCTGATCGTCGACGACGAGCCCACGGCCGAGCTGCTCCAGAGCCTGGGCATGCAGCCCGGCGAAGACGATCTCTGCGGCCTGCACGACGCGGTCCCGTTCACCGAACAGAGTGTGGAGCAGGGCTTCGAGATGCCGGGCCAGATCATGCTGTTCCGCGGCCCGATCCAACGCCTCGCCGCCGATCTCGCGGAGGAAGCGGGCGGGCCCTACGCCCCCGAATTACGCCGCCAAATCCACATCACGCTGCTGCACGAGGTCGGCCACCACTTCGGCCTGGAGGAAGACGACCTCGATCGGTTGGGCTACGGCTAAACCGATGAACCATCCCCGTTTTCGAGGAGTCGTAGCGCCCCTTTTTGCCGGCCGAGCGACTATCATGTTGGCCTCGCCTGCCGCGATCCCACCCCGTATCACGATTCAAGACAATTCATGCTCAAACTCGCGACGACGATCAAGAACCTCGGCGAGCCCGATGTGGAGTCCCGCTACCACGACCCCGCCGAGCTCAAGGCCCTGGGCTATAACGCCCGGGTGTTGTTCGAAACCACCGGCCTGTCGGGCGTGCCCAACCCCGAAGCGATCGTCGATGTCGAGCTCCGCCGTTTTGTCCAGCAGAGCCTCGACGGCGTCACCCGTTCCATCGAGTCCTGCCGGGCGGCCGGCCTCGACGTATATCTTTTTTACGACGTCATGGCCCTGGCCCGCGATGTCGTGGACCGCAACGTGTTGGGCCTGACGTGCAAGAGCCGTCCGGACACACTCTGCCCGGCGAGCGACGCGGCGTTCAAGCTCGCGTTCGACGGCCTCGACGCCATGATCCGCCGCTGGCCCGATATCGCGGGCATCGTCCTCCGCTTTGGCGACACCGACGCGCAGCGGCTGCCGCACCTCGTGGGTAACGACATCTACACGCCGCACTGCCCGCGGTGCAGCCAGTTCGGCCGGGCCGACCGCGTGGTCCACGTCATCAAGCAAGCCTACGACATCGTGGTCGAGAAGCACCGTAAACGCCTGATCGCCCGGGCTTGGAACGTTCGGCCCAACGGCATGCACGACTCGGCCGAGCTGGTTGGTCGGATCGTTGACCGCCTGCCGGGCTCGCCCGACGACGACCGCCTGGTCTTGTCGTTCAAGTTCACGCAGACCGATTTTTGGCGCTACCAGCCGTGGAACGATGCGAGCCTGGCCTGCGCGGGTCGGCCGATCATTTACGAGCTGCAATGCCAACGCGAGTTCGAGGGCAAGGGCGGCGTGCCCAACTGGCAGATGCCGCTGTGGCGCGACGGCTACCCCGAGACCGCGGAGAAGTCTTTGGTCCAAGGTTTGGCCGAGGCGGTGCGTGAAGCGAACGTGGTGGGGGTGTTGTCGTGGGTGCGCGGCGGCGGGTGGGGCGGTCCGTTCGTGAAAGACGAGGCGTGGATCGACGCGAACGCCTACGCCGTCTCCCGCTTGGCCGACGACCCGGAACTCGAGTCGGCCGAAGTCGCCCGTGATTGGGTGACCCAACGGCTGGGCATCGACGAGCCGGACGTGGTCGACGTCTTGGTGCGTATCCTCGAAGCCTCGCCGGAGATGGTGCGGCAGGCGTTTTACATCGGCCCGTTTGCCGGAAACAAAGCAACCGCCTGGCACCCCGCGGCCGACTGGATCCAGGACGACTTGCTCGACGCCGCGTCGGCCTGGCGGATGGTGCAGCGGCTCAAGGACGACCAACTCGATGAAGTCGTCGCCGAGAAAGAAGCGGCGGTGCGCGGCATCGCGACCGCCCGCCACGACCTGCAACTCGTGCTCTCGGAGCACCCCAACCATCGGCTCGACAAACTGGTCAACGGCCTGCTCTACACCGAGTCGCTCTTCGAAGCGTTGCGTGATCTGCTGACCGGCCTGGTCGCGTTCCGTCGGTATCAGACCAGCCAAAACCCCGGCGACGCCGAGGCGACCCGCCGTAAACTCTTCGACGCCCAGTCTCACTGGAACCACCACACCCAACGCCACGGCAGCGCCCCCGGCACCGCCACCCCCTTCCGCGAGACACGGTTTTGGGAACTTACCCAAGACATCCTCGCTCAGTTGGATTGACGGTTCCCTTGGGAAAGAAACGAAACATCTACCATTAACGGCCGATGGTCCGATCCTACATGCGGCCCGACGGTGGACTCACTTACCGCAAGATTTGGTGAAACCGCGGCGAGGTCGATCGGCACCCGAAGCGGCCACGGTAATCGGCTGGGGTAAGTCGGGTTGGCGTTGAACGTGCCGCCGACATGGAGCAAACCTGAACGCTGGACAAACTGTCGGGTATCGACGGACCACGGCGTCGCATTGAAATCGCCGAGCACCAAGAGGTATTGATTCTCCCCGCTTGGTGCGAGCAGGTCGGCAGACCATTGGGCGGCCGCCGCGAATTCACGTTGTTGCATCTCGGATTTTGCGGGGCTGGCCGGGCGTTTGGTGTGCAGGCTCAGAACGTTCAGCCGCTTCTCGGGTTGACCGGCGACCCCAAAGTCCGCGGCCAAGGTCGGTCGATCGTTTTCGCCCGGTAGCCATTGCAGTTCCTGCCACTCGATTAACTCCAGATCGCTGTCTTGTCGCCGGAGCATCGCCACGCCGCGTGAGTCGTCGCGCGGGATCGCGGCGACCACTTCGTATCCGCGCAATATTAACTCGACCGCGATGTCGAGCCCCGGCGTGAATTCCTGAAGGCAGACGATGTCCGGCGCTCGGCCGTCTGCGGGGTTTTGGATCGCATCCAGAACACGTTCGATCTGCGTGTTGTTGCGGTCGACATTGAGGTGCATAACCCGGAAGTCGCCTTGATCCGCGACCGGGGCTGTCGCCGGAGCGAGCATGATCAACGCCGCCAGATTCACCGCCACGCCCGCCAAGCAAACACCCGCCCAGGTTCTGTGCCGCGTCACCACGGCCAGCAAGACCAGCAGAGCCAAAGCCAGCATGGTGTGGAACCGCGTGTATTCCGCCACCCGGCCGACCCACCACCACGGGGCAAAGAAACTCATCACGACGACCACCAGCAAGCCCACCGCAAAAACTCCCAGCAGCCAACCCGTCAAGCGACGTCTCGTGGTGTGCGAAGACTGGGCAGGGTTGGATTCGGTCATTTTGCGTTGAACCAATCCGTGCCGATGCCAGGCTCGACCTTGAGCGGGATTTTCAACGCCATCGCGTTTTCCATCGCTTCGACGACGACTCTGGCGACCGTGTCTTGTTCGGCGGCCGGGCATTCGACGACGAGTTCGTCGTGGATCTGCAGCAGCATCTTCGCGGAGACGGTCTGCTCGGCGAGCGTGCGGTGAAGGTTGACCATCGCGACCTTGATCAGGTCGGCGGCGCTGCCCTGGACCACGGAATTGATCGCCAGGCGTTCGCCCAGGGCGCGTTGGTTGGGGTTGGACGAGTTGACCTGGTCGATCCACCGGCGGCGGCCGAGGATGGTGGTGACGTAGCCCTGAGCGACGGCCTGCTCGACGCAGTCGTCGAGGAAACGGTTGATGCCGGCGTAAGTGGTTTTGTAGTCGTCGATCAATTTGGTCGCGCCGGCGAGGTCGAGGCCTTCGATACGGCGGGCGAGGCCGAAGGGCGTGACGCCGTAGATGATGCCGAAGTTGATGGTCTTTGCGTGTCCCCGTTGCTCGGGCGTCACGTCTTCCGGGGGCACGCCGTAGACTTGGGCGGCGACGGCGGTGTGGATGTCCTGATCTTCGCGGAAGGCGGCGATGAGCGCGGGGTCGTCGGACAGGTGAGCGAGCATCCGCAGTTCGATCTGCGAGTAGTCGGCGCTGATGAGCACGTGATCTTTCTCAGCGACGAAGGCTTTGCGGATTTGCCTTCCGACCTCGGTGCGGATGGGGATGTTTTGCAGGTTGGGGTTGGACGAGCTGAGTCGGCCGGTGGCGGCGCCGGTCTGGTTGAAGCTGGCGTGGACGCGGCCGTCGCCGCCCGATTCGGGGTCGGCGATCGCGTCGACCAGGTTGCCGAAGTAGGTGCCGACCAGCTTGGTGAGCATGCGGTATTCGACGATCAGCTTGGGGATCGGCCGGGCGTGTTCCGCGACTTTTTCGAGTTCTTCTGGGGTCAGGTCGGCGAGTTTCTCGAGGACCTCGGCGTCGGTGCTGTAGCCGGTCTTGGTCTTCTTTTGGACGGGGAAGCCGAGCTGGTTGAACAGCACGTCGCCGAGTTGTTTCGGGCTGTCGGGGTTGAAGTCGACGCGGGCGGCGTCGAGGATTTGGCCGCGGAGTTCTTCGATGCGGACTTCGAGGCCAGCCTTCTGGCGGTCGAGTTCTTGTGGATCAACGCGGATGCCGTGGGCTTCCATCGTGGCGAGCACCTCGACCAGCGGCATCTCGACCTCGGCGGCGAGGTCGGCCATCTCGAACTGCTCGAGCTTGGGGGCAAACAATTCGTAGAGCTGCAGCGTCACGTCGGCGTCCTCGGTCGAGTAGGCGGTGCACAGGTCCAGCGGCACCTGGTCCATCGTCTTCTGCGGCGGGTCGGCCTTGCGGCGCGGCTTCTCCCCGATGAGCCGAGAGATCGGCACCATGGTTCGCCCGAGCTCGGACAGGGCGAGGTGGTCCATCCCGATCCCCGGCGCCCCGCAGAGAAACGCCGCGATCATCGTGTCGAACGTCACGCCATTGAGCAACACGCCGGCGTGCTTCAGGACCAGCCAATCGTATTTGATGTTGTGGCCGACCTTGGGAATCGAAGCGTCTTCAAACACCGGGCGTAACGCCTCGAGCACCGTGGCTTGATCGAGGTGCTGCTTGGGGTCGGGCGACTTGGTGGGCACATACACCGCGCTTCCGGTGTTCCACGCGAGGCAGACGCCGCAGAGCTCGGCGGTATGACCAAGGCCGACGGTCTCGGTATCCACAGCGATGATCGCTTGTTTTTTAAGGGTTTTGACGAGGTCGGCCAGTTGCTTTTTGGTGGTGATGGCCGAGTAATCGCCGTCGATTTCGTCGAGCAGGCGGGCGGTCGCGGTCGCGTCGTCCGCACCGCCGTCTTCGTTATCGTCCGGTTGGTCGAACAACCCGCCCGCGCCGGCGGTGGATTCCTTCTTCGCGGGCTTGGCCTTCTTGGGCTCGGGGACGTGCAGCAGTTTTTTGAGATCGGCCCGGTGGCGGTTGAAGCCGAGCTGTTGGAACAGCTCATCCAGCTTCGTCGCGTCGATGGCCGAGAGGTCGACCGCGGCGTCGTTCAAGTCGAAATCGACTTCGGTGTCTTTGCGGAGCGTGACCAGCTTTCGGGTCAGGTCGATGCTGCCGTCGGCCTTAGCGTTTTCGAGGTTTTCCTTCTGCTTGCCTTTGAGTTGGTCGAGGTTGTCGAGCAGATGGGCGACGCTGCCGAATTGGTCGATGAGCTTGGCGGCGGTTTTAGGGCCGATGCCCTTGACGCCGGGGATGTTGTCGGTGGTGTCGCCGATGAGGGTCTGGTAGTCGATGACCTGCTCGGGGGTGATGCCGCGTTTTTCTTTGAGCGCCGCGACGTCGAGTTCGACGTCGGTGTGGGCGTCGAACAGCGTGACGCGGTCGGAGAGGACTTGTTCGAGGTCTTTGTCTTTGGCGACCAGCCGGACCTTGGTGTCTGTCGAAGCGTTGTCGGCGGTGGTTAAACGCACGGCGAGGGTGGCCATGATGTCGTCGGCCTCGTCGCCGGGCACTTCGAGGATCGGGATGCCCATCAGCCGGGCGACCTCGAGCATCGTCGGGATTTGGGGGGAAAAATCTTCCGGGGGCTCGCCGCGGTTGCCCTTGTACTCGGGGTAGATGTCGTGGCGAAAGGTTTTTTTGTCGTTGCTGTCGATCGCCATCGCGACGAACTTGGGTTGATACTGGCTGAACAGTTTCAGCAGCAGGCCGGCGAAGGCGAAGGTGGCGTTCGTGGGCTCGCCGGTGATGGGCGAGGTCATCCCGCCGCGGATCGCGTGGTAGGCCCGGAACATCTGGGCGTGGCCGTCGATGAGGTAGAGCGTGTGGTCGTGTTCAGACTTTGGAGTTTCGGGAGGCATTACGCCGATTGTAACCGTCACGGGCGGTACGGATGCGGCCCCGCCGAAGATGTTTGAACGTGATTCGTTGTGACGCGTTTTGATCTCACTGACGGAGTGCTTTGATGTTGCTACGCCTGTTGTTGACCGTTTTTATGCTGGGTCTGCTCCTACATTTTGTGGGATGTAATCCGGAGCCCAATGAACCTACGCAGCCGTCCGAAGCCGTGCAGCCGGCCGCGCCTCAGCCCGCAGAACGTCATCGATCCTCCGGTCCTCAAAAACTTACGGGATCGCACCCCGATCCAGCCGTTATGGAAGAAGCCATGGCGGTTCAAAGCCAGGACCTCTACGCCATCTTCGAAACGACCAAGGGCCGGATCATCCTCGAGTTGTACACCGACACCGCGCCGCTGACCGTGGCCAACTTCAAGAATCTGGCCGATGCTGAGTTCTACGACGGCATCACGTTCCACCGCGTGATTGCCGACTTCATGATCCAGGGCGGAGACCCCAAGGGTAATGGCAGCGGCGGGCCGGGCTACAAGTTCGACGACGAGAAGTCGGCGCTGGAGAACAAACACGACGGCCCGGGCATCCTCAGCATGGCCAACGCCGGCCGCAACACCAACGGCAGCCAGTTCTTCATCACGCACCGCGCCACGCCCCACCTCAACGGCATGCACGCGGTGTTCGGCAAAGTCATCGAGGGCCAAAACATCGTCGACGCGATCCGCCAAGGCGACGTGATGACCACCGTCCGCGTGATCGACGCCGAGACGCTCGGCGCTGAATGAGCCAAGGCCAACGCAAGACTGGGACGAACCAAAATAGTCACAAGCGCAGCCCGGCCGATCGCCGGGCTGTTTTTATGGAGTCGTTAGCGAGATGCGGTGGGCGCCGATGATCCGCTTGGTCTTTTCGTCTTGCACGAACGCGACGACGGCCGACGCCGCGGGGTCGAGGTCTTGGGGCAGCGGGATCGAGAGCGAGCCGTACTTGGCGGTGGGGGTGATCGTTTGGAAGCCGCGGACGACACCGTCGTGGCGGAGGGTTTGGCCGTGGTTCTCGCCGCGGGGCACGTCGATGTTCAGGCCGTCTTCGACCACGGCCACGTTCAGGACGACATCTCCGGGCAAACGGTCGAGACGCCAATCGACTTGAAGCGGCTGATCGTCTTCGGGTGCGGTTGCGGCTAAACCGACGCCGACTTCGGCGGTCTGGTCGGGACGCAAGACGCGCTCGACTTCGCGGCGGGCTTGGTCTTCGCGTGAGCCGACGAATTCAGATCGGCCGTTGACAATCATCTGCGGCGTATAGACCGAGCGTTGATTGAAGCCGTGGGCGTAGGCGCGTTGGCGTTGGGAGTATTCAGCCCGACTGAACGGGTCTTCCCAGCCCAGGCGGTTCCAGTAGTCGACGTGGAACGACAACACGAAGACCCGTTCGCCCTCCGCCCCGTGGTCGCGGTGCAGGCGTTGCAGCACCCGGTCCGCGGGCGGGCAACTCGAACACCCCTCGGACGTGAAGAGTTCGACCACTGCGAAAGCCCCGCGGTGAGTCTCGATCGGCTTGGCGTTCGCGGCCGACAGCCAAAGCGTGCCCAACGACAACACCGACAATGCGACGAGGTAGGTTTTCATGCTCAGAAGAACCGGCGACGCGGGGAAATTATTTCCACCGTGCCGACACGATCTCGGGACGACGATCCGGCCGTCCGCTCCGATCCGTCGCGACCTGTTCTGCGATCAGGTCAAAACCGTGACGACGATGTAAGCCAAGATCCCGACCGCCACGAAACTCCCGACCACGGTCAGGATCATTTTCTTCTTGCGGGCGTCGGCCGCGGCGAGTTCCTGGGCGGCGCGGATGCGTTGCTCTTCCCGGTTGGCCTGGGCGCGGGCCGGGCTCACGGCGACGGGCTCGTCGGGCTGATCGTCCTCGGCGTCCGGCGTCGCGTTGATCGGGGGCTTGGGCGGACGCGACGGCGTGTTGCCCGCTCGCGGGTCGTGGATCTCCGGCTCGTCGTCGAGATCGAAGGTCTCGGGCTCGGCCGGCGCTGAAGAGATCGGCTTGGGGGGCTTGGCCGTGGGCGACGGTTCGGGGTTGTCGTCGGGGTCGACCAGGTCGTATGTTTCGGGTTCTTCGGCCATGGGCGGTCTCGGCGTGGGGCGGTTGTCGGCAGGGGCCCCCGTGGATGGCTTACTATTGCATTCTAACGCAAGCCGAGTGGTCGGCGGGACTAATCCCCGCCGGCTCTTTGTTATCCTGATCGGATGTTGGATACGCAAACCATCGCGTTGTGGGCCGGGGCCGCGGACCTGATCGAGCGGGGCGGCGTGGTGATGTGGCCGCTCCTGGGCTTGAGCGTGCTGGCGGTGGCGTTGTTGCTGGAGCGGGGGGCGTTTTTTTTACGGACCAATTCACCCGCTCGGCTGGGCCGGGTGCAGACGATGGCCAAGCGTCTGCGGGCGGGCGATCGGCCCGGGGCGTCGCAACTCGCCGACGCGGACCCAACGGTCTACGGCGACACCGTCCGCCGGCTGCTTGACGAGAAGCTGACCGAGGCGGCCGGGATCGAAGCGCTCGAAGCGCAACGCCGGCGGCTGGAGCGGTTTTTACCGATCCTCTCGACGATCATCACCGCAGCCCCGATGCTCGGCATCCTGGGCACGGTGCTCGGCATCATTTCGAGTTTCGAGGTGTTGGGCGATCAATCGACGGCCCGCGACCCGTCGCTGGTGGGGCGGGGCATCGCCGAGGCTTTGCTAACCACGGCGGCGGGGTTGGTGGTCGCCCTGATTACACTGCTGCCCTACAACCTGATCCGGGCGCAGGTAGATCGAACGCTGTCGCGGCTGGAATCGTTGGTCGCGTCTGCGATGATCACTAGCAAGTGAAAAGTAGCGAATTCAACCACTTCGTTTACTTTTCGGGGTTGTTTCTTTTCAGCTCGTCCCGGATTTCTTTTAATACATCAACCAGTTCAGTCGTCTTGGACTCGATGAAGTCGAGGTGTTGCGTGTATCGATCAACTTGCGAGCTGTTTCCCTTGATGTT
The DNA here is from genome assembly GCA_039199695.1 of Planctomycetota bacterium. Lineage (GTDB taxonomy): Bacteria > Planctomycetota > Phycisphaerae > Phycisphaerales > Phycisphaeraceae > Algisphaera. The sequence continues at coordinate 21,516 of JBCCST010000036.1, read as the reverse complement.
TTTGAGCACCAAGAAATAGATAACGATCGCGATCAATACGATCGGCCCCCACGCCATCAGCATGTCCACGAGTAAGCCGGGGTCGTTCGCATCGTCCGTGGTCTGCGCAATTGTCAATAGCATGAATTTCTGGTCCGGAAGCAATGGTGATTCAAGGGTCACGCGTCTTCGCGTTCGACGACGCGGTAGTCCTCACGTTCGCCGCGGCCGCGGACGGGGTAGTCTTTGCGTAAGGGGTGGGCGGGGTAGCTTTCCCATGTGAGGATGCGGCGGAGGTCGGGGTGGCCGTCGAAGCGGATGCCGAGCATGTCGAAGACTTCGCGCTCCAACCACTCGGCCCCGGCCCAGAGATCGGTGCAGGTCGGCAGGTGCAACGCCGGGTCGTCCTCGGTGCCTTTGGTGTCGAGCGTGGGGTCGAGCAGGACCTTGATCAGCAGGCGGGTGTTGTGGGTCGTGGACTCGAGGTTGTAGACCACGGCGAATCGGCCAGTGGGCGCTTGGTCGTCTTTGTTGCGGGGGTAGTTGAGGTAGTCGATGCCCGCGATGTCGCTGAGAAAGTCGTAGTGGCAGCGGTCGTCGGTCTTGAGGAAGGTCAAGAGGTCGTGGGCGTCGTCCTTGCCGACGATGACGGTGGTGATCCCGCGGAACTCGGTGGCAAAAAGTTTCTTTTCGCCGTCTTTGGAGAAGTCGGCTTTGATGAACGGGAGGGTGGGGTGGTCGAGGTTCGGCATGGTTCAGTCGGGGAATTGAACCACAGAGACACAGAGGCACAGAGAAAAAACTAAAGCGGAATTTCTTCTCTGTGTCTCGGTGTCTCTGTGGTTGGGGTTTCAGTTCGGTTCTTACGCTTTGATCTTCGCGATGACTTCGTCGATCAGCGTGTGCCACTTGGCCGTGGTTTCGGGCCATTCGTATTCGAGGGCGTCGGCGAGGGCCACGGTGTCGTTGGCCTGGATGAATTCCTTGACGTCTTTGAGGCGGTCGAGGGCCTGGGTGGTCAGCGCGTGGGCGGGTTCGTCGCCGACGTGGATGTCGTCGAGGTTGACGCCTAGCAGTACGGTCGAGTGCAGCACCGCCTGCTGGACTTGTAGCCAAGCTTCGATGGATTCGCCGACCTTGTGCAGCGCGTTCTGGGTCTGGTCGCGCTGCAACAGGTCGGCCGCTTCTTTCTGAAACTCCTCGGCGTCGCCCAGTCGGCCGCGGACTTGTTCCAGCGTCTCGATCGCCAACGCCTTGGGGTCGGCCGAGGTGAACGCCACCGACAGCTCTTCAACGTTCTCGGCCTGACGCTCGGTGATCTGCTGCTCGTCGAGCTTTCGGCCGTCCACCGCGACCTCGACCACGACCCGGCCGCCGTCGGCCAACTGCTGGCGGGCGGCGTCGAGCAGCTGGCCCAGGCTGGGCCCGGCGAGTTCGATCGGCTGTTCGTCAAGGGTCACTTGCATCGCCTCATCATACGGCCCCCGGAAGCACCGGGCCAGATGACGTAGACTCGGCGATATGCCCGACACCCCGTCCACGCCCTCGATCTCTACGACAGAGCCCGATCTCTCGCGCTACCGCCGACTGCTGATCTTTGGCGGCAGCTTCGATCCGCCGCACGTCGCCCACGCCGAGTTGCCGCTGCTGGTCGCGGCGCAGATCGGGGCGGACGTGGTGGTGTACGTCCCGGCGGGCAAAGCCCCGCACAAGCTCGACAAGGTGCAGACCGACCCAGCCCATCGCTTGGCGATGCTTCGGCGGGCGGTGGGTGAGCTGCCCCATGCCGTGGTCGTGACCGACGAGATCGACCGCGTCGCCGACGGCCGGCCGAGCTACACGGTCGACACGCTCGAACAACTCGCCCAGCGTCTGCACCCCGAAGCCGAGATGCGGCTGCTCATCGGCACGGATCAGGTGGACATCTTCGACAGCTGGCACCGGGCCGAGCGGGTGATCGAACTGGCCGAGCCGGTGGTGATGATGCGTCCGCCGACCACGGCCGACGACCTGCCCGAGGCGTGGCGTAGCCGCGTGGTGGCGGTGCCCACCACCGAGGTCAGCTCTACCGTGGTCCGGGCACGCGTCGCGGCGGGGCAGTCGCTCGAAGGTTGGGTCGCCCCCGAGGTGGCGGCGTACATCGCCGAGTACGCGCTGTATCAAGACGAAAAACACTGAACTCACGGGTTGTAGGTGGCCGATCTAGTCAGCGATGCGATTAGATGGCCCCGACTATATCCTCGACTTGTCCAGCCAGCCCGCCGTGCCGCCCGTTGCGGGGTCCGGCGAATCGCTGCGCGGTCGACCCTGGCTGTCGATCCAGTGGAAGTGCTGCCAGACCTACAGCCGGATCTACCGCAACCGCAAAGGCGACGCGTACGAAGGCCGCTGCCCCAAGTGCGGCGCCCCGGTGAAAGCGAAGATCGGCGCGGGCGGCGTCAGCACGCGGTTCTTCGAAGCAGGGTGAGGGGATTTTTGATTTTTGATTGCAGATTTTTGATTGCGCAGACCTTCGGTCAGCGCGACGCCATTGCTTGCGTCTGCCAATCAAAAATCCTCAATCCAAAATCAAAAATCAGTTAATGCCCAGCGATTCCGAATCGTGCGGCACCAGATCGGCCCCCGCATCGCTGACGGCCTGATTCAGCACCGCGCGGAACTCGGCGGGGCTCTTGGCCATCAGGCAGCGTTGGCGGACGTCGGCCGACTCGAACGCCTTGGCGATCAGCGCGAGCATTTCGATCTGCGTGTCGGGCTGCTCGGTGGGCGTGAGGATGAGACAGATCAGCCGGGACAGTTGGCCGTCGGCGGCATCGAAGTCGATGCCGTCGCGGCTGCGGGCGATGAACACGTGCGGCTTGCCGAGCTCGGGCAGGCGGGCGTGCGGCACCGCCAAGCCGTTGGGCAGGGCGGTGTGCATGAGTTGTTCCCGCGACCAGACTTCGCGGAAGATGAGTTTTTCGTCGGTGATCGCGGTGACCTCGGCCGCTCGCTTGGACAACTCGCCGATGACGGCGTGGATCGTCCGGGCCGGCACATCAAGCAGGATGTGCTTGTCGCTGAGCACGCTGTGCAGCTGTTTCTTGGTCTTGAGTTGCAAGACCTTCTGCATCGCCGGCCCCGCGAGCAGCGACGTGCCGAGGGCCATGATGACAATCGCCACGAGCAACTCGTCGGAGATCAGCCCGGCCTGATACGCCAGCTGCCCCAGGATGATCCCGACCGCGCCCTGCGCCGCCATGCCGAAGCCGACCCCCCACGATTCGCGCTTCGAGAGGCCCGCGAGCTTAGCGCCGAGGTAGCAGCCGCCGATCTTGCCGAGCATCGCGACGACCAGCACGATGCCGACCGCCGCGGGATTAAACGCCTCGACGAAGTTGATCCGCAGGCCGATCGACGCGAAGAAGATCGGGGCGAAGATGTTGGTGACGAACTGGTGGATCGTGTCGCGGGTGCGTTCGCGCAGGTGGTGCGAGTCGCCGATGGCGACGCCGGCGATGAACGCGCCGAAGATTGAGTGGATGCCCAGGTGTTCGGTCAACGCGGCACACAACAACGCGACGACAAACACGAAGCCCAGCACCCCGCCGGGGTAGCTCCAACGCGACTGGATGTACGGCAGCGACTTGTGGGCGAGGTAACGGCCGACGGTCATCATGAAGGCGAGAAACGCCAGCGTCATCCCGATGGTGACCAACACCCCGCCCCCGGAAGCGCCCCCGGAAGATTCCACGGCGTGTTCGACGTGTTCGGCCGCATGGGCAACCCCCTCGACCACCGCCGCGGTCGTCTCGGGCGCCGCGACCGGCAGCAAGGCCAACACCACCGCAAAACCGATCCAGCCGACCAGATCGTTGAGCATCGCCGAGCTGATCACGAGCATGCCCATGTCGGACTTGGCCAGGTTCAGGTCCATCAGGATTTTGGCGATCACCGGCAGCGCCGTGATGGACAGCGCGATGCCCACGAAGATCGCCAACGGCAGTCGCATGTCGTCCGCTACGTCGGGCACACCGAGCAGCCCGGGGGCGAACCAGCCCAGCGACGAGCCGATCGCCATGGGAATGACGATGCCGAACGCCGAGACGGACACCATCGCTTTGCCCTGCCGCCAGACGGTCGACAGATCAACTTCCAAACCGACGACGAGCAAGAGCAGCGTCGCGGACATGACCACAAAGCCTTCCTCGGCGATCGCGACCGCCGAGCCGGGCGTGTTGGGGAACAACCAGTCGTAGGCGCCGGGGGCGAAGGCACCAAACACGGTCGAGCCGAGCAGGATGCCCGCGAGGATTTCGCCGAGCACGGTGGGTTGGCCGAGTTGCCGGGCGACCTCGCCCATGAACCGGGCGAGCCCGAGCAGCACCGCCATCGCCAAGAGGAGGCGGGTGATTTCCGAAACTTCGAGCGGCCCGGCCGCGAGGAGCATCATGAGCGGTGTCCCTGATCCATCGAATCGGAATCAGTTTAAACCGGATACGCACGGCATGTGGGGATCAACTTCCAACCACAGAGACACAGAGTCACAGAGAAAAACAAATACAGCAAAACCAGGCAAAGTCGAACGGCCTTACCTCCGTGCCTCTGTGTCTCTGTGGTTCAATCTGGTTTGGTTTAGTGCCCCGTCGAGGCGCTGGTCACCAGCGCCGCTTTGAACTCGGTGAAGTTCTCGGCTTCGAGGCAGTGGCGGCGGGCTTCGTCTTCGACGAACGCCTCGGCGACGGCGGCGAGCATCTCGAGTTGGACCTCGCCGTCGGCCTCGGGCGTGAGGATCATGCAGATGATCTCGGCGAGTTGGCCGTCGGCCGCGTCGAAGTCGACGCCGGCGTTGGATTGGCCGACCACAATGATCGGCTTTTCGAGTCCTGCGAGGCGGGCGTGGGGCACGGCGATGCCGCCGGGCAGGCCGGTGGACAGCATCTGCTCGCGACGCCAGACCGCGGCGTTGATGGTGTCCACGTCGATGCCCGTGGACTCGGCGGCGACCGCGGAGAGCTCGCGGATCGCGGTTTGGCGGGTCGAGCTTTTGAGTTGGCCGGCGAAGTTCTTGTCGGTGAGGAACGCTTCGAGCCGGCGTTTCTGCTTCTGGCGGAGGATGGCCTGCATGGCGGGGCCGGCGATGAGCGACGTGGCGATGGCCATGACGACGATGGCGACGAAGAGTTTTTCGGTGATCAGGCCGTAGGACAGCGCGAGCTGGCCGAGGATGATCTCCATCGCGCCGCGGGCGGACATGCCCATGCCGATGGCGGCGGACTCGCGCTTGGACAGGCCGGCCCACTTGGCCCCGAAGTAGCAGCCGATGACCTTGCCCAGGATCGCGACAATCAGCACGATGCTCACGGCCCAGATATCGAAGCCCTCGATGAAGTTCACCCGCAGGCCGATGCCGGCGAAGAACAGCGGGGCGAAGATGTTGTTGATGAACTGTTCGATGGTTTCGCGGGTCTTGGCGCGGAGGTGCTTGGAGTCGCCGATGGCAACGCCGGCAACGAAGGCGCCGAAGATCGAGTGGATGCCGATGGCCTCGGTGGCCGCGGCGCAGACCAACGCGACGGTGAGCACAAAACCCAGCACCCCGCCGGGCCAGGACGTGTTGGCCTGGATGAACGGCAGGGTCTTGTGGATCAGCCATCGGCCGACGGTGAGCATCCCGCCGACAAACAGCAGCGTCCAGCCGACGGTGACCAGCAAATCCCCGGTCGCGCTGCCCCCAGCGGCTGCGGCGCCGGCGTCTGCGCCGACGGTCGCCGCGCCCGCCACCAGGGCGAGCACCATCGCGAAGCCGATCCAGCCGAGCAGGTCGTTGACCATGGCCGAGCTCATGATGAGCATGCCCATGTCCGAGCGGAACATGTTCAGGTCCATCAGGATCTTGGCGATAACCGGCAGGGCGGTGATCGACATCGCGATGCCCAGGAACAACGCGAACGGGAACAGCAGATCGGACTCGGGGTCGTAGCCAATGACGGTCGGGATCGCGTAGGCCAGGCCGAAGCCGAAGGCGAACGGCACGACCATCCCCATCAGGCTGACCCACAACGCCGCCTTGCCCTGCTTCCAGACGATCGATAGATCGACCTCCAACCCCGCGACCAGCAGCAGGAACACCGCCGCGAGCGTGAGGAACATGGACATGGAGAGGAAGCCGCCGTCGTATTTGGCGGGAAGGTCTTGCCACCAAACCAAAGGTTCGGTTGCTGTTTTTTCCGTGTCTAGATTTTCTGATGTCTCTTGGTCACCCAAGCTCGAAACTTCAATTCGTTCGTACCGAACCGGCTCACCTGCTTCGTCCAACTCGTAAGTCGGAAACAACCACTCATAAAACTGCACGTTCACCCCGTCCTCGCCGAGCAGCGCGGGGTTGCCCAGCACGGTGGCCCCCAGCACGACGCCGGCGAGGATCTCGCCGAGCACGGTGGGTTGGCCGAACTTGCGTGCGATCTCGCCAAACAGCCGGGCGGTGCCCAGCAGCACGCCGAAGGCGAGGAGGAACACCGTGATCTGCTCGTAAGACAGGGGGCCGGCGGCGAGGGTTTGGATCGTGTGGGACATCAGGACACTACCTTGAGCAACAGGTCCACACACTGTAGCGGGACGCCCCGCCTCGCTCCACGTCACGGAAGCGAATCGGAAATGTAGGTTTCACAGATACGCGTGTCTTGACCCATGGTTGAGCTACCCGATCGCGAGCACATCGAAAAATCACGCGAGTGACTTAGGGCGGTCCTGCCGTCCGCGGAGCGTCCGGTAAGGTTAGAATGGGGCGATGCCAGAGGAATCGGGGTCGTCCACCCAAACCGAAGCTGTTCCGCGCTGCGTGCTCCTCGTCGGGGAGTCGAGCGCGGTGCCTTCGAGTCTGGTGGGGGCGTTGGACCGGCGGGGGATGGAGATCGTGATCGTGCGACACGCTCCGGAGGTCATGGTCGAACTCGCGCCGGCCGGAAGTGTTCCGAGCGAAAACACATCGGCCCGAAGTTCAGTTGCTGGCTCTGGAAGCGGCCCCGGAAGCGGTGCCCGCCGTCATGCTTCCTCCGCTCGACATCACGACTCGACCGGGACCCGCTCGTCATCGCCACCGACCGGCGAAGCGCCCGCCGCCCCCAGCCTGTCCATCGTCGTCGTCGAGCCCCAGCAGCAGCCGCGCATCGGCGAACTCCGCGAGGCCGTCGCCGCCTACTACCCCGCGGTCCGCTGCTGGCAGTACCACGCCCGCGGCCCCGAGGGCCACGCCAGCCTCGAGGCCTTGGAGCCCGCCGTCTCGTCGGCCTCGGCCGGTCAAGATTTTGTGGACGCAAGCGATTCCAAACCCCATACTTTAGAAGAACAAGAGACGCCCCCGCCCGCCGGCGAAACCGCCCGGGTCAAGGGCGCCAACCAGCGGCTCCGGTCGCTGGTGGTTCAAGTGGACGACCCCCGGCCGTCAAACGACGGGCCGTTGGTCAGCGAGGAAGAGTTGGCGATGCTGCTCGGCCCCGATCCCGAACCCGCCGGCCCCGCCCCCGGAACGTCTCCGGACACGGGAGCAACGGGTCCCGCCGGCCCAAGCGGCTCGCTGGGGATCAGCCCCGACTCCCGCCATCCCGATGGAGAAAGAGAGTAGTACCGTGCCCACGCCGGGCCAGCGCACATCCCGAAACTCGCCCGCCCCCACGACGACCGGCCGTGGGTCGCGTCGTGCGCCCCAACGGGTCGAAGCCGCGGCGCTCCGTCGGCCGGTGGTCGTTGTCGGTGACGTCGAGTTGGCCGACCGCGTCCAGTTGCTGCTCAACGGAGCCGCGGCGCAACAGCCCGAAAACGCTCCGCCGCCGGCCGCGGTGCTCCGCGTGCCCAGCTTCCTCAGCGCGTTGGGTGAAGCCGCTAAATCCGAACTCGCCGCGGTCATCGGCCCGGTGCGTGCGCTGTCGGGTATGGCCGCCTCGACCGCCGAATCGCTACGCAAGCTCGCGCCCCACGCCCGGCTGATCCTGCTCCAGCCCGCTGCCGCCGGCCACCCCCACGCCCAAGCCGACGATGAAGACGCCCGCCTTGCGCTCGACGCCGGCTTCGACCACGCCTTGCCGTCTGATCCCGATCTCCCCGCGTTGGCCCAGGCCCTCGATCTGCCGCTGCCCCAGGCCGATCCCTCTGACGTGTCGCGCGAACCCGCGCTGCGCCGGGCCGACCTGCACGACCTTTCGACGCTCGACCTGGGCCCCGCGACGGCTACGCCGCCCAACGCCAATCGCAGTAACCAACGCCCCGGCACCGCGGCCCTTCAGGAAGCGAGCAACCCGCCGGCTTACCAGGCCACGCTCGACGCCGCGCTGCCCTCGGACCTGCACGACCCGCCACCCGCGACGCCGATCGCCCCATCGACGGGCGGTGCTGCGGGAGATCATCCCGCAGCGAATCCCGGTGGCGCAAGCCTCGGCGATACCGACTTGGTCAACCTCGTCCTCCGCGGCGAGGGCGGCATGAAGGACATGGCCGTGTCCATGATCCGGGCCCAGTCCGGCCTGCCCGACGTGAATTTCTACGAAGCCACCGAGGCCCCCGCGGGGTTCGCCCAGAGCTCCGTCGCCGTCGCCCAATGCGACCAGACTTTTGGCTGCCTGACCTGTTCCGATCCCGACGCGGGCCCGCAACTCGCCGTGTGGGCCGATTGGCTGGTGCACTGGCTGCGTCTCGAAGCCCAGTTCAACCGGCTCCGCGACCTGGCGATGAAGGACGAACTCACCGGCGTCTGGAACCGCCGATACTTCAACCATTTCCTGAAGAAGATCCTCGACCGCGCCGCCGCGGGCCGACAACAAGTCACGCTGCTGCTGTTCGACATCGACGACTTCAAGCTCTACAACGACGCCTACGGCCACGCCGCGGGCGACGAAATCTTGCAGGGCGTCGCCAACCTCATGCGCTCCTCGGTCCGCGAGCACGACGTGGTCGCCCGCATCGGCGGCGACGAGTTCGCCGTCATCTTCTGGGACGCCGGCCAGGAACCTCGCACCCCCAACTCCAAACACCCCGACGACGTGCTCAACGCCGCCAAGCGTTTCCAGAAAGCCGTCGTCGACCACCGCTTCCCCAAGCTGCTCGATAAAGCCGCGGGCACGCTCACCATCTCCGGCGGCCTCGCCGGCTTCCCCTGGGACGGGCGCACCCCCGAAGAACTCCTCGAAGCCGCCGACACCATGGCCATGCAGTCCAAGCAGCAAGGCAAAAACGCCATCACGTTCGGCCCCGGCGCCCAGGTCGATCCCGACACCGCCCCTTAACCCTAAGGCGTAAGCTCCCGCGCCCGAGTCAGCACGACCGTTTAAGGTCCGCGCTCGTTTGCTCAACCATCTGGTCCAGTCGGTCCTGGACGCGTTGGTGCAGGACATCCGTCGCGACCCGTCGGCCGTCTTCGCGGGGTTCGATCGGGCCGCTGAATCGCACGATCACCCGAGAAAAAGGCAGCGGGATCAGCGTGCGGTCCCACGACGGCAGACGCAGGGCACGACTCGATACGCCGTAAAAGACAAACAACGGGACATCGACCCGTTTGGCCAACGCGACGATTCCGGGCTTGACGACGTGGGCAGGTCCGTAGGACCCATCGACCGCGATGAAGACCGGATCGCTAGGCTTCTGGCTGAGTTGGCCCGCCAAATCGCCCATGACTTCCTTATGCCGAGACTTTCCGCGAGACGAGCCGCCACGGATCACGGTGAAGTTCATCCGGCGGAGGATGCCCGCAATCAGATTGCCCGATTCCGAGGGGTTGACCACCGTGACCGAGTTGAGGTGACGGACCGTGAAGGGGCCGATCAAAATACTCTCGTGAAATAATGCGGCGACCACTCCGCGCTCTTCTAGCAAAGACTTCTCGATGTCGTCGAGCCCCGAGATATCCACCCGGCTGGTCCACCAGACCAGCTTCATCCAGCCAAAATACCCCCAACCCAAAAGATAAGCGAGGGTCCCGATCACGGGCTTCTTGGTCCAGTTCCGGGGGGTTCGCGTCCACTGCCGCAACTTGGTGTTAAAGGCGCAGATTTTGGTGGTGAAACTGGAGCGCATAACACAGATAACCACGGGAAACCATTAACGCCTAATCGTAGCGAACTCAAACAGCACATATTTGGTCTTCATTCGAAAAAGCGTGTCGGCCTGATCGAGCGCCACGGGATTGACCCGGGCGGGACTTGGGTCTTCGTCGATCTTTGCGTGAAGCGTTGACCTCAGGCTACGAATCAATCGTCGAAACCGTCCAACTATTTCATGCTTTGGTCCGCAAAGCCGCCAAAGGACTATGCCCAGCACCTGTTGTGTGCGCACCATTCAACGAGTCTCGACAGAAAATTTGGTGTTCGCGCAAAAAATTTATCGCGATGTCAACACTCAGGTTGTGATCGCTTAATGCGTACGAGCGACAAAAGCGTACGCACCGCGGTGTCGCGGCGTCCCCTAATGTCGGCCCCCGGTGGTTTACCAACGAGAAGGTTGCACAGGCAAGGCGCCAAGCTCGTTCATATCCGGGACCTCAGAAGAGGCTTCGGTCGTGGTCCACGTCGTCCCAACGGCGTGATCACTTCCGGGGGGCCGGGCTGATGGCCCGCGCGGACGTGGCGATGCTTCGGGTACTACCTTGCCAGGAACCCCGGAGGTCGGTGCCGTGACGAGAACGCGGTCGTGGGTTTGGATTCGGAAAGGCCGGAACCGCAGATTTCGCAGATCGACGCCGATTTACATTTATCGCAATCTGAAGTGAATCTGTGAAATCTGCGGTTTTGCCTTTACCCGTTGTCGTGAGCATGCCATCGCGCACGGCCGCGGGGAATCCCAAACTCCCTCTTTGACAATTCAATCTTTATGCCAGCGCCATGCTTATCGGTGAAGCACGGCCATCGAGTAGGGCGGCAGCATCAAATCACCCCGGGCTTCGCCCAGCGTTTGGGTGCCCGCCGACTCGGCGTTGACCACGACATTCCAAGCACCGTTGGGCAGTTTGACGGTTTGTGGCTCGGGTTCGCCGTTGTAGACCACGAAGATTTTATCCCAGTCGTCGCCGACGTTTCGGCCGTTGAGCGTGTAGGCGATCACCCCTTGCGGCGTGTTTTCGGCGAACTTCATGTTCTGACGAATTTGTGACTTGGTGGACAAACGTAACGCAGGGTGTTCGCGTCGGAGCTCGATCAGGCCCGCCACATACTCGTGGAGGTCCATGTACTCGGCCTTGCGGTCCCAGCCGAAGGCGTTGACTTCGTCGCCTTGATTGTACGAGTTGTGATGGCCGCCCTTGGTGCGGGCCAGATCGACGCCGCCGTGCAGGAACGGGATGCCCTGGCTGGTCAACACGACGCCGAGGCTGAGTTTGTGCATCGCCCGCTTCTCGGCCTCGGTCGCGCGGGGGTGGGTGTACTCCAGCTTGTCCCAAAGGGTGCGGTTATCGTGGGCCGAGACGTAATTGATGGTTTCGATCGGCGAGTCGGTGAAGTCGTCGATAGCCCCGGCGATTCCGTTGCGGATGCTGTTGAAGTCGCCGCCCGGCCCGGTCGCGAAACCGATGGCGTCGCCGTCGAGGTCGCCGCGGACCGCGTTGCGCAGGTGGTCGTTAAACACGGCCACGCCGGTGCCACGCTGGGCGCCTTTGCCAAAGTAGATCGGCCCGCCCCCGGTCCACGGCTCGCCGTAGATCGTCAGGTCCGGTCGCAGGGCGTAGAGCTCCTTGGCAAGTTGTTGAACGGTTTCGGGTTGATGCGTGCCGATCAAGTCGAAACGGAAGCCGTCGACTTTATATTCCGTCGCCCAGTATTTGAGCGAGTCGATGATGTATTTGCGGACCATCAGGCGTTCGTCGGCGACCGAGTTGCCGACGCCCGCGTCGTTGCGGAGGCTGCCGTCCGGGTTGGTCCGGAAGTAGTAGTTGGGAATCGTCTGGTCGAACGGCGAATACTCGAAGCTGCTGGACGTGTGATTGTAGACCACGTCGAGGATGACGCGGATATCGTTGTCCTGCAGGGTTTTGATCGCGATTTTGAGTTCGCGGATCGTGTTCGCCGGGTCGTCGGGGGTGGTGGAGTAGTCGGACTCGGGCACGTTAAACAACGACGTCCAGTAGCCCCAGTTGTAGTTGTGGCGCTCGTTACCAAAGTCGTGGATGGGCAGCAGGTGGACGGCGGTGACGCCGAGTTCTTTGAGGTGGGCGATGCCGGTGGTGACGCCCTTTTCTCCGGGTTCAATCTCGCCGGGGGTCAAAAGCCCCAAATACTTACCTTTCAGGTGTTCGGGCGTATTGGGATCGGTCATGCTCCAGTCGCGGACGTGGATTTCGTAGATGACCTCGTCGGTGGGCTGTTCGAGACGGGGCGGTTGATGGGTGGCCCAGCCTTCGGGGTTGGTTCGGGACAGATCGACGGCGACGGAGAATTCGCTGCCGGGCAGGGCGGCTTTGCAGTGGATGTCGGCGACGGTGCGTTCTTGGCTGTAGGACGTGAAGCGGAGTTGGTAGGGCACGTTGTGCAGGTCGCCGGGGACGGTGACGGTCCAGACGCCGGTCTCGGATTCTTCCTGCAGGGCAACGGTTTTCGTCGCTCGCTGGTTCGCGCCGTCTTCGTAGATCAGCAGGTCGACCGCGGAGGCGACGGGCGACCAGGTGGTGAAGGTGGATTGCTCGGACGTGGTGACGGGGCCGAGCTTCGCGTCGAGCGGCGCGACGGACGGGTGATCGAGCACTGCCCGGGCGTAGACCGGTAGGGGGTCGTAACCTTCGACCAGAAGGGTGAGCGGCGCGTCGAGCGAGGCGGGGGGGACGGCGGACTTGAGTTTGACTTCGTAGGCGACGGAGCCGGGCGAAGGGGTTTGGCTACGTTGCAGCAAGCCGAGGGCGATCTCGCCAGCCTTGGTTTGTAAGGTTGCGCCTTTCATATCGCGCGATTTGAGCGGGGTGGTGCTGGTGAAGGCGAGCCGGTTGGGGGCGTCGAGAAATGCGGCGACGAGTTTGGGCGTCAGATCGACTTCGTTGCCGTCGGCGTAGACGTTGGGGTCGCCGGAGTTGACCCAGGCTTCGGTGACGCCGCGGCGGGTGGTGTTCTCGGCGTTGGGGGCGACGAAGCGGTCGCGGTCGATGTCCTTGAGCTCCCAGTTGTTCTTGCGGACGATGAAGCCGTAACGATCGGGGCGGTGGTTGACGGGAACGATCGCGGCCCGGCCGAAGGCGGTTTCGCGGTCGAAGGCGTAGGCCTGGCCTTCGCCAGCGTCGGTCCAAACCCAGGCGTTCCAGCCCTGGTAGTCGCCATCGGGGCGGTGGTAGTGGAGCACGAGGACAGACTCGGCCCCGAGGTCAGCGGGTTTGATCTGGTCGGCGATGGGCTCGGCGGCGGGGGCGGCCGCGGTCGCCAGCGGAGTCGCGACGACGCTCAGCAAGGCAACGAGGCGGGGCAGACGCGGGATGAGCAGGCTAAACATGGTGGGCTCCGGGGCGGGAGAAATTTGGTGGATAGAAGGCGAATGAGCGCTTTGGCGATCGGGACGAGTGGACGCATCGGCCCGGTGAAATCAGCAGATTCGAGATCGGAAACAGAGACGAATACAGCGAGGTTAAACGGTTAACCAGATGGGTCATCATACCCGCTTTCGACCCGATTTCAACCGTTATCGTTGGTTGTTTTTCTCATCCCCCGCGAGATTTGATCGCCCGTATAATCGGAGCTTGCTCGTATTTTGGGTCAGGGGTTGAGGTTAGTGAGACCTCGGCCGGGCCCGTGTTTTGCTGAATTTTCCCGGAAGGAACCCGACGCGATGTCCCTTGATTCGACTCTGCACCAAAAAGCCGTGGATCTCGCCAAGTTGACCTATCAGATCACGGGTTCGGCCGGGTCGGGGCACCCCTCGACGGGGGCGTCGCTGGTCCACCTGATCTCGACCCTGCTTTACACGCACATGCGGCACGAGCCGGCCAACCCGGGCCACCCCTCGGCCGACCGTTTGGTGCTGTCCGAGGGCCACGCGGTGCCGGTGGTGTACGCGGCGATGGCGGACCTGGGTATTCATTACCGGGACCACAACGAGGACCTCAAGCCGGTGACCCGCGAGTTGGCGATGACGCTGCGGGAACTGGATTCGCCGATCGACGGCCACCCCAACCCGGCGCTGGGCATGCCGTTCTTCGACGCGGCGACCGGCTCGCTGGGGCAAGGCCTTTCGGTCGCGGCCGGACTCGCGGCGGCGGCGAAACTAGATGGGCTCGACAAACGCGTCTTTTGCATCATGGGCGACGGCGAATCGCGTGAGGGCCAGATCTGGGAAGCCATCGACTTCATCCGCGACCACGACCTCAAAGCCGTGTGCCCGATCTTTAACGCCAACGCCTTCGGCCAGACCGCCGAGGTGTCCGAGCAACAGTCGGCGGACACCCTGGTCAAGAAGCTCGAAGCCGCGGGCTACGAAACGCTCGACATCGACGGCCACGCGCCCTCGGCGATCGTTGAGGCCCTCTCGACCCACGCCCAGAAGCAACACGACCCCGAAGCGGCACCCGTCGCCATCGTCGCCCGCACCGTGAAGGGCTGGGGCAGCCCGTCGCAGCAGGGCAACGGCCACCACGGCACCGCGCCCACCGGCGAAGCCCTCGACGCGGTCCTCGAAGAGTTGTCCGCCACCGAACGCCAGATCGGCGCCGCGGCGGACACGCCGATCAAGATCCCGATGCTACCGGCCGACAAGCCCGGCCCCGCCACGCACCAGCCCGCGATGTCGTTCGACGACGCGCTCAAGACCTTCGGCATGGAAAGCGTCTTGGAAAAAGGCAAACTCGCGACCCGCAAAGCCTACGGCGTCGCCCTCCGGGCCGCGGGCCACGCCCACTCCAACGTCGTCGCCCTCGACGCCGAGGTCAGCAACTCGACCGGGGCGGACGCGTTTAAGAAAGACGAACAGCTCGCCTCGCGGTTTGTAGAGTGCAAGATCGCCGAGCAGAACATGCTCAGCGTGGCGTTGGGCATGTCGGCGGCGGGCAAAGTGCCGTTCGTTTCGACGTTCGGCAAGTTCATGGTACGGGCGTACGATCAGATCGAGATGGCGATCCTCTCGGGCAAGCCGATCAAGCTGGTCGGCAGCCACGCGGGCGCGACGCTCGGGGCCGACGGCCCGTCGCAGATGGCGCTGTGCGACGTCGCGTTTGCTCGCAGCTTCGCCACCATGCGGACCCACGCCGGCCATCCGGGGATGGTCGTGTTGACGCCGTCGGACGCCTACCAGTGCTACGCCTTGGTGCAGCAGATGGCCGAATACGAAGGCTTCGCGTATCTCCGCACGCTGCGGCCCGACACCGAGTTCCTCTACGGCCCCGAAGACGGCTTTGTGCTCGGCGGCCACGAGCTGCTCATCGAAGGCCGGGATCTGTTGATCCTCGCGAGCGGTTACATGGTGCACGAAGCCAACCGCGCCCTCGAAAAACTCGACGAGGCCGGCATCGACGCGACGCTGGTCGACATGTATTCGCTGCCGTTCGACGAAGAAGCCATCGCCGATCTCGCCAACGAGAACAACGGCATGGTGCTCACGCTCGAGGACAACTACGGCAACGCGATGGGGTCGGCCGTGGCCGACGCGTTGTCCGCCACGGGCGACGGCTTTACCGTCAATCAGATGCATGTGAAGCACCTGCCTAAGTCCGGCCAGTCGCCGGACGAGCTGCTGCGCTACTGCAACCTCAGCGCCGACCACATCGTCGACAATGCCATGAGCATGCTCGAGTTGTCGGCGACTTGATGGGTTCGACTAGACGCCGTCGGATGACGCGGCGGTCTGATTTCGGAGTTGAGGTCTAGCTTGATCAAACGCATTCTCAGGAAGCTCGGCGTATCGCGTCCGCCGTTCAAGCGGGACGATCAATCCCGCGCTTCTCTGGATGCTTTGCGTCAAGAATTGTCGGAGTTGTCACAGAAAGTCGAATCGATCCGGGTGCACACCTGGATCGATAAAGAAGCCAGCATCCTCGCGGCGCAGGACGTCGCGTTGATGACCGCCCCGCGCTACGCCGACCCGCGTTGCCTGACGCCGCATCAAGTCCAGATGTTTAGTCAAAACGGCGAGGACGGGATCATCGCGGAGATCTTTCGGCGGATCGGCGCGGGTGATCGCTTTTTTGTCGAGATCGGCGCGGGCGACGGCATCGAGAACAACACCCGGATGCTGCTGCAAACCGGTTGGCGCGGCGTTTGGATTGAGGCCGACTCCCATCAGGCCCGGCAGATCCGTGATGGATATCGCGATGAGTTGGCCGACGGCCGACTGACGTTGATCGAGTCGTCGGTGACGGCGGAGAACATCGGCGGGTTGTTGAGCGACGCGGGGGTCGCCGAGCGTTTCGATTTTCTGTCGCTGGATATCGACATGAACACCGGGCACGTCTGGCGAGCAATGCTGGAGGCGGGCTTTGTTCCGCGGGTCGCGTGTGTGGAGTACAACCCGTCAATTCCGCCGAGCGTGGATTGGCAGGTGCCCTACGACGCACAGGGGCGGTGGGAAGACGGCTCAAACGTTTTCGGGGCGGGGCTCAAAACGCTGGAGAACCTCGGCCGCGCGGCGGACATGTCGCTGGTCGGCTGTGAGTACTTGGGTAACAACGCGTTTTTTGTTGCCGACGGCGATCGGAGCGAGCATTTTTTGCCGCCGTACACCGCCGAGCGGCACTACGAACCCCCGCGGTACTGTTTGCTGAATCACCGTGGACATCGCAAACAGCCGCGTTAAGCGACAACTCGCCGCGAGCGGTTCGTCTATCTGATCTAAGGAAGTGATCCAAGCGGGCGGCACGGCGGCCACGCGTCGAACCTGAACGAGAATGGAGCATGTCGGGCTCGAACCGACGACTTCTGCCTTGCAAAGGCAGCGCTCTCCCAACTGAGCTAATGCCCCGTACCGGAACTCGTATTCTAACGAAAACTTCTTGCTTGGCGAACGTGACTCTCGGGTCGAGCGGGCTATACTTGTTGCAACGGCTATCCCGCCGGTCACCACCGGCTCACCTTTTACCTTGATCAGGAGATCAACACGATGATGCGATTCACCTCACGGGCCTTGACGACCATGACCGCCGCCGCGATGACTTTGGCTGCGGGACTCACCGCCTCGGCCGAGCCGGTCGAATTCGATTTCAAAGACCCCAAGGGCGTCAACGGCGTGGTCTTCGTGGTGGACTCCGAGCTCGAGCCGATCACCGGCATGATCGGCGGCGTCGGCGGGGTGATCAGCTACGACCCGGCCGACCCGACCTCGTTTGCCGGTGAGATCACCGTGGACTTGGCGGAAATCTCCTTCATCAACGCGGGCATGACCAGAGTGCTCAAGGGGGCCGACTGGCTGAACTTTTCCGATCAGTTCGTCGCCACCATGAGCTTTGAAAAAGTCGTTAACGCTGACGAGACCGATGACGGCAAACAGGTCCTCGACGCGCACGGCACGATGTCGTTCGGCGGTAAAGACATCGACATGTCGGTCATGATCGAAGTCACCCACCTGCCCGACGCGGCGTCGAAGCGGGGTGGGGCCCAGTCCGGAGACCTGCTCGTGTTGCGGTCGATGTTTAACCTCAGCCGCATCGACTTGGGCATCAACGAAGGGATGCCGACGGACAAGGTCGGCGAGAAGATCACGATCATGGTGCCGATCGCGGGATACTCGAAATGACACGCAAGCCCTTATCCCGGTGGTGCGGATTCGTATCGGCCTGGGTCCTCGCGTCTCTGAGTCTCTCGGCGTGGGCCGAGTCTGAGACCGCGTCGTCGGCCCCGGCCGAGCAGTTGATCGTGTTTGTCCAGCCGGAGGCTTCCGCGTTGGCCGAGCGATTCAGCAACGAACAGTTGCCGCAGCTGGAACAACTCGCCGCGGACTCGGGCGTGGCGTTCACGGTGATCGACGTGAGTCAGGCCGAGGGTGTGCCCGAAGGCGTGGGCATCACGCCGTTGGTGGCGTTTCAGAATCATCGGGGACGGTCGATTTATCAAGGACGATACGCCACGCTGGACCGCGTGCGTAACTTCATCCGCACGTCGCGTTTCTTGCCGCAGGGTGAAGAGAAGCTGGTGAAGGAAGACATACCGGTTTGGGATTTGGGCAGCGCGGCGGTGGCGACGCCGATCAAAGTCACGGACGTGGTCTACGAAAACGACACCCTCGCCGAGGCGATCAAGCCCACCGAGGCGGCCTGGATGATCGGGCCGAAGTCGACGCCCAGCGATCCGCGTTTCGTATGGGCCGAACGTGTCGAACTGGGCCGAAGCGATCGGTTGTTTTACACCGATTATTACCCCTATCTCGCGGCCGACGGGACGCTTTACGTCAGCCTCGCCTTGTTCTCCCAGTTTCACTGCCACGAGCCGGTGTTTACGCTGATGGATGGTTCGTTGAACGGACCGGTTGCGGACGCGGCCGAGGTGTTTGCGCGGGGGCAAGCCATCTTTGCTGACGAGATCGCCCGGCAGTTGGCCGAGTCCGAACTCGGCGACGGGTTCGACGTGGTTCCGAGCGATACGCCGACGGTGTCGTGGGAAGCCCTCGGCCTGCCGCTGCCGCCCAAACCCGAAGGGGCCTCGGCCGAGGCGTTGGCGAACGTGCAACTCGCCCGGGAGTGGACGATCGACGAGGCGGCTCAGGATCGCCGACCGGCGGTGCAGTTCACCTTCCCCGCGCCCCTCGATGCGTACTCCGGCGAAGCGTCATCGGTTTCCGGATCGCTTACGCTGGGCGAAGGCTTATCGATCCAAGGCATGCGCGGCAAGTTTGTCGCCGACCCCGCGTCGGTCACGATGGGCGAGCCCGATCTGGACGCGGCCATCCACGCCTCGATGCTCGAAGTCGCCGACTACCCCGAGTCGTTCTTTGAGATCGAACGGGTCGAAACCGAGTTCGCTCAACCCGCCTTCGGCACGGTCGCCGCCGCGGTGTTGCACGGCCAGTTCACCATGAAAGGCCAGACCATCCCGTTGTCGGTGCCGGTCAGCCTCGAGGCATTCTTGGGCGACGACGGCGAGCCGCGTCTGTCGATCGATGGCCGATGGGAAGTCCGCCTGCTCGACCCGTTCGGCATCGACGGCCCGCCCGGCGACGCCCCGGCCAACGACACGCTGATCTACACCTGCCACTTGGTGTTCGAGCCCGCGTAAGTCTCCCTTGGCCGGCTAAGATGACCGTATGGCTAAGCGACCGCGACGAAGCGTCTTGTTTGTCTGCATGGGCAACATCTGCCGTTCTCCCACCGGCGAAGGCGTGTTCAAAGCGTTGGTGGATGAACGCGGCCTGTCGGACCAGATCGAAGTCGACTCGGCCGGGACGATCGGTTACCACACCGGCAACCCCGCCGACTCACGCATGTGTCGGGCGGCTCAGCGTCGCGGCGTGTCCCTCGACAGCCGGGCCCGGCAAGTGACCCGGCAAGACCTGTCGACGTTTGATCTGGTGATCGCGATGGACCGGGCGAATTACGACGACCTGATCGCATTGGGCCCCGACCCCGAGGAACACGAAAAGATACGCATGCTCGGGGAGTTTTTGCCGGCTCATGTCGGAAGCAACCCGGGTCCATACGGCGTGCCGGACGTGCCCGACCCGTACTACGGTGGGCCGGACGGTTTTGAAGAAGTCCTGGACATGGTCGAGTCGGCCTGCCCGGCGATCCTCGACGCGTTGCTCCACCCCAACGGCGAGTCATGAACGCGAAGACCCAAACGGCGATCGAGGCCGTGATCGGGCAACGGATCGCCCGTCTGCGGTCGTGCTCCGGCGGCGACATCAACGCCGCCACCCTCGCCTCGCTGGACGACGGACGAGACGTTTTCATCAAAACCAACCCACAAGCCTCCGCGTTGCCCGAGTTGTTCGTCGCCGAGGCGAGGGGTCTCGTGGAGTTGAAACGAGCGGCCGTCGACACGGGGCTGCACGTCCCCGAGGTGCTCGCGGTCGGCGACGATTTTCTGGTGTTGCAAGCCATCAAAGAGGCGACGCCGCCACAAGATTTCGAGGAACGCCTCGGCCGAGGCTTGGCACAACTGCACCGGCAATCTCGCGGCGACCGGTTCGGTGGCGACGGCGCAAGGAACTACCTGGGCCGATGGCCGCAGCCGAACCCCGCCGCCCGCAACGTGGTGGAGTTCTGGGCGACCGCCCGGCTGGAGCCGATGCTGCGCGACCTGGCCGCTTACCCCGAGGTGGTCAAGCTCGGCCAGCAACTGCTGGATGTATTGGACCAACGCCTCGCGGGCAGCGAGGCCGAGTCGGTACTCATCCACGGTGACCTGTGGTCGGGCAACGCCTGTGCCGATACGCAAGGCCGAGTCTGGCTCTACGACCCCGCCAGCTTCCGGGCCTGCCGCGAGGTCGAGTTCGGCATGACCCGCCTCTTCGGCTTCGGCCGACGCTTCGAAGATGCTTACCAAGAGGTCTGGCCGCTCCCCGACGGCTGGGAACAACGCGTGGAGGTCTACCGCCTCCACCACCTCATGAGCCACCTCTGGCACTTCGGCGGCGGGTACGAAGCCCAGTGCCTTTCGGTCCTGCGCACCCTCGTTTGACCGCGTGGCATGGGGTATGATTCATGGGTTGATCAGGCAATATCTTTCCCAGGAGTGATGTAATGACGCACGGTTTTTCTCTCGCGGTGAAGTGTGGCGTGTTGACGGTGGCCTGCGCGATATTGGCGGGCTGCACGGCGACCTACGTCGCGGCGTGGAAGCAACTCGGCTGGGAATCGCGCGACCTGCTCGTCGATCAAGTCGGCGACACCCGCTCCCGGCAAGAGGCCGCCAAAGAGCAATTCACAAGCGCCCTCGATCAGTTCAAAGCCACCTACAGCTTCGACGGCGGCGACCTCGAAGAGGCGTACAACAAGCTGCAGAAGGACTACGACCGTTGTGTTGCCCAGGCCGACGACTTCCGCGACGAGATCGGCGGCGTGAAACGGCTCGGCAAAGCCTTCTTCAACGAATGGGAAAGCGACATCGCAGACCAACCCGACCCGTCGTCGAAGAAAATGATGGTTCAGCAGCGCGACCAAACCCAAGAAATGTTCGACACGATGGTGGCGAAGATGGACGAGGCGGCGGACAAAATGGATCCGGTGCTCGAAGCATTTCGCGGCCGGGTGCTTCTGCTGAAAAGTTCGCTCAACGCCCAAGCGCTCGCCTCACTGGAGTCCAACGCGGACGAGTTGGTCGACGGGATCGAGGCGTTGATCGTGGAGATGAACCAGAGCATCGCCGAGGCGGACGAGTTTATCGCCGCGATGAGCGCGGGCTGACCGTCACAAACGAAACAACTGTAAAAATAGGTAATTCTGAAAGACCGTCGAGTGGATTTGGCGGTTTTTTCATACCGGTGCGCGGCGCAGATCGGCTAGACTGACGGCATCGACCAGAGGGAACCGTACCACACGACTCGGGCGCTCGCCGCCGCGAGGCGGGTGGTGGGTTGTGTAAGTTTATCGGTGCGGCTTGCGGCCGCCACACCCCCGCCCCCCCCCCCGGCGGGGGTGTCACCGCCATGGTGTCTAGTTGAAATTTGCTTTAGGGTTATGGG
>JBCCST010000035.1:0-37182 GCA_039199695.1 Planctomycetota bacterium | reverse complement strand
TCGAGGATGGGGTTGCCCTGGCTGTCGAGGAACGAGCCGTTGCCGGGGATATCGACCAGTCGGACATATTGGATGTCGTCCAGGTCCAGTTGCCCACCGACCACGAGCGGGTCACCGCTCAATTCGGCGAGGTCGAACGGCGTGCCGAAGCCGCCGGCGTGTTTACCCGCCAGGTTGTAGACGTTGGTGACGTCGAAGCCCGAGAAGGCGGAACCGAAGCCGCCGGGCAACGCTTCGGTGTTGAGGCTGATGGCGTCGAAGCGGGCGAAATCGCTGCCGTTACTTGAGACCTCGACGAAGGCGAACTCGGCAAACAAGCCATCGGTGCCGTCGGTGTTGGTCCCGAACGTGAAGCCGTTCTCGAAGACGGCGAAGTCGGCCCCCGCGCCGTCGCGGATACCGGTGGGGAAAGTGACGGTCAGGAAGCCCGGGGCGTCGCCGTTGGCGATCTCCGTGGCGTCGAGGTCGCCCAATGAGTTAAAACCGGTGGTCGAGATCGAGGTGCTGCCCCGCGGCGCAAAAGCGGTCCGTGACGCGTCGATCGCGTCGGCCCACTCCACGAATCGGCCGTCACCCGCGGCGATCGCCGGATCGACCGGATGAGCCGTGTCGGTCGGTCCGGAGTAAATCCCCGCCGTGGCGTGACCGGAAAAGCCCACGATCCCAAGCACCGCCGAACAATAAAAAATACTACGCTTCTTAAAAAAAATCGACACTTGCACTCCTTGCCGTGAATCGCGCACGGCCTCCCCAAACAGTGAAAACACTGTCCTCACGGAGCGTGCAGATAAACACAAGGATCGCTGGGGATGTGCGACCGCGTCGACCTGCCCGGGTGTCCTGTTCCGCGAGGACCCGATGCAACTTTTCAGGCAGGTCTTCCGGCTCAGGGCCTCCCGGAAATCAATCCGGTGAGTCGAACTCACCTTCCCGTCGCTCGGCCCGTTGCGGGCCCGACAGTGGCAAACGAGTTCGACGCAAGGCCCATTACGGCGGCGCGTCCGCGGGAGAATATCCACCGGTGTCCTTGAACGCTAAGCCGCAAGCGGCGGTTGCATTCCGGGGGTGGGGTCACTCCGCTTCCCTTTTCACTCGAGGACGTCCAAACGGTTGTCCGCGAGCACCTGAAAGCAATACACCCCGACATTAGCGACCCCATCCGACCGCCGCAACCGGGCAAGTCCCTAATTCTGGGTTTTTTATTAGCGGGCGGGTGTCGAAATCTTGCGTTGGGTCGGCCGTGGCGCAGACTTACCATAGCACCATGATTCTCATCGACGGCCGGACCATCGGCCCGCATCTCTCCGGCATCGGGCGCTACACGCTCAACCTGCTCATCGGCCTCGACGCCGCCGCGGTCGAGTCACCCGTCGATCATCCGGTCAAAGTGTGGATGCGGCCCGAAGCGTTGCGCGGGGCGCTGGTGCCCGAAGTGATCAAGCGGAGCGCCGCGTTCGAACTCATCGAACGCGAAGGCGAACCGCAGCAATGGAGCAGCCTCTCCGGCGGGGCCCGGCAGTTGCGACGCCTCGGCGTCGAGTTGATTCATTGCCCGGACGTGTTCGTGCCGTGGCGGGCGACTTGCCGACGGGTGGTGACCGTGCACGATGTCATCCCGCTGGTGTGTCGCGGTCAACTCAAGAAAAGCCGTAAGCAAAAGCTGCGCGGGGTTTGGCGGGCGTGGATGAAACGCCAAACCCGCCAGGCGATCCGCTCGGGCGGTGGCGTCATCACCGTCAGCGCGTTCTCCCAGCACGACATCCACCGCCAACTCGGCGTCCCCAAACGACACCTCCACATCATCCCCAACGCACCCCCCGGAAATCTCAACGCCTCCCCCGGAAGTTCCAACGCCACCCCCGGAAGTAACCCCAGCCAAGACCAACCGGTCGAGCTTTTGGCCGAACTAGGTATCCGCGGCCCGTTCATCCTCAACGTTGGCCGGCGTGATCCCTACAAAAACGTGGACGGTTTGGTCCGGGCGTTCGCCCAGTTGCGTCAGCGATTCGACGACGTGTCGAGCGATTTACAACTCGTGATCGTCGGCCAGCCCGACCCGCGTTACCCCGAAGCCGAGCGTGGAGCCGAGCGGTTGGGGCTGGGTGATGCCGT
Source organism: Planctomycetota bacterium (assembly GCA_039199695.1). Lineage (GTDB taxonomy): Bacteria > Planctomycetota > Phycisphaerae > Phycisphaerales > Phycisphaeraceae > Algisphaera. The sequence goes on along the minus strand of JBCCST010000035.1, from coordinate 35,070 downwards.
GGTATTCACGGACTATGTGAGCGACGCCACGTTGCACACGCTGTACGAAAGCGCGGCCTTGCTGGCGATGCCGAGTTTGTACGAAGGTTTCGGTTTGCCCGCGGTGGAAGCGATGCGGGCGGGCACGCCGGTGGTCGCCGGGGCGGTGGCGTCGCTGCCTGAAGTTGTGGGCGACGCGGCCTTACTGTTCGACGCCCACCGTCCCGACGCGTTGGCCGAGGCGATGCACAAGGTTCTCGTCGACCACGAGCTGCGGGCCATTTTACGGGAGCGAAGTCTTCGGCGGGCCGACGAATTTTCGGTTGCCCGATGCGGGGTTGCGCACCTTGAGCTGTACGCAAAACTACTCGGGACCAAATGAGGCCGTGCGGTGGATCAATACTTGCGGAAGCGCCGGGCGAATTTTTTGAACACGTTGTCTTTCGGCGCCGCCCGTTGCACGTCGGCCGCCGGAGCCCCGCCGATCTGCCAAGCCTGCACCCCGGGGTAGTTGTCGTAAGACAGCCGACGGGTGCCGCCGAATTTTTTGAACATCTCGTCGAACGCGCCGCGGGAGTACAGCGAGACGTGCCCGTTGGCCGGGCCGAGGTACCACCAGTCACGGCCGCAGCCTTCGGGTTCGTAGACCGCGGTCTGGTAGGCGAACACGCCGCCGGGCTTCAGCGAACGGATCGCCGGCTCGATCATGCCCAGCGGGTCGGGCAAATGTTCGATGACCTCGCAGGCGACGACGAGATCGAAGCGCTGCTCGGGCATCGTGTCGATGAAGTGGTCCAGCCCGAACTTCGGCCGGATGATGTCGAAGCCGGTGACCTTCAGCCCGAGATGTTTTCGGCCCGCTTCGACGAACGTCCCCATCCCGCAGCCGAAGTCGCAGATCTCCAGTTCCCACGGCAAGCGGTTCAGCAGCAGGTTCGACAGCATGACCAGCCGCAGCGTCTGGTTGACCCGGCCGTGCCAGTCGGGGTCCTGATTGTCCCAGTAGCTCTCGTCGTAGACCTGGGTGTTGTCGATGTCGTCGAGCAGGTGGGCGAAAAGAAATTGGCATCGGCTGCAGCGGTAGTAGGCGCAGTCGTCCGGTAGGTCGGGGATGTTGCGCCCCGCGAGCTTCGACGAGGGCAGGCCGAACACCTTGGGCGACCGGCCGCCGCAGATCTTGCAGGTGGAGACGTCCGGTGATTGGCCGGGCGAGTTTCGGTGCTCGAGGGATTGGCTGAACTGAGTCAAGGTCGATCTCGGATGGCGGGCGCGTAAGACGCCGCGGTGGGCAGGGTTGGTCACGGTTACGGCTTAGGGTCGCGCAAGATTCGGTACATTGTGCACTTCCCTTTTCAGGAGCCCGCCGTAATGCGACGAACCGTGATGAGCCTTTTGCGCGACATTCTCAAAGAGATCCAGTACCTGCGCAGCAACGGCGTGTCTTGCTATTTGGGCAATGATACCGTGCTGACCCAGGTCCGCGGCTTCAAGATGGTCTGCCCGTCCGATGACATGGGCGGCACCCCGCACCTCATCCTCGACGGCAACTGGGAGTTGGCGGTCACCAAGATCTTCGAGGGCTGCATCCAACCCGGGATGACCGTGCTCGATATCGGAGCCAACATCGGCTACTTCACGTTGCACGCGGCCCGCAGCGTGGGCCAGAACGGGAAGGTTTACGCCTTCGAGCCCGAGTCGCGCAACCTCTGGTACCTCCGCCACAACCTGATGCTCAACGGCCACCACTGGGTCGAGGTGGTCGACAAGGCGTTGTGGAACGAGGCCGGCACGATGACCATGCGGACGCTCGAGGACTACTGCGGCGGGCACACGATCGTCGGGGTCGATCCCGCCCAGCTCGAAGAAGAACAGATGGTTCAGGTCGCGACGATCACGCTCGACGAGTTCTTGGGTGACAACAAGAAGGTGGACGTGATCAAGATGGACGCCGAGGGGGCCGAGCCTTTCATTCTCGAGGGGATGAAAGAGACGCTCGAGGCCAACCCCTCGATCAAGATCCTCATGGAGTTTGCGCCCGAGTTCGTGACCGGGGCCGGCCTGGACTACCACGAATACCTGCGCGGGATCGCGGCGATGGGCTTCTCCATCGGGCTGATTGATTGGGACGTCAAGGTCAAGCCGATCGATCTGGATAAGCTCGACGACTTCCTGCCGACGCGCATCTGGCCCCAGATGCTGATGCTCGAACGCGGCTAAGACCGCGTGGGGACCGGGCGGGTCCGGTACCATGGCCAGCCCGATGTCGATGCGCCTGCCTCGCCGAGTCGAATACGCCCGGGACCTGTTGGCGGTCCTGGTGCTCAAAGAACTGCGGGTCCGGTACAAGCGGACGGTGCTGGGGTACGCGTGGTCGCTGCTCCAGCCGCTGGCGTTCGCGGTGGTGTACTACCTGGTGTTCAAGCAGTTCATCAAGATCGAAACGCCCGGGGTCAACTACACGCTGTTTCTGGTCTGCGGGCTGTTTGCCTGGCAGTGGTTTTCCAACGGCGTCGTCTCGTCGACGATGGCGCTGGTGAGCAACGGCCCGCTCATCACCAAGGTCAGTTTCCCGCGGATCTACGCGGTGTTCAGCGGGTTTATGAACGACCTGGTCCACTTCTTGCTCGCGACGCCGGTCATCCTCGGCTTCTTGCTCGCCTTCGGCTATCGGCCGCACCTGTCGTGGCTCTGGTTGCTGCCGACGTTGCTGTTGGTGCAGGGCGTGTTGGTGCTCGGGCTGTCGCTGCTGTTTGCGACGCTTAACTTATTCATGCGTGACCTCGAACGGCTGGTGACCATCGGCATGCTCATGCTGTTTCACCTGACCCCCGTGGTCTACCCCGAGACGCTTATCCCCAAACAGTTTCAGTGGATCGTGATCGTCAACCCGATGGGCTCGCTGTCGATCAACTGGCGGGACGCGCTACTCAACGGCCACGCGGACCCGGCGATGCTGGGCGTGTCGGCGGCGGTCGCAGCGGTGTCGTTGGCGTTGGGCGTGACGGTGTTCTTCAAACTGCAAGCGAGGTTCGCCGAGGTTGTCTGAGCCGATCATCCAATTCGACGGCGTGAGCAAGTGGTACCGCCAGGCCGCGCCCGGAAGCGTCGGCCGCGGCCTCAAGGAACGCCTGCTCGGACCCCGCGGGTCCAAGGTGCCGCGGACCCGGGCGCTCGCCGACCTGTCGCTGGCGGTGGCCCCGGGCGAAGCGGTGGCGGTCATCGGTCGCAACGGCTCGGGCAAGAGCACCTGCCTCGCCCTCGCGGCCGGCGTGATCCAACCCACCGAAGGCACCGTCACGATCCGCGGGCGGGTCAGCCCGCTGCTGGCGCTCGGGGCCGGCGTCCACCCCGACCTCACCGGGCGGGAAAACGTTCAACTCAACGGCGTGCTCCTCGGCCTGACCCGTCGCGAAGTCCGCCAGCGCTTCGACGCCATCCACGACTTTTCCGAACTCGGCGATTTCATCGACCAGCCCATCCGCCACTACTCCTCGGGCATGCTCGCCCGCCTGGCGTTTTCCGTCGCGACGCACCTCGAACCCGAGGTGTTGATCGTCGACGAGGTGCTCGCGGTGGGCGATGCGGCGTTCGCCCAGAAATGTTACGACCGCATCCGGGCGGCGCGGGCGGACGGCTTGACCATGCTGTACGTCAGCCACGACATGCACTCGGTGATCGACCTCTGCGACCGGGCGGTGTACCTTGACCAAGGCCAGGCGTTGGCCGAAGGCGACCCGCGTGAGGTGGGTCGGCGATACTACGCCGACCAGGGCTTGACGCTCGATTAACTCGGGCTTTTGGTTTTCCATCGTTTCTGACTTGGGTATCCCGAAATGCACGACGCTCTTGAAACCACGTTCGACCGGTGGTGCCGCCGGCAGGCGAAAGGGAAGGGGTTGCGCGTCGGGCTGATCGCTTGGCCGGACGCCGGGCCGACGGTGCTGTCGCAGAACGCGACGCCCGGGCTGCCGACGTCGCTGTCGTTGCGCAAGTCGCATGTCTTCGCCGATCGCTACGTCCCGGGGGTGCTGGAAGAATCGCGGCTGATCGTACCGATCCGTTTGATCAAAGCGAATGACCCTGCCGATACCCCAACCGACACGTTCGGCGAGGGCTCGGCCGTGTGGCGTTCGCCCGACGGCGATCATCCCCTGTCGATCGAAGACCTGGCGATGTTGGTGGTCTTGAGCGTCCGGCAGGCCTTCCACAACGCGCGTGGCCGCGCGATCGACGATCCGGGGTTCGCGCTGCTCACGGGGTGGATGATGACGGCGCTCGACGCCGACGACGGCGCATTGATCCAGAAGATGCGGCAGATCGAGCCGCGGGTGTTCTGGTGGTGGGGCTGGGTGTTACAGCACATCGGCGAAATGCACGCGGCTGAGCGGGCTTGGATGTGGCAAGTCGAAAACCACCAAGGCCCACCCGATGCGGCGGTGCGTAGCCTGCTGGAGTTGATGGAGTCGGCCAAATCAAGCCCGGCCGACCGTCTGGGGCTCTGCCGACGGGCCCAGCGCGTCTTCGACGAAACGGGCTTCCGCGAATTCGATTTGCAGACCAAGCTCGACTTGGCCCGCTGCGCCGCTTTGGTTGATCTGGGGTATCGAGTCGAAGCCTTGGAGTCGCTGCAAGAAGTCGATCGTAGGCTGGTCGCTAATCCGTGCGGCGGAGCGCTGCGACAGACGGCCAAGGTCGCCTGGTTGGGTTGGCGGGCCGGGGGCACGCTGCAAACGCTAGGCGTTACCACGGCGTTGGCTTCGGGGGTGGTGACCTCGGCGACGGCGCGGTTCAAACTTCGCCGGGCGTGGTCCCTGCGTAGGCTGCGCAGCCGACGACCGCGGCTGCCGCAGCATGCGGTCGTGCCGGGGCTGGCCGACGGTGTTGATGACTCAGCTTCCGAGAAAGTCGGAGCCGCGATCAAACGGATCGCGTTGGTCCGGCTCGACAAGATCGGCGACTTGGTGTCGATGCAGCCGATCATCGCCCGGGTGCGCGAACGTTTCCCCGAGGCCCAGATCGATCTCTTCGTCACGGCCGGGCTCGAGCCCCTGGCCGAGACGTTGGCCGAAGGCGTGCGGCCCGTGGGCGTGTCGTGGAAAGAATCCGAGGCTTTTGACAAGTTTCTAAACCAAATCGAATCGGAGTCGAAGTACGACCTGCTGATCGACCTGCTCGAACCCGAAGCCCGTCGTCATGCTCGGCTCACCCGCGCCATCCCGGCGGCCTACAAGGTCGGCTTCGACAGCCCCGGCCGGGGAGAAACCTTTACCCACCGTGTCCCCACGCCGGCCAAGCCCACGCACCTGATCGATCGGACCGCGTGGCTGCTGCGTCCTTTAGGGATTTCGGTTCCCGACGAGGTGGGCGGGCGGCCCGCGTTGTCGCTGACCCCCGAGGTCATCGAATCGGCGCGGGTCAGGCTTCGCGAGTGCTTCGGCAGCAGTCGTGTGGTCGGGCTGCACGTCGGGGCGGGTTGGCGTTTTAAGCGCTGGTACCCCGAGTCGTTTATCGAGGTCGGCCGAGCCTTGGTCGAGAAGCAAGGCGTGAAAATTGCGGTCATGGCCGGGCCCGGCGAAGAGTCGTTGGCCGCGGAAGTGGTCGGCGGCCTGGGCGACGATGCGGCGCTCTTTGAACCGACACTTGAGCAGCTGCCGGGTCTGTGTGCGGCGTGTGATCTGATGGTGGTTAACGATTCGGGGCCGATGCACGTCGCGGTGGCGACGGGCGTGCCGACGGTGGTAGCGTGGGGGCCGGGCGACCGCACGTTGTTCGAGCCGCGGGGGGCGGACGGCCAAGTGCGCGTCGTGTCGGATCAGCCGCGTTGCGCGAACTGTCCGCAAGAGGTTGAGGCCGAGCGGTGCCCGATGGGGTATCGCTACGACGCGGTGCCTTGCTTGCGGAACATCGCGTTGGATCAAGTCGTGGCGGCGAGTGACGAACTGTTGGCTTCGGGCGCGAATGCCAGCGTGACGGTGGCGGGAGAAGCGGTGGGCGTCAACGGTCGGACGTGATCTGACGCAGGATCGCGGTGGAACTGAACTTTGGGGTTTCGATGAGTACGAGTCGCCCGCCGTGGGCCTCGGCCGCGGCCCGTTCACGGCCTACCGGCGACGCGGGGTCGTTGGCGTCTTCCGCATACTCGGCGCCCTTCGCGTAGGCGTCGGGTTGGATCAGGTTCAACATCTCGACCGCCGTCGGCCAACGGTTGATCGCCACGCCGTCCACCGCCCGCAACGCCGCGAGCATTTCGGCGCGTTGCTCGGCGGGGAACACGGGCCGGTCCGTGCCTTTGTTCACCAAGCCGTCGGGCGTCACCGTGACCAGCAAGACGTCGCCCTGTTTTCGCGCGGCTTCGAGATAACGAAGGTGACCGACGTGCAACAGATCGAAGCAGCCGTGGCACACCACCACTCGTCGGCCGGCCGCGCGGTGAAGGCGTGCGACTTCGGCCAAATCATCTAGATCGTATGGGGCTTGGGCGTGGGTCACGGCCGCCATGATAGATCAGTTCCTCGGCCAAGCGTGGGCTTTATACTTGGGGCGTGGAGCCGCGTTTTCATTTCTCAAAGCCGCCCTGGATGACCTTGCTGTGGTGGTTGGATCGTTGGCGGGTCGCGGTGTTCGTGGTTTTGGGGGTGGTGTATGCCTGTGGGATGAACGGGCGTTGGCGGATCACCAGCGACAGCGCGTGGTACGTCTTGCTGGCGCGGGACGGCGGTGGCCCGGGTGAAGCGATGCGGTCGGCGGTGGGCGTGGGGGCGACGCCGCCGGGCTTGTCCTGGCTGATCGCCGCGACGGGGGGCGAGGCGGGCTGGGGCACGGCGTTGGTGATGTTGGCGATCGCGGCCGGCGTTTTGGTGATCACCTACCGGATGTTTGTGGAACACGCCGATCGGCCGACCGCGGTGTTGATGACGACGGTCTTGGGGCTGAGCGGATTGTTCATGGAGATGACCTACGGCCTGCTCACCGAGCTGCCGTTCATGTTGGGCCTAGTGCTGTTGCTCTGGGGCCACGAACGACGGATGAATCGGCGGGGCTCGCTGGGGTTGGCTTTGGGCATGATGCTGCTGGGCGTGGCGTGGATGGCGATGTTTCGCAGCGTCGTCGCGGTGGTGATCGGGGCTTACGTCTTGGCGGAGGTGATCCACGTGATCGGTCGGCGGGATCAGCGGCGGCTGGGCTTGGCGTTGATCGGCCTGGCCGGGGCGAGCGCCGTCGTGCTGTGGTCGGTGTCCTCGGCGATCCGCGACGATGTCGTGATCTTCTTCAATGTGCTAACCATCAAGCCGCCCGAGGCTTGGATATTGAGTGTCCGCATGCTGGCGACCGAAGCCTTGCCCGAAGCGATTTTTGGGCAGGACGTGCCGCCGAGCTTGGCCTGGCCCGCTTCGGCTCTGATCGTGTTGGCGGGTTTGCTGTTGGTGCGGACCCGGTTGTTGTGGGGTGTGTTGTTTGGGGTGTTCGTGTTGCAGTGGGTGGTGTTTTTGTCGGACCCGCGTTACGTGTTGCCGATCCTGCCGTTGGCGTTTTTCGGGTTGTGGCGCTGCGGGGTAGGGGTGTTGGGCAAGTGGCCCGAGCCGTGGCGGGGGATCGGGTTTGGGCTGGGCGTGTTGGCGGTGTTCGGGGCGAACGTGGTCGCCGTGGTCAACGTGGTCGGCGAACAGCGCAGCGGAGATTTTTATGCCGAGTACCGCAGCGGCAAGTTCGCCGGGGTGGTGGCGTTGGCCGAAGTGATCCGAGAACAGACGCCGGACGACGCGGTGCTCGTGGTCGTGCCGAACATTGGCTTGGAGTTGGCGGTGTTGTCCGGCCGGGTCTGGATCGTTGGTGAAGCTCCGCCCGAAGCCCTGTTGTTCCTCGTCGGGCCGCCGAGCGTAGCCTTTGAACAATCGTGGCTGTCACCGAAATGGGACGCGGCGGGTGAGCCGTTGGGCTCGGTGGTCGACGAGCGCAGCGGTGAGACCTGGGAACTGCGTCGGGTCGAGCCGAGGCGTGAGGCCGGGTACGATTGACCGATGCGAGTCGCGTTGGTCCACGAAACCTTGGCGGGCATCCACGGCAGCGAGCGGGTGCTCTTGTCGTTGGCCATGCTGTACCCCGACGCGCCGATCTTCGTCACGATCCATCAGACCCACGTCACCCGCGGCACGACGTTTGAGGGCCGAGACATCCGGGCAAGTTTTTTGGACCGCTTGCCCTGGCTTCGAGATCGGCATCGCTTGCTGTTACCGTTGACGCCCTACGCCGTAGAACAGCACGACTTGCGCGGCTTCGACGTGGTGATCTCGTCGCACCACGCCGCGGCCCACGGCGTGTTGACGCGGGCCGACCAACTCCACCTCTGCTACACCCACTCCCCGGCTCGCTACGCCTGGGATTTGTACCCCGACCATTTGCCGCCGTCGAAGCGATCTCCGCTCAAGCGTTACGCCTTGCACCGTTTTCGACAATGGGACGCGTCGGCGGGGCAGCGGGTGGATGAATTCGCGGCGAACTCGAAGCACGTGGCGCGACGGATCCGCAAGACCTACCGACGGGACGCGCGGGTGATCTATCCGCCCGTGGATACCGCCCGGTTCCACCACGGCCGCGAGCGCGAGGATTTCTATCTGGTCGCGGGTCGGATGGTGAAGTACAAAAACGTGGACGTGATCCTCGAGGCGTTCCGAAGCGGCGAGCGCAAACTCGTCGTGGCGGGAGACGGACCCGAAAGCAAACGGCTGCGGAAACGGACCGGGTCAAATGTGCGGTGGTTGGGGCCGTTGAAGGAGTCCGAGTTGGCCGATCAACTCGAGCGCTGCCGGGCGTTGGTCTTCGCTGGTGAAGAAGACTTCGGCATGATTCCGGTGGAGGCGATGGCGGCGGGGGCGCCGGTGATCGCGCTGGGCCGGGGCGGGGTGACCGAGACGGTCACGGACGGCGAAACCGGGGTTTTCTTCGATCAGCCCACGCCCGAGGCGGTTCGGGCAGCGGTAGAGCGGTTTGAACAACAGGGGGTGACGGCCGGGCCGGGTGAGTTACAATGCTCCGCACAGCGCTTCGGGGTCGAGCGTTTTGAGCGCGAGATACGCGATTGGGTGGCGGGGGCTTGGCAGCGATTCAATGAGCAGTAAGGATCAGGGTTGACCCAAGCGACGACGACACAGGTTCCGGAGGTGGTGACGCGATCGGCCGCCGCCGAGGGTTTCTTATCGCGCTCCCGTCGGCCGGCCCGGTCGCGGGCGGCCGAGGAAGTCACCGTCTCTGCTGAGCCGCGGGGCAAGCGGTTGGTTGAAGTGACGGCGGTGCTGTTGGCGATGCCGGTGTGGCTGCCTTTGCTTGGGCTCTTGGCGTTGGCGGTCCGCCTCGACTCGCGGGGGCCGGCGTGTTTCAAGCAGCCGCGCTACGGCCGGGACGGCCGGGTGTTTACGTTGTGGAAGCTGCGCTCGATGGTCAGCGACGCGGACGACGCGCTGCCCGGGGTCTTGGCGTCTTGTGACCGGAAGTCGGCCGAGTGGGACACCCACGCCAAACTGCGACGCGACCCGCGCCTGACCCGGCTGGGCGGCTGGCTGCGTCGGTCTTCGTTGGACGAGCTGCCGCAGTTGTTCAACGTGCTGCGGGGCGAGATGTCGTTGGTCGGCCCCCGGCCGATCCCTCTGGAAGAACGATCACGCTACGGCCAAGCGTTTGCGAGTTACGCTCGAGTGCGGCCCGGCATGACCGGGCTCTGGCAGGTCTCGGGGCGCAACGAGCTGGCGTACAGTCAGCGGATCGCGCTCGATCGGCAGTACCTGTGTTCGCGGACGTGGCGGATGGAAGCCGCGATTCTGGGGCGGACGGTTTGGGCGGTGTGGTCGGGCCGCGGAGCGTATTGATCGCGCTCTCGCACGGCGCTTAGGAATAAGCTGCGCCGATTCAAGATCGATCACGCCGACTGCGCGAGCGAGGCTGGGGGCCGGGTCATGCGGATGGTGTTGCGCCCGGATTCCTTGGCGGCGTACAACGCGCGGTCGGCGAGGTGGATGAACTCCGCCGCCGTGGCCGGGTCGCCGGTTTGTCGCCCCGCGATGCCCGCCGAGAGCGTTACGTTCAGCGGCGCTTCGGCATCGATGTCTACCGCTTCCGCCGCGCGGGCCTGGCGGATTTTCTCGGCGAACTTGGCGGCCTCGATCACGTCGGTGTGCGGCAGGATCACGGCAAACTCTTCGCCGCCGTACCGGGCGGCCAACGCGCCATCGGGGATCAGCGACGCCATCAGCTTGCCCTGCGACTGGAGCACCAAGTCCCCCGCGACGTGTCCAAACGTGTCGTTGACGCCTTTGAATTTGTCCAGGTCGATGAGGATCATCGATAGCGGCGCGTCCATCGCGAGGTGTTCATCGAGAAACGTGTCGAACGCCTGGCGGTTGGGCAGCCCCGTGAGTTTGTCGCGGGTCGCTTGGACGTGCAGTGCCTGCTTTTCGGATTCGAGTTGGCGGGCGTTGAGTTCGTTGGCCATCGCCAGTTCGAGCAGCCGAGCGTTGGCGTCGGTGAGGATCTGGGCGACGTCGCGTTTGGGGGTGGGCGAGAGGTTGAAGTTGCCCGCGATCGCTCGGCCGTGGGCGTCGGCCGAGGTGAGCACGATATTCGCCTTGTCGCGGTCCAGGCCAAAAGCGGACTTCATCGCTTCGAACCACTTCGCGGTCGCGGCCATCGCCACCTGGTCGGGCAGGAGCACGTCCGCGGCGATCGAGCCCACCGCGGCGCACCAGGTGTGGTTTCGCCATTCGTCGGGCGCGTTTTCGGGTTCGTGGTGGAAGCGCAGCGTGTTGACGATCATCGGGCTGAGCTTCCAGCTCTGGGCGAGCATCGCGCCGACCACGGCGTGAGAGGTTTGCAGGTGTTTACGCTCGAGCCGATCGAGTGCCGAATGGTTCTTGCCCGCGACTTTGGATACCTGGAGGTAAGGCCCGCCCAGGGTCATCGACATCGCCAGCACGCCGATGTCTTCGAGCAGCCCGGCGATGAACGCTTCCTGCGGATCGCAACACTGGGTGAGTTTGGCGGTTTCTTGCGCGGCCGTCGCGGCGTAGATGCTGCGTCGCCAGAACGCGTCCATGTCGAACACGTCGCCGCACTGATCGGTCATCGCGTTGGCCAGGCAGAACGCCAACGACAGCGTCTGGATCGAGCGGACGCCCAGCAGCTTGCTGGCTTCATCGATCGTGGTCACCGACCGGCCGGCCCCGAAGCCCGAGGTGTTAACGGTCTGTAGCAGCTTCATCACCAACGCCGGGTCTTGGCTGATGAGGCTCGCCAAGTCGTTGACGGTCGAGTCTTCCGACCGGCTGAGCTCGACCACTTCCATCGCGATGCGCGGCAGGCTGGGCAGCCTCGGCGAGGCGAGCACTTTTTCCAGTAGTGAGCGGTCCAGCCGTCCCATCCAAGCCCTCGTGTTTGGCTTCACCCCCTGGGGCGGCCTTGAAGTCCGATGCGATACCCATAACGGTACGGTTTCATCGGACCGATCGGCCGGTCGCTTGATCGCTCATCGAAGCCCGCGGTGCACGGTAAGTGGCTCAACAACTGAAAGGCCGATCGTTTTATCGGGCCGCGGAAGTCAGGCCGAGGTGGCCGACGGGTTCGACGGCGGGGGCGGCGCGAGGTTCTTGCTGATGGTGGGGGTGGGCGAAGCGGGTGGCGTCGGCGGGGCGGTGACATCTTGGCCGGACCCCGTTTTTTCCGGGGCAACCGAGTCGACGGGCCCGGAGGGTTGGGGGGATGAGTTCTGGTTTGCTTCGCCCTCCAGATCGAGGTTGTGTTCGTAGAGCGACAGCAGCGACAGCAGCCAGGAAACCGTGGCTTGCGCGCCTTGGTTTTCGTCGACGCCTTGGGAAAGCAGCGCGTTGCAGCAGCCGCCGGTGGTGTTGTCGTAGAGCGGTTGGCGGAGGTCGTTGTCGCCGAGGAACCAGTTGAGGCATTTGTAGGCGTGGTCGAGCCATTGGCGGTCGTTGGTCACGCGGTAGGCTTCGAGGTTGGCGTCGATCGTGCCCGACGCCTCGGCCGGCGTCTGATTGAACCGGGCCTTGTCGCCGCCGCGCGGATACCAGCCGAGGCTGCCCACGGGGGCGAACTGCTCGTCCTTGCCGGTGTACTGCACATCATGCAGCCATTCCAGCGAACGCAGCGCCTGCTGGATCATCTCGTTGTTGAACATCCACCGACCCGACAACAGCAACGCGTGCGGCAGTCGGGACGCGGTGTAGGTGATCGTGTCGGTCGGCCAGGGCCAGTCGGGCGCGCCGTTGTTTTTAAACGCGTCAAACAATTTGTGGGCGAGCGTTTCCCGCACCCTGCGGGCGGAGCTGTCGCCGGAGAATTTGCGGAGGTAGGCGTGGATGCCGATCAGCGAATACGCCCAGCCGTGCACGTGTTCGAAGGATTCACACGCGGGCAGCGCGCGGTGGAACAGGCTGGCGGCGAGGTTGAGGTGGCCGCGGACCTGCGAGCGGGCGACGGTTTCGCCCAGCGCCCGGATGGCCTGGCCGTGGGCGTCTTCGGAGAACTCGCGCTGCTCCCAAGTGCGGTCGAAGTTCATACGCACGCGGAATCGGCCGTGCTCGGTGTCGAAGGCGTGTTCGAGGAACGCCAGGTATCGGCAGGCCGACTCGTCGAGTTGCTTGGCTTCCTTGGCCGCCGACTTCAGGTGGTTTTGCGCGATCAGCACCGCGACCAGCGCCCGCGCATTATTTGCCGTCGTGTAGCCCGAGGCCCGGTCCGGCACGGTGTTCTTGGCGTGGCTGAGGATGCCGCAGTCGTCGGTCAGGATGTTGAGGTGATCGAGTTTGATCTCCTGCAACTCGGGCATCTGCGACCGCTGGATCGATTTGCTGCCCAGCGGCTTGGGCTTGCGGTTGCGTTCGTCCCGGACCTCTTCGAATAAATCCAGGTACTGCCCGGCGACCGTCGACCACCGCATCTCGCGGGTGAATTGGTACGCCCGCTTACGCATCGCGTGGCGATCGACTTCGTGATCAAACAGATCGATGATCGCGTTGGCCATCGCGGGGGTGTCTTTGAACGGCACGAGTCGGCCCCGGCCGTCGGCCAGCATCTCCTGGGCGTACCAGTACGGCGTCGCCACGGTCGCCTTGCCGGTGCCCAGCGCATACGCCAACGTGCCGGACGTGATCTGCGCTTCGTTTTCGTACGGCGTGACGTAAACGTCGGCGCTGCCGAGAAACTCGACGAGTTCGTCGAGCTCGACGAATTTGTTGAACCAGACGATGTTCTTCTCGATGCCCAGTTCTTTGGCCCGGCGTTGCAGGCCCAGACGGTATTCCTCGCCGGAGTGGGCGAGTACGCCGGGGTGCGTCGCGCCCAGGACCATGTAGACCGCGTCGGGGTGCTTGGCGACGATCGCGGGCATCGCCTCGATCATGTTCTCCAGGCCTTTCGACGGGCCGAGCAGGCCGAAGGTGAAGATGACTTTCTTGCCTTCGACGCCGAACTGGTCTTTGTAGAACGCCGGGTCGACAAACGGGACGTCGGGGATGCCGTGGTGGATCAGGCGGATGCGAGATTTTTCGATGCCGTAGACATCGGTGAGGAATTCGTAGGCCCGGTCGGCCATGACCACAAACCGGTCGCAGTATTTGGCGAGCTCGTTGAAGCTCTCGCGGTATTCGGGCTTGGGGTCTTTGAGCACCGTGTGCAGCGTCGCGACGACGGGCATGCGCAGACGCCGCAGGAGGTCGTAGAGGCTGCTGCCCGCCTTGCCGCCGAAGATACCGAACTCGTGCTGCAGGCTCACGACATCGACGTTGCCCATGTTCAGGAAGTCGGACGCGACTTTGTATTCGCCCAGGCGGTTTTGGTTGATCTCGAACCAGACCCGGCTGGGGTACCGATAACCCTCGGGCCGATCGTTCATCGCCACCGTGTGCACGCCCACGCCCGGGGCCTCGGCGGCGAGCGCGTCGGCCAGGTCGGAGGTGAACGTCGCGATCCCGCACCGCCGCGGCAGGTAGTTGCCGATGAGCGAGATGTTGTTGAGCTGGCCCCAGCCCGAGCGGCCAGCATTTCGGGGAGTAGTGGAAGAATGAGTCATGCGGGCTCCGGGTTGTCAGAAGATCGCCCACTATAAGTTATCGCCCCCAACTCGCCAAAAACCCGCGCTGAATCTCCCCGCAGAATCGGCCGATCTTTCCCGTAAAGAGACCGCCGGTGCGCGTTAAACTGCGTCGGCGGGTTCGGTTTTGACCACCCGCACCCCGCCCACTCGATCAGGGCCCCGATCAGGTTAAAAAAGAGAGCAACACGATGAAGGGCATCATCCTCGCCGGTGGACACGGCACCCGGCTGTACCCGCTGACCCAGGCGATCAGCAAGCAGCTGCTGCCGGTCTACAACAAGCCGATGATCTACTACCCGCTGAGCGTGCTCATGCTCGCGGGGATCCGCGAGGTGCTGATCATCTCGACGCCCAACGACCTGCCGCACTTCAAACGACTGCTCAAGGACGGCCGCCAGTGGGGCATGGAGTTTTCCTACGTCGAACAACCCGAACCCAAAGGCCTGGCCCAGGCGTTCCTGCTCGACAAGCAGTTCATCAACGGCGAGCCGTGCTGCCTCTGCCTCGGTGACAACATTTTCTACGGCAGCGGCCTCCGCCAACAGATCGCCGACGCGGCGCAGGTCACCGACGGCGCGACCGTCTTCGGCTACCCCGTGAAAGACCCCGAGCGCTACGGCGTCGTCGAGTTCGACGCCGACGGCAAGGTCATCAGCCTCGAAGAGAAACCCGAGAAACCCAAGAGCCACTTCGCCGTGCCCGGTTTGTATTTTTACGACCACGACGTCACCGCGATCGCCGAGGACCTCAAGCCGTCGCCCCGCGGCGAACTCGAGATCACCGACCTCAACCGCGTCTACATGGACCGCGGCAAGCTCAACGTGAAGCTGTGGAGCCGCGGCACCGCCTGGCTGGACGCGGGCACCCACGAATCGTTGCTGCAGGCCGGCACGTTCGTCGAGGCCATCGAAGAGCGCCAGGGCATGATGATCGGCTGCCCCGAAGAGATCGCCTGGCGGCAGAAGTACATCGACAACGCCCAACTCGAGAAGATCGCCGAGACGATGAAAAACAACGGCTACGGCCAGTACCTGTTTGACCTGATGAAAGACGACCACGTCGAGCCGTGGCTTTGAAAGGAGTAATGAGTAAACAGTGAACAGTGATGAGTTCGAACAGAGCAATACCATTGCCTTTACTCTTCACTACTCACTCGCTACTCATCACTGAAAAAATGGACATTTTTTCTACCGACATCCCGGCCGTGAAGTTGATCCGCCCCAAGCGGTTCGGCGACCATCGTGGTTACTTCGCCGAGACCTACTCGCTGCCCAAGCTGGTCGAGGCGGGCCTCGACCTGGCGTTCGTGCAGGACAACGAGTCGTTGAGTGCCGAGGTCGGCACGGTGCGCGGGCTGCACTTCCAGTCGCCGCCTTTTGCCCAGGACAAGCTGGTGCGTTGCGTGCAGGGCTCGCTGCTCGACGTTGCGGTGGACATCCGCCAGGGTTCGCCAACGTTTGGAAAGCACGTCAGCGCGGTGCTGAGCGCCGAGAACGGCGACCAGTTGCTGGTACCAAAGGGTTTCGCCCACGGCTTCGCGACGCTGCTGCCCGACACGATGGTCATGTACAAGGTCACGGACGTGTATTCGCCCGAATGCGACGCGGGCCTGCTGTGGAAAGACCCAGCGCTCGGGATCGATTGGCAGACGGCCGAGGAGGACGCGGTGTTGTCGGACAAAGACGTGAAGCTGCCGACGCTGGCGGAACTCGATAGCCCGTTTGTCTACGACCCCGCCACCGACGGTATTACGCTCGAAAATACCCCCGGAAAGGTTGAAACCAACGCGTGAGTGACCCGGCTGATTTCATCCCGGCGTACGTCATCGTGGGTGCCAACGGCATGCTCGGCCGGGCGTGGCGCGAACTGCTCGAACAAGAGCAGTTGAATTATCTTGCCTACGATCGGCATCAACTCGACATCACGGACGCCGACGCGGTCGCCGCGAAGATCGCCCAAGGCGTGCGGTTCGTGATCAACGGCGCGGCCTACACCGACGTCGACGGCTGCGAAGAACACGAAGCCGAGGCGATGCGGATCAACGCCGAGGGCGTCGCCCGGTTGGCCGAGCGTTGCGCCGCGATCGGGGCGACGCTTGTGCACTTCTCGACCGATTACGTCTTTGCCGGCGACGCGGAGACGCCTTATCCCGTGGACGCACCGATCGCGCCGATCAGCGCCTACGGCCGAACCAAAGCCGCGGCCGAGCAAGCGATCCTCGACGCGGGCTGTTCGCACCGCATCATCCGCACGAGCTGGCTGTACGCCCCGTGGGGCAACAACTTCGTGCGCACGATGATGCGGCTGACCGAAGAGAAAGACACGCTCAGCGTGGTCGACGACCAACGCGGCCGGCCGACCAGCGCTCGGCACCTCGTGGCGGTGACCAAACAGCTCTTGCTGCACGCGCCCGACGGCGTCTACCACGTGACCGACGGCGGCGAGTGCACCTGGTTTGAGTTCACCCGAGAGATCGCTCGCCAGGCCGGCCACGAATGCGACGTCCGGCCCTGCACGACCGACCAGTTCCCCCGACCCGCGAAACGCCCGGCCTACAGCGTGCTCGATTTGTCGCGCACCGAGGCGGCCGTCGGCCCGATGCCCCACTGGAAAGACAACCTCGCCGCGGTGCTCGACGAGATGATGCACCCCACGCCTGCCCCTTGACCCTATCCACCCGTACGTTTAACCGACGAGAACCGTGTTATGAAAATCCTCCTCACCGGCGGCTCCGGCTTCATCGGCTCCAACTTCGTCCGCGTCGTCCTCCGCGACCACCCGGAATACGAGATCCTCAACGTCGATGCGCTGACGTACTCGGGCAACCCCGAGAACCTGGCCGACGTCGAAGATCATCCGAACTACGAGTTCGTCCACGGCAACATCCTCGACATGGAACTCATGGCCGAGCTGATGCAGCGTGTCGATGCGGTCGTGCACATGGCCGCCGAGTCGCACGTCGACCGCTCGATCATCGACGCCCGGCCGTTCGTCGAGACCAACGTGCTGGGTACGCAGACCCTGCTCGACGCGTTGCGTAAGAGCGATCCGGACAACACCAAGACGTTCATCCACGTCAGCACCGACGAAGTGTTCGGCGACCTGCCGTTGGAAGACAAAGCGTTGAAGTTTAAGGAAGACACGCCCTTCGCCCCCAGTTCGCCGTACTCGTCGAGCAAGGCGGGCAGCGACCTGGTCGCGATGGCGTACCACCACACCTTCGGCATGGACGTGCGGATCACCAACTGTTCGAACAACTTCGGGGCCTACCAGTTCCCCGAGAAGGTCATCCCGCTGTTTGTGACCAACCTGATCGAAGGCAAGAAGGTCCCGCTCTACGGCGACGGCCAAAACGTCCGCGACTGGCTGCACGTCGAGGACCACAACGAGGCGGTCATGACCGTGCTCGAAAAAGGCAAGGCCGGCGAACGCTACTGTATCGGCGGCAACAACGAACGGTCCAACCTTGAGCTCACGCACTCGATCTTGGAAGTGATGGGCAAGGGTAAAGACATGATCGAGCCGGTGACGGACCGCTTGGGCCACGACCGCCGTTACGCGATCGATGCCACCAAGCTCAAGACCGAACTCGGTTGGGAGCCGACCCGCAGTGCTTGGCCGCAAGCGCTCGAGTCGACGGTTAAGTGGTACGTCGATCACGAGTCGTGGTGGCGTAACGTGAAGAGCGGGGCCTACCGCGACTACTACGCCAAGCAGTACGGCGTGTGATGCCACGCTGAGCCACTAAGCGACTGAGTCAATATCAATACCTATTCGCAGAACACACGCGGTGGATCCGCGTGTGTTTTTACATGGGTTGGAATCTTGGGCCCGTTCGGTGGTACACGTTCCGGCACCTCTCGCCGGTCCTATAGCTCCTTGTCGAGTGTTGCCAAATGGGCTGATCGCAGCGGATGCGGCTCGGAGATGTTGATATGGGTTGGCCAGAGTGGACGCCGTTGTCGGTTTGAACGGTTTAGGAAACGTCCGTTTATGGGGTTATCAAAAATAGCGATCGATATGAGGTGTTGAGGCGCGTTGGGCTGGCCGAAATCCATGAAAGTCAAACCGAATTGAACGTTTATTGAAGCACTATTGGGATTAACCGAATCCCCGTACTACACACCTAGACCCATTACGACCAGGGAATCAACCATGCCTCAGATGACGATCGGACGGAAACTCGCAGCCGGCTTCGGCCTTGTCATTGTTCTCCTGGCCATCGTGGGCGGGGTGGGCTTCGTGAGCAACATGCACGCGGGCAAGAGTATCGGCGAAGTCAACGGCATGACGATCGACACCGCGATCGGCGCCGACGCCACGGCCGCCACGCTGATGGTCAGGATGAACGTCAAAGACTATTTGATCACCAACGACGCCCGCGATCTCGAAGAGTACGCCGAGTGGAAAGAGAAACTCGACCACGCCATCGCCGAGAGCCGGTCTCACTTCAAAGACCCCGAGCGACTAACGCTACTCGACCAGATCGAAGGCGATATGAAGGTTTACGACGCCGCCTTCGCCGAGGTCGGCACAATTATCCAGAACCGCAACCAACTGCGTAGCGACGTGCTTAATGTCGTGGGCAAGCGGGCGGCCGACGAATTGAAGTCGGTGAAGTACGCCATGTACGACGCGGGCCAAGCCCACCTGACCAAACAGCTGACGCCGGTCCTGACCGATTTCTTCGAAGGTCGGCTATACGTGATGAAGTTCATGGGCGGCGCGGCAGAATCCGACTACGAGCGGGCCACGTCGGAACTTCAGGACTCGGTCGCTAAGCTCGAAGCCTTACTGCCCAAGATCGATGACGCGGGGCACTCGGCTACGCTTACGCAAGCCCTCGCCGACCTGCAGACGTACCAAGACACGTTCGGTCAGATCCACGAGTTAGTGCTTCAGCGCAACGAAATCGTCCACGGAACTCTTAACGTACTCGGGCCGCGGGTCATCGATAATCAGCACCAGATCCAGGAGTCTCTGGTGGACTCGGCGGCCGAGATTGCTGAAGCCGCCAAGGCCGAGGTGTTGGTGGCCGAGACGGTGATCGCAGTGGTTTCGGGCGTGGCGATACTCATGGGCATCGCCGCCAGCTTCTTCATCACCCGGATGATTGTCCGGCCGATCAAGCGCTACTTGGTCAAACTCGAACGGGTCGGCGAGGGTGATCTCAGCCAGCAGATCGAAGTGACCCAGTCTGATGAGATCGGCGAGATGGGCCGAGGCATCAACACCATGATCCAAACCATGTCGGAGGTGATCGGCCGGGTCCAGATGGCCAGCCACGAAGTCGCCAGCGCTTCGACCGAACTCAGCGCAACGACCGAGCAGATGTCGGCCAGCATGAACCTTCAAACCGACCAGATCGGCGAGATCAGTCAAGCCATCGAAGAGATGAGCGGGGCGGTCGTGGACGTGGCCCGCAAGGCCGCCGACGCCAGCAACTGTGCCACCCAGGCCGGCGACGCCGCCCGCAACGGCGGCACCGTGGTCAACCAGACCATCGAAGGCATGAACACCATTAGCAACGCGGTGTCCGACTCGGCCCGCAGCGTCGAAGAGCTCGGCAAACGCGGCGAGCAGATCGGCGAGATCATCGCGACGATCAACGACATCGCCGACCAGACGAACCTGCTGGCCCTGAACGCCGCGATCGAAGCGGCCCGCGCCGGCGAGCACGGCCGAGGCTTTGCGGTGGTCGCCGACGAAGTCCGCAAACTCGCCGACCGCACCACCCAAGCCACCGACGAGATCGCCCAGAGCATCTCGGCGATCCAGAACGAGACCCAGGAAGCCGTCAGCCGCATGACCGCCGGGACCGACCAAGTCGGCCAGGGCGTAGAGTCGGCCCGCGAGGCCGGGCGTTCGCTCGAGCAGATCGTCGGCAGCGCCAGCGAAGTCGCCGCCATGATCCACAGCATCGCCGCCGCGACCGAAGAACAGTCGGCGACGACCGAACAGATCACTCACAACATCGACACCACCAGCTCCTCGATCCGCGAGGCCGCCGAGGGCGCGTCCCAGAGCTCGATGGCGGTGGTCAGCCTGTCGCAGAAGGCCGAGGAGCTTCAAGCCCTGATCGGCCAATTCAAGCTCGCCGACCGGTGAGCGGCTGAACGCCTCTCCATTCCGACGCCCTGAAAAAGATAGTTGTCGGAACAATTGGTTCACATCCCGTGTTACATCCCCGGAGCCCGGGCTGCCTGCGTGTGGTGGCCCGGGGTTTCCGGTTTGAGGGCGGGCCGATGCTCTCGGCGGTTTGAACCCCGCGGAGCTCACGCCTACACTCTCAGGCCTTACGCCAACACTGGAGACCAACCATGGCTAGTGAAACCGTTCTCGAATTAACCGACGCCAACTTCGATGCCGAAGTTGTTAACTCTGATCAACCCGTCCTCGTCGATTTTTGGGCCGAGTGGTGCATGCCTTGCCGCATGCTCGCGCCGGTGATCGATGAGCTGAGCCAGGAATACGACGGCAAGGTCAAGGTCGGCAAGGTCGACACCGACGCCAACCGCGAGACCTCGGTCAAGTACGGCATCAGCGCGATCCCCACCATCATCCTGTTCAAGGGTGGCGAGGTGCACAAGAAGTTCGTCGGCGTGACCCCCAAGGCCGAGTTCAACGCCGAACTCGACGCCGTCACGGCCTGATCGCCCATCCATTTAACCAACCCATTATCTTCCGAGCATCAATGCTCGGAAGATTTTTATTTGGTGTGCCTCCCGCACCAATCGGGTTGGTCGTGTCCGGCCCGTAGGACCTACACTATGGCCATGCCCATCGAATTCAAACAACACACGCTTGCCAATCAACTGACCGTCATCGCCGAGGTCAATCCCGACGCGCATACCTCAGCCATCGGTTTCTTTGTCAAAGCCGGGGCCCGGGACGAGACGGCCGACGTGATGGGGGTTTCGCACTTCCTCGAACACATGATGTTCAAGGGGACCGCCCGCCGGACGGCCGAGGACGTCAACCGCGAGTTCGACGAGTTGGGCGCGAACTACAACGCGTTTACCAGCCACGAACAAACGGTCTACTACGCCCACGTCCTGCCCGAGTTCCTGCCGCGGGCGACGGACCTCCTGGGCGATATGCTGCGGCCGGCGCTACGGACCGAAGACTTCGACATGGAGAAAAACGTCATCCTCGAAGAGATCGGGATGTACGACGACCGCCCCGAATGGGTCTTGCAGGACAAGCTGCTCGAAGACTACTTCCGTGACGACGCGGGCGGCGACCACCCGCTGGGTTTCCGCGTGCTCGGCACGACGGACACGATCAAGGCGCTCTCGGCCGAGCAGATGCGGGCCTATTTCGAGCACCGCTACAGCCCCGACAACATCGTGGTGGCTGCGGCGGGCAAGGTTGATTTCGACGCCTTGGTCGCCGACGTCGAAAAGCTTTGTGCCGCCTGGCCCGCGACGGGCGCGACCCGGGATTACGCCGAGCCCCGTCCGACCGACAAGGCCCAACAAGTCGCCGACGCCAAGCTCAGTCGACACTACTTAGGCATGCTCTGCCCCGCCCCGAGCGCTCAGGACGAGCGTCGCTACGCCGCCAAGGTGTTGGCCGACGTGCTCGGCGACCACGAGGGTTCACGGCTGTATTGGGCGATCATCGACCCGGGTCTCGCCGACGAAGCCGACTTCAGCTTCATGCCCCAGGACGGCACCGGGGCCTACCTCGCTTATGCGAGTTGCGACCCCGCTCGAGCCGAGAAAGTCGAAGCGACCCTGATGCGGGTCCTCGACGACGTGGTGCAAGCGAAAGACATTTCCGCAGACGAGGTGATGCGGGCCAAGAACAAGCTCGCCACCCAAGCCACGCTCCAAGGCGAACGCCCCGCGGGTCGGATGCAGGCCCTGGGGGCGCAGTGGACTTATCAGGGCGCATACACCCCGCTCGAAGAAGAACTCGCCAAACTCATGGCCGTGACCGTCGAAGACGTCCACGCCCTGCTCGACGATTTCCCCTTTGCACCAAAAACTGTTTTACGCCTTGGGCCGGAAAGCTGATCACGGAGTACGCAGAGGCGCTGAGGGCACCGAGATGAACCAAGAGATTGAACCCGATCTAAATGTGCTAGCGGAAAAAGTGATCGGAGCGGCGATAGAAGTTCATCGGTTTTTCGGCCCCGGGTTTTCTGAGGCCAGCTACCATGCCGCGATGCGGATTGAGCTCCAAGAACGAGAGGTTGCTTTTGTCAGCGAAGCCCCGGTTGATTTGTTGTACAAAGGTAGATCGATAGGTTCTGGACGGATCGATCTCTTGGTGGATTCGCAGCTTGTCGTCGAGCTCAAAGCCGCCCATTCCCGACCAGATAAATACACGAAACAAGTATTGACCTACCTCAAAGCGACCGGCCTGCGTCTTGGCCTCATTCTCAACTTTGAAACCGAGCTGCTCAAAGACGGTATCGCCAGGGTTATCAACTGAATTCGCTTCTTCTTTGTGTTCTCCGTGCCTCCGCGCACTCCGTGATCAAGCCTATGTCCCACCCCATCCCCGACATCCTGCAAGACCTGCGTGACGGCAAAATCATCGTCCTGACCGACGATGAAGACCGTGAAAACGAGGGCGACTTGGTTTGCGCCGCGGAGTTTTGTACCGCCGAGGTCATCAACTTCATGTTGAACCAGGGCCGGGGGATGTTGTTTGTCGCGGTCGATGCGCCGACGTGCGATCGGCTGGACCTCGCCCCGCAGACCGCGGTCAACACCACGCAGCGCGGCACCGCGTATACCGTCACCGTCGACGCCTCGGCCCGGTTCGGGATCACCACCGGCGTCTCGGCGGGCGAACGCGCGCAAACCATCCGGACCTTGGCCGACCCGCAAACCTTGCCGAGCGATCTCGATCGGCCCGGCCACATCCAACCGCTCCGGGCCCGCGACGGCGGCGTGCTGGTCCGTACCGGGCACACTGAAGGCATCACCGACCTCTGCCGGCTCGCGGGGCTACGGCCCGTGGGTGTGGGCATCGAAGTCATGAACGACGACGGGACGATGGCCCGCCAGGCCCAACTCGATGCGCTCTGCGAAAAGCATGACCTCAAGTCGTGCTCGGTCGCCGACCTGATTGAATACCGGATGCAACGCGACCTATTGGTCGAGCGGATCGACACCATCCCGTTTGCCAACGAGTTCGGTGATTGGACGTTGGTGGCCTACCGCTCCGTGGTCGATCCGTTCCCGCACGTCGCACTGGTGTGCGGCGACCTCGGGCAGCTCGACGGATCCGATGAACCCATCGATTGCGATCAGCCCGTGCTGGTGCGCATGCACAGCCAGAACCTGCTCGGTGACGTGTTCGGCGACGCCCAGCAGCCCTCGCATCAGACGCTGCGGCAGTCCATGAAGATGATCCAGGACGCGGGCCGGGGCGCGGTGGTGTACCTGCGCCACGAAGGGATGGGCAAAGGCCTGCTCAAACGCCTGCAAACCCCGGTGCCCCTGGGCGGGGCGTCGAACCCCGCAGACGATGGCCCGCGCTTCGGCGGCTCGCAGGAAAATCCCGGCACCGCGCCCCCCCGCAACACCATGGACTACGGCATCGGCTCGCAGGTGCTGCGCAACCTCGGCGTCCGTCATTTGCGTTTGATTACAAACCACCCGTTCACGCCGCAGGCGCTGTCGGGCTTCGGCCTGACGATCGACGAGTTCGTGCCGCTCGCCGGGTTATGAATGGTTATTGGTAGATCTGGTTGGAGTAGCCGCCGCCCGAACTCGACGACGGTCCGTCGGCGGGGCGGGGGGTGGATGCGGGCGGTCCGGCTTGCGGGGACTGGTTCGAGTAGCTGTTGCTCGAGGCCGCCGGGGAACTCGAATAACCCGAAGGCGAAGTCGCCGGCCGGGAGACGAAGCCGCTGGTGTTGCCCGTGCGTCCGCTGCCGCGGGGCCGGGCCTCGTTGACGGTGAGGGGTCGGCCGTGGAATTCTTGGCCGTGGGCCTCGGCGATGGCTTGGGCGGCGGCGCTGTCGTCGTCCATCTCGACAAAGCCGAAGCCGCGGGGCCGGCCGGTCTCGCGGTCGAAGACCAGCGTCGCCCGCTCGACGGGGCCCCATTGTTTGAAGTATTCGATCAGGTCTTCTTCCTGCACCGCGTAAGGAAGGTTGCCGACGTAGATGTTGGTCACGATTGAACCCTGCAGTTGGTCACCCGCAAACACGAACGCCCCGCCGGCCCCGGGTGAACGGGCGGGCGAGGAAGGAGGCCAGGGATGTAGGTGTTTTGGAGCGGAACGTTCCCCAGCGGCACGCTGCAGGCGGGCGTGACGCGAATCTCTACCCACCCACTCTATCTCTCTCCTTGGCCGGGAGCAAAGGGTTTTCCACTAAAAAATAGTAAAGCGTTCAGATCGAGCTTCCGGCGTGGCGTGAGGAATGCGATCGAAACCGACCGGGGAAGTCGGTCGCCGGTGCGTCGTGGGGCCAGACCAACCAAAAGCCGAGCGACGAGCATCGCTCGGCTTGGGTGTTTGATTTTGATGGATGCTGCCTAGGACAAAAGTTGCTCGATGTCGTCGCGAGTCAGGCTTTGGAGCAGGTTTTGTTGGCCGCCGACGATCGCGTCGGCGAGTTTGCGTTTGCGCTGCTGCAGCTCGATGATCCGTTGTTCGACGGTGTCTTCGCAGATCATCCGGTAGGCGAAGACGGGCTTGGTCTGGCCGATGCGGTGGGTCCGGTCGATGGCCTGGGCTTCGACGGCCGGGTTCCACCACGGGTCGAGGATGAAGACGTACTCCGCCGCGGTGAGGTTCAGGCCCACGCCACCCGCCTTGAGCGAGATCAGGAAGACCTGCAAATCGGGGTCTTCCTGGAACTGCTCGACGACCTGTTTGCGGTTACGCGTCTGGCCGTCGAGGTAGGCGTAGCGGATGCCGAGTTCGTCGAGACGTTTGCGGACCAGCGACAGCATCGACGTGAACTGGCTGAAGACCAGGGCTTTCTGGCCGCCGTCGATGACCTCGGCGAGCATGTCGCAGAGCGTGTCGAGCTTGGCCGAGGGCGTGTTTTCGTCGCCGGTGTCCAGGCCTTCCTTGTCGATCAGCGCGGGGTGGCAAGCGGCTTGGCGGAGGCGCAGGAGCGCTTCGAGCACCATGAACGCCGACTTACCCACGCCACCGCCGGCCTCGTCCGCCCCGTTGGTCTTGCCGTTCTTGCTTCCGGGAGGGGCGGGGGCGTCGAGTTGTTTCATCAGCGTGCCGCGGTAGTACTTGCGCATCTGGTCGTAGACCTTACGCTGGGCGGGTTCCATCTCGCAGATGATGGTCTGCTCGGTCTTGGCCGGCAGGTCGTCGAGGACCTGGGTCTTGGTGCGACGCAGGATGAACGGCCGGAGGGCGGCGGCGACTTGAGCCACGGTGTCGACTTTTTCGTCCGCCGTGTCTTCGGGGATCTGGAAGTCGTCGTCTTCTGGCGAACCCTCGCCGTTGTCGGGGATGGCGGTCATGCCGTCGGCCCCGACCGGGGTGTTGAGCTTCTCGGCGGCGGCGTTGGACGTGCCGCGGACCAGGTCGCTGAACCGGGCGTTGGCCCCGAGCATGCCGGGGTTGAGGAACTCGAAGATCGACCAGAGGTCGCCGAGGTGGTTCTCGACCGGCGTGCCGGTGAGGGCGAGGCGGTGGTTGGCCTGCAGCAAGCGGGCGGCCTTGGCCGACTGCGACGACGGGTTCTTGATCGCCTGGGCTTCGTCGAGCACGGCGTAGTCGAACTGCATTTCTTTGAGCTTGTCGATGTCGCGCCGCATCAGGCCGAACGACGTGACGACCAAGTCGTACTGATCGAACTTCGGCAGCATCTCGGCCCGGTCGGGGCCGGAGTAGGCGAGCACCTTGAGCTCGGGGCAGAACTTCTGGGCTTCGTCGAGCCAGTTGAAGATGACCGAGCGGGGTACCACGATGAGCGACGGCTTCTTGGCCGGCGCGGGTTCCTGCGCTTTGGCTTTCTTTTCTTCTTCGGTGAGCAGGAGCGGCGGGTCGACGTGGTCGGGGTGGCCGAGGGTTCGGCCCTGGATCATGGCCAGGACCTGCACGGTCTTGCCCAAGCCCATGTCGTCGGCGAGGATGCCGCCCATGCCGAACTCGCGGAGGAACGCCAGCCAACCCAGGCCTTCGGACTGGTAGGTCCGCAGCTTGCCGCCGAAGTCGGGGGCGGGGTCCAGCGGCTTGATGCCTTCGAACCGCTTGAGGCGTTCGCGGGCCTGCTTGAATCGG
The DNA here is from genome assembly GCA_039199695.1 of Planctomycetota bacterium. Classification (GTDB taxonomy): domain Bacteria; phylum Planctomycetota; class Phycisphaerae; order Phycisphaerales; family Phycisphaeraceae; genus Algisphaera. Next base: position 8,774 of record JBCCST010000035.1, on the reverse strand, counting down.
TCGTCGATGGCGACGAGGTCTTTTTCGTCCAGTAGCGCGTCGAGCATCGCGGCCTGCGAGGATTTGAAGCGCAGGTGGTCGCCTTCGATTTGGCCGAGCGCGGTAAGCAGGCCGTGCTCGTCGAGCCACTGCTCGGGGAGTAGTGCTTGGCTGCCGTCGCCGAGGGTGATCATGTTCTGACCGGAGCGCGCGGCCGCGAGGATCTCGGGCAGCGTGAATTCCTGCTCGGTGCCGTCGGCTTGTTCGTAGGCGACCTTGCCCCGCAACTCGAACCAGTCGATGCCCGAAGCGATCGACAGGGCGGGCGGCCCGGCAGCGCGGACGATCTTCTGGTCGGCCGAGATGATCCAGCCTTCACCGAGCAGCGACGCCACGGCCCGCGGCATCTGCTTGGGGCTGACCAGCAAGACGTCGCCGGTCGGTGAGGCGGTGTGACGCAGGCCCAGGCCCGCGGTCGCGGCGATGGCTTCACGTTCCGAACGCAGGTTGCGGCGGATCAATTTTTCGTCGGGGCTGGCGTCTTCGAGGCTGTCGACCACGTCGGCCGAGTCGGTGTCGGCGACCTCGGCGTCTTCGACCGCGACGGCGGTTTGGGTGGTCGCTTCTTCTTCGGCCTCCGCGGCGGGTTCCTGTGCTTCATCCGCCGCGCCGACCACCGCGGGCTTCGCGGCATCTGTGCCGGCGGCGTTGGCTGCGGCTGCGGCCGGTTTGGTCGCGGCGACGGGGACAAAGCGTCCCTTGCGGGCGGGGTTGACACGCTGACCGGCGTAGTCGAACCACACCCGCGCGACGAGGCTGCTCTTGCCGCTGCCCGAGATCAGCTCGGCCGCCTCGGCCGAGCCGGGGCTGTAGAGGTCCAGGTGCGGCATCGGCTCGAGCAGTTGTTCTTCCCGGCCCATACCTTCGGGCAGGTCGAGTTCGGGAAGCTGCGGCAGCAGGTAAAGCCGTTCGAGGAAACGCGGCACATCGTCGGCGGGGATACGCAACGCCGAGGGGCTGATCACTTCGTCGAGCGCCTCGGCCGTCTCGTCCGCGGCGACCACTTCGTCGTCGGCATACCGGTGGTCGCGGAACTGACTCACCCACCGATACGCATCGCGGTCGTCGAACGGCGCGGCCAACGCAAACGGGAAACGCGACCGCCCGCTTTTGCCCGAGGTAGCTTCGACCGGGTTCGTGTTGACGATCAGTCCGTCGCGGCCGCCGAGCACGATCTCGGGATCCGTCACGGCGATGCGTTTGCCGGCCCGGCGCAGCTGGAGATCGACCACCAGTTCGCCCGCGCCTTGCCGGGCGACCATCCAGAGTTTCCACGGCTGATCGTTGCCCGCCCAACGGAGGGGGCGTTGGTTGGTGCGGTTGTTGGTTTCGTCTTCGTCGAGCTCGACGAAGCATCGGCCCGTGGCGATCAGGCGTTGCAGCAGCATGCGTTGGCTGCCGGGGGCGATGCGGTAGGTGTGGTGACCGCGGTCGAGGCGGTAGCTCTGGCTGGCTTCGTTCTGGGTGACCCAGGTCGCGCCGAGCATCATGCTGACCAGTTCGCGGTCGGCCTTGTCGGCGAGGGTGTCGATCGTATCGAGGCCGACGCGCAGCGGCTTGGGCTTGCTCCAGCCCGAAGCGATCGCGGTGCGTTGCTGCAGGTCGACGACCAGGCCGTTGTGGCGATTCGAGAGTTCGGGCAGCACGACGTAGCAGACCTGCCGCTGGGTCGGGAAGATCGACACGGCGTCGGACTGCTCGGCCTCGTTCTCGGCCGAGGTCGGACGCAAGAGCGACAGACGGCCGATCCACTGCGGCTCGGCGGTGCGTACGGGCCGGGCGGTGTCGTCACGCTTGCGGGCCTTGGGCGCACGCAGGCGGAGCTTGGCCAGGTCGTTGATCGTCACGCCGACGTGGTCGTCGTCGGTGTCGTGTTCGTTGAGGTCCAGCAGCACCGCCCAGATGTGGCTGCAGAACGCCCCGGCGGCGAAGTCGTCGCAGGTGCACTCGGCGACCGCGTAACGCTTGTCTTCCCGGGTGATCTCGACGGTGTGGACCTCGTCGTTGTCTTTCACCTCGGCCCGCAGGAGCACGTCGTCCCCGGTGTCTTCGGTGAGTTTGAGGCGTTGCACGGCCCCGGCGAGTTGGAGGGCCCGGCCCTGCATGCGGACGTGGCTCTGAAAAAACGGCGACCAAGACGGCAATACGAGCATGAAAATCCCAAATCGGTGAGGCGAACAACCGCGAATCGACTAGTTTAGGTAACCTCGCCTCGCCGGGCAACGTGGCCCGGAAGCACCGTTTCCGCCCCGTGTGATGAATGTTTTAGACCCCCCGATTTTTCTCCTGCTCGCGGCTTCGGACGAGCTGTCCTGGTCCGGCGTGGTGGCGTGGGTGGCGGTCGCCGGGGTCATTGTCACCATCCTCGCGGCGGCGGGCAGCCTTCACGCGGACGTATTGCAACGCGGACCGCTGCGGGAGATCGATTTCAGCACGGCCGATGTGTTCATCGGCTTCGGTTTCGTGGGCTTGATCTTCCTGGATCAGTTGATGATCGGGCTGGGCGGGCGAGTCGTGAACTGGCCGGCGGCGGTCGAACAAGGCGTCAGACAGATCGCGGCGTTGGCGCTGGTCGCGGGGTCGGTTTATTTTTTCGGCAAGGCGTGGCTGACCGACGCGGGGCTGAGGAAAGCGGGCTTTGTACCGCGTCGGCCGGTCCGTGACTTGGTTTACACCGTGTTCGGCACGCCGGTGGCGGTCATCCTGACGTTCGCCACGCTGGTCGCGGTCAACGGCGTCGCCACCGCGGCGGGTTACCCGTCGCCCGAAGTCAACCACGGGATGCTCGAACAGCTGAAGACCGCCGAGCTGCAAATGGTCATCGCGATCATCGTCACCGCGGTGGTCGTCGGGCCGTTGCTCGAAGAGATCGTTTTCCGTGGCTTGCTGCAGACGCTGCTGCTGGAGGTCTTTGGCCGCAAGGCGCGGTGGACCGCGATCGTCATCGCCTCGGCGGTGTTCGCGTCGGTGCACTTGGGCGCGACGACTTGGCACGCGCTGCCGGGGTTATTCGTGCTGGGTGTCGCGTTGGGTTGGATTTACGAGCGGACGGGGAGTTTATTGCCGGTGTATCTGATCCACGCGGTGTTTAATGGGCTAAACATCGCGATGGTATTGTCCGGGGTTGGGGCCGAGTCGGGCTGAGATGTTTGAGTTGTTGCGAGGTGCAGGCTTACTTTGTGTTCGCTACCCCGATGATGCCCTGGGCGATGCGGGGTTCGCCGTCGTTTTCTTGGGCGTGGATGATCACGCCTCTGCCGAGGATGGGGTTTTGGTCGTCGTCGAAGATGGTGAGGTTGTTGAACGTCTTGGCGTAGGTGGCGTGGCCGTGTTCGTCGGCTTGGAGGTTGCCCAGGTCCCCGGCTTGGCTTTCGGGCTTGTAGTGGCCGCCGGTGGCTGAGCCGTCGGGCGATGAGAGGTCGCCGAACTCGTGGATATGGAAGCCGTGTTTCTGGTTGGGGTTGAGGCCGGTGATGGTGGCGGTGACGGTGACGCCGTGGTCGTCTTCGTCGAAACGGATGATGCCCTGGGTGGCGTTGCCTTCGGTGGGGATCATGACGGCGATTGCGTGGTAGACCTCGGCTCCGTGGTCATGGTCGTCGTCGTGATTGTGGAGCTTGGCTTGTGCTTCGCTGCGGGCGTGGTTGGGGTGTTCTTCGGCGACTGGATCTTTATTGTCTTGGTTGCCCTCGGCCTGGGCGGCGTCTTCTTCGGACCGTTGCTCGGCCGAATCGCGGGTGTTGTTGGCCGCCTCTTTGATCTGAGCCAACGGGTTGGCCTGAGCCAACACCGCGAACACACCCACGGCAAATAAGACAGCAAGGATCGAATAAGAACGCGACATGAAAAGTCTCCAAGAAAGAAATTGATCCTCCTGATGATAATCCGTCGACGTAAAAACACGCCGGGAAATCTCCGGCGGATGCATGACTCAAACTTCAATCGTGGGAATTAAGCGCCATGTGGCTTTGGCCGCAGCCCATTTCCCTTCCGGGGGTCACACCGCCACGCCCGCCAACGGCACCGCGGCCTTCATCAGATCGAACTGCGAATACGTCTGCGACAAATCGATCGGCAGGGCGACGCCGTGGTTGTGGTCCGAGGCAATGATCACCGTGTTGTCCGCGACGCTCTCAATCCCCATCTCTGCGGGCTGGTGGCCGACGACAAACAGCTTCACACCCCACGCCTCGGCGAGCTCTTGCGTGATTTTGCGGTTCTGGTGTCGGCCCCAAACCATGTCGTAGGCCGAGCCCTTGGGGGCGAGGTCTTCGTCGGTCAATTCGCGGTCGATCACGGTTTTGTCGAACGCCTCGATCCGTCGGGGCGCGGGTAGGCTGTGGCTGATCATCACGCCGTTGGCGCATCGGATGGCCAGGGGCAGCGACCGGATGTAGTCGTTCATCGCCTCGCGGACGTCGTCGGCGTCGTCGCCGTAGAGGTAATCGACGCCGTCGTCGAAGATCGCGCAGACGCTGACGCCGTCCTTGGTGATGCCTTCGCTGCGGTACTGGGCCAGTTCGTGGTTGGACAGCAGGCTGTGGAAATGGCCGGGGTAGCGGAGCTTGAGGTCCGCACAGCGGGCGAGCATGCGGACCGACAGGTCCATGCCGTTGACGCGGTCCGGGCCGTGGATGACTTCGTGCAGGATCAGATGCCCCCGGGAAGTTTCAGTTCCGCCCCCGGAATTTCCTTCTTCGCTTTCGGCCGCCTCGGTTAATCCCGAGAATTTGAGCAGGCGTTGGAAATTCAGGCCGTGGTCGTGGAGGTCGCCGGTGGCGGTGAGTCGGCCGTGGTCGGGCAGGTGGACGGTGCTGCCGCGTCGCAGCGGGCAGTCCCGGAACGCCTCGGCCGCCCCGCGGAACAGGGCGATGACGTGGTGGGCGTCGCGTAAATCGGGGGGTTCATAGGCCACGGTCGGGTATTCTAAGGCTAATCTGCGTTTCGGGCAGGGTTTAGCGGCCGAATCCCGGCCGAGAATTCTCAAGATTCAGCCCAAGTCGGGGCAATAACTTCCGGGGGCCCGCGTTGGACTCATCAGGAGCGTGTATGCCGGAACTGGAAATCGCCCAAACGCTCCGAGCGGCTTCGTCGGGTGATCCCGAGGCGTGGCGCGGTTTGGTCCAGGCCTACAGCGGCCGGGTGTTCGGGCTGTTGGTCAAGCAGTGCGGCGACCGCGAGCTGGCCGAGGAACTGACGCAGGTCACGTTCGTGAAGCTGGTGGACCAGATCAGGGTCAAGGACGGCTCTGGCGAAACTTCCGGAGCTAATTCCGGGGGTGGGTACGAGGAAAAAGGTCGATTCGAATCCTGGCTGTTTCGGATCGCGATGAACAAACTGCGGGACGAGATGCGTCGCCGCAAAAGGCAGGCCCGGCCGACGGACATGACCGCGGCGGCCGGCCGGGAGGGCACGAAAGGTTCCCTGGGCGTCTTCGCCGCGTCGGACGCCGAGGGCGGGCTGGGCGAAGACCCGGCCGAGCGTTTGAGCCGGGCCGAGGAAGTGGATCGGCTCAAGCAGGCGATCGCCGGGCTGCCCGAAGCCGACCGCGAAGTCCTGCACCTCCGGCACACCGCCGGGCTGAGTTTCGCCCAGATCGCCGAGACGTTGGAACAACCGCTGGGCACCGTCCTGGCCCGCGGACACCGGGCCTTGGGCAAGCTCAAGAAACTGATGACGGATGAAGAAGAAGCACCACCCCAGAAGAAACGAGCGTAAGCCGTGACCGACCCGAACCCCGAAAACCTGAACGAAACTACGCCGACCGATCCGCGGCTGGACGCACTGTTGGACGAAGCCTTGTCGCCGGGCGACGTGCCCGCGGGGCTCAACGACCGCATCCTCGCGGCGACGGCCGACCGTTTCACGAAAGACGTGGACGACGCTCCTGCGGTGATCGGCAAGATCGGCGGCGGCTTCGCGTGGCGATCCATAGCGGCCGTATTGCTGTTCGCCCTGATCCTCGGCGGGGTGTGGGTGGCCAACCAAGACGCCGAACCCGGCAATAACGGCACCCTCGCCGGCGGCGAAACCGTTGAGCGTACCCAACTCGATACGACCCAGATTGAATCGGTTCTGGATCAACTCGCCGAGGCCGAGCTCGAAGCGGACTGGCTCGACGACCGGATCGACATCCTCTCGATGCAGGTGACCTGGGCCCAAGACAAACGCGACGCCGGCGTCTGGGGCGACGGGGCGTTCGATTCGCTCGACATCGCGATCGCTCAAGAGACGTTCGACGACGCGGCCGACGAGATGGAGTGGTATTTCTAAAGCCCGAACTTTGGCTCGCGGAATCCCCGCGTATCGACCGATTGAATCCTCATGAAGACCCACCTCCCCCGCGTGTTGACCGCCCTGACCGTGCTGCTGCTCATGGGCAGCTTCGCTAATTTGAGCTGGGCCCAGCGTGGCCCCGACCGCGAGGGGGCCGGCGGCTTCGGCCCTGAAGACGGCGACGGCCCGATGCTGATCGAAGACAGCGACCGTGATCGCGATCGTGGCCGAGACGATCGCCGGGTCGGCGGGCGGATGAGCGATGAAGAAGTGGACGCGGCCTACCGCATCGTCGTCCAGCTCTATCCCGATCTGGCCGAGCGGCTTGATGCTTTGCGTGATGAAGACCCGCGCCGGTTCAAGCAGACCCTCGAACGCCGGTTCCCCCGGGTGCGCTTCCTGGTTCAGCTCCAGCAACGCGATCCGGAGATGTTTGATTTACGCATGGCCGACATCAGCCTCGATCAGCAGACCGACGCCTTGGCCAAGCAGCTCCGCGACGCCCGCGCGGCCGACGACGAAGATCGCTACGACGAACTCCGCGACCAGATCGAAGCCAAGGTGACCGAGCACTTCGACGTCCGCCAGCAGATCCGGGCCCGCGAGATCGAGATGCTCAAGGCCAGGCTCGAAGAACTCGAACAAGACCTCGACGACCGCGACGACGACCGCAAAGACCTGATCGAAGTACGGGTCAACGAATTGGCCGGCTCGGATTGGTGAACCACCGCCGGCATTAACAACAGGTAACCGGGTACGATCTATTTGGCCCCGGGTCACTGACCCGGGGTTCGCCGTAGATTAGCCCGAGGCTAAACCCCAACCCACAAATCTGAAGTCAACCACGACGGCTCAGCGCACGCCCGCCGGGGCGAACACCGGGTCGATCACGCCCGCGGCCCGGAACGCGGCGCGGCGCCGTTGGCAGGCCGGGCAACTCCCGCACTGCTCGAGCTTGCCCAGCACGCAACTCCACGCCAACTCCCACGGCACGCCCAGCCCGGTGCCCAACTCGACGACCTGCACGTCCGTGTAACCCAACAGCGGGGTGACCAGCTTCGGCCCGGCCGAGCCGACCGACCCGGCCGGAGACTCGAGCTCCGCGAGTTGTTGAATCAACATCTGCTGTTCTTGGGCCGTGGCCGTCGCTTCAAGTTCGCCGTTCACCGCGATGGGCCAATGCAGTTCATCGGCCCCGATTTCGGTCGCGGTCGCCATCGCCGCGGTCAGCAGCCGCGGCGTTGCCAACGGCGCATGAGGTCGGCCGTCGGGGTGGTGATGCGCGGGGTCGCGGTAGAGGTCGGGCAGCTCGATTTCCCGCAGCGTGGTGAGCGTGTAATGGTCGGCCTGCCGGCGGAGGTATTCGAGACGCGGCGGTCCCGCGGGCTGGCCGTCGTGGACATGGATCAGCGTCAGCCGCACCGGTTCGGGCTGATTGAGCACGCGCGCGGTCGCGGTCAGGCTTCTCGGCCCGCCGCTGTGCAGGATCGCGATGTGTCGTCGGCTCGCCATCGTCCACATTATCGGCCACTGCCCCCGACAACCCCCAATCGCGATCTGATAGACTCCTCAGCATGGCGATCGTCGTATTTGAACACCACCCCCTCGAAACCGCCGGCCGACTCGGCAAGGTCCTGAACGAGCACGGCCACAAGCTGCGCATCGTCCAACTCCACCGCGGCGAGGCCGTGCCCCCCGATCTCGACGACGTCGACGGCGTTGTCTGCATGGGCGGTCCGCAAAACACCGACGAACTCGACCAACACGACTGGATGCAGCCCGAACTCGACTTCATCAAGGCCGCCCACGACGCGGACCTGCCGGTGGTGGGCATCTGCCTCGGCGCCCAACTCATCGCGACCGCGCTGGGCGGCGAAGTCGCCCACATGGATCAGCCCGAGATCGGCTTCGGTGAGGTCACCTCGACGTTCTTCGGCAGCACCGACCCCGTGCTGCTGGGCGTGCCGTGGAAAACCACGATGTTCCACGCCCACGGCTGCGAAGTCACCCAACCCCCGCCCGGCGGCACGCCCATCCCGCTGCAGGGCAGCAAAGCATGCAAGTGCCAAGCGTTCAAAGTTGGCCTCAACACCTACGGCTTCCAGTACCACTTCGAGTGGACCCGCCGGATGATCGATATGATCCTCGTGGACGATCCCGATTTCTACGGCTCGGGCGACAAGTCCCTCGACGACCTGAACCTCAGCCTCGACACCCACTACGATTTCTACCGCCACATGGGCGATCGGCTCTGCCAAAACCTCTCGACGCTGATGTTCCCGCTGGACAAACGGCTGCCGCCAAGCGGGGCGAACGTGGATAATTTCCACGCGTCGTGAACTTGTAGATCTTATGTTTGGGGTCGGTTGCTTCGGAGGGTTTTCTGTTGGTGTCGCCTGCGCGGCGAGCGGCAGGAACTCTGCCCCTGCACCCCGTGAAGCCTGCAAGACCTCGACACC
>JBCCST010000034.1:0-37758 GCA_039199695.1 Planctomycetota bacterium | reverse complement strand
GAGCACGCTGAGTTCTTCGAGGCGTTGCTGGGCGTGGTACTGCTCGAAGCACAACCGGGCGATCGCGTTGGCCATGAGGTAGAGGAACTGGATCGCGGCGCCGCGGTTGGTGCCGAAGGCCAGCTCGGCCGAGTCGATCAGTTCCTGGCGTTGGACGGCGTCGAGATTGAGCGCGTCGGCGAGGCCTTCGAGTTCGTGGAGGTCGGGCGCGAGCTCGGCGGCCGACGGGCCGGCGGGTTCGATGATGATCGAGCCGAGCGTCTGCCCCTCGACGGTGATGGGGGCCTGGAACTGCTTGGCCCCACCGCCCGAAACGCTGACGCCGCCCTCGGCACGGGTCCCGTCGACCGCCGGATCGCTGGGCTCGTCGACGTCGATGAGTTGTTCAAACACCAGATCGGACTGGTGGCGTTTCTCCGCGTCGGTGGGCAGGGTCGCGGGTTGGCCGTCGGCGTCGAGGATCGTGGTCGACAACCGGGTCACCGACGCGAAGGCGTCCTGGATTTCCTGGAGTGTGCCGAGGTCGACAAAGTCGGTCAGCGACAGCCGCGGCGCGGTCGGGGTGATCAACGGATGGTCCGCCGAGGAAGACGCCCCGGCCGGGGTGGGCGGAGGCGGCGGAGAGGATGAATCGGGGGGTTGAGCCATGGGTCGGCGATCCGTGCCTGGGGAGTCCCACAGGATAGTCGCCGGGGGTGGTCGCTGCGCGTTTGCGGGCAACCTGTGGGAAAACCGATGTTGGTAACAAATTGAATAGCCGACGTTGACACTTAGCACCCGGCGAATCGCCAGGGGGCCACCCCGGGTCATTGACCCGGGGCTAAATTTGAAGTCGGCCGACTCCGCTTATTTCGAAGGCTCATCGCCCGCGGGCTTCTGGTCGAGCCAGATAGTCCGGAGCACCGGCAGCAGCGGGTCGATCGGCGAGGCGTTCTGCGCGATCGCCAAACCCTGACGCACCAACGGCCGCGACTCGATCTGGTGGCCCAGGTAGGCCATCATCAAGCCCGGATCGATCGCGCCGCTCTGGGTGTCGATCATGCGTTGCAGCTCTTTCTGCAGCCACTCCAGGCGTTCCTGCGGGGGCAGCAGGTTTTGGCCGTAGCGGGTGGCGATCAGCTCGGGGTGGTCTTCGAAGAGCGTGCGGAGGTTAAACGCCGCCGACCGCACCATGCCCGCGCCCAGTTGGGCGTGGATCAGGCCGGCCAAACCCAACGGGTTGTTCGACGCTTCGATGCGGATCTGGCGGTAGGTGCGCTCGGCATTCAGGAACTGGCCGGCCGCCATCTGGGCCTCGGCCTCGGCAAACAGTTCGTTCACCCGGCCGTCCCGCGCCGCGACCAGCGTTTCCAGCCGGACGTTGTACGACAAATCGGTCATCAATTCGTCGAGCGCTTCGGTCCCCGCGTCGCCGTCGGCCCCGGCTTCGGTACCCGCGTCGGCCGACGCCGCTTCGGGGTCTTCGCCCCGCAGGCGGGCCGACTGCTCGCGGATGCGCTGCAGGGTGGCTTCCAGCGTGCCCTCGGCCGCCTCGACCTCGTCTTCCGACGGTTCGCTTAGCGCTCGCATCCACTCGGGCCGGGCGTCGATGCCGCGGGCGGCGCGTTCCTCGACCGTTTGCTCGGCTTGTTCGCGGATGCGTTCGAGCAGTTGGGTGTACGAGTCTTCGGGCTCGGCGTCCGCCGCGGGCGGCTCGGTGGTCGCGCCCGCGGTGGTGTTCGGCGTGGACGCGACACCGAAGATCGATTCCTGCAACTGCCGGACGCGCTCTTCGACCGCGGCGGGGCTGGCGTTGGTGGGATTGACCGTCAGTTGGCCGAGTTGCAGGCTGGGCTTGACCAGGCCGGTCGAGTCGGTGAACGCGTTGCGGGCCGCGAGGCTGGCCACGGCGTCGGCACCGCCTTGGGTGAACACGTCGTTGCTGTTCAGCGGTTCGTTGGGGATGAAGTTGTTTTGGGGCGTGTCGTCGAAGCCGGGCAGCCGGGTGTCGTCGTCCAGGCCGGGCGTCAGCGGCAGTCCGTTGAGTTCGGGCGCGTTGTTGAGCGTCGGCTCGGGCAGCGCGGGCAACGCCCGCCGACGCACGCCGGTCAAGGGGTCCGCGGTCACGGCCAACGCCGATCCGTCTTCGACCCGCAACACGCCGAGCGTGTTCGTGCCGGGCGTGGCGTTGAAGAGGTTGTCGTTGAGCGTCTGCCGTGCGCTGCGGTCGAGGGTGAGTTCGAGCGAGCCCGCCTCGCGGAAGTCGCGGTTGACCCGGAACACGCCGCCGGTGGGCGCAAAGCGGGTCGAGGTGTTGACCGAACGCGACGGCGGGATCGCGGTGAAGTTGTTGTAGACCACGACGTTGCCGCCGCGGATCGTGCCGGCGTTCGGCAGGTTGGCCACCAGCGGCGAGCTCGCCAGGCTGGCCGCGCGGAAACTGAACAGGCTTTCGCTCTCCAGCCCACCCTGAAACGCGCCGGGGGCCGAGTAGTCGATGTCGCCCTGGAAGCCGAAGCCGCCGGCGACGTTGCCGGTGATCAGGTCGTTGCGGGCCGCGTAGTCGACCTGATTCTCCAGGCGGTTCGTGCCGCCCGAGCCGACCTGATTGTTGGCGTCCAGCGCCCGGCCGCCGCCGTTGTTCGCCGCCGTCTGCGCCGACACGGGCATCACGCCCACGCCCGCCACACTCGCCACGGCCAGCACACTCCACACGCGGCGGTTCCATCGGGTTTCGGGCATCATCGGGCTTCTCCGGATTACTGATGAAAAGGCTACTTTCGCCGCGGCGGGGCACCGCCGGGGCATCGACTCCCATTCTATCGGGCCACCCCCCGCCCGACCAAGAACCAACCCGTCGGCCGAGGGTTTGATTCCCATAACCACGCCCGCCGGGCACCAAACCCGCGTTGACGGGTCCAAACGCACCACCCACGGCCGACCACCCACCCACCAAAAGCGCTGTCCACGCTAAATCTTGACCTACAAGATCACCCGAAACGCCCGCGGCTCGCCCGGCGACCCGAACTCGCCCGTGCCCACCGACCGCGCCGACTCGACCCCCGTGATGTTCCCCGCCATCGAGTCCTGCACCGCGTCCACAAACGCGGTGACCTGCTCCGTCTCGCCCTCGGCCACCAGCTTCACCCGCCCGTCCGGCAGGTTCTTCACCGACCCGGCCACGGCAAAATTCTTGGCCACACTCGCCGTGGTGTAGCGGAACCCGACGCCCTGCACTTGGCCGGTGTAATGAATGGTTTCGCGGATCATACCCAAAACACTCTGATAAATGTTATTGACAAGTTACTTGATTATCTAAATGATAAATATTGTATGAACTATCTGTTGACCGCGTTCCAGGGGATCACATGTCCGATTACCGTAAAGTAAAAGAAGCGCTTTCGAAATCCTTGGCGAAAAGCCGTGAAACCCGTGAATCACATGAGGTTGAAAATCTAAACCTTGTTGTTTTTTCAGACCTCCACCGCGGAAAAGGAAATGGCGCAGATGATTTCAGAAAATGCGAAAGAGCATACCGGTCTGCCCTGAGTTATTACGACCAATTGAAGTCCAGGTTAATCCTTCTGGGCGACATCGAAGAACTTTGGGAAACCAGCATTAAGAAAACGGTCCGGCACTACCGTCAATTATTGGAAGTCGAAAAGAAGTTTGTCAACGACGGAAGATATACCAGATTGATCGGCAATCACGACGAGACGCTCGCCAATCCCAAAGTCTTCAAAACCCTGTCACCCTTTGTTAACGGGGTTCAACCCATTGACGCTCTGAATATCGAGGTCAAACACCAAGGCGATTTGCTGGGCGAGCTGTTTTTCGCGCACGGACATCAAGGCAAACACTACAGCAAACTCGACAAATGGGCGGTGCGATACCTCTGGGCGGGTTTCCAGAAGCTCACGGGGCTGGGTTCTTCGTGGCCCTCGGCCAACTATGAAATACGCAACCGCCACGAAAAAGCTATGTACGAATGGTCTATTGACCACCAAGCCCCACTGATTTTCATCTGTGGCCATACCCACCGCCCGGTTTTCATGTCGTCGGCTCAGAAGCAATTTTTAATCAAAGAAATCGAACAAATGAGGCGGAGTAATGCACCCGCCAAAGACATCGCCGAAGCAACGGCCCGCCTGAATTGGATCTTGCTCGACCCCGACAAAAACAGTGAATTGAGCCAGGACACATCGAAGCCCAGCTATTTCAACTCCGGGTGCTGTTCGTTTGCGGACGGCGATATCACCGGCATCGAAATCTCTGACGGCTGTATCCGTCTGATCAAATGGGGGGAAAGCGGAGGCCGCTTGAAACGAATCGAACTCCACGAATCACGCTTGGCCGATGTTTTTGCTGGCTGTAGAGACTAGATTTAGGTTCGCCGACTGTCTCTGCTGCGGGGTACGCTAAACGTTAAGTCATTTCGACTAAGCCCCCGCCATCGCCGCGTCGTCGATCTCGGCGTTGTGGTGCAGCTTCTGCACGTCGTCGTGGTCTTCGATGGTTTCGATGAAGTTCAGCACTTTCTCGGCGTCAGAACCTTCGACCGCGACGTGGTTGTCGGGGATCATCGCGAGTTCGCCCGAATCCACTTCGAGCTCGGCCGACTCGAGCGCTTCGCGCACCGCGCGGTAGTCGCTCGGCGCGGTGACGATCCGCCAGGCCTCGCCCTCGTCGGCGATGTCCTCGGCCCCCGCCTCCAACGCCAAGTCCATCAACGCCTCTTCTTCGATCTTGGATTTCTCCAGGTAGATCTCGCCCTTCTGCTCGAACATGTAGGCGACGCAGCCGGTCGCGCCGAGGTTGCCGTTGCCTTTTTCAAAGAGGTGGCGGAGTTCGCTGGCGGTGCGGTTGCGGTTGTCGGTCAACAGGTCGAGCATGACCGCGACGCCCGCGGGGCCGTAGCCTTCGTAGCGGATCTCTTCGTAGTTGTTGCCCTCGCCGTCGCCGCTGCCCTTGTCGATCGCTTTTTGGATCGTGTCCTTGGGCATGTTGGCGGCTTTGGCTTCGTCGATGGCGTAGCGGAGGGTGAGGTTCATGGCCGGGTCGCCGCCGCCGTTCTTGGCCGCGACGATGATCGCCCGGCTGCACTTGGACCAGATCTTCGAACGCTTGGCGTCCTGACGTCCCTTGCGGTGTCGGATGTTTGCCCATTTGCTGTGGCCGGCCATGTGTCAGTCCTAAAAGCAGGAAAACAAGAAAGCAGTAAAGCAGGAAATCCCGGCGACACTCCGATGCCTTGGCGTGAACCGGAGGCCGCTGAGAATCGTCTATTTTAGGGAATCGCGGGCGTGGATGCCCGTTGTTGCGGCTCGGATGGGATTCACCCTTCCCGCGGCGCGCGTCGGCCGGTATAAACGCAGGGGGAACAAGCCTTCCGGGACCCGCCGGGCAGGGATGGTCTGGGCCAGCGAGATCGGTTGTCATTTTTTTGACGGGGTCGGTGTTTATTGTCTGAATCTCACGCGAGCATGGAAACCGAGCCGTCGGTGGGTGCCGAAACGCCGGGCCTGAGCAAGCGGACCCTGGCGGCGATCATCCTGACCACCGTGTTGTTGGGTTTGACGGGCTACCTCGCGGTGGAATCGCTACTGGGCGACGGGCAGCCGATTGGTTGCGGGGACGTGGCGGGCGATGCAGAAGAAGCCGCCGACTGCAGCGCTGTCCTGAACACCAAATGGTCCACGGTGCGGGGGTTGCCGGCCAGCGGATTGGCCGCCGTGTTGTACGCCGGAGTTTTGACACTGCTGGCGGTACGCCGACGGTTGGGCGGGGCATTGCTGGGAACCGCAGCGGTTTCGATCGGGTGTGCGGGCGTCTGGTTCAGTTACTTGCAATATGTCGAACTCGAAGCGTTTTGCGTGTATTGCACCCTAAGCCATCTCTTGGGCCTCGTGCTGGCGGTCGTGCTGATCAGCGCGACACGTCTGGCTGCACTTTGGCCCGCGATCGTGGCGGGCAGCATCGGCATCTCGGTTTTGGTCGCGCTACAGATCACCTACGAACCGCCGGTTTTTGTCGACGAAGACGGCGGCGGCACGCGGGCCGGGCAAACGCTCACGCTGCTCGACGGCCGACTCACGCTGAACCTCGACGAAGAAATGATCGTCGGGGACTTGTCGCAGCTCGATGACCCTTCCGAGGGCGGAGGCAATTCCGGGGGGCGGGTCATGGTCAAGATCGCCGACTACAACTGCCCGCACTGCCGCCACGCCCACGAGGTGCTGCACGCGATGGACGACGTCGCGGTCGTGCTGGTGCCCATGCCGCTGAACCCGGCGTGCAACGCCTACGTCAACCAGCTGCCCCGGCCGCAGTTCCTCGACAGCTGCGAACTCGCCCGGCTGGCGATCGCGATCCACCGGATCGACCCCGGGAAGTTGGCCGAGTATGACCACTGGGCCTACGGCGACGGCTGGCCGAACACCGCCGAGGCCGGCCGGGCGTTCGCCGAGACACTCGTCGATCCCCTGCAAATCCAGATGCAACTCAACGACCCGGCCATCGACGCGATCATCCAACGCAACACCGACGCCTGGGGCCAGGCCCGCGCCGTCGAACTCGTCCGCGGCCTGCCGGTCCACCTCGTGCCCGGCGGCGGCTCGACCTCCGGCGGCATCGGCGACGGCACCAGCCTCGTCCAACTGCTCGACGGCGTCCACCACTCCCAACAAACTCCCGACGAATCCACTGCCGCGCCCTAAACCGAAACCCACCCACCATGAACGATACCCCCCCGGAACTCCCCCCCGACGACCTCCAACTCCTCGACCGCGCCGCCCACGCCTACGGCCAACTCAAGACCGAGATCGCTAAGACCATCGTCGGCCAGGACGACATCATCATCGCCCTGCTCGCGTCGATCTTCGCCGAGGGCCACGCCCTGCTCATCGGCGTGCCGGGCCTCGCCAAGACGTTGCTCGTTAAAACCCTCGCCGAGACGCTCGGCTGGGACTTCAACCGCATCCAGTTCACCCCCGACATGATGCCCGCCGACATCATCGGCATGGAACTCCTCCAGGAAGGCGACGACGGCCAGCGCCACATGCAGTTCGTGCCCGGACCGCTCTTTGCCAACATCATCCTCGCCGACGAAATCAACCGCACCCCGCCCAAGACGCAGTCCGCCCTGCTCGAAGCGATGCAGGAACGCCAGGTCACCTCGATGGGCACCCGCCACGTCCTCGAGCCGCCGTTCGTCGTCGTCGCTACGCAGAACCCCATCGAACAGGAAGGCACCTACCCCCTGCCCGAAGCCCAACTCGACCGCTTCATGCTCAGCCTCCACCTCGACTACCCCGACGTCGAAGAAGAAGAACAAATCGTACTCGAAACCACCTCCCCCCCCGGAAGCCGAGGCAACAACTCCGGGGCCGAGCGCTCCGCGGTGATCGACAAAGAGACGTTCATGGCGATGCAGGCACTCGTGCGGCGCATGCCCGTCGGCCGACACGTCGTGAGCTACGCCGTTGCGTTGGCCCGCGCCACCCGGCCCAAGAGCGCCGCGGCCAGCGCGGTCGCCCAGGAATACGTCGAGTGGGGCGCCGGCCCGCGGGCCGGTCAACACATGGTGCTCTTGGGCAAAGCCCTCGCGCTGATGCACGGCGAGCCGGCCGTCACCACCGAACACATCCGCCGGGCCGCGCCCCACGTGCTCCGCCACCGGCTGCTGCCCAACTTCCAGGCCGCCGGCGAAGGCATCACCGCTGGCGACATCGTCGACCGCGTGCTCGAAGAAATCGCGGAGCCGAATTATGTCTGAATCGATTTTTGATTTTTGATTGAGGATTTTTGATTTAGTTCCCACCTAAATCTTTCTCGTAAGCCGAGGCCCACGATGACACACGCAATCAAAAATTATCAATCAAAAATCAAAAATCCTCTGCTCAACCCCGCCGAGCTCGCGCCGCTGCGCCACCTCGTGTTCGCCTCGCGGCGGGCGGTCGTCGGGCACTACGCCGGCAAACACGCCTCGCCGCAGCGCGGCCACTCCGTCGAGTTCCAGGACTACCGCGACTACTCCCCCGGCGACCCGCCCGGCGAGATCGACTGGAAGGTCTACGGCCGATCCGACAAACTCTTCATCAAACTCTTCGAACACCAGTCCGACATGACGGTGAACCTCTTGGTCGACGCCTCGGCCTCAATGGGATACGCCGGCCTCGACAACGGCAAACGGCAACGCCGACGCATGGGACCGCAGCCCGTTTCCAAGTTCGACCACGCCTGCGCGATGGCCGCCGCGGTCGCGTTCCTCGTGACCCAACAGCAAGACAAAGTCTCGCTCGGCATCGCCCAGCAAGGACTGCAACACGCGATTCGTCCGGCCGGCACCTACCCGCACCTGCACCGGCTCACCGGCGTCATGGAATCCGTTCGGCCGCGCGGCCCGGCCAACCTCGCCGCCGCGCTCCACGCCGCCGCCCGCCAGGCCAAACGCAAAGGCCTGCTGCTGGTCTTCTCCGACCTCGAAGAAAACCAGGACGCCGTGCTCACCGCGCTGGGCCGATTCCTGCACCGCGGCCACGAGGTCATCGTCTTCCACACGCTCCACGCCGACGAACTCCAACTGCCCGACCTGTCCGAGGCGGTCTTCGTCGACAGCGAGTCCGGCCGCGAGATCCGCGTCAACGTCGAAGACATCCGCACCGACTACGAAGCCAAGATGAAAGCCCACGTCGATCAATGGCGCCGCGTGCTGACCGCCCGCGGCGTGGACTACAACCTCGTCTCCACCGCCACGCCGTACCACGAAGCGCTGCGGGGGTACTTGTTCAATCGCGCAAGTTTGATGTGATCTTGTAGGCCTTTGTTTTTGGCCTTCGTCACGGAGACGCGGAGGCGCAAAGGCGCGAAGAAAAAAATTTGAATTGAAACAGTAGATCAGAAGAAAAGTTACAGAAGATTGAATTGGATTTCTTTGAGCCTTTGCACCTCCGCGTCTCCGTGACGAAGGCCACAACCCAAACGCATGAACACCCTCGCCGCCATCTCGCTCATCACACCGCTCATGCTCCTCGGGGCGGGGTTGGTCGTGTTGCCGATCGCGGCACACCTCCTGAACCGCAAGGCCCGGCAACGCGTGGTCTTCCCGTCGGTCGCGTTGCTCTCGTCGGTCTCGGCCAGCCAGTCGTCGCTCTTCAAGCTCCGGCGGTGGCTGCTGCTGCTTTTGCGGTGCGCCGCGGTGGCGTTGGTGGTCCTCGCGTTCTCCCGGCCGATGTGGCTCGGCGGATCGACGCCCGCCTCAACCGCTCAAACCACCGACGCTTCCGAGGGCGGGGGCAGCGGCGCGGTCGTCGTCGTGCTCGACGTCAGCGCTTCGACCCAACAACTCCTGCCGAACGGCCAAACCGCCGCGGCGCAGCTGCGCGGCCAAGCGCTCCGCGCCCTGAACCAACTCCGCGCCGGGGTCGACGCCGCCAACGTCGTGCTCGCCGACGCGACCCCCGCCCCGCTGTTCGACACGCTGACCCGCAACCTCCCGGCATTGAGCGATGCCGTCACGTCCATCGAACCCACCGACCACCACGCCGACCTCGCCGGGGCGTTGTCGGTCGCCGGCGAACTGCTACGCAACCACGACGCCCCCGCCGCGGCCAAACGTCTGCTCGTGCTCACCGATGCCCAGCGCCGTAACTGGGGTACCTTGGAAAATCTCGACCTGCCCGCCGACGTCGAAGTCGTCGTGCAAACGCTCGGCGACGAACCCACCAACCACCCAGCGGGCAACACCGCGCTGACCACGCCCGAATCGCGCCCCGCCCGGCCCGGCGTCGGCAGCCCCGCCGAACTCAGCGTCGAAGTCGCCCGTTTCGCCGACACCCCCGCCCGGGTCCGCATCGACCTGCTCATCGACGGCCGGGAAGTCGATTCGCAATGGGTCCGCGTCGGGGCCGAGCAACGCCAACTCGTCGGCTTCGCCCACCGCTTCACGACGCCCGGCCAACACCGCGTGCAATTCAAGCTCGACGCCCAGGACGCCCTGCCGATCGACAACACCGCGTCGCACGTCGTCACCTGTGCCGGCCGACGACCCGTGGTCATCGTCGGCGACGCCAACCCCGACCGCCCGGGCTCGGCCGGGTATTACGTCACCCGCGCGCTGGCCCCGCACAACGACGCCCGCGATCGTTTTCTCGTCACCCACCTCGCCGCTTCGGCGGTGCGCGGCACCGCGCTCGGCCAAGCCGCGCTGGTGATCGTCGGCGACGTCGGCGGCCTCGACCGCGTCGCCGAGGCGACCCTGCTCGACTACGTCCAGAACGGCGGCGCGGCCGTGGTCTTCGCCGGGTCGCGCCCCGCCCGCAGCGAAGCCCTCTTGCCCTGGCAACTCACCGGCCGCTTCGCCGACGCCCGCATCACCGCCGGCGACTGGCGGGCCCAAGTCTGGCAAGGCTTCGACGTCGAAGCGCAGGACGCGCTCGCCGGCGCGGCCGTCGGCCGGGTGTGGCGGGCCGCGAGCGTGTCGCCCGACGCCCGCGTCTTGCTGCGCTACCGCAACGGACAACCCGCGCTGGCGTCGCGACCCGTCGGCCGCGGCCAGGTCGTCGCCGCCACGTTCTCGCCGGCCAACGACGTGGGCGACCTCGGGAAGTACGGCGTGTTCGTCGTGATGATGCAGGAGCTCGCCGAGCACCTCACCACCAAGTCGGACGCGGTCGGCCAACGCTTCGCCGGCCGGCCGCTGCAGATCGCCGCCCACACCGCAATCGATGCGCAAGGCCCCGTGTCGCGCATCGAAACGCCCGCCGATTTCAACGCCGCCGGCGTGTCGTTCGCCCTCGAGGCCGATACGCCCGTCGCCACCCTGCCCGCCGCGGATCGGGCCGGGTTTTACGCCTGGCGGCAAGGCGTCGCGGTGCTCGGCGAAGCCGCGGTCAACGTCGATCCGCGTGAGAGCGACTTGCGGGCGATGACCGACGACGCCCTGGCCGACGTGTTGAAGCAAAGCACCCCGAGCGTGGAGGCAATCTCCGCGAACACCAACGCGTCGGGCGAACCTTTCCTCGTCGGCGGCCAGGCGTTGTGGGGCTGGATGTTGATGGGCGCGTTGGCCTTGCTGGGGATTGAGATGGGCGTGCTCGGGGGGTGGCGGCGATGAACGGAGCGGGCTTGGTGTTGGCGTTGATCTATCGGCCGTACTTTTCGCCGGCGGTGATTGCGTTGGCGGTGGTCGGCACGATGGCGTTGGCGGTGTGGGCGTGGCGTCGGCGGAGCGTGGGGCGCGGGGTCGCGGCGGCGAGCGGACTGGTCATGCGGCTGATCGGCATCGGCGTGATCGGCTTCTTGCTACTGGGCCCCAGCACGCTGCCCGAACAAGACACCGACCCGACGCGCTCGCCGGTGCACTTCTTGGTGGACGCCTCGGGCTCGATGCAGACGCAAGACCTGCACCTCGACGAAAACGGCGACCCGGTCTCGCGCTACCGCTTCGCCCTCGAACGCTGGCTCGACGCCGACACGATCGCGACGCTCGAAGCGCAACACGACGTGCGCGTCTACAGCTTCGGCGACCGGGTCCGCGCCACCCTGCCCGAGGTCGACGACGCGACGCACCGGCAATCCAACGTGGTCGAAAGCACCTACGACCTGCTCTCGACGATGAACAACACCCAAGACGGCAGCGTCGTCATCCTCAGCGACGGCCGCGACAGCCGCGACGCCGACGCGACCGCCGCCGTCCAACTCGCCCGGGCCCGCGACATCGATCTGCACACGGTGACGCTGGGCGGCTCGACGCTGATGCGCGACGTGTCGCTGATCGCTACGCCCCGCCAGCCGTACCTCATGGTCAACGAGCCGGGCCAGATCGACGTCCGCCTCCAACACATCAACGCGGCGGGCGCCAACGCCACCCTCCGTATCCGTGAAGGCGACGAAGAAACCACGCGGACCGTCACCCTGACCGACGACGCCCGGCTGCGCCTCGACCTGCCGATCGAACACGACGAACCCGGGCTGAAGGTGTACGAGTTGTCGATCGACCAACTGCCCGGCGAACCCGAGCCGAGTAACAACACGCAGACCGTGTTCATCGAAGTCACCGCCGAGCGGATGCGCGTCCTGCTGCTCGAAGGCCAGCCGTACTGGGACACCAAGTTCCTCGCCCAGTCGCTGCGCAAGGACGACCGCCTCGAGCTGACGCATATCACGCAGATCAACCGCGATCGGCAGGAGCGCATCGTCACCCGCGCCGACCGCGTCGCCATCGCCCCGCGGAACCTCGAAGAGTGGGCCGAGTACGACGTGGTGATCCTGGGCCGGGGGATGCAGAACGTGCTCAGCGTCGCGGCGGCCGAGGCGTTGCCGGCCTACGTCGGCGAGCGCGGCGGGCGCGTGGTGCTGGCCCGCGGGCGGTCGTACGACGCCGCGACCCGAAACGGCCGCGCGATCGGCCGGGCCGTGGCCGCCCTCGAGCCGGTCACCTGGGCCAACGGCCGACGTAACGACACCAGGCTGACGCCCACCGACGCCGGCCGACGCCACCCGATGTTCGCCGGGCTGATGCGGGCGACGGGCGATGCGCCGAGCCCGCGCGACCTGCCCACGCTGGGCCGGGCGGCGAACCTCGAATCACTCAAGCCCGCGACCCGGGTGCTCGCCGCGACGGCGCGCGACGGCGACGACGAAGACGCGCTGCTCGTCAGCATGCCCTACGGCCGGGGCATGGTCGTCGCCCTGCTCGGCGAGGGGCTGTGGCGTTGGAGCCTGGCCGGGTCGAACGACGAAACGATGGCCGGGGTGTTCGACAGCTTCTGGTCCAACGCGGTGCGCTGGCTGGTGCTCGGCTCGGACGCCGACGCGGGGCAAGACCTCTCGATCCGCCTCAGCGAGCGCAGCATCGCGCTCGAAGACGAACTGCTCGTGACCGTGGTGCAGCGCGGCGCGGCGGCGGACCTCGAGATCGAAGCGGTCGTCACCGACCCGGCGGGCAAACAAACCTCGCTGTCGTTGCAAGACTTCTCCGGCACCGACCAGCGCCGCACGGGCGGTTATCGCCCGACCGTGGCGGGAGTCCACACCCTCGCCGTCCGCGCGGTGGACGATACGCCGACGAACCCGGGCGACGAGGCGATCGAACCCGTGGAAACCCCTTTCATCGCGTACGACGGCAACACCGAATTGCTCCGCACCGCGGCCGACCCTGCGCTCATGCGCAGCCTCGCGGTCGACTCCGGCGGCGAGGTGCTGAGCCCCGACAACCCCGCGGCGTTGCTCGAAGTGTTGAGCCGGCAGCAGGCCGCGCGGTTCGTGCCGCCCGTGCCCGAGTATGTTTGGGACCGCGGCTGGGTGATGGCGTTGCTGCTGATCTGGATCGGCCTGGAATGGATCGTCCGCAAGAAAGGCGGGTTGCTGTAGATGAGTCCCCCCGGAAGCTCAGCAAATATCTTGGCTATCCCAACCGGGTCCGAAAGCCCCGGTGTCGCGGACGCTGCGCCGCAATTGCACGGTCTGCTGCAACGCGCGGCGCACCGGTGGCGAAGCGCTCGGCGATGGCGTGTGTTGGTCGGCGGGCTGGCGGTGCTGCTGTTCGCGTTGCTGGTCGGCGTGTTGATCGACGCGGTCTGGGGCCTGCCGGCCTGGGGCTTGTGGGCGATCGACCTGGGCTTGCTCGCGATCTTGCTCGGAGGGCTAACGAAGTGGTGGCGGGCCGCGCGGAACAAAAACCATGACCCGCGGCGTACCGCGGTAGCGCTCGAGCGGCGCAGCGGCGTCGCGTCGAGCCGGTTGATCAACGCCTTGGACTTGTCCCGCCGCGGGGCCGATGAAGCCAAGCGGTCCAGCCCGGCGCTGACCCGGTTGGCGGTCGAACACGGCGACGCCGCCGCGGCGCAAGTCGATGCGGGCGTGTTGATCGACCGCGTCGCGCAAAGGCGGGCTTGGCTCAGCCTGCTAGCGGCGGTGACGCTACTCAGCGGGGCGTGGCTGACGATGCCGGGCGTGTTCGGGGCCGTCGTCCCCCGGCTGATGAACCCGAGCGCGGGCCTGCCCGCCTACACGACGCTGCGTTTCGACGTGGCGATCATCGCGGGCGCGGACGACGAATCGATCCGCGTCGGCAAGCCCGCGGTGGTGGAAGTCACGCTGTCGCGGACGTGGGGCCGAAAGGCTCTGCCGAGCGAAGCGGATGTCGTGGTGATCGATGCCGACGGGACCCAACAACCGCTGCCGATGCACCGCTCGTTCCGCGAAGGCGACCTCGTCTTGCCGCCGATGGGCACCGCCCACGCCACCGCGTTGCCCGCGGACGCGCCCGCGCCGCCAACGCGGTTCAGCCTGCGTTTCGAGCGGATCGATCAGCCGCTGACGTTTTATATCGACACGCCCGCCGGGCGCAGCGGGACGTACACGATCACGCCGGACACGACGCCGTTGTTCGAGTCGCTGCACGTCACCGTCACCCCGCCGGACTACACCGGGTGGGCCGCGACCACGCAGCGGCTGCAGGTCGACGAAGCGGGCGCATTGGAAAACCGCGTCCGGGCGTTGCACGGCTCGGCCATCACCTTGACCGCCGCAAGCAACGTACCGCTGGCCGAAGCCCGGCTGCGCTTCGACGACGCGAGTCAACCGCAATCCTTCGCCGCCGCGACCGCCGACCGCGACACCACGGCCGAGGCGTTTTTCATCGCGATCGAGTCCGGCGACGCGGCGTTGCAACTCGTCGGCGTCGACGGCAAGGCCTCGCCCTGGCTGCCAGTCGCGTTGGAAACGCTCGACGACGCCCCGCCCACCGTCAACATCCACAGCCCCGAGCCCTTGGCGTTGGCCGTGGAAGGCTACCCCGTGCCGATCCGCGTGGTGGCTAAAGACGACGTCGGTCTCGCGTCACTCGCTCTGCATCTGAGCGAGGCCGACCAAGACCTCGCCCCGATCGAGCTGGGGCCTGTGGGTTCATCGACCACGACGGCGCCGCCGTTTGAGCCGCGCTTAGGCGCAACGCACGAACTCGACCTCGCGGCGTTGGGCGCCAAGCCCGGCGACACGGTGCGCTACTTCGCCGCGGCCCACGACGCCTTGCCGTTCGCCCTCGGCGGACCGCCGCACGACGCGGGGCAACGGGCCGAATCCACGGTCTACGAGATCCAGATCATCAGCCAAGAAGAGTGGGAAGAACTCGCCCGCCTGGAGTACGGCCTCGAACAACTGCGGGCTGAGGCAGAGGCCTTCCGCGCCCAGATGGACGAACTCGCCGAGGACCGCGCCGCGATCGTCGAACAACTCGCCGCGCTTAAGGAAAAAATCGAAGCGGGCGAAGCGCTCAACGACCTCGAGCGCCAACAACTCCAAGACCTGCAACAACAACTCGACGCGTTCGCCGACGCATCGCGGGCCTTGGCCGAGGCGATGCGGCAGCGGGCAGAGCAGCCGTCGCTGTACGAATTCGAAGAACCTTTCAAAGAACAGCTGCGCGAGCTGGCCGATCAGTTGGAGCGTCAAGCCGACCTGGCGGAGGCGATGGAAGAAGCCGCCGTACCCCTGGCCGAAGCCCAGCCGAGCGAAGCGGAAGAAGGCGCTTCGGGGCAAAACGAAGCGTCGCCCGAAGAACAAGAGCAAAACCCGTCGGGCTTCCCGGGGGTCACGCCAACGCAGGTCGAGGAGTTTCTGGACCAGGCCCAGCAACTCACCGAGGACGGCGAGCCGTTTGATGAAACCACCCGCAACGAATTGGACGAGCTCGAAGAAGACCTGCTCCGCTTGGAGTTGGCCGAGGAGATGCTGCACCACGCCGAGCGCATCCGCACCGTGATCGTCGAACAACGCGAACTCGAAAAGCGACTTGCCACGCTGCGCTTCCGTCCCCCGGACGAGTTGACCGACGAAGAACGCGAACGGCTCGAGTCGTGGGGCGAACAAGCGTGGGAGCTGCGCGACGAGTTGGAAGACGCCGCGCTGATGTTGCGAGAGAGCGCCGAGTTGGCCGGGCCCTTGCTGCCGAACATGTCCGGCAGCGCGGTGATGCTGACCGAGAAGCTCGACCGCTTGGAGGTGTATCCCGACATGGAGCGTGTCGCCGAGCGGGCCGAGCAGGCCGACGCGGGGCTGGCCCACGCCGCGGGTCAGCTGGCGGCCGACAAGCTCGAAACCCTGTTGTCCGACGCGGGCGGCATGCCCAACCAGGCCCAACAAGACTTCGGCTTCGACCCGCCGTTGAACCTGCCCAAGGCGGGCCTCAGCAGCGCGATGCAGCAGATGTCCAGCGCCCGGGCCGGCGAAGCGCTGCGTCAGCAACTCCAAAACGGCCAACAGCCCGGCCAATCGCCCGGCGGCCAATCCGGCAGCGCGGCCCGCGGAACCAACGCCACACTCATCGGCCCCCGCCCGCTCACCGGACAACCCCGCAACGCCGGCAGCGGCCGCGAAGCCACGGGCGAAAACGACGACCCCGCCAACCCCGCCGCGGGTTTCACCCCCGACGTCGGCCCCGCCGAAAACCTCAACCCCGACTCCACCGACTCCCGCACCCGGCCCGCGATCTCCATGCCCGGCGTGCCCGCCCGCTATCGGGACGTCGCCGCCGCGTACTTCCAACGCCTCGCCGACGAAGCCGCCCGGCAAGACGATCCCTGACCAAAACCCTTGGCCCGCCGACGCGAAAGCCTACAATAGGCACAAGGAATTCCGGCCATGAACCCAACACTTCTCCCCCGCTTCGTCCGTTCAACGCGATGCGTCACCGCGCTGGTGATGACGTTCACCCTCGGCTTCGCCACGGCGGCCGCGACCGCCGACGACTCGGCGTCGGGCGACAGCCTGGTCCGCGCCGCGAAACTCGTCTACGCCAACAACAAGTCGTCCGTGTGTTTCGCCGACGAATTCCTCACCGTCGTCGCCGACGAAACCCACATCGAAACCCACCCCGAGCTGGTCCCGGTCAAGTCCGACTCCGGCGAGCTGTTCGACTACCCCTTTGCCGTCATGACCGGCGAGGGCGCGTTCAACTTCACCGAGCCTCAACTCGACAACCTCCGCACCTACCTGACCCACGGCGGGTTCGTCATCGCCTCGGCCGGGTGTTCCTCAACCGACTGGAACCGTTCGTTTGGTCACGCGGTCGATCAACTGTTCCCCGACGCCCAGCTGACCACGCTTGAGGCTGACCACCCGATCTTCCACACCGTCTACGACACCACGTCCAGCAAATACAAGTCCGGCCGGTCTAAGCTCCCCGAGCTCCGCGCCCTGGAGTTCGACGGCCGGGTGGTCATGATCTGGTCGCCCGACGGCCTGAACGACACCGCCAACGCGGGGCCCAACTGCTGCTGCTGCGGCGGCAACGAGATCAAGTCCGCCAAGCAACTCAACGTCAACATCCTGGCTTACGCGTTGACGCACTGACCACCCAGGCACAACGCGGCCCCGCTTTCGATCAGAACCTACCTCCAGCCCACGTCTGGGTTTTCACCGCCGGGCGTGGGCTTTTTTGCGAAAAACCGATGGGCTATCATGCCCCCGTCCCCCAGCGCAACGCGGGGCCTCTGGGTAGACCCGCATGACCGCCAAACTCCAAACCCTCGTCGAATCCAAGGCCTTCGCCAACACGGTCCTGGGCCTCATCCTCTTCGCCGCGGTCATCGTCGGCCTCGAGACCTACCCCGCGGTGATGCAGCGTCACGGCAAGCTGCTGCACGCCCTCGACAAGATCATCATCTGGCTGTTCGCCCTCGAGGCCGCGCTCAAGATGGCCGCGGGCGGTAAGAAGTGGCACCGCTACTTCGCCGACCCGTGGAACATCTTCGACTTCACGATCGTGGTCGTCTGCTTCCTGCCGGTCAACGCGCAGTTCGCTCAGGTGCTGCGACTCGCGCGGGTGCTGCGGGCGTTGCGGTTGATCTCGGCGGTGCCGAAGCTGCAGTTGTTGGTCGGGTCGCTGCTCAAGAGTCTGCCGTCGATGTGTTACGTCGGGCTGCTGTTGGCGATCATGTTCTACGTCTACGCCGTGCTCGGCGTCTTCCTGTTCCGCGACAACGACCCGGTCCACTTCCGCAACCTCGAGCTGTCGATGCTGAGCCTGTTCCGCGTCGTGACGCTCGAAGACTGGACCGACATCATGTACATCCAGATGTACGGCAGCGACCAATATCCGTTTAGCGACCAGGACCGGGCCCGCTACGAATTTAACTCCGTCGCCCAGCCGTTCGTCGGCGCGTTCTACTTCGTCAGCTTCGTCGCACTGGGCACGATGATCATGCTCAACCTGTTCATCGGCGTGATCATCCAGTCCATGGACGAAGCCCAATCCGAAGCCGAGCACCGCGCACGCACCAAGCACATCAAAGAAACCGGCCACATCAGCGTCGGCGACGAGATGGCGTTGATCCAAAAGCAACTTAAATCGCTAGCGGATGACCTGGAGCGGCTGCAGAAGCGGGCCGACGGCTGACAAGTCGTATCACCATCCAAAGTTTGAAGCAAAGTGCTGAACGGAATCCCAAGCTTGCGACGCCGCAACAAGACATATCTCTACGATTGCCCAAAGCAAGCACGGTGCGCACATCAAAGCGAAAAGAACGTCGAACCGATACATCCATGTGACACATCGACCGGTTTGGATCGGTTTGCGCCGGGAGAATAAGTCTTTCACACCGGAAGTACCAATCGCTAGCACGCCAACCACTTGAGTTAGAAGCAAGCCCAATAAACCAACTACCCCTGTGACCCCAATAATGTTCTCAACCGCACCCATGGCTTACAACCGCAATCATTGAGCAACTCGATTAAACCGTCAATCCAGCTCCATCGCCGCGGCCTTAGTGAACTGTTCTTCACGAAACGCGTGTAATTTTTCCCGCAACTCCGGCCGGGCGTTCGCCAAAATCGACACCGCCAGCAACGCCGCGTTCTTCGCGCCGCTGTCGCCGATGGCCAGCGTCCCCACCGGCACGCCACCCGGCATCTGGACGATCGAAAGCAAGCTGTCCATCCCGCTCAGGGCCTTGCTCTTGATCGGCACGCCCAGCACCGGCAGCACTGTCTTGCTCGCGACCATGCCCGGCAGGTGCGCCGCCCCGCCGGCTCCCGCGATGATCACTTCCAAACCCCGCGCTTCCGCATTGCCCGCGTACTCAAACATCAGTTCCGGCGTGCGGTGGGCCGAGGTGACCTTCGCCTCATGCGATACACCGAACGAATCCAACACCTCGGCGGCCCGCTTCATCGTCGGCCAATCCGAGTTGCTGCCCATCACGATCCCGACGAGTGGCGATACCGACTGATTCACGAGTGTCCTTTCGGGAGAATTTAACCGCAGATATACGCAGATTAACGCAGATAGACCAAACGGGCTGGAACAAGAAATCTAGAATCCGCGTTCATCGGCCTTCATCTGCGGTTAAATTCTTATTGTGCTGAACATCCCCCCCCGCATCCTCCACGGCCCGGGGCCGTCGCCCGTGCCGCCGTCGGTCCTCGACGCTCTCGCGAAACCCTGCATCGGCCACATGGACCCCGTGTTCATGCAGGTCATGAACGAAGTCCGCGAGATGCTCCAGCAAGTTTTCCAGACCGAGAACGAGATGACACTGGCGTGTTCGGGCACGGGCAGCGCCGGGGCGCAGATGCTGATGGACAACCTCGTCGAGCCGGGCGACACCTGCTTGATCGGGATCAACGGTATCTTTGGCGGTCGACTCACCGATAAGGCCCAACGGGCCGGCGGCGTGGTCACCAACCTGCACGCCGACTGGGGCCAGGTCTTCGACCAAGACCAGATCATCGACAAGGTCCACGAACTCAAGCCCAAGCTCGTCGCCTTCGTCCACGCCGAGACCTCGACCGGGGCGCACCAACCTTTTGACCAGCTCGCCGACGCGGTGCACCAACACGGCGGCCTGCTCGCGATGGACTGCGTCACGTCGTTCTCCGGCCTGCCGGTGAAGATCGACGAGTGGGGCATCGACGCGGCGTACACCGGCACGCAGAAGTGCTTGTCCTGCCCGCCGGGCCTGTCGCCGGTGACGCTGTCCGAACGCGCGATGCACAAGGTCAAAAACCGTACGACAAAAGTGAACTCGTGGTACCTCGACCTCAACCTCGTGGGCAACTACTGGTCCGGCAGCCGGGCGTACCACCACACCGCGCCGGTGAATATGAACTACGCGCTGCACGAAGCGTTGCGCCTCGTGCTCGACGAAGGCCTTGAAGCTCGCTTTGCCCGACACCAAGCGACGCACGAAAAACTCAAAGCCGGCCTGCTCGAACGCGGGTTCACCTACGCCTCGGACCCCGAGCATTCACTGCCGATGCTCAACCTCGTCAACATCCCCCCGGAAGTGAACGATGAAGCGGCCGTGCGCAAACGACTACTCGAAGAATTCAATCTCGAGATCGGCGGCGGCCTCGGCGCGTTGGCGGGCAAGTGCTGGCGCCTCGGTCTTATGGGCCACGGCGCCCGCGACGAAAACGTCGAGTTGATCCTCAACGCCCTCGACCAAGTGATGAAGAACCCTGCATGATTCTCGCCGGCCACCTGCTGCTGCCCGATGACGAACGCCCCGGTCACGCCCGGCTGGCCACCGGATTCGTCCGCCTCGATGGCGAAGAGATCGCCGAGGTCGTCGAATGCCCCGTCGATCAGTTCCCCCAATCGATCGACGCCGGCGGACCACGATCGCTCATCACGCCCGGCTTCATCGACACCCACCTGCACCTGCCGCAGTTCGACACCCTCGGCGCTCACGGCCTGCCGCTGCTCGAATGGCTCGACGGCGTCACCTTCCCCGCCGAGCGACGCTGGGAAGACCCCGACTACGCCCGCGGCATGACGCAGCGCGTCGTGGATCAACTCCTGGCCCACGGCACGACGGGCCTCTGCGCCTACGCCACGGTCCACCACGCCGGCACGCACGCCGCGATGGAAGTCGTCCACGACGCCGGGCTGCGCGGCGTGATCGGGCAGACGCTGATCGAACGCCACGCCCCCGATTTCTTGTCCCGCCCCGCGGCGCAACTCCTCGACGAGACGGCGCAGCTGCTCGACGATTTCCCGCCCACCGGCAGGCTGGCCGCCGCGGTGACGCCGCGGTTCGCGATCACCTGCACCGCCGAGTTCATGGCCGAGATGGGTAAGCTCGCCGCTGAGCGTGACGCGTTTATCCAGTCGCACCTCGCCGAGACCGTCCCCGAGTGCGAGTTCATCGCCGAGCTATTCGACGGAACTTCTTACGTCGATGTCTACGGCGACGCGGGCCTGCTCACGCCCAAGTCGATCTACGGTCACGGCATCTACCTCGACTCGGACGACCAAAAAACCCTCGCCCAAACCGGCGCGATGATCGCCCACTGCCCCACCGCCAACTCGTTCCTGCGCTCGGGCACGATGGACCGCCGGTCACACCGAGCCCGCGACGTGCGCACCACGCTGGGCAGCGACATCGGCGGCGGGTACGAACGCTCGATGGTCCGCGTCGGCCGGGCGATGATCGAAGCCGCCGCGTCGTTCGCTTCGGTCGAGGCCGAAGAACTTCCGGCCGCGAGTGAAGCCTGGTGGCAGATCACCGCGGGCAACGCCGAGGCGCTGGGTTGGTCGGACGGCGGACGCCTCGCCGCGGGCGCGTCGGCCGACGTCGTGGTCATCGAGCCGGACATCCGTTGGCGGCCGGCCGTCGATCAACACGAACACGAGCCGTTGGTCGATCCGCTCGCCTTGTTGATGTGGGCCTGGGATGACCGATGGGTCAAGCAGACCTTGGTGCGAGGCCAACCCGCGTATGACACGACCTCCAACTAACTCGAAATCATCGCCGACGCGCCGCGAGGTGTTGCGCCGCGCCGCGGCTTTGGCGCTAACCGGCCTGTTCACGCCTTTGACCGGCTGCCGGACCGGCACCGGCGGCGCGGGCCTCGACGCCGTGCCCGATGCGCCCGGAATGCCCACGGGAACAACTCCCGGCATCACCGCGGAGGCCACGACGCTGCCGAATGAAGGCGGGCTGTTGGACCTCCAACATCTACCCGACGCGCTGCCGCTGCCCGACTTATCCGACCGCCAGATCCTCCGGCGCGTCGCGGGCATCCGGCCGTATCGCCAGGACAGTTATCGCCTCGAATGCGAGCGAATCAACGGCCGATGGGTCGCCCACAACTACGGCCACGGCGGATCGGGCTACACGCTGTCGTGGGGCGCGGCCGAGCTGTGCGCCGACCAACTCGAAGCCGCGGCCGGCCCGGGGCGCGGCCGTGCGGTCGCGGTGCTCGGCGGCGGCGTGGTCGGGCTCAGCACCGCCCGCGTGCTGCGCGAGCGCGGCTGGGACGTGACGGTCTACGCCCAGCACTTCGCGACCGAGACGACTTCGAACTGGGCGGGCGCGCAGTTCGCCCCGTCGGGCGTCGCGTTTTCGAGCCGGGCCGAGATGCAGGATATGCTGCGCCGCAGTGCGGTGCGTTTTGAAAAACTGGCCGACCGTTTCGTCGGCGTGTCGCGGAAGATCAACTTCACGACGCCCCGCGGCGGCGGCGCGTTGCACCAACTGCCCGGCGACCTGCTGCCCTACCGCACGCTCGACCGCCTGCCGTTCCCCGGGGTCACGCAGGCCGGGCGGGCGCACTCGACGTTTCTGATCGAGCCGCCGATCTATCTGCCGTGGTTGCTGGGCGATGTCAATCAAGCGGGCGTGAAAACGGTGAACCGCACCTTTGGCCATCGAGATGAACTCGCCCGGCTGCCGGACTCCGCGGTGGTCAACTGCCTCGGCCTGGGCGCGGGCGCGTTGTTCAACGACACGGCGATGCAGCCGATCCGCGGGCAGTTGGTTCACCTGCGCCCGCAAAATCTGCCGTACATGATGAGCCACGGCGGCTACCTGTTCCCGCGTAGCGACGTGTTGGTGCTGGGCGGGTCGTACGAACGCGGCGAGACCGAACCCATCGCCGACGCCGCGACGTGCCATCGCATCCTGCAACGCCATCGGCGGTTTTTCGGGGTTGGGGCGTAAGGACGGATGACCTTGATCTCCCTCCCTCAAGAGAGGGGAGTAAGAACCATAAGCGATCAACGCTTAGTCAAACCGCAGGCTGCTTCGCGTCACGCATTTCCAACAGCTGCGCCGCGATGCTCACCGCGATCTCGGCCGGGTGGTTGCTACCGATCGGTAAACCCACCGGGCAGCGGAAGTCGATTGCTTCTTCGGCGATCCCCGCGTCTTTTAACTCGCGACGCAACACCGCGGCTTTCGCGTCGCTGCCGATCACGCCGAGGAACGGGAACCCTCGGCCGAGCTCAAAAATCCTTTGCAACACGGGAAAATCGCTGCGGTGGCCCTGCGTCATACACAGCACAAACGCATCCCCCGGAAGTTTTTCCACTTCTTCGGCGGGATGTTCGACGCAACGCGTCGCGGTGGATTCGGGCAGCTTGGCGAGCCACTCGGCCCGCGGGTCGATGCACGTCACCGCGCACGGCAAAGACTCAAGCAACCGCGCCAACGCCTGGGTCACGTGACCGGCCCCGAAGATCACGATCGGCCAAACGTTGACGTTCACCGACTCGAAGTACAGCCGGACGCGACCACCGCAGGTCATGCCGACGTCGGCCTTCAGGTTCCAGTCGACAAACTTCGTACGTCCCCGCGCTTTCATCAACGACAACGCCTCGTCGATCGCTTTCGCTTCGATCCGGCCGCCGCCGACGGTGCCGTGGTCCAGGCCGTCGGGCGTGACGATCATCTTGCTGCCGGCGTCCTGCGGCGTCGAGCCGTGGACATCCACCAGCGTCACCGCGACGAACGGCCGGTCGGCGGTGGCGAGTTCGGTGTACCGCTGGATGTGAGAAGGAGAAGGCATGTAACCGCAGATTACGCAGATTTATCAGATTAATACAGCCAGACGCAAAACAAAGTGAAACGTCTCGAAATGAACGAACGCCCGAAAAGCTTTGTTCTTATTCCGAAATCTGCGTCATCTGCGAAATCTGCGGTTCCGGCTGTTCTACCTTCAATGCCGTCATGCACATCAGGTTTTGCTCGTTGGTCGCGGGCAGTTCGAGTGGAGCGACTATTTCCGGATTGACGAACGACATCGCGTGTTTGGCGGCCAGCCACGGCGCGACGCCGAGCATCAACGGCGGCTCGCCGACCGCTTTGCTGAAGCGGACGTTTTGGCGGTGCTTGGGGTTCGGGATGGTGTCGACGTTGAACACGCGCGGCGTGTCGGTGATGTTGGGGATCTTGTACGTCGTCGGGCTGGTGGACTTGAGGTGGCCCGCGTCGTCGAAGACGAGTTCTTCGGTGGTGACCCAGCCCATGCCCTGAATAAAGCCGCCGTAGAGTTGGCCGAGGTCGATGCCGGGGTTGATCATCTGGCCTACGTCCATGAGCACATCGACGCGGTCGACGACGAGGTCGCCGGTGAAGCGGTCGATCGTGACTTCGGCCGCGGCGGCGCCGGTGGTGAAGTAGAAGAACGGGTTGCCCTGGCCGGTCTCGCGGTTGAAGTCGACGCCGGGCGTGGCGTAGAACCCGCGGGCACCGAGGTCGACGCGTTCGCGGCGGGCCATGTCGCAGAACTGGCCGAAGGGGATGCACCGCTCCCGTCCGCCGCCGTGAGCTGACGGGTCCGGGGCGGGTTCGCGGTCGTCGTAGACGAGGCCATCGGCAAACACGACGTGTTCGGGGGCGTGGACCAAGCCGCGTTCGAGCGACGCAAACTGCGACGCGGCGAACTCGGCCATGCGTCCGCGGATTTCCCGGCAGGCGTTCACCGCGGCGGTGCCGTTGAGGTCGGTACCCGCGCTTGCGGCGGTGGGCGAGGTGTTGTGGTTTTTCTCCGTCGAAGTCGTCATCAAAATGACGTTTTGCGGGGGAACGCCGAACTCGTCGGCGACGAGTTGCTTGATCTTGGTGTTGAGACCCTGCCCCATCTCGGTGCCGCCCGTGGAGACCTGGATGGTGCCGTCGGTGTACACGTTGACCAGCGCGTTGCCCTGGTTGAGGAACTTGGTGGTAAACGAGATGCCGAACTTGATCGCGGTCATCGCCAAGCCCTTGACGTGGGTCCTGGACTTGGCGTTGAACGCCACGACCTCGGCCATGCGCTTGCGGTAGTCGCTAGTTTGTTCGAGTTCATCAAACGTTTCGTGCAAGACGTGGTCGCGGACGATCTGGCCGTAGGGCGTGACGCTGCGCTCGGGGTCGCCGTCGACATAGAGGTTGCGTCGGCGGACATCAAGCGCGTCCAGGCCCAGCGTCTGGGCGATTTCCTGCAACACGTTCTCGATGATGACCACGCCCTGCGGCCCGCCGAAGCCGCGGAAGGCGGTATTCGGCGGGAGGTTGGTCTTGCAGATGCGCCCCGTGATTTTGACCGCGGGCAGGACGTAGGCGTTGTCGGCGTGGAGCATGGTGCGCTCCATGATCGACGTGGACAGATCGGCGAACGCGCCGCCGTTGGACACGTAGTCGAACTCGGCCCCGAGCAATCGGCCGTCGTCGTCGAAGGCGACGCGGTACGTCGAGCGGTACGGGTGGCGTTTGCCGGTGACGATCATGTCGTCGGTTTTGGAATACACGACGCGGGCCGGTCGGCCGGTCTTCTGCGCGACCAACCCCACCATCACCGCGGGGATGGCAGACTGGGTTTCCTTGCCGCCGAATCCGCCGCCCATGCGTTTGCATTCGCAAACCACTTCGTGCATATGCAGGCCCAACACCTCGGCGACCACGGCCTGGGTCTCAGTGGGGTTTTGCGTTGAGCAGATCAGCTTCAGCTGGCCCTGCTCGCCGGGCAGGGCTTGGCAGGCTTGGGATTCGAGGTAGAACTGCTCTTGGCCGTTGTTGATGAACGTGCCTTCGAGCGTGTGCGGCGCCTCGGCGAAAGCGGCGTCGAGGTCGCCACGCTGGATGCGGCGGATCGGCCCGAGGTAGGAATCGGCGGCGACGGCCTGCTCGATGGTCAAGATCGGCTCGGCTTCTTCGACTTCGATCTTCACGAGGTGCCGGGCCTGTCGGGCGAGTTCGCGGGTCTCGGCGGCGACGACGGCGACGGGCTGGCCGACGTAAGCGATTTCGTCTTCAACCAGAAAAAGCTCGTCGTGGAAGATCGGCCCGAAGCGATTCACCCCGCCAGCCGGGAGGTCACGGTGCGTGTACACCCCGACTACCCCCGGAAGTTTCAACGCCTCGGTCGCGTCCACCGAAAGCAACTTACCCACGGCAACGGGGCTGCCGACGAAGTCGACCCACAGTTCGCCGACCAGCGGCGTGAGGTCTTCGACGTAGGGCGCGTTGCCGGTGACGTGGCCGGGGGCCGAGTCGTGCGGGATGGAGGTTCCGAGTGAGGGCATGGCGGGCTAGAGCAAGAAAGCAGGAGAGCAGAAGAGCAGGAAATTTACGACAGCAGGGCCGGCTCGGGGTTTAGGTCGTGGTAACACTTCACGAGGATGTTCTCGGCCAACTGCAGGCGGTAGTCGGCGCTGCCGCGGACATCGGACAACGGCGTGATCTCGGTCCGGGCGAGTTGGCCCGCCTGCCGCATCACGTCTTCGGTCAACGGCTGATCGGCGAGGAAGGCCTCGGTCTGGGGCAATCGCATGACCGTGGGTCCGACGCCGCCGTAGGCGAGGCGGGCCGCGGTGATCGTCTCGCCCGCTTCGTCGAGCGTGAGCAACACGCCGGCGGTGAAGGTGCTGATGTCCATGTCGCGGCGTTTGGAGATTTTGTAGAGCTTCAGCCGTTGGTCGGCGGTGGGCAGCGGCGTGTGCACCGTCGCGATCAGTTCATCTTCGGCCAGGTCGAGTTTTTTGTAGCCGAGGTAGAAGTCGTTGAGTTTGACGGTGCGCATGCCGCGTACGGAGATCAGGTCGAGCTCGGCGTCCATCACCATATGGAACGGGATCGAGTCGGCGATCGGCGAAGCGTTGGCGAGGTTGCCCGCGATGGTGCCGGCGTTGCGGACCTGCGGGCTGCCGAAGAGCGTGAGGATGCGGTGGTACTCGGGCACGACGTCTTCGACGGCCCGCTCGATCGCACTCCACGTCGCGGTCGCGCCCGTGATCAGGTGTTCGCCATCGATGACGACGTGATCCAGACCCGCAACATGCGACAGACTCAAAATGGTCGCGGGCCGTTGCCCGAGGCCCGGCGCGGTGTGGTTGTGCTGCACGCCCAGGTCCGTCGTGCCGGAGGACAGCTTGCACCCCGGGTTCGCGGCGCGGAAGGTCGCGGCTTCGTCCAGCGTCCGCGGCAAGTACACCCGGCGGGTCTGCGTGTCGTGGTCGGCTTCGATCAACACGCCGTCCTCGCCGAGCTGCACGAAATCGTCGAGCATCGGCGCCGCGGGGTAGCGGTCGTTCATTCGTGCAACGGCACCCGCATCGATCGCTTTGCCCGCGTCTATGATCTGCTGGTACCCCGTGCAGCGGCAGAGGTTGCCCGACAAGCCCAGGCGGAGTTGGTCTTCGTGGAGTCCGGGGCAGCCGTCGCAACCGCCCGCGGGTGGGGGCGGGGCCGGGGCGTCGTCTTCCAACAGGCCGTGCATCGTGACGACGAAGCCGGGCGTGCAAAAACCGCACTGGCTGCCGTGGCCGTGGACCATCGCTTCCTGCACGGGCGTCAGCGTCCCGTCGTCGTGCTGGAGGCCTTCGATCGACACGAGGTGGGTGCGGTCGAGCTGGTACATGAACGCGATGCAGGCGTCGATGGTTTGGTAGGTCAGGCTGGTACCGTCGGCGGTCGGCCGACCGATCAGGACCGAGCACGCGCCGCAGTCGCCCTCGGCGCAGACGACTTTGGTCCCGGTTTGGCCGAGGGTTTGGCGCAAGAAATCGGTGAGGGTGGCGAACGCCTCCGGCCCGCGGGCCGTGTGTCGTTTTCCGTTGAGATAGAAGACCAGGTGGTCACGCATGGCGAAAAAACGATACCCGTGGGTTGAACCTTCGGAAGCCGACGCGGCCAAAGACCACCGGTTTATCCGAAAAAGGTTTGCCACGAAAGGCGAGCAGCGATACACTCGCTCGGTTAGGGCCAACCCTGAACGATACGCTTGGGGGCGTGGGGTGTCAACGTTTTTTCGTTGACGGGGTAGGCTAAACGATAGGGGCCGCGCACGGGTGTGCGTGAAATTCTTCTCTTCATAAAGGCCGAGGCTCGGCCGTTTGGATGTTTTTGCTATGGCCAACCCGGCGACATCGATCCGTGTGGATGCGCTGGCTCACCGCGTGATGAAGCGCTGCGACAACCTGTCGGGGCACTCTGATGAACACGGCCGGATCACCCGGCTGTACCTGTCCCCCGCGATCCACGCGATCCACGTCGACCTTTCTGCGTGGATGAGCGACATCGGCATGACCGTGCGCACCGACGCCGCGGGCAACCTCGTCGGCCGGCTGTCCACCCTGCTCGACACCAACGACGAACCGACGTTGTACGACAACCAGGACGCCCCGATCCCGCCCCAAGCCGACGCGCCCGACACGCCGCGGCCGGTGCTGCTCATCGGCTCGCACATCGACACCGTGCCCAACGCCGGGAAGTACGACGGTCTGTTGGGCGTCATCGTCGCGCTCGCCGTCGCCGAACGTTTGAGCGAACTGCAAACCGAATTGCCCTTCGACCTCGACGTCGTCGCGTTCAGCGAAGAAGAAGGCGTCCGCTTTTCCAAGCCGTACCTCGGCAGCGCCGCGGTCGCGGGCACGTTCCAAAACAAATGGCTCGACCGCCTCGACGACCACGGCCGATCGATGCGCGGCGTCATCACCGAGTTCGGCCTCGACCCGTCCGAGATCCACGAAGCCGCGTACGACCCCGAACAAGTCCTCGGCTTCATCGAGATGCACGTCGAGCAAGGCCCCGTGCTCGAACGCTCCGATCGGCCCTGCGGCGTGGTCAACGCGATCGCCGGGCAGAGCCGATTGATCCTGCGCTTCACCGGCCAGGCGGGCCACGCCGGCACCACGCCGATGTATCCCCGGCAGGACGCGTTGGTCAGCGCCGCCCACCTCATCGCCGAGGTGCAGGACTACGGCCGATCCATCGACGGCCTCCGCGCCACCGTCGGCTACGTCAACTGCCACCCCAACGTCCGCAACGTCATCCCCGGCGAGGTCGAGGTCTCGCTCGACATCCGCCACGCCATGGACGACGTCCGCGAGATCGCCGTGGACGCCCTGCTCGAAACCGCCACCCGCATCGCCAGCGAAGACGGCGTGTCGGTCGAGGTCGTGGAGAACCAGCCCCAGCCGGCGACCGAGATGGACTCGGTGCTCAGCGGTTTGCTTTCCCAAGCCATGGAAGACGCCGGGCACGAGCCGTTCGACCTGCTCAGCGGCGCGGGCCACGACGCCGTGGCGATGGCCGCATCGTTCCCCGTGTCGATGCTGTTCGTGCGCCACCCCGACGGCGTTAGCCACAACCCCAATGAGCGCGTGAACGAGGCCGACGTCGCGGTGACCATCGACGTGTTGACCCGGGCGGTGCAGCTGCTCGCGTCACAGGTCCGGGAGACCGCCGAGGTATGACGCACGCTCACGACGACGCGGTGGCGGCCGCCCAGCAACACCCCACCGCCCAGACCCGCACCCGCGTCATGGCCGACCACGCCGTGATCGCGCCGGACGGCCACGTCGTCGCGCCGCTGTTCGGTTGGACCGACACGCAGGGTGTCGTGCTCATCAGCCCGAGCATGGGCAGCGCCCCGCGCCAGCCGCGGTTCACGCAGACCCTGGTCCACCTCACCGAAGCCTCGGCCACCGCCGGAGCGTTGCCGGGCGTGCAGCGTTTCGTTTACGTCCTGTCCGGCCGAGTGTCCGTGGACCGGCGGGAACTGGGCGTTGACGATTACGCCTGGCTGCCGCCGGACGTGCCGCACGACCTGCGCGGCGTGGAAGCCGGGCAATTGCTCATGTTTGAACAGCCCTACGAAATGCTCGACCGCGAACCCGCCCCGGACGCCTTCTTCGGCCACGCGCTCGACCGACCCGCCGAGCCGTTCATGGGCGACGAACACGCCCGGCTTGCGCACCTCCTGCCCGACGAAACCGATCCACGCTTCGACTTCGCCGTGAACCGCTTCACGTTTGATCCAGGAACGCCGCTGCCCTTCGTCGAAACCCACCACAACGAGCACGGCCTCTACCTCCAGCACGGCCAAGGCGTCTACCGCCTCGGCACCGGCCCGACCGAAACCTGGAACCCCGTCGTCGCGGGCGACGCGATCTGGATGGCCGCCTACTGCCCGCAGTGGTTCGTCGCCACGGGTGATGCGCCCGCCACCTACCTCTACTCCAAAAACGTCAACCGCCCGCCGCGATGAGCCTGCCCGACGACCTGCCCATCCAAACCGCGGCGTTGCGGGCCGCGCTGCCGGACGAGGCCGATTGGCGTACGCCATGCGCAGCCGCGGGTCTGTCGGTGCGCGTCGATGCGGCCGGCAACACGTTTGCCCGGTGGTGTCCGCCCCGCGCCGACGCGTCGCAGCCCGCGGTGGCCACCGGGGCGCAGCTTGAGGACCAGGACGACGACCGCGCGATCGGTCTCGTCGCAGGCCTCGAAGCGATCCAAACCCTTCAACGCCTCGGCTTCGAACCCAGTCGGCCTATCGAAATCGCTCGGCTCGTGCGCTCGGATGACCTCGCACAAAGCGACGGCGCGTATCACGCCTGGGTCGGGCTTCAAACCGAGCCCAGCGGGAAGCTCGAAAAACAAAACGCCTCGGTCGGCATCGCGATGAGCATCATCGGCTCGGCCGGCTACCGCTTCCGGGTCACCGGCGAAGACGGCGACGCCGGGGCCGTGCCCATGCCCGACCGCCGCGACGCCCTGTGCGCCGCCGCCGAGACAATCCACGCGATCGAACAACTCGCCCGCTCCAGCCCCAGCATCGACCTCACCGCGACCATCGCGCGGATGGACATGATCCCCGCGAAGCCCGGCACGATCCCTTCGGAAGTGACGTTCGACCTCGAACTCCACGACACCGAAGCCCAGAACCGAAACCAGGTCGCCGAGGCGATCCACCAGGAAGGCCACACCATCGCCCTGCGGCGGGGCCTGAAGATCACCAGCGAAAAACAACACGCCCGCGACCCCGCCGCCTGCGACCAAGCCGTCATCGACGCGATCGAACAAGCCTGCGACGACGCGGACCTGCGTTGGTGGAAGACGGTCGGCCGATCAACCCCCGAGGCGTTGTCCGTCGCCCGCTTCGCGCCGGTCGGCTTGGTGCTGATCCCCGGCGACACCGACGCCGACCTCCACGTCGGCGTTGAAGTACTGACGCGTACGTTGGCCCAACTCTCAACCATGTAACGCCTAAAGCCGAGGGATGGCAATCACTCGGCGTTGAACACCACACACCCATCACCCGCGCGTCACCGTGCCGGTGATATAGCCGTAGGGCTCGTCCGTCACGTGAAACACCTCGTTGTCGTTGGTCCGGCCCAACGGCTCGAGGTTGAACTTGAGGTGGTGCTTGTTGGGCATGGTCAGCGTGATGCTCGTGGCGTCGGCGCACGCGTCGAGCGCCGCGTTGCCCATCAGGTAAAGGGTTTCCTGGACCGACTTGCTGTAGTGATCGGTGAACTTGGCGAGCATCGCGTCGCGGATGAAGGTGCGCGAGGCGGCGTAGTCCACGGCCCCACCCGCTTCCGGGGGGCTGTAGTTCCAGTCGGCCGTGAGCACGGTCGCGAAGATACGGTCGTCCGTGTCGGGCAGGGTGCGGTATTCGTCGCGGTGGAAATTCTCGAACCCCGTCTCCGTAGTCTTGGCGATCATCAGGTCGTCGACGCCCGCCGAGACGATCGTCGTTTCGCCGCGCGACGCGATCACCTTGGCGGTGGGCGTTTCGCCGTCGCTGCCGGTGAAGCAGTGGCCGTGGCCGTTGATGCGGTGCCAGCGGTGTTCGCGGAGTTCGACGGTGGCTTTGGTGAGGTGGTCGTACTGCGACAAAAAATGCTCGGCCAGCGTGACGCCGAAGCTCTCGATCGTCACGAACGGGTCGTCCTTGGCCTTGGCGTAGACGGTGTTGCGGCAGGTGTCGGTGGCCACGACGTTCGCGTTGTCGCCGACGGTGTACGACTCGGCGAGGTCGCCCTCGAGCGTGACCGCGACGGTGGCCTCGATGAACTCGTGGTGCATGGGATCCGTCGCGCTGCGTTTAATCTTGCTGACACGCACGCGGTGCTTACCGTAGGCGTTGTGGGAGAGCGGGTGAGGCATAAAGAATCGTTCCTTCCGGGATCAAAAATCGACCCCTTGGTGAAGATGTATCGAGAGCAACCTTCCGGGGGCGGGAATGCACAAAGCAGGGGCGACCCCGTAGCATAGGGATGTATGACGATGCGCCAAGCCTTTTCAATCCGTAGTAAACGGGTGCTGTTACCCGAGGGAGAAGCCGCCGCGACGGTGCGGGTGCGCGACGGCGTGATCGCGGCCATCGACCCGTACGACACGCCCGACACCCCGGGAGCCGACGAAGAAGTCGTCGGCGACGCCGTGTTGATGCCGGGCCTCGTCGACACCCACGTCCACCTCAACGAGCCCGGCCGAGCCGACTGGGAAGGCTTCGCCACCGGCACCGCCGCCGCCCGCGCCGGCGGGTTCACCACGCTAATCGACATGCCGCTCAACTCCTCGCCGGTCACGACCGACGCCGAGGCGCTAAGCCGCAAGCGACACGCGAGTGACGGCAAGCTATCGGTCGATGTCGGTTTCTACGGCGGCCTGGTCCCCGGCAACGCCGACCGCATGCCCGAACTCCTCGACGCCGGCGTCCGTGGGGTCAAGGCGTTTCTCTGCCACAGCGGCATCGATGAATTCCCCAACGCGACCGAAGCCGACCTGCGCCAAGCAATGCCGATCCTCGCCGAGCGCGGCGTACCGCTTTTGGTCCACGCCGAACTGGTCCCCGACGACGCCCCGGGCTGGCCCGAAGGCTCCGACGGCCGATCGTACGCCGAGTACCTCGCCACGCGTCCGCCGTCGTTCGAGCAAGACGCGATCGCGATGATGATTCGGCTGTGCCGCGAGACCGGCTGCCGAACCCATCTGGTCCACCTCGCCGACGCGGGCTGCCTGCCGATGATCGCCGAGGCAAAGAATGAAGGGCTGCCAATCACCGTCGAGACCTGCCCGCACTACCTCGCGTTTGCCGCCGAGAACATCCCCGACGGGTTCACGCTGGCCAAGTGCGCTCCGCCGGTGCGCGACGAGAACAACCGCC
The DNA here is from genome assembly GCA_039199695.1 of Planctomycetota bacterium. Taxonomy (GTDB): domain Bacteria; phylum Planctomycetota; class Phycisphaerae; order Phycisphaerales; family Phycisphaeraceae; genus Algisphaera. Next base: position 4,617 of record JBCCST010000034.1, on the reverse strand, counting down.
GGGCGTTGTGGGACGCGCTCCAGTCCGGCCTGATCGACATGGTCGTCTCCGACCACTCGCCCGCGCCCCCGGCAATGAAATCGCTCGAAGAAGGCAACTTCCAAAAAGCCTGGGGCGGGATCAGCTCGCTGCAACTCGGGCTGAGCGTGGTCTGGAAGATGGCCCACGACGCGGGCCTGCCGCTGCGCGACGTCGCGGCGTGGATGGGCGCTTGCCCCGCGCAGCTCGTCGATGTGCCGTTCGGCATCGCGCCGGGCCATCCGGCCCACTTCTTCGTCTTCAACCCCGACGCCGTGTGGGCCCCGTTCCCCGACGACCTGCTCCACCGGCACAAGCTTACGCCGTACCTGGGCATGGCGATGCGCGGCAAAGTCCTGCGGACCTATGTCCACGGCCAAGCGAACAACGACACCCCCGCGGGGCAACTCGTATGAACCTGCAATCTCTCAACCAACTCCCGCCCGACGACGCTGAGGAAAAATTTCGGGGCTGCTGCGGCACCGCGTGGTGGGCCCGGCAGATGGAGGCGTGTCGGCCGTTCCAGAACACGCCGCAACTCCACGACACCGCCGACGCGATCTTCGACGAGATGGCCGAGGGCCACTGGCTCGAAGCGTTCGCCGCCCACCCCAAGATCGGCGACGTCGATTCGCTGCGGATGAAGTTCGTCGGCAACAAGCAGTGGTCGGCCGGGGAACAAGCGGGGGTCCACGACGCCGACGAAGACGTTTTGAACGAGCTCGCCGCCGCCAACGACACCTACGAGCAGCGCTTCGGCTACATCTTCATCATCTGCGCCTCGGGCTTGTCCGCCGCCCAAATGCTGGATGCCCTGCGGCAGCGTTTGCGTAACGACCCGGCGACCGAAGCGCCCCTCGCCGCGGCCGAGCAGCGCAAGATTACGCACCTGCGGCTCGACAAGCTCCTCACCGACGACCAATAGCCGGTTCTGTTTGTCGGGTGCCACACCTCGTGCGCAGCACGATGTGTGCAGAATGATGACACCAGGCCCGGGCACACATCGCCTCCGGCGAGGTGTGGCACCCAGTGCACTGTTTCGCTGCGACCTCTACGGAAAAACACGCGGCCGGCCCCACGCGCGATCCGGGTACAATGCCCGCATGAGCGATTCGCCCCTGACCACCCACGTTCTCGACACCGCCCTGGGCAAGCCCGCCGCGGGCATGCGCATCGTCCTCGAACGCGCCGGCGACGGGGGCTACGAACAGATCGCCGTGGGCGTCACCAACGAAGACGGCCGGGTCACCGACTTCATCCCCGCCGACGAATTCGTCGCCGGCCGCTACCTGATCCACTTCGACACCGCCGACTACTTCGCCGCCACCAAACGCGAAACGTTCTATCCCGAAGTCGCGGTGCTGTTCAACGTCAAAGACCCCAGTCAACACCACCACGTCCCGCTGTTGGTTTCGCCGTTCGGGTATTCGACATATCGCGGCAGTTAAATTAGCGGGCAATCGCAAATCACCGCTTGAACAAACCACAGAGACGCAGAGTCACAGAGAAGAAATCGCGATCAAGCAATTTACTTTGCCGTGGTCTTATCTCTGTGCCTCTGTGTCTCTGTGGTTCAATCCCACTCAAACCCACAACTCACAAAACTCGAATTGTTCCCCGTCGAACAACCCGCGGTCGCTGAGTTTCAGGCGGGGGATCACCAACAACGCCATGAAGCTCAGCGTCATGTACGGCGCCCGCAAGTCCGAACCCATCGCTTTGGTGAGGTGGTCCAGCGCTTCGTAGGCGTCGGCGACCGTTTCGCAAGACTCCAACGACATCAGCCCCGCGACGGGCAACGCCAAGGTTTCGACGCGTTCGCCGTCGACCGCCGCCAGCCCGCCGCGCTTCTCGATCACCGCGTTCACCGCCGCGGCCAGCTCGTCGTCGCTCGCGCCGACCGCAACGATGTTGTGCGAGTCGTGCCCGACCGAGCCGGCGATCGCGCCGCGCTGCAAGCCGAACCCCGTGACAAAACCCACCGCGGGCGGCGTGTCGGCGTAGCGGTTCACGACCGCGATCTTGAGCAAATCGCGTGAAGGGTCGGCCGTCGCCTGGTCGCCGACGATATGAGGCTCAAGCTCGACCGCGTTGGTCACGAGTTGGCCGTCGATCGCTTCGATCACCCGCAGCTTCCGGTCGGCCACGGCGGGCACCGCGAAGTCTGCCGCCGACTTGGGGCTGCACTCGAATCGGTTGATCGCCTCGGCCGGCAAGACTTCGATCTTCGACGCGCGTCCCTCGGCCACACAGACGCCGTCGATGAACGTGCGCTGCACGTGGAACCCGGTCAGCGAATCGACTTCGATGAAGTCGGCCGGGTCGCCAACGCGGAGTTGGCCCACGGGTAGGCCGTAGTGCTCAACCGGCGTGAGACACGCGGCTTGCAGCACGTTGAACACGTCCGCGCCGTCGGCCACGGCCCGGCGGACCAGCGCGTCGAGGTGGCCGTGGACGAGTTCGTCGGGGTGTTTGTCGTCGCTGCAGAGCATGACCCGGCCGGGGAACTCGTCGATCAGCGGGAAGAGCGCTTCGAAGTTGCGGGCCGCCGAGCCCTCGCGGATCAGGATCGTTGCCCCGGCGTCGAGTTTGTCGAGTGCCTCGGCCTTGGTGAAGCATTCGTGGTCGGTGCTGATGCCCGCGGCGTGGTAGCGCTTGGCCTCGTCGCCGCGGAGGCCCGGGGCGTGGCCGTCGATGGGTTTGCCGCGTCGCTGGGCCGCGGCGATCATCGCCAAGAGATCGGGGTCGCCACCCAACACACCGGGGAAGTTCATCACCTCGCTGAGGTAGTAGATCCGATCGTCGTCGAGCAACGCCGCCACGTCGTCCACGCTCAGCGTGGCCCCGGCGGTCTCGAACGTGGTTGCGGGGACGCAGGACGGCGCGCCGAACGCAAACTTGAACGGCACGGTCGCGGCGTTGTCGAGCATGAACCGCACGCCCTCCATCCCCAACACGTTGGCGATCTCGTGCGGATCGCTCACGCTGCCGACGCTGCCGTGAACCACCGCGGCCGCGGCGAAGTGGGCCGGGGTGAGCATCGAGCTTTCAACGTGGACGTGCGCATCGATAAACCCCGGCAGGATGAAACCGGCCGAGTCGTGATCGGCGGCGTCGGGCGAGGTTGGCGTGATCGCGGCGATGCGGCCGGTTTCGACGGTCAGCGTGACGGGTCGTACGGCGCGGGCGGGGATATCGACGAGGTTTGACTGGAGCGTAAAGGAAGGATTTTGCACAACGCAGAATAGCACGATGGGCGTTTGGTTACGGCGATGACTAAAAAAATCGTCCGGGTTTTCGCCGTCACGCCGCGGGTCCCAAGCGTCAGTTGTCTTTGGGGTGCCACGTGACCCGGCAGACTTCGCCGACGTAGTGGATGCGGATTTTGTTGGTGATACCCGGCGTGCCGAGCGGCTCGCCCTTGACGATGACGATGGCGTCGCCAGGATCAGACCAGTTGTTGCCCAACAAGAGGTCGTCGATTCTGCCGAGGAACGTGGCGGTGTCTTTGGGGCGTTTCATGTGGATCGGGTGGACACCAAAGAGCAGCGCCATCTGCCGCAACGCCGGCTCGCTCGAGCTGAACGCGATGATCGGCCGGTGCAGACGGTTCTGCGAGAGGTAGCGAGCCCCGCCGCCGAGCTCGGACCACATCACCACGAAAGCGGGGTCGAGGTCGTTGACGATGGTCGAGACGCCGTGGGCGAGCGCCGCGGTGCGGTACTTCGAAGCCTGCAGATTAGCGGGGGGCTTGGTCGTGCCGGCCCGGCATTCGGCGTCGTATTCCTCGGCGATGCGGGCGGTGCGGGCCATGGTGTTGACGACCTGGATCGGGTGTTCGCCCACGGCGGTCTCGCCGGAGAGCATGATCGCATCGGTGCCGTCGAGGATCGCGTTGGCGACGTCGGAGACCTCGGCCCGGGTCGGCGTGAAGCTTTGGATCATGCTCTCGAGCATCTGCGTCGCCACGATCACGGGCTTGCCGTGGGCGTGGGCCTTTTCGATGATCTGCTTCTGGATCACCGGCACCATGGCGAGTTCCATCTCCACGCCCAGGTCGCCGCGGGCGACCATGACCGCGTCGGTCTCTTCGAGGATCGCGTCGAGTTCGTCGATGGCTTGCGGCTTTTCGAGCTTGGAGACAATCGGCAAGCGGGTGTGGCTACGCAGCGAGCGGTTGTCCCGGCCGAGTTTGAGCAGCAGTTCGTTGAGTTGCTTGATGTCCTCGGCCTTGCGGACGAACGACAGCGCGAGGAAGTCCAGATCGTGTTCCACCGCCCACGCGGCGCACTCTTCGTCCCAGTCGGTCAGAGCCGGGGCGCTGACGTGCGTGTCGGGGAGGTTGACGCCTTTTTTGTTCGACAGCGTGCCGCCCTCGGTGACGTTGCAGATCAGGCGGGGGTCGTCGGGCCGACGGTTACGTTCGGGCGGGTCGTCGGCGGTGACCTTGTCGGTGACGAGCATGCGGATCGCGCCGTCGTTGACCAAGAGGCGTTGGCCGGGCTCGACGTCGTTGACCATTTCGGGGTAGGTCGTGCCGACGGTGACGACGCCGGTGTCGGGGTGGCGGCAGGCCTCGACGTCGCGTTGGGTGAATTC
>JBCCST010000033.1:0-37923 GCA_039199695.1 Planctomycetota bacterium | reverse complement strand
GCTTGGAAGTTCCATGGGGGTGCAGGGGGACACCCCCTGCCGCTCGCCGCGCAGGCGACCTGCAAACAAAAGTCTGGGTTTGCTCAAACACCACGTTGAACTAACGGGTACGGTCGCCGTTACTTCACCCGTTGGATGACGGCTTTATCGTTTGTGCTCCGGGCTGTTAAAGCCCGACTTGCAGCCGGCGTCCCAGGCGTCGGGTTGGTTGCCGTGGGCGGGGATGCCGCCTTGGTCTTTTAGCATGCGGGCCAGGTGGAGGCAGTTCCAGACCAGGAAGGTGGTGTTGCGGTTGGTGAAGTCGTTTTCGGGGCCGCCGCTGCCTTCGTCGCGGTAGCTCGGGCCGGGGCCTGCTTCACCCATCCAGCCCGCATCGGCCTGGGGCGGGACGGTGTAGCCGATGTGCGAGAGGCTGAAAAGGATATTCATCGCGCAGTGCTTGACGCCGTCTTCGTTGCCCGTGATGAGCGTCGCGCCGACTTTGCCGTAGTCGCGGTACTGGCCCTTGTCGTTGAACGAGTGGGTGTAGCCGTACATGCGTTCGAGGACGCGGTTGCAGACGGAGGATTTTTCACCCAGCCACACCGAGGTGCAGAGGATCAGGATGTCGCAGGCATCCAATTCTTTTTGGATCTGCGGCCAGTCGTCGCGTTCCCACTCGGGCGTCTGGGCCATGTCTTGCCCCAGCCCGGCGGCGATCTCGTAATCAACGGGGCGGATGACTTTGTGGCTCACGCCGTTGCCGTCGAGGATGCTTTGGGCGACGGCGATCAGGCCCTCGGTGTGCGAAAGCCGGGGCGAGCGTTCGAGGGTGCAATTGAGAAAAAGGACCTTGAGGTCGTCGTACTTGGCCGGGGCGACGGAGCACTGCTGTTCGGTGATCTTGCGGAGTTGATCGGACATGGCGGGTAATCCTTGGGTGAAAATCTTTGGGGTTTGAACAGGTAGTGTGGCCGATCCAGATACGGGACACCACATCCGTTATTCAATTTATAGCGCGTTCGTTGCGGGACGCATACGGGTTCAAACCCCAAGACGTTTCGGTCCAGCTGTTGACGTTTTACCACCGCGGCCCCGCCCCGCCGAACAGCCGGCGTAACCCCAACGCGGCGAACGCTAACCCCACCGCGATCACGGCCAACCCCATCGCGGTGGCGTCGCCGCCGGGCGACTGCAACGCCGCGTAGATCGCCAACGGCAGCGTCCGCGTCTGCCCCTCGATGTTGCCTGCCACGATAATCGTCGCGCCGAATTCACCCAACGCCCGGGCAAACGCCAGCAAACACCCCGCCGCTAAGCCGTGCCACGAGAGCGGCAGCGTCACGCTCCAAAACGTCCGCCACCGCCCCGCCCCGAACGTGTGCGCCACCCTCTCCAAGTCCCGGTCCACCCCCGCGAACGCCACCCGCAACGTCAACACCAGAAACGGAAACGCCACCACCGCCTGCGCGATTGCCGCCCCCACCCAGGTGAACACCACACCGCCCCCCGGAAGCACCCCCGGAATCCCCCCCGGAAGTAGGCCGCCCAACGGCCCGCTACTGCCCAATAGTTTCAACAACACATACCCCGTCACCACCGGCGGCACGACCACCGGCAGCATGACGATCAATTCGACCGCCCCTTTGCCCCCAAAATCCTTTCGCGCTAACAGCAACGCAAGGCCCACCCCGGGGATCAAGCACAGCCCCACCGCTGCGCTCGCGCACAGCATCGACAACCCCACCGCCGACATGATCGCTGCGAAATCCATCGCTACGACGATAGCACGTCACGGCCGATCAAACCCCGCCGCGGCGAAACCTTCCCACGCTTGGGGGCTTCGCAGCCAATCGAGTAGCACTGCGCCGCTCGCCGAGCCGTCGACGGTCGCCGCGGTGATCGTGATCGGGTCGTGCATATCGGAAGCGAGGCGGTGCAAAACCGCCAAGCCGTGAGATCGGTCAACCTCGGCGAGGTCGGCCGCGTCGGTGGCGTAGATGATCGCGGCCTCGACGTCGCCGGCCTGGGCGTACCGCAGCGCCGCGCGGACGTCGGCCGTGGTGACGAGTTTGGTTTCGACCGCATCCCACACGCCCGCCGTGATGAGCGCTTGCTTGGCGTAAAGCCCGGCCGGGACCGAATCGGGGTCTCCGATCGCGATGCGGCCGAAACGCGGCTCGGCGAGTTGTTCGAGATCGATCGCCGGCCCCCGCCCCACCACGACCAACGCGTTGCCCGCCAACGGCACCACGTCACCAGCCTCGACCCGGCCGGCGTCGATCAACGGCGTCATCCAGTCGGGGTGGGACAGAATCACCGCGTCGGCCGGCGCTCCGTCGAGCACTTGCCGTGTCAGCGTGCCCGACCCCGCGAGGTTGAGTCGGACCGTGACGCCCAGTTCGTCTTCGAAGGCTGGTCGTAGCTTCTGTAGCACCGGCCCTAAGCTCGCCGCCGCCGAAACCCGAACCACCGGCCGATCGTCGCCCCCCGCCCCACAACCCCCCAGCGAAAGAACGCCGATCATCATCAGCCTCGCGAGCAGGTAAACCGCAGGGATTTGCGTAAATACGCCTGAATGCGACTCGCGGAATACCCTTAACCAGCCGATAACCCTAACGCGATTTGAGCGAAAAAATCCTTGCGTCAGTACCGGCGACCGTTTTAAAATCATGGTCTAGATTGTTCATCTCGTCGCCGGTTCACGGCGGGTTTTCTCAAATTTCTTTTGATTCGCGTCTCTGGTTTCGGTGTTTTCATCTTCTGGTTTTTAAAGTCGTTCCACAACCCATCCGTCGAAAGGTTTACACATGTCCAATGTGCAAGCGATCGTTTCTCGCAAAGGCTCGGCCGTCCTGACCGTCGGCCCCGACGCCCGCGTGCTCGACGCCTCGAAACTCATGAACGAACATAAGATCGGGGCCCTGATCGTCCTCGACGGTGACAGAGTCTGCGGCATGTTCACGGAACGCGATGTGCTGCGTCGCATCGTGGCCGAGCAACGCGACCCCGCGACGACGACGGTCGGGCAGGTGATGACCGAAAAAGTAGTGACGTGTTCGCCGGACGTTGAGATCGACTGCGCCCGCAACATCTTTATGGAGAAGCGCATCCGTCACCTGCCGGTGCTGGATGACAACCAACGCCTCGTCGGCATGATCTCCATCGGCGACCTTAACGCCTGGGAGCTCAACGGCCAGGAGATGAAGATCGCCGCCCTCGAAGAATATCTCTACGGCATGGCGTAACCCACGCCGACACGCATTCGCTTGCCTCGGATGCGAGGCAGCGGGTGGGGACCCCCCGGCAGTTGCTTAACGCAGCCCCGGGGATTTCCGAGCGGGCCGGGGAGGACGGGGTAGGCCGGGGGCACGAACGCCTTTCGAGCGTTGAGCCTAATTGTTTTGCGGTGGCCTAAAATCACCGTGAAACCGAAAGCGGTTTGGGGGACAAACCGCGGGCTCCGTTCGGAGGTGTTTTTTTATGGACGCTTGGCTGCCTTGGGTCTTCGGGTCGGTCGTGACGCTCGCGGCGATGGTGTGGGCGTACATCAACTACGGCGGCTTCGGGAAGTCGCTGCGGTATCAACTGCCGCAGCCCGAAGACCCCCCGGAAGAAGACCTCCCGGAACATGAAAACGCCTCTACGCCGGACGCCTCGACCGACGACCAAGATCAACCCGGTGCGGAGTCAAAGCTTCCGGGGGGAGGCGTGGTGATTTTGAGTCCGGGGCGGGACGAGGCCGAGCATTTGCCGACCGTGCTGCCGGGGTTGTGCGAGCAGGATTACCCCGAGTTTCGTGTGGTGTTTGTGGATGATGCGAGCACCGACGACACGCCGCGGATCACCGCGGAGATGCAAGGGCGTTACCCGCACCTGTTGGTCGTGCGCAACGAAGAAGAACCCCCGCCGGGATGGATGGGCAAGTGCTGGGCGTTGCATCGGGGTTACGAAACCCTTGAGTCCGAAATCCGAAATCAAGAATCCGACATCGAATGGCTGTGCTTCACCGACGCCGACATCCATTGGCACCCCAAGCTGCTGAGCACCGCGATCGCTCACGCCGAGGAACACGACACCGACCTTTTGGGCGTCACCCCGACGCTGCGTTTCGGCAGCGCCGGCGAAGCGATCGTGCAGTTGCAGTTGGTGCTCGCGCTCGGGCTGATGCTGCCGTTCGAAAAAGCGATGGACCCCGACTCGCCGGTGGCGCTCACCGGCGGCGCGTTTATTCTGGTTCGGCGAAAATTCTATGAGCAGATCGGCGGCCACACCGCGGTCAAGGGCGAGATGGTCGAAGACCTCAAACTCGGCGCGGCGCTCAAGGCGGCGGGCGCCAAGCACCGTGTCGCCACCGCCGGCGAACTGCAGTGGTGCCGGATGTACGACGGCTGGGCCGACATGTGGGAAGGCCTGACCAAGAACGCCTACGCCGGGCTCGGGCATCGGTGGTGGGTGGCGGCAGGGGTGGTGTTGGCGACGCTGCTACTCAACGTCGGGCCGGTGGTGTACGCATTGGCCAGTGCAGCCTGGCTTGCGTTATCCCCCGGCTGGCTGCCGGGGGCGACTTTGCTGGTGTCGTTGTTGACCGTGGCGTGGCAGGCCCGGGCGCTCAACGCGGGGCGTAAGCTGATGAACATGCCCTGGCCGTACGCCTGGACGCTGCCGATCGGCAGCGCCGCCTACGCCGCGATCATCGTCGCCAGCGTCGCGCAGTACCACACCAAAGGCAACGCGTGGAAGGGTCGGCGGTATTCCTCAGCCGACGCGGCGGCGTAAACCGCAGCACTCGGCTTCAATTCCGCCGTGCAACGTCCCAAGATAGCCAACCTGTCGAACGAGATTCCCGCACTTGCGATCGGCCGCGGTGGTATCCTTAAGCCGTCTTAAGGGGACATCTCACCATGCTTGAACTACTCAAGTTACTCTTCGATTGGAAAGACCTCTTCAACTTCGCCGGCTTCGACGCGGTGATCTACGCCGCGTTCGCGTTGCTGGGCACCGCGATCTTCATCATCCGCATGGGGCTGATGATGCTGTTCGGGGCCGACAGCGACTTTGACCTCGATCTGGATAGTCCCGGCGAAGCGGGCGGCTACGGGCTGATCTCGGTGCTGTCCATCACCGCATTCCTCATGGGCTGCGGCTGGATGGGCGTGATCTCTCAGGTCATGTTGGAGTGGAGCAGCATCGCCTCGGCCACGCTGGCCCTGCCCTCGGGCTTTGTGCTGATGCTGGTCGCGGCGAGCATGATGCTGGTGCTGCGGAAGGCGGCGCACAACGTCGAGTACGACCCGGCCGAGGCCGTGGGACACGTCGGCACGGTCTACATGAGCATCCCCGCTCAGGGCGAAGGCAACGGCAAGGTCCGCGTGCCGGTCCAGGGCCGAACCGTCATCGTCGACGCGGTGTCCGCCGGCCCCGCCATCGAGTCGTTCAAAGACGTCAAGGTGGTCCAAGCCCGCGACGAGAAGACGCTGATCGTTGAGCCGGCCTAGGTCGCGTCGGGTTTGGGACGTTGCCCGCCCGGGTTTGCAGTTTTGCGTGACCGTGGGCGGGTATAAGTAGGTCGGCCAAAAAACCAGCGGTCCGCGGCGCGGCCGATTGAACCCGTCGCCACCGAACCATCCATACACCATTCAACCAAGGGGTCTATTTTGATGATCGAATCTAGCCTGCCGTTACTGTTGGGACAACTCCCGCTCTTCGAAGCCGAGGAAACTTCTGGCTCAAGTGCCCTGCTCTGGATCGTGGGCGTAGTCCTGCTGGGCCTGATCGTCTTCTCGGGCCTGATCGTGTTTGCCCGCCGGTACAAGCGCTGCCCCCCCAACCGCATCCTGGTGATCTACGGTAAGGCCGGCGGCCAGACCAAAGCCAAGTGCATCCACAGCGGGGCCGCGTTCGTCCTCCCGCTGTTCCAGGACTACGCCTACCTCTCGCTCGAACCGTTGACCATCGACATCGAGCTGACCAGCGCCCTGTCGAAGAAGAACATCCGCGTCGCGGTGCCTTCGACGTTCACCATCGGCATCAGCACTGAGCCGGGCATCATGCAGAACGCCGCCGAGCGTTTGCTGGGGCTGCGGGACCAAGAAATCGCCGCACAGGCCCGCGACATCATCCTCGGCCAGATGCGTCTGGTCATCGCGACGCTGACCATCGAAGAAATCAACCAGGACCGCGAGAAGTTCCTGGACCTCGTCAACAAAAACGTGAACTTCGAGCTCAACAAAATCGGGCTCTACATGATCAACGTGAACATCCGCGACATCACGGATGAGTCCGGCTACATCGAAGCATTGGGTAAGAAAGCCGCGGCCGAGGCGATCAACCAGGCGAAGATCGACACCGCCCAGGCCGACCGCGAAGGCGCGATCGGCACCGCAAACGCCGACAAGGAACGCGAAGTTCAGGTCTCGGCCCAGGTCGCCGAGTCGAACATCGGCCAGAAGCAGGCCGAGCGGGACCAACGAATCCGCACCGCCGCGCTCGAGGCCGAGGGCATCAGCGGCGAAGCCAACGCCCAGCGTGAACAAGAGATCGCGATCGCCGAGCAGAACGCCCTGGCGATCCAGGGTAAGAAACAAGCCGAGGCCGACCAGCGGATCAAGGTCGCGGAGTTGGAAGCCACGTCGATCGAAGGCGAAAACAAATCCAAGGCCGAGATGGCCGCGTACGAAGCGACCCTCGCCGAGGCGCGGGCCGAGGCCCGGCGTCGGGGTGACGTGGCCCTGGCCAACGCGAGCCGCGACGTGCTGACCGCCGAGAAGGAAGAAGAACTCGCCCGGATGGAAAAAGAGGTCATCGCCAAAGAGATGATCGAACGACAACAGGTCGAGATCAACGCCGAGGCCGAGGCCGAGCGGGTCCGCCGCGTGGCCAAGGGTGAAGCCGACGCCGTCTTGGCCAAGTACAACGCCGAGGCCGAGGGCTTGAAGAAGGTCCTCGACGCCAAGGCCGAGGGCTACCACAACCTGATCGAAGCATGTGCGAGCCGCCCGGACCTGGCCCCGAGCCTGCTGATCATCGAGAAGCTGCCCGAACTCGTGGCCGAGCAGGTCAAGGCGATTCAGAACCTCAAGATCGACAAGATCACGGTCTGGGACAGCGGCGACCAGAACGGCGACGGCACGGGCAGCACCGGCAACTTCCTCAAAGGCCTCATCGGCTCGCTCCCGCCGATCCACGAACTCGCGGATCAAGCGGGCATCGACCTGCCGGAGGTGTTGGGCAAGGTGCAGGCCGAGTCGGACAAGCCCGCCGCGATTGATAAACCCTCGGTCACACCGTCCGCCTCGCCGAAGGCAGATTAACCTTGACGGTCCATTGAAATCCGATTAAACGGATGGCATACACCATCCGTTTTTTCTTGAACGGGTCTACCTCATCTCTCTGATCTTCGTCAAACTATGCAGATGCTCCAGCAAACAATATCACTCGCGACCCACGGCCAAGGCACGACCGAAATCACCGCGCAGGTCCGTGACCTCCTCCGCGAATCGGGCCTGACCCTCGGCACGGTGAATGTGTTCTGTCAGCACACGTCTTGCTCGCTGGTACTGATGGAAAACGCCGACGCCTCGGCCCGGCAGGACCTCGAAGCGTTTATGCAAAAGCTGGTACCTGAAGACGAGCCGTACTTTGTCCACACGATCGAGGGCCCCGACGACATGCCGTCGCACATCAAGATGGCGCTCACACGGACCAGCGAGACGATCCCGTTTGCCGACGGCCGGCTGTTGCTGGGGACGTGGCAGGGCTTGTTCCTCTGGGAACACCGCGACGCTCCGCACACCCGCCAGCTGGTCGTGACGGTAATGGGGCAATAGTTTTGGAGGCGAGTTTCGCTATCACCGACGCCGCGAGCGGATCGTCCGTACACTGAGCGTTAGGTCATGTTTGATCAGCTTCTTCAATTCATCCCCACCGCCCTGCCGTTCATCCTGATGTTGTTGGCGGTGGCGCTGACCATCGGCTTTATGCACTGGGCGTTGCTCCGCCGCGTGCCGCTGCTGGGCTACGAGGCCCGGCGAACGCGGCAACTGGTGTTGTTGGGCGTGGTTGCGGTGTGCGTGGTGCTGACCATCATCGCGTTGCCGGTCGAGGTTTCGACGCGGGAGCAGCTGTTGTCGTTGGTCGGTTTGGTGACCACCGCGGTGATCGGTCTCTCGTCGACCACGTTTGTCGCTCACGTCATTGCGGGGTTTATGATCCGCTCGACCAAAAGCTTTCACGTCGGCGATTTTCTCAGGATCGGCGACCACTTCGGCCGGGTGACCGAACGGGGCTTGATGCACACCGAGATTCAGACCGAAGACCGCGACCTCACGACGCTGCCCAACCTCCACCTGATCACGCATCCCTACACCGTCGTCCGGGCGTCGGGCACGATCGTCTCGGCCGAAGTCGGCCTGGGCTACGGCGTCCACCACGCGGCGGTCGAACCGCTGCTGCTGTCGGCCGCGAGTCAGACGGGCCTCGGCGAGCCGTTCGTGCGCGTGATTGCGCTCAACGACTACACCGTGACCTACCGCGTCAGCGGTCTGCTCAAAGACCCGCAGCAACTCATCACCACCCGTTCGCGGCTGAACAGCGCGGTGCTCGACACCCTGCACGGCCGAGACATCGAGATCATGTCGCCGTCGTTCATGGTCCAACGCCCCCAGCCGAACGCTCAACCCGAGGTCCCCGAATCGGTCCGCAAGAAAGACCGCATGTCCCCCAAAGCCACCGCCGAGGACGTGGCGTTCGACAAGGCTGACGCCGCGACGGAGAAGGAAAAAGAAGCCCAGGCGCTGGCGGAAAAGATCGCGCAGACCGAAGCCCAATTCCGCGACGCAGACGCCGAGGCCAAACCCGAGCTGACCGAGAAGCTCGAAGGTCTCAAGCAGCGGGCCGAGCAAATCCAACGCGAACCCAAGGCCGAGCCCAACGAACCCAAGTAGTGGGTGGGCTTAAAGGCCGTGACGTCCGCGTCGGCAAGTTGACTGGATGAAGTATCTGCCGAACTTCTGGGCCGGCGTACCTAACGCCTAGGTTAGATTTTTAGAAAAATATGTTGATGCGGGAACTCTTGGACAGATGAGGCGTCTGAACCCCAGTATCGCCTTTTAATTCTCGTCAAGGAGTCCGGTTATGAAAACGGCTTACGGTCGATCGTGGTGCGGTGTTTGGAGTCTGGTGGCGGCGGCGGTTCTCGGGTCGGCAGACTTTGCGGCGGCCGACCGGGTCACGATCACGGTCGAAAAACCCGTGGTCCCGGAAGCACAACCGGAAGCTGTCGCGCCCGTGGCCACAGCTCCTTTTGTTGGCGTTCGCCCCGCCGTCGACTTGGCGATCCTGCTGGATACCTCGAACTCGATGGATGGCCTGATCGGCCAGGCCCGCCAACAGCTCTGGACCATCGTCGGGCAGTTCGCCGCGGCGCAGAAGGCTGGCCAAACGCCACATCTCCGCGTCGCTTTGTTCGAATACGGCAACACCAACCTGCCCGCCACCGAAGGCTATCTCCGCCAAGTCGTGCCTTTGACCGACGACCTCGACGCCGTCTCGGCCGCGCTGTTTGCGCTCACCACGTCCGGCGGCGATGAGTACTGCGGTCAGGTCATCGACGAAGCGATCACCCGTCTCGATTGGTCGACGGAACCCGGCGCGTACCGAACGATTTTTATCGCGGGCAACGAGCCGTTTACCCAGGGCAGCGTGCCGCCAGCCGAGGCGTGTAAACGCGCGATCGAAGCGGGCGTCATCGTCAACACGATCCATTGCGGCAGCTACGACGCGGGGATCGCGGGACAGTGGAACCTCGGCGCTCAGATCGCCGAGGGCGAGTATCTCAACATCGATCAGGACCGGGTGGTCGTCGACATCGCGTCGCCGTACGACAAGATCATCATCGAACTCAACACCAAGCTGAACGCGACGTATCTCTGGTACGGCGAAGACGCCGAGGGCTTTAGCCGCAACCAAGCGGCCCAAGACGCCAATTCGCTCGAAGTCTCGACGGCCAACGCGGTACAACGCGTTGCGATCAAAAATTCGGTGGTGTACAGCAACATCGGGCGTGATCTCGTGGACAGCTACGCAGCCGACCATGAGGTCTTGGCGGAAATCGAAGATGAAGCCTTGCCCGAATCGATGCGGGCGATGACGGCCGAGGAACGCGAAGCCCACGTTCAAGCCAAGGCCGACGAGCGGGCCGTGATCCAGGCCCAGATCCAAGACGCGACGAAACAACGCGACGTTTACGTCGCGGCGGAGCGTCGGCGGCAGGCCGAGCAGGCGGGAGAAAACAGCGAAGCCACCCTGGGTGACGCGGTACAGCAAGCGATCCAGAAGCAACTGGCCGAGGCGGGATTCGAAACCACCGACGCCAAACCTCAGCCGTGATCGAACGATCGTTCGTGCGTCACGGGTAGGCTAGTTTTAAAGCTTTAGTGCCGGGCGTTTGCCGTAGCTCGCCCACCGCCACAGCGCTTCCATCGGCCCCATGCGGTAACGACCCAGCCACCACGTCGACCACGCGAGTTGCAATGCCCACACCCCGGCGACCACGCCGAGTTGTTCGACCCAGCCGACCCGGCCGAACAAACCGCCGTGGCCTAGCGTGCCGTAGAACAGCAGCGTACAGATCACCGACTGGGCCAGGTAATTCGTCAACGCCATCCGCCCCACCGCCGCCAACGAACGCGACAGCCAGGCCAGCGCTCCGCCCCGCACGATCAGCATGATGACGCTGGCGTAGCCCACGGCGACGAACACGCTGCCCCAGTAGTTGCCGATCATCCCGAAGAAGAGCGCGTCGACCTCGCCCCTTTGCTCGGCCGGGTAGCGCAACAAGTCGCTCACGATCAAGGGAAAACCGACGCCAAACCCGACGCCGATCAGGATGAGGTAGGTCCGCCGCGCCGCGGTCCCTCGCAGCACGCCGAGCTTCAGTAACCCCATCCCCAAGAGCATCAGCCCGCCGGCCCGCCACAGCCCCCAGACCGCGAAATAAAACGTCTGCATCTCCAACGACATCGCGGCGCGGTACGGCATCTGATCCCACCAACCGCCGCGCATGGCCACGGTTTCGTCGGTGATCATCGCCGCCGTGGGGCTGACAAACGACTGCATGTTCGCGAAGTCCTCGGCGGGCCAAGACGGCAGCATCAAACCAAAGAACACGTTCAGCCCCGTGCCGACCATCAACATCAGCACGCCCAGCGTGATCAGCAACCACGGCCAGAGCTTACGCAGCAGAAACAACCACAGCCCGCACAACGTGTAGGTCACGAGGATGTCGCCGAACCAAATCGCGTAGGCGTGGATCAATCCGATGACGAGCAACCCGGCCATCCGTCGGTAGTGCAAACCCGCCGAGCCCTTCCCCGCCGCGTCGCGGTGTTCGTACATCAGCAGCATGCCCGCCCCGAAGAGCATGGAAAACAACGCCATGAATTTCATGTCCGCCAGCAGCGTGCCGAGCCACCAAACCGCTTGTTCGGTTCCCGAGATCGGCCCCGCCGCCAGCGGATTCATATACGCTGCGCTGACCATCGCGAAGCCGCGGATGTTCATGATGAGGATACCCAGCAACGCAAAACCGCGCAACACATCGATCGCCACGATGCGTTGCTTGGGCGTCGTCGGGCCGGCGAGTTCGACGGGAGGTGAGGTCATCGGTCGGTCTTTCCGAAGGACGCGCGGGCAGACTCGTATGGCCGTATCTACACACGCCGCCAGTCAGGAGTGACCATCGGCATACGTCTCCGCCGCCACCACTTTACGGCAAAGGTTCGAGCCAACCCAACGAAACCATGAAGTCGTCCATCGCCTGCTCGGTGGCTTGGTACATCCCGGTTTCTTCTTGGTTGAAAAAGCCGTGGCGTTGATCGGGGTAGACGATCAGGTCGCTGCGGACGCCGAGGGCGGTCATGTCGTCGCGGACTTTCTCGGCCGTGGAAACGGGGATGAGGTTATCTTGGTCGCCCAGCATCACCAGCGTCGGCGGCATGTCGGCGTGGAGGTTGTGCGCCGGGGAGAAATCGACGTAACGTTCGCCGACGCGTTCGTGGCCGTATCCCTCGGGGCCGTTGTCGTAAACGGGGTTGAACAACACCAACGCCGCGGGCCGAAACTCCACGTCGAGCGTCGCGTCCGCGGCCGGTGGAATCAGTTCGCCGGCTTTAACCGTCGACAGCGACATCGCGAGGTGCCCCCCGGCCGAGCCGCCCCCCGCACCGAGTCGTTTGGGGTCCAACCCCAAGTCCTGAGCGTGGGCCACCACGAAGCGCATCGCGTTGATCGCATCGGCGACGCACTCGAACGGCGTCGTGCCGTGTGCGTTATTCGTGCGGTAATCGCAAGTGATGCCGACGATGCCGCGGTCGGCGAGGTGCTGGGCCTGACGCTTGAAGTGATCGCGACCGCCCCCCACCCAACCGCCGCCAAAGAAGAACAGCACGGCCGGCGCTTGGGCGTCAGGAGTGTGGCCCTCGGGGTAGTAGAAATACACGCTCAGTTCGCCCTGCGGTGTCGAGGCGTAGACCGCCGATTCGGGCAGATTCATCGTCGAAGACTCCTGCGCCGCGGCCGGGTGATCACCGGCCACCAACACGGCGAACCCCACCAACCACAACCAAACGCGACTGCCTTTCATCGTCAACCCTTTGTCGATCTACTCGGGCAGGGCATCGATCACCATCTGCCCGATGTCCGACGTCGAATGGCCCGAACGGTCCAGCGACTTGCCCGCAAAGTTCGGGGTCACCGCCTGCACCGCGGCGCCGATCTTGTCGCCCGCCTTCACGGCGGCGTCGTTGCCCTTGATCCGACCGACTTCGCGCAACAGCAGGCCCATCGAATCGATCGCGGCGATCGGGTTGGCTTTGTTTTGCCCGGCGATGTCGGGGGCGCTGCCGTGCACGGGTTCGAACATCGACGGGGCCGTGCCGTCGGGATTGAGATTACCCGACGACGCGATGCCCATGCCCCCGGCGATCGCGGCGCCCAGGTCGGTGATGATGTCGCCGAACATGTTGGGCACCACGACGACGTCGTACACCTCGGGCTGGGCGACCATGTACATGCAGCACGCGTCGACGTGGTGGTAGCCGGTTTCGATCTCGAAGTATTGCTCCGCGACCTCGTTGAACGTGCGCAGCCAGGTCTCGCCGGCGAAGTTCAGGACGTTGGTCTTGTGCACCAGCGTGAGGTGCCCGCGGTACCCGGCCGCTTTGCGGGCCTTGGCGGTCTCGAAGGCGTAGCGGACGCAACGCTCGACGCCGTGGCGGGTCGCGACCATGGTCTGATTGGCGACTTCTTGCGGCGTGCCTTTCCGCATGATCCCGCCGAGGCCGCAGTAGAGGTCTTCGGTATTTTCGCGGACGCAAACGAAGTCGATCTCTTTCGAGGTCTTGTTTTTCAGCGGCGTGTCGATGCCGGGGTACAGCTTCACCGGCCGGAGGTTGATGTACTGGTCCAGATCGAAACGCAGCTTGAGCAGGATGCCCTTTTCGATCACGCCGCCGGCGAGGCGGGGGTCGTTGGGCTGACCACCGACGGCCCCGAGCATGATCGCGTCGAACCCCCGGAAGTTTTTGATGTCGTCGTCGGTGAGGACGTGTCCGGTGTCGAGATAGTGGGCGGCCGAGAAGGGGAAGTCGGTCTGGGCGTAGTCGAGGCCGACGGCCGGGGCGATCGCATCGAGGACGCGGAACGACTGGTCGACCACTTCGGGCCCGATGCCGTCGCCGGCGAGGTTGGCTATATTCAAAGTCATGTCAGATTCTCCGGGAAAAACAAGCGGAGCGACATCTTACGGGATGCAAAAATCTTTGCCCTGCCCGGGGTGTGGGTACGACTTGCGGGCGACGCCGTCGAAAGCGGGTTTATGTCGTTGTCCGGAGTGTGGTTCGGCCTGGACCGTCCAACAGCTGTTTGACCACGCCCTGCAGCCCTACCTCACAACCGGACGGCTGATCGGTTGGGCGTTGGGGATGCCCGTGCTTTACGCGTTTCTAAATATCTTCACTTGTTTTACATGCTTCAACATCTTCATAGAGTCAAGCCTGAGCGAGAAAGCTAGTTGGGCGTTCATCGCGACATATCTGGGACTCACGGCATTGCTGGTGGGCCTGTGCAATCGCGACATGGCCGGACGCTGGGCGAGCCGTATGTATCAAAATCCGATCAAGGGTGGTCAGCGAGCCGGGGGCTGGTATTGGGGGATGTTGCTCGGTCTGACCGCGTTTCAGATGGCTTGTATCTATCTCTACCCCGTACTCCCGTTGATCACTTGTTTCCAATTGATTGACGGCTGGTGGTGGTGATCAATCCGTGTGGCGGAAAAACCAGTGGCGATCGGTGGCCGGTCGCTACGGAAGGCCGCCGTTCGCCGGTCACTCCCCACGGATCAACGCTTCGAGCATCTTGGCGTCTTCGCTGACGGCTTGGTAAGCGGTTTCGAGGTTGGCCAACGATTTGTTGTAGTGTTCGATGTGACGGTTGCCCGCCCGCCGGTTGGTAATCAGGACTTTCGCGGAGGACACATACGAGTTCATCGCCCGGTTGAAGTCGTGGACATCCGGGTTGATTTGCGACCGGATTTCGCGGAGATCATTTTGGGCCTCTTTGATCAGCCGCTTCTGCTCGTCGGTGATCGGCGTGCCGGGCCGGACTTGATTCATGACGAAAAACGCGGGCTGGGCGCGGGTGAGGATTTCGTTGAGCGACGCGGTCACCGACAGATGCCGGGGCCCCTGCTTGTTGATGTAGTCGAGTAGCGCCTGGGCCGAGGCGTGGTTGGGGGCGAGTTCGACGATCAGGCTCAGCGTGTCCTTCGATTCCTGGTTGCGGAGGCTGCGATATCCGCCCCGGCTCGCGGTTTCTTGCAGGTCGGCAAAGAGGTTCAGCGCCATCGCCAAATCCGGGTCGCGATCGGTCCGGGCCAACGCCACGGCGTCGTCGAGGGTTTCGAGGGTGAACACCTGGGTCTCCAGCAGCGGCTGGGGCGTGTCGAGGATGATCAGGTCGTTGAGGCCGTCGACGTTTTCGGCGGGGATACCGACGATCTTCGCGCCGTCCACGGTGGCGCCCTTGATCTTGGCCGCGACGCCGCCGATCTGGCGGACGCGTTGGTCGACGGTGATGTCGCCGGTCATGGCGTAGTCCGGGTCGATCGCAAAATCTTCGAGCAGCGAGCGGAAGCACACCGCGTAGGCGGACCCGGCCGAGCCGCCGTCTTTGGCCGAATACTTGTCTTCGAAGCTGACCCGCAGTTGTTTGCCGTCCCAGTCGTGGTGCAGGACCTGAACCGCCCGCACCGCTTCGTTGAGCGACGTGGTCATCTGTTCGCCGACCTTGCGTTCGAAGCGTGTCTCGGGGTTCCCCTGTGGCGTGACGGTAACGATGATGTCGACAGCCTTGCCGATCATCCCGGCCGAGGTTTCGGTGACCACGATGCCCTGGATCGAGGCTTGGCGTTGAAGGAAGAGTGGGCCGGTGGATTCTTCCGCCAAAGCCGGTCGAGGTAAAACCGCAGCTGAAAGCGTCAGGAAAAAGATGGCCAGGAAAATGGGGATGGTGCGCGTCAAAACAAGCTCCTCGGAAGCCCGTGCGGGGCGGCAGGCAAAGGCTAATTCAAGTTTATCGACGGGTGGCGGCCGGGGGCAAGGGTTTCGACGACGGGATTCGAAGTCGGGCCAGCCCGGTAGCTGATCAAACCGAGTCACCACGAACGGTCATCGTCCGGGTTGTCGTCGTCATCCCCCGGCTCCCAGTCTTTGCCGTAGAGGTCCTCGTCGTCCAGGTCATCGGTGTCCTGGTCGTCTTGGGGGTCGGGCGGCGTGGGTTCGATCTCGACCCGATCGCCGGACTCTTGCCAGGCGTCGGCGTGGGGGTCTTGTTTTCGGCGGGCGTCGCGTTCGGCTTCGAGCTCGGCGATGCGTTTGTGAAAGTTCCGCCAGGCCGCGAGCATCGCGACAATGAGCAGGATACCGACGATGCCGATGGCGATGGTCAGGATCAAGGCGTAATGCAGACGCTGGACATCCTCAGGCTGCGGTGAGCGTGGCGTGGCGTCGGCGAGGATGGAAGCAAAGGCGGTCAACACACCACGATTGTAACGCGGCTTCTCCCGTGAACCCGGCGTCTTATTTGTGAAGCTTGGACTTGGTTAGGAACGGTCGGGCCCGCGGTACGTGCAGACCGTTTTGCCGGTTTCCCATACGCTGACCTCATCGAGCGTCGCCTGCGGAAACGCTTGGCCGACTTCGGGATTCAGGAAATCCCAGACCACCTTCACGATGTGCTCGACCGACGGGTTGAGGTCGGCAAACTCGGGGACGTCTTGGTTGAGGTGTTTGTGGTCGAGTTTTTCGATGACGTGTTGATCGACCACCGTGTCCAGCGCGGCGGGCGAAAAGGTTTGGCCCTGGGGATCGATGGGCGAACGGACGACGACCTCGACGCGGTAGTTGTGGCCGTGGCCCGCGGGGTTGTTGCACTTGCCGAAGGTTTTTCGGTTTTCTTCGTCCGAGTGTTCGGGGACGTGGAGGCGGTGGGCGGCGGAGAACTCGTACTGTTGCTTGATGAGGATGGTGTCCATGGAAGGGCTTTCGTTCGCGAGGGCGAGCGTCGGGGTCAGTTGCAGGGTGAGGCGGTGGACGGTGCCGTCCAGGGCGGGGTTGATCGCGGTGAACAGGTCACGCATCAATTGCCCCATCGGGACGTGCATCGCGGCTTGTTCGTCGGCGAGGGCGTGGCGGAGCCGGGGCAGCGCGTGTTCGCGGACCGCGGTGTCGATGTGTTTGATGTTGATGAAGTAACCGGTGCGCGGCTCGGCCTCGCCGTGGCAAACGACGTGCAACTCGTAGTAACGCCCCAGCCCCCGCATCGCGGGCCACGACGCGAACGTGTTGTCGCGGGGCGAGTGGTCGTCGGCCGAATCGGGCGACAGGCAGAACCGAACCGTGCGGGAAAGCTCAAGCATCGGTGCGAGTATAGGCCCCCCGGAATGGGCAGTGGGCAGTGGGGTTGAGGCAGTGGGAAAGACGCAAGCGCCGGCGTAACGCTTCCCGGTTCATTCTTCACCCCACTGCCCCAACCCCACTGCCCACTGCCCGAACCTCGCAGCTAAGCTGTAACAATGAAACGCAACCTGCTCATCCTCGCCGCCGCGGCGGCAGTCCTGATGCTAATGTTCGGCGTCTACCGGGCGACGCTGCCGACCTCGGCGTTGCTGACGCCCGAAGAAGCCCAGACCCAACTCGAAGACCTCGCGGCGCGGTTCAGCGCCGCGATCGAAAACGAGCGTGACGTCGAGCCCTTGCTCGAGCCAGTAAAGTCCATCGTGGCTCAGCAGCCAGGCCTGCGCGACGGCCAGAAGTTGCTCGGCCAGATCCACGCCCAACTCGATCAGATCGCCGAGGCCTACGACGCCTTCGCCGCGGCGTTGACGATTGATCCGGTCGAGCCGCATCTGCAGAACCTGGCGGGGACCGCGGCGATGATGCTCGGCGAGACCACGGCCGCCGAGACCCATCACCGCCTCGCGGTGCAGCAGTTGCCCGACGAACCCGCGTTGATGCTGCCGTTGGCGGACGTGTTGATCAAGACCCAGCGTTGGGACGAGGCCCGCGGGGTGCTCTTGCGGGCGATGGAATTGAACTCGACCCAGCACGAACCGCACGCGGCGATGTCGGACGTGTACTTCGGCCGGGGCGATCCGGGCGACGACACGTTGGCGATCGAGCAGATCCAGAAGGCGTTGGCGAAGCTGCCGATGACGCCGGAGTGGGCGGACCAGCAGGTGGTTTACGTCCGTAAGTACGCCCGGCTACACGCGGCCCGCGGCGAGCCGATGGAAGCCATCGCGGTGTTGGATCAGCTGGCGAAAAACGCGGAGTACACCCCCGAGGTGCTGGCCGAGATGGCCGGTTACCTCGAAGCGAATGGCCAAACGGTGCTCGCGGGCTTGCAGTACGAGATGGCTTTGCGAGCCCGGCCCGGCGCGGCGGACTACGCGGCCGAGGCGGCGCGGTGGTACTTGAAAGGCGGGGACACGTCGGCGGCGCGGACGATGCTGGATCGGTTGGAGTCCATCGCGCCGCGGCACGAAGCAATCAATACACTACGGACAGCGTTGAAAGAATAGCCGGCGGCTAACAGCCGCCGGGGCCGCGGCGCAAGCTGTGCCTTCAATCAACGCGAGCCTCGGCACCGGGACCGGTTAGATCCCGGCTATGACTAAACTCAATGATGGAAAGCTCAACTCTCCGGAGCGATCTTACGGATGATGTTGGTGGTGGATCGACCTTCGACCAGGTCGATGAGTTCAACCCGGCCGCCGTGGGCTTCGACGACTTCGTGGCCGACGACGGTTTCGCGGGTGTAGTCGGCGCCCTTGGCCAGGACGTCGGGTTTGATCGCTTCGATGAGTGCGATGGGCGTGTCTTCGTCGAAGACGACGATGTAGTCGATGCTTTGGAGTTCGCTGAGCACCATGACGCGGTCGGCTTCGTGGTTGACCGGGCGGTCTTCGCCTTTGAGGCGTTTGATCGAGTCGTCACTGTTGAGGCCGACAACCAGCAGGTCGCCGTGGGCGGCGGCGGCGCGGAGGTAGGCGACGTGACCGGCGTGGAGGATGTCGAAGCAGCCGTTGGTGAACACGATCGACCGTCCTTGTTTCCGGTAAGCGTCGAGTTCTCGGTAAAGCGCTTCGGGGGGGCGGACCTTGCCCCGTTGGTCGTGGTGGAGCGTAAGCAGGGCGAGCAGGACCTCGTCGAGCGGGATCGGTACGACGCCGGACTTTTCGACTTCCAGCCCCGCCGCGACGTTGGCCAGCGCCACCGCGTCGAACCACGGCACGTCGTTCGCCCGCGCCGCGGCGAGCATCGCCAAAACCATGTCGCCCGCCCCGGTCACGTCGTAGACCGAACGCGCGACCGTCGGCACGGTGTGCGTCTGGTCTTGGTCATCCAGCAATAACGCTCCGGACTTGTCGAGCGTGAGCACGACGTGGGTGAGGCCCAGGTCGGCCTTGAGCTTCGCGGCCATGGCGTGGGGGTCGCTTTCGCCGGTGGCGAGTTGCGCTTCGGTGCGGTTGGGCGTGATGCAGGTCGCGCCGCGGTACTTGGTGTAGTCGGCGATGGCCGCGGGGTCGACGAAGACGGGGATGTTTTTGGCTTGGGCTAGCGTGATCAGGCCCTGGCAGAGCGCTTCGCCAAGCACGCCTTTGTGGTAATCCTCTAAGCAAAGCACATCCGCGCCGTCGAGCAACGTCTCGGCCTGTTCCAACAAAGCCGCGGTGAGTTCCGGGGAGATCGGTGATTTGTCCTCGGTGTCGAGGCGAAACATTTTTTGGGGGTGGCGGTGCTGGGCGAGGCCGACGAGGTTGTGTTTGACCGTGGTGGGTCGGTCTTGAGAAGCGATGAGGCCCGAGGTGTCGATGCCGTGTTGTTGCAGTTCGCGGGTCAGGGTTTCGCCGGGTTCGTCGTCGCCGATGAGGCCGAGGCAAGACACCTGGCAGCGCAGGGCCGCGAGGTCGAGGCCGACGTTGGCCGCGCCGCCCGGCATGGACTCGGTGCGTTGCACGGCCAACACGGGGACGGGCGCATCGGGGGCGAGGCGGTCGGCGTTGCCGTAGGCGTAGCGGTCGAGCATGAAGTCGCCGGCGACGACGATACGCTTGGGCTGCCAGCGGTCGAGGTGGTTGATCAGGTCGGCCTGAGACATGGGGAGATTTTAATTGAAGTGCGAAGTTTGAAGGAGGAAGTGCGAAGTGGCGAACGCAAGCGGCTAGGCCTGCGGGTTGGTGTCGGCGGGGTTTTACTTCGGACTTCCCACTTCGGACTTCGCACTTGCCTGTCCCGCGGCTTGGGCAATCACGCGATCCAATGCGTCTTCCCCGTCGAGGAACTGCATCTGCACCACGGGGCGGAAGATCGGCAGGGTCGATTTCACGCCGCCGGCCTTTTTACGCCACTTGACCCAGTCCTTTTCGGTGATGACCACGCCGTCGGCCCCGCGCTCCTGGGCGGTGTGGAAGACGCCGCTGATGTCGGTGCGGTTGTAGTGGCGGTGGTCTTCAAAAATGATATGGCCCACGCACTTGCCGGCGACGGCCCGCATCGAGTGTTCGAAGTCGGTGGGGTTGCCCAGGCCCGTGCAGCCCAGCACGGTTTTGTCGGCGAGGTATTCGACCGGCAGGTCTTTGTAGCCCTGCCGGAGCTTGGCCCAGTGGTGGCGGGCGTGCGCGAGCGGCGGTCGGCCGGTGAGCTTTTCGATCCGGCGATCGAGGTCGGCGAGTTCTTCAGCACTCACGCGGTCGGCCCGGGTGACGATGACGTGATCGGCCCGTTTGAGGTTGCGGGCCGGCTCGCGCAATAGTCCGCGCGGCAACACCCGGCCAAAACCAAAAGGCACGCTCGCATCGACCAACACGAGGTTCAAATCGCGCTTCGCCTTGCGGTGCTGGAACCCGTCGTCCAAGACGAACACGCTGACTTCCGGGCGGTCGGCCAACACGTCGCGGGCGCCCTCGATGCGGGAGGGGTTGGCCATCACCGGCACGTCGCCGCCCAGCGAGCCGCGGAGCACGGCGGCCTCGTCGCTGCCCTTGCGCGCTTCGAGGCCGGCGGGTTCGTAGCCACGCATCAGCACCGCGGGCTGGTGGCCCATGGCTTGGAGCCGCCGGATGAGTTCGATGACCATCGGCGTCTTGCCGGTGCCCCCGGCCGTGACGTTGCCGACGCTGATGGTTGGCCGACCCAAGGGATGGGCCCGCATGACGCCAACGTTGTACAGCGTGTTGCGTAGACCCGTGGCCAGGCGGTACGGCGGGACGCCGAGGTTGGTCGCCAGCCGGAGGCCTACGGCGAGTGGGTCGCGGTGTTCGCCGGACATGATGCCGTGCAGGCGATCGGGTTTGGGCAGGCGGAAGGGTGTACGCATCTATTAAGAGTCAGGGCTGAGCGGGATCGGGCGAGCGGCGGGCAACGCCCAGCCGGAGCAACATCGGGGTGAGCCGGACCATCGGCAGGCCCATCACGGTACCGGGGTCGCCCTCGACGGTGATCGGCCAGCCGGCGGTTTGGCGTTCGATCAGGTTGTACCCCCCCGCCTTGCCGACCCACTGGTCGGTGGCGACATAGCGCTCGAGTTCGTCGTCTTCAACCGGGCCCAGGTTGACCGCCGCGGACTCGACGAGGGATTCGAGGGTGCCGTCGGGCAGGCGGAGGCCGACGCCGGTGGCGATGGTGTGGGGCTGGTTGACCAGTTTGCGGAGCATGGCGAGGGCTTGTTCGCGGGATTCGGGGGTGCCGACGAGGTGGCCGGCGGGTGTGATCCCGACCGTGTCGGAGGTGAGGATCACGGCTCCCGGGAATTGCTCAAACACGGCCGGTGGGAGGCTATTGGCTTTGCGCTCGGCCAGATGCAACGCGGCGTCGGGGCCTTCGGGGGCTTGTGCAAAGGCGTCGTTGGGGTCGGCGGGGTCTTGGAAGGCCGGGGTGATCTGCACGGGGTCGAAGCCCGCACCGCGCAATAATTGCGCCCGCCGGGGGGAACGGCTGGCTAGCACAAGGGTCGGGGAAGTCGGGGCGGGGGTGTCGGACAAGCTCGGCATTGTAGAGCCGGACGCAGAACACCTAAAAAAAGCCTCAAGGTTTCCCCCACTTAACCCCGATAAATCCAATAAGGGTTCACCTCCTTTCACGGACGGAAGGTTATCAGACGTGCGCACGATCGCGATCATCAACCAAAAAGGCGGGTGCGGAAAAACCACCACGTCGATCAATCTCGCTGCGGTTTTAGCCCTCCGGGGTCACCGCACGTTGCTGGTGGACATGGACCCGCAGTCGCACTGCGCGCTGGGGCTGGCGGTCCCCGATACCCAGATCGAACGCAGCACCGCGGACCTCTTGCGGCACGGCCTCGACGGCTCGATGTCGGTCGGCGACGTGACCTGGCAGATCAGCCGGGGCCTGGACCTCGCCCCGTCGTCGATGGATTTGGCGGCGATGGAACAACAGCTCTCGGCCGCGCCCGACAAGGACCGCCGGCTGGTGCAGGTGCTTTCGACGGTCCAGGACAAATACGACTTCTGCATCATCGACTGCCCGCCGAGCATCGGCCTGCTCACGTTCAACGCGTTGCGGGCCGCCGACGAGGTGTTGATTCCCGTGGAGACCGGTTACTTCGCGATGCAGGGCAGCGTTCGCCAAGAACAAACCATCGACATGCTCGTGCGTCGCGTGGGCCACAAGGTGCGTTTCCGCGTGCTGCCGACGATGTACGACGTGCGGACCAAGCTGGCCCGTGAGATCCTCAGCGAACTCAAGAAACACTTCGCCGAGCGCGTCTTGCCGTTGGTCATCAATTTCAACAGCAAGCTCAAAGAGGCGGCCAGCTTCGGCCAACCGATCACCGAATACGACGCGGCCAGCCGGGGGATGCAGGACTTCGAGGCGTTGGCCGCGTGGTTGTTGGCCAACCCCCCCGCCGCCCCGGTGTCGCTGCCGCCGCAGGAAGACGCGTCGATCGAGAACGGCGAACTCGCCGACGCGCAGATGCCCGCCCCCGCCCCCGGAAATCAACCTGCCGGCGAACGGACGCAGCCCGCGGCGATGGCCAGCCGCAGCAGCAATCCGGCCCTGAGCCGGGCCGCCGAATTGGTCGAACGGGCCCGCGCCCTCTCGGCCCGCACCGCGAGCCTCTCCGAACGCTTCAAAGACGACCCCGATCGTGACGCTTTCGCTCAGCCGATCGCCCCGGCAACGCCCGTGACCCCGTCGCCCACGGTGGTGCCTACGCCGCCCGCGATACCCCAGCCCGCGGCGGCATCCGCAACCCCGCCCGTGGCACCGACGCCGACCGTTCGGCCGGACCTGCTGCCGCGCTCGACGCCCGCTCCGGCGCTGGCCCCCGTGGGTAATCCTGCCGACGCGGCGGCCGCGGCTTCGGCTCCGGTTGCTTCACCGCCGACTTCAAACGGTGCCGCCACGCTCGCCCCGCAAGCCCCCGCCGCGGCCACCCCGGCCGTGGAAACCCTCGAAGAAAAACTCGCCAAGCTCTACGGCGTCCGCCACACCACCCGCGGCGTGCTCTTCGTCCAACCCGACGACAAAGACGCCCCGGTGGACGGCAACCTCGCCATCGCCGGCGACTTCAACAACTGGAACCCCTCCCAGACCCCGATGACCAAGGACGAAAACCTCGGCGTCTGGCGGGCCTGCGTCAACGTCCCCCCCGGCCGCTACCGCTACCGCCTGGTCAAGAACGGCCAATGGGTCCAGGATCCGTTCAACCGCACCGTCGAATCCAACCCCTTCGGCGAACTGAACAATATCATCGAGATCCGCGAATAGCGCCTTGCGGCGAGTGAATCGTTAACAGTGAACAGTCATGAGTTACATCACCACGCTTCGAACTGATCGCTGATAACTGTTCACTGATCACTGAATTTGTCATGGACGACAAAACCCACAACACCCTCGACGCGCTGGCCGACCTGTTCCTCACCGAGGACCAAGCGGAACGCGACGCGTTGTCCGGCCCGGCCCCGATCAAGATGCGCCCCAAAGCGGCCCGGTCGCCCGTGCCCCCGTCGATGAGCGAACCCCCCGAGCCGACCCTCGACGACCTGGACGAGCTCACGCAAGAACTACTCGGCGTCTCCGCGGAATCACGCTCAGAAACAGCCGCGGAACCAGCTCAAGCAACCGATACGCTCCGGCCTATGGACGGCCCGACCGCCGACCCCTCGGCCAGCGAATACCAGCAAGTCGCCGACGCGTTGGCATCGCTAACCCCATCGTCCGAAGGCCCGGCGTTGCGTTTGGCCGGCGGGGCGGCCGACGAAGACGAGTCATCCTCGGCCGATGACTTCCGTGGGCTGAACCAGCCGATCGTCGGCGTCGCCGAGGCGGTGGTGCTGGGCAACCTGCCGGGCATGGCCGGGCCGTGGCTGACGCAGTACGGCCAACTGCTGGCCCAAAAAGACGGCGCGGTCGCGATCTTGCACATCGACACCGACAGCATCGACCTCGAAGTCATCGAACCGACCCAACACGACGCGGCCGTTGATCCCTACGGCGGCCCGCCCGCCGCCGCGGCCTTCCGCGGGCCGAGCCTGCGGGTCCCGCCGGGCGGGTTTGCGGGCCGTGACCTGATCGCGGTGTTGGATCAACTGTGCAACTCGCGTGTGTCGCCGGTGCGGACGGTCTTGCTGCACCTGGACCCGACGCCCGAGGCGTTGCCCCGCCTGCTCGACTTGGACTACTGGACGTTGCTGAGCGGCGCGGACGACGCGGCGATCGTCGCGGGCTATCGCCTACTGAAGCGGTTGCTGGAATCGGACGACCGCGTGGCCCGGGCGCACGTGGGCCTGATGGTGGTGGGGTCCGACAAGGACGCCGGGCAGAACGCGGCGAAGAAGCTGCGATCGGCGGTGGCCAACTTCCTGCACACGCCGATCGAATTGATCGGCTACCAACAGAAGATGATCCCCGCACGCTGTCGGACGCTCGGCAGCTTCGCGGGCCTCGAATCGCTTTGGCCGCGGCTGACCGAATGGTTGTCCAAGCTCGAAGCCCCGGAAGTGGATACCCCCGAACTCGAAACCGTTACCGACACGCAGCCCGCGGTCACCTCGGCGATCGACGAATTCGAAACGCCAGCACCCGCCGAAGCACCCGCGGCGAGTCGCACCGCTCTGCCGCCCTTGGACGAGCCGGTGCAAGTCCAAGCGACCCACGCGGCCGAAGCCGAAGCACCTTCCCAAGCGGCCGACCCGGCGACACCACGCTGGGAACTCACGCCCGAACCCAACGCTTCGTCGGGTGAAGACGCGGAACTCGATCTCTTTGGTTTGATCGACTCCGACCCCCGCGCCGCGGCATCGATCCCCGGCGGTCTGTCGCTCGAAGCACGCTGCCCGAGTCAGCCGCACACCCAACTTGCGTTGGATTCGATGGGTCGGCTGCACCTGTTGCACCGCCACGACTCGGCCGAGGGCGACCCGCCGACGCCTAAAGAAGCGATCATCGAACTCGTCGCCGTCCGCGACTGGGCCCGGCAACACCGTCAACTCCTGCAACTCACCGAACGCGGCCGCCGCTTCGACCCCGACGCCGACCCCGTGCTGCACCTGTTCACTGACCGGGCCGACCTGTCGGTCAATCTGGTGTCGCGGTTGGGTGATCTCTTGAAGCTGCACTTGCTGCGTGACGTGGCGGTGGGCGACGAGCGGACCTTCTTCTGCACGCCGTTGTCGGCTTGAGTGGTTCACGCATAAGCGAAAATCAAACAACGTGTCGCTCATGGCGATGAGCCGCACGCGGCTTATTTGTTTTACACTCCCCGCCATGCGCACCTTCGCCATCGGCGACATCCACGGCTGTTCCCGGGCTCTGCGGTCGCTCGCGACGCTGGTGGGTTTTCGTGATGATGACCTGCTCGTGACGCTGGGCGATTACGTCGACAAGGGGCCGGACGTGCCGGACGTGTTGGATTGGTTGTGCGCCCGGCTGCGTCACAACCCCGAATCCGTCATCGCGCTGCGCGGCAACCACGACCAGATGATGCTCGACGCCCGCCACGACCCGGCGGCGTTTTCGGACTGGTGGTACAGCAACGGCGACAAGACGCTCGACGCTTACCCGCCCTCTCGCGACGGCGATCCGCTGAGCTCGGTCCCGCAGCGGCACTGGGAGTTCCTCGAATCGACCCGGCTCTTCTACGAAACGCGCAAGTTCTTCTACGTCCACGGCAACGTGAACCACGAGCTGCCGCTCAACCAACAATCCACGGACTCGCTGCTGTGGGACAAGTTCTACGACCCCGAGCCACACGTCTCGGGCAAGACGATGATTGCTGGCCACACCTCGCAGAAGACCGGCGAGGTGTTGGACCTGGGCCACGCGGTGTGCATCGACACGTGGGCCTGCGGTCAGGGTTGGCTGACGTGCTTGGAACCCGAGACCGGCCGGATCTGGCAGGCGAATCAGGCGGGCCAAACGCGGATCACCGAGCGGGTTTGAGTTGGTTCAAGACTTACGCCGCGGCGCGGTCGTGGTCGTCTTCGGCGGGGGTCGATTCCGTGTTGCTTTCGATCGACGTGGCGGATTGCACTTGGCTGACGCCCACGGCGTGGCGGAGGTCGCCGAGGCTGATCAGCCCGGCCTCGACTTTGGCCAGGCCGTCGTCGACGAGCGCGGTGTGCTGGCGGCTTTGCAACGCAGTGCGAATCTCGCGTTCGCTGGCGTCGGCGAGGATGAGTTCGACGTCGCTTTCGGTCAGCTCGAGGACTTCGTACACGCCGATGCGGCCTTCGCCGGTGACGGCGTGGCGGCCGGCGTGAGCGGGCGTGTCGTAGCACACCGACGGAGCGGGTTTGCCCATGGCCTTGAGCCAGTGCAGGTCGGCTTCGTCGGGCACGATCTCGACGCGGGCTTCGGGGTTGAGTTGGCGGACCAGGCGTTGGGCGACCGCCACGCGGAGGCTGGCGGCGATCTGGTGGTTGGACACGCCGCGGTTGCGCAGCGCGGTGATCGCGCCGGCGGCGTCGCGGCAGTGCAGGCTGCTCATCACGACGCGGCCGGTGATGGCGGCGTCGGCCGCGGCGGTGGCCGAAGCGTCGTCGCGGACTTCGCCGACCATCACGATGTTGGGGTCCAGCCGGAGCATCGAGCGGATGGCCGCGGGGAAGGTCAGGCCCTGGCGTTCGTTGACCTGGATCTGGGTGAGGCCTTCGAGGCGGTACTCGACGGGGTCTTCGATGGTGACGACGCTGCGGGCGCTGGTGCGGAAGCGCTGGAGCAGGGCGTAGAGCGTGGTGGTCTTGCCGCTGCCGGTGGGGCCGACGGTCAGGAAGAGGCCCTCGGGATTCTCCGCCCATTTCTCGAGGGCCGCGAGGTGCGGTTTGCTGAGGCCGATGCTGTCGAGTTGTTGGTTGGCGCGCTGCGGGTCGAGCAGGCGGATGGCGATCTTGTCGCCGGCGACCGACGGGATGGTTGTGACGCGGAGATCGACGTGGTGGCCGTCCATCTCTTGACGCCAACGGCCCTCCTGCGGGGTGAAGCTGCGCATCGGGTCGATCTCGGCGGCGCCCTTGACCTGGTTGACGAGCCGTTGAGCGCTGTCGGCCAGGAACTCGGCGGTGTCGTACAACACGCCGTTGACCCGGAAGCGGACGACGCAGCCGTCGTTGGCGGGGTCGATGTGGATGTCCGAAGCCCCTTGCTCGGTGGCGTCGGCAACGAGCGTGGTGGGCAGGTCCGCGGTCGCGGCGTCGTCGCTTCGCAGCACATCGAGCGTCGTGCGGACCATCTCGGGATAGAGCTGACGCAGCGGTTCATCGCTCGCGGGTTCGTTGAGGTTCAGCGGGCCGTCTTCAGCCGAGGCGCGGTAGAGACGGAACGAACGGACGGGCGGATGCGTAGGTTTGTCGGACATGAGGGCTGATCCAGAAAAGTCGAAGGCGTGGCCGTGGTGGTTAGTGTTGAGTACACCAACCCCACGAACCCGGGTTTATTCCTCCATCGGCCCGATCCGCGATCCGCTGTGGTGTCGATCACCGAGAGCCGTCACAATGCCCCGAGGGCCCGAGAACACGCGGCGTCCGATCAAGCGGAGGTCTTACGGAAATTCTGCCAATATGGCATATTTACCTCCGGATTTGTCAGTCAAAACGTTGAATAAAAAGGGTTTATGTCGATTTTTGTGGCAAGTGGATTGCTAGATATCTAAGGAAAGAAATTCCTATGTCCGTGAAGTTTGAAGACTATTACCAAGTGCTCGGTGTGGCCCGCGATGCGACGGCCGACGAGATCAAGCGCGCCTACCGCAAGCTCGCCCAGAAGCTGCACCCCGACCGCAACAAGGAGCCGGACGCGGCCGAGCGGTTCAGCAAGGTCAGCGAGGCCTACGAGGTCCTCAAAGACCCCGAGAAGCGTCAGAAGTACGACCAGTTCGGAGCGAACTACAAGGCCGGCCAGGACTTCCGCCCCCCGCCCGGCTTCGAGGGCTTCGGCGGCGGCGACGCCCGGGGCTTCCACTTCGAAGGCACCGACTTCTCCGACTTCTTCCAGCAGATGTTTGGCGGGACGCGTGGAAGCGGCGGCGGCAATCCTTTCGGCGGGGCGGGGGGCAACCCGTTCGGCGGCCAAGCCACGCCACCCCGCGAGCAGGAAGCCGAGATCACCATCCCGCTCCACGAGGCGTACCACGGCGGCACCCGCCAACTCACCCTCTCGGGCGGCGGGTTTTCCGGGGGCGGCCCGGATAAAAAGATCGACGTCAAGATCCCGCCCAAGGTCAAGCCCGGCAGCAAAATCCGCCTCAAGGGCGAGCGGCTGATCCTGAAGATCAACGTCGCCCCCGACCCGCGGTTCAAGATCGAAGGCGCGAACCTCGTCAGCGACCTGAAGATCAGCCCCGCCCTCGCGGCGCTGGGCGGCAAGGCCGACGTCGCCACGCTCGACGGCACGGTCACGATGACCATCCCGCCCGGCATCGCTTCGGGCAACAAACTCCGCGTCCGCGGCAAAGGCCTGGGGCAAGGTGCCAGCAGCGGCGACCAACTCGTCCGCGTCCTCATCGCCGTACCCAAGTCACTAACCGACGAACAACGCGAACTGTACGAGAAACTCCGCGAGTTCGACGCCGAAACGGATTCCACTTAACCCTCCCACCGCGCTTGCCTTGCGGGTCTCGGGGCAAAGCCCTGACCGCCCGCCACGCAGGCGACGGCAACCTAAAACGTAACTAGAAAAGAGCCCACTATGGACTTCCAAAAGTTCACCCAAAAAACCCAAGAAGGACTTCAAACCG
This sequence comes from Planctomycetota bacterium, assembly GCA_039199695.1. Lineage (GTDB taxonomy): Bacteria > Planctomycetota > Phycisphaerae > Phycisphaerales > Phycisphaeraceae > Algisphaera. The sequence continues at coordinate 9,129 of JBCCST010000033.1, read as the reverse complement.
CGCAAAACCTCGCGATCGAGCACGGCCACCAGGCTGTGGACGTCGAACACCTCATCCTCGCGCTGGTCGATCAGGCCGACGGCCTGGTGCCGCGGTTGCTCGACAAGCTCCAACGCCCGGCCGACGTGGTCGCGGGTGAACTCAAACGCAACCTCGATAGCCGACCCAGCGTGTCGGGTGGAAGCACGCCGCAAGGCCAAGTCGCGATCACCCAAGGCTTGCAGCAGTTGCTCGTCGCCGCTGAGAAGCAGGCCGGCCAACTCAAGGACGAATACGTCAGCGTCGAACACGTCGTACTCGCGATGTTGGCCCACGGGAAGTCGCCCGCCGCCCAAATCTTCAAGGACTTGGGTATCAGCTTGGATAAATTCCGGGGAGCGCTCACCGAAGTGCGCGGCAACCAACGCGTACAGTCCGCGAACCCCGAAGCGACCTACGAATCCCTCGCCAAGTACGGCCGAGACCTGGTCGAATACGCTCGCACCGGCAAGATGGACCCGGTCATCGGCCGCGACGAAGAAATCCGCCGAACGATCCGCATCCTGTCGCGCAAGACCAAGAACAACCCCGTGCTCATCGGCGAGCCCGGCGTGGGCAAGACCGCGATCGCTGAGGGCTTGGCCCAACGCATCGTGCGCGGCGACGTGCCCGAAGGGCTGAAAGACAAAAAAGTCTTCTCGCTCGACATGGGCGCGTTGATCGCCGGCGCAAAGTTCCGGGGTGAGTTTGAAGAGCGGCTCAAGGCGGTGCTCAACGAGGTCAAGCAGGCCGACGGCCAAATCATCTTGTTCATCGACGAACTGCACACCATCGTCGGTGCGGGCAAGGCCGACGGCGCGATGGACGCGGGCAACCTGCTCAAGCCGATGCTCGCCCGCGGCGAACTGCACTGCATCGGCGCGACCACGCTCAACGAATACCGTCAACACATCGAGAAAGACGCGGCGCTGGAGCGTCGCTTCCAGCCCGTGCTTGTTGACCAACCAACGGTCGAAGACACGATCAGCATCCTCCGCGGCCTGCGCGAACGCTTCGAGGTTTTTCACGGCGTCGCGATCCAAGACAACGCGTTGGTCGCCGCCGCGACGATGAGTCATCGTTACATCACCGATCGGTTCCTGCCGGACAAAGCGATCGACCTGGTCGACGAGGCCTGCGCGATGATCCGCACCGAGATGGACTCGATGCCCGCCGAGCTCGACGATTTGACCCGCCGGGTGATGCAGCTCGAGATCGAAGAGGCGGCGCTCAAGAAGGAAACCGACGACAGCTCCAAGCAACGGCTCGAAGCGTTGCAGAAAGAACTCGCCGACCTGCGGGCCGACGCCGACGCGATGCGGGCTCAGTGGGAAAACGAACGCGGCAACCTGGACAAGGTCCGTCAACTCCGCGAGCAGATCGAACAGACGAAGCTCGAGATCGAGCAGGCCGAGCAGGGCTACAACCTCGATAAAGCCGCCGAGCTCAAGTACGGCAAGCTCCCCGAGCTCGAAAAACAACTCACCGCCGAGGAGCAGGGCGAGGCTGCTTACGCGGCCGGGCCGACCGACCAAGGCGCCGCCCTCTTCCGCGACGCGGTCACCGACGACGAGATCGCCCAGATCGTCGCCCGCTGGACCGGCATCCCCGTGGCCCGACTGGTCGAAGGCGAGCGTGAAAAACTCCTCAAGCTTGCCGACCAGTTGCATGAGCGCGTCATCGGTCAGCACGAAGCGGTCCAACTCGTCGCGGATGCGGTCCTCCGCGCCCGGGCCGGGATCAAGGACCCCAAACGGCCCATCGGCAGCTTCCTGTTCCTCGGCCCCACCGGCGTGGGCAAGACCGAGCTCTGCAAAGCCCTGGCCGAGGCGCTGTTCGACAGCGAAGACAACCTCGTCCGCCTCGACATGTCCGAGTACATGGAGAAGCACAGCGTCGCCCGCCTCATCGGCGCCCCGCCCGGCTACGTCGGCTACGACGAGGGCGGCCAACTCACCGAAGCGGTCCGCCGCAAGCCCTACAGCGTCGTGTTGTTCGACGAGGTCGAGAAGGCCCACGCCGATGTGTTCAACGCGCTGCTGCAGGTGCTCGATGACGGCCAACTTACCGACAGCCAGGGCCGAACCGTGAACTTCAAGAACACCGTGATCATCATGACGTCCAACCTGGGCAGCCAGTTCATGCTCGACGATGCCATCCTTTCGGGCGACGGCGGCTCGGCTCTGTCGGACTCGACTAAGAACCAAGTGATGGCGACCGTCCGCAGCCATTTCCGCCCCGAGTTCCTCAACCGCGTGGACGACCTCGTGATGTTCACGCCGCTGGGCCTGAGCGAGATCCAGCGGATCGTGACCTTACTCACCGCCGACCTCCAGAAACGGTTGGCCGACCGTCGGATCACCTTGGAATTGACCGATGCCGCGACCGCCCACCTCGCCGAGGCGGGCCACGACCCGGTCTATGGGGCCCGCCCGCTCCGCCGATACCTCCAACGCCAGCTCGAAACCCGCCTCGCCAAGGCCTTGGTGGCCGGCGAGGTGCCCGACGGAAGCACGGTGACGTTTGATCTGAGTCCGGCTCACGCCGCGGCGGCCGAGGCCGAGTCTGCAGAGACCTTGCCGGACGATCCGCTGATCCTGGCCATTGCTTCCCCTGCTTGACTCCGAGGACCAACCATTTATCCAGCTTATCCATCCGCCCAAGTCCACCCCAAGCCTTGGGCGGATTTTCAATCCCATCTACCCCGTGGCCAAGGCCTCGAAAACCGCCAGACGAAACCCGCATGCCTGCCCAATTTTTACCCATCACCCGGATACCGACCTTTGGCTGCGCGCGGATTAGGCAGTTCTGTCAAGAGTTGGTTAGGAATGGGCCAAAATACCGGAAAACCCTCAAAAAACGCTAGACATGGTGTGGGTTCCGGGTATAGTCGCTGTGTTGCCGTGGAAGAGTTTTCTTCCCCCTACGGCATGACGGACACAGCAACAAACGGCTTGACCCACGTCAAGATGTTTGGGCTGAGTTTGATCCGAAAGCAATCCGCGTCCTGCGGGTTGGGCCGACGGCAGCGGTCGTAAAATGCTGCACCCAAGACACCGGGGACTTTTCTGAAGCTGAATTAGTCGGCTGAAGAAGATGTGTTTTGAGTGGTGCAGTATTTACTCAAACCACATCAAGGATTGACACAATCTTGACGTGACTTAGGTCACGTTGAGCCTAGCATGATAATTGATACTGTCCGTGGAGTGCGGGTGGGGATGATCGCGAAGTTGCTTGGAGGCTTGAATTGATGAAACGTATATTTTTTGGCATGGGCGTATTTGCAGTGTTGAGTCTGTCAACTACAGCAAGCGCAGATCTGATTGTGGTGCAGGATTTTGATGGTGGCGGCCCGGAATGGGCGTTTACTCTCGATCCGGTCGCGGGCACGTTTGGCTCTTCGAGCGATGTCTTCGAGCCGGTGTCGTCGTTGCCTTCGACTTCGGTCGGCTCGGGTAATTTCCTGGGTGCACGAGACATCGAGAACGGTGATAACCCGAACGGGGACTTTGCGACCGCTTCATTTGCCACTGTCGATGTCTCCGATCTTACCGATGTCGAGATTTCGTTCGACTACGACGTGGTTGGTTACGATACCGGCGACTCGGTTGAATACGAAGTCTTCATTGACGGGGTCGGTTCCGGTAGCACTGCTCTGGTGACTGGCGGAGTTGGGGGTATTTCGGGTTCGGGCACCGAAACCATTGACATTGATGACAGTGCTGAAACCATTAGCATTGTCTTGACCATCACCCAAAACGGCGCTAGTGACTACGCTGGTTTTGACAACTTTGAAGTCAACGGCATTCCGGAACCTGCCAGCCTCGCCTTGGTTACTCTGGGTGGTCTGGCCATGCTGGACCGTGGACGACGTCAGGCGTAAGCGTTTAAATTCATCCTCTCCAACCGCTTAAAAACGGTTGGAGAAATTTTGTTTTGTTAGTATTGTAAATGTTGGGTAGATGCGTGCTGTGTGTTGCAGCGCGAGATCGACCCGTATCGAAAATGGAGGGCTCTGATGAGCAAGAAACGAATTGGACATCTTTTTGCGGCGGGCTTGGCCGCCTCGGTCTTCGCCGGCGGCGCCTCGGCGAACCTGTTGAACGAATTCGAGCCGAACCCCGCGGGTAACCCGGATCCGCCGACGACTTTTGAACTGCTCGGCACGCCCGGCGCGACCTTCGATCTCTGGATCACCTCGATCGAAAACGACCCTGGCTCCTCACTCGGCGTGGTGGACCGTGCGGCCAACGTCGCGGGTACCTACGACTCGAACGGCTTAGCGGTCGTCACCACCCCCGATCTCGAAAACCCGTCATTTACCGTGATCCTCAGCAGCGATTTCACCGGCAGCGTTGGTGATGACCTCGACGTCGGCGACACCGGCACGCTCGATACCTCGTCACTCGGCACCGTTTTCGATGCGGTGGGTGTTTCCGACACCGCCGGCGACGACGCGCTGCTTTACGGTGCCAGCCTCGGCGGCACCGACATCCTCTTCAACGGCCAATTTGAACCGCTGCTCGTTTTCCGTGACAGTAACACGCTGGAGTGGTTCCAAACGGTGACCGTGAACTTTGGTGCTCCCGATGAACGGATCGGCGCTTTCGCTGCGGACGGCGGGCCGGAAATCGCTCTCTCGGCGTTCACGCCGTCTGCTGGTCCCACGTTTGGCTCAGCCAACCCGACCATCCCCGAACCCGCCAGCCTGGTCCTCGTCGGCCTCGGCGGCCTCGCGATGCTGACGCGTCGCCGCTCGCAAGCCTAAGCTCAGGCGATGGCTTGATGGATGAATAAATGCGGGAAGGCCTGCTGAAAGGCGGGCCTTCCCTTTGGATCAAAAAACCTGAGACGCCCCGGGACGTGGGGCCAAGACCCGCAAATAAATGGGAAATGCGGGATTCCGGGCAGGGGTATGTAGGGGTTTGAGAAGCGGGTCGACATTGTCGGCCGTGTACCGTGCGAACCTCTAACTGACAGACCAAGGATCAATTGATTATGCCACGAACGACTCTAAAACCCGCCTTCACCCTCATCGAACTCCTGGTGGTGATTTCGATTATTGCCCTGCTCATCGGCATCTTGTTGCCCGCGCTTGGCGCAGCCCGCGAAACCGCCCGGGGCATGTCATGCCTGAGCAACCAAAAGCAGTGGGGCATCGCGATGAATGTCTACCTCGCTCAAAACAGGGATCGGCTGCCGCGTGACTACGACGGTGATCAAGACCCGACCCCCGGCGACGGCCCGGCGGGTGATACCAGTGAAGGCGTCTGGTACAACGAACTGCCTGAATTGGTGGGACAGCTTTCCTACGGCGAGGTCTTCGTAAACGTGACCGGAGATGAAAGCCTCGACGAAGGCTCGGTCATCTGGTATTGCCCCAGCGAGCTTTCTCAGGGTGACGGAACAAGTCTGACTGGTAACGGAAACTCATTCCATTACGCAGTCAACGGTACGCTTAATGGGGACCCTGCTTTTGGTGGCAGTAACCCCGGCGGATCTAATATATCGTACGGTACCGTCTTCAACGACCCGGTTCACCTGTCGGTGCTTAACATCCCAAGCCCATCGAGTACTGTTTATCTTTCAGAGCCAGAAACCCGAGTTTCGGCCGTCGGCATAGAGAATATCGATGAGGAGCGGCATAGCGGAGACTCCGTTAACGTTTTATTTGTTGACGGTCACGCCTCGAACGTGGACGGAGAGGGTGCGGGTACCCTTGAGTTGGACGTGGTCGATATTACGGAGGGTAAACTTTCCTACTTTAGCCTTGATCGGGATTTAGAGTGGGGGGTCTTTGGCCGTTGATTTTTGTCTCGCGACTCACGGATAGTCGAGCCACTAAACTTACATTGTGTAAACCAAGACTTTATTTTTTACTAGGATTCGAGAGGAAGATACGATGATTCAGACAAAAAAAGCTTCGCTTACCGCGGTTCTTTTAGGTGCCGCACTCGCCTTGCCGGCCGCCGGTCAAGACGTCATCGGTTTCGATGACTTCGATGGCGGCGGGGATTCCCTGACCCGGGTTTTTTCGGTTGACAATACGCCGAACAACGGCGCGTTTGTCACCCCGACCGGGTTCTTCGGCCCGTTCTTCGATCGTTTCGGCATCATGGACCAGAGCATTGGCGTGGGCGGCACGGCCAGCGAAGCCTCGGTCCCTTTTGACTTCCTCGACGCGACCCTAACGGGCGTGCCCGACGACCGCCTCGGCATCTTCGAAAGTACCGATATCGACAACTTCGTCGGGATTGCAGACCTCGAAAACGGTAATAACCTTAGCGGTACCGGTTCGGTGACTTGGACCTACGACATCTCGGGTTACGAGAACATTAACGTGGCCATGGACTGGGCGGCGGTCGGTAATTTCACCGCCGACGATAATTTCCAACTGTCGGCGAGCATCGACGGTGGCCCCGCTGAACTCATCATGGACGGTGCGGGTTCGCCCGGCACGTCTTACACCGTGACCATGGAAGACGGTACGGAGCACAACTCCTTCGAAAACATCTTCTTCGATCTTGGTACCTGGACGATTTTGACCAGCGGTGGGCCGTTCGGGACCATCACTTACAGCGATGACGACGTCGACCAAGACGGCTTCCTCGACGGTGTGACCGATCTCCAGACCGGAGCCCCCATCCGCGTGTACCAAGAAACCGATCCCAACAACTTCCCCGGCGACGATGCGGAATTTAATCTGTTCGATTCGCAGTTCGTAGTTAACGGCGTTGGTTTGGACGACGAAATCTCCACCATCGCAGCAGACGTCACCGGCACCGGCTCGACTCTGACGCTGACCCTGGATATCGCTCAAAACGGCAGCTTCCAATTCTTGGCGTTCGACGATCTGGAAATCACCGGCGATCTGATCGCGGTTGGTCTTCTGGGCGACTACAACGGCAACGGCGAAGTGGACGCAGCGGATTACACGATCTGGGCCGACAACTTCAACTCGACCACCAACCTCGCGGCCGACGGCAACGACGACGGCGTGGTGGATGCCGCGGACTACACGATCTGGGCCGACAACTTCGGCAACACGATCGCCCTGAGCTCGGGTGCGTTCCCCGTGCCCGAACCCAGCGCTGGTCTGATCCTCGCGGGCTTGGGCCTGATGGCCGCCCGTCGTCGCCGTCAAGCGTAAAAATGGCTTCATTTGGCTGATCCGAAGCCAAAAACACTAGGCCTTTTTGTGTTGGACGAGTACAATTGATGAGGTAAGTTTTGTCAGGTATGTTGGTCGGAAAGTAGTGGTTGGGGCTTGATTGAACCGCTTCTTTCAGCAGACTCGATGAGCCGCCAACAGACAACACCAAGACCTTGGAGCAGGGGTGCCTTAGCGGGTGCCCCTCTTTTTTTTTTCCCGATGTTAAGCCGTCAATCGTCTTGCATCTTCGTTCGGATTCAGAATTTAGAGGTGTTCTCTTGCGTCAATCGTTTCTTCGTATGCTTGCAGGGTTGTGCGTAGCGGTCGCATGGAGTCACGGTGCCTCGGCCCAGCTTCGGATCGTCACCTACAACACTCTCGATAAGCCAATCAATTTTTTTGACAACGCCGAGTTTCAGACGATCTTTGGCGCGATCTCCACGGAATCGGTCAACGGCATCGCCCGGCCGGTGGACATCCTTACCCTGCAAGAACAGCAAATCGATTCGTCCGTCAACACCGTGCAACAAGCGGCGGATCAACTCAACGTGTTACACAACACCGACGCCTACACCGCGGTCTTCATCGGTAGCGGCAGTGATCGCTTGGGGATGGTTTACAACAGCGACACCGTCGATTTGTTGGATTCGACTCTGGTCGGGGTCGGGATTCGGCCGGGCTTGCGGGCTCAGTTTCGTCCCGTGGGTTATACCGACGCGGGGTCCGATTTCTATGTGTATTCCACGCACTTCAAGGCCGGGAGTAGCTCAAGCGATTTTTCACAACGCGCGACCGAAGCCACCAACCTCCGCAACAACGCCGATGCCTTGGGCCCCGGGGCCAACGTGATTTACACCGGCGACCTGAATCTTCAGTCGTCTTCGGATCTGGGCTACACCAACTTTTTCGTGGCCGGCGACGGCAAGGCGGTGGACCCGACCGGCCTCTCCTTCTGGGGCGTCTCTACCCCCGAACTGATGACTCAGTCCACACGGACCACCACCCTGTCCGACGGCGGCGCGGCCGGCGGCAACGACGACCGTTTTGATTTCCAACTAGTGACCGAAGAGGTAGCCGACGGCAACGGCTTTGCCATCATCACCCCCGATAGCACCGGATCGGCCGAGACGTCGTATCGCGCGTTCGGCAACGACGGCAATACCTACAACCAAGCTATCAATGACAACACCGCCGGCCGATCCCAGCCCGTGAGCGTGCTCAACGCGTTGCACGACTTCAGCGACCACTTGCCGGTTATCGCGGACTACCAGTTGCCTGCCCTGCTAGATTTGACCGTGGCTCCGACCGCCGACCAAGCCTTTACGGGCACCAGCGTGATTGTCTCGGCAGAAGTCGAAAACGTAGCCCCGGTGACGCTAACCAACGGGGCAGATCAGTTGGGTTACTCGGTGACCACGACCGGAGACGTGCTTGCCGAAACGGTTTTCAGTGACGAACTCGCCGTGGGTGACGGCAGTAACACGCACGCCTGGGTGGTCGACACAGCTACGGCGGGGCTGAAAGCCAACACGTTTGAATACACGAGCCTGTCCGACGGCGTCGAAAGCCGAACGGTCGACGTGAGCGTTGAAGTATTTGACCACGCGACCGCGAGTTTCTCGGGCGATACCGCGATCAAAAATCTGGAAATCGATTTCGGTGTGGTCGAGCTCGGTTTCAGTGACGACCGGGTCGAAGATGTATTTTCACTTTTCAACATCGAGTCGACCGTCGATTTCACGTCGGCCTTGTCGGTTGGGGATTGGACGCCGGTGTCGGGTGATACCTCCACTTTGGGATTCCTGCCGGGTTTTCCGACCGCGGGCGATCTCGCGGCGGGCGAGAGCCGACTGCAGATCGTGACGATGGACACGACGACGGCGGGCGTATTCATCGCGACTTACGAATTGGAAGTGGGCGACGCGTTGGATGCGGCGGGCGCGTTGAGCGAGACGTTG
>JBCCST010000032.1:0-38520 GCA_039199695.1 Planctomycetota bacterium | reverse complement strand
GTGAACAGCACCATCAGCACGACCATGCCGGGAAAGAAAAACGCGAGGTAGCCGATATCGCTCGCGGCTCCCGAATCCACCCCCGGCGTGCCGACATCAGTCAGCACGACCCCGCCCGAGACTTCCCCCGGATTCACCCTGAACGTTTCGTTGAGCCCCAACCCCAGCAGCAGCCAGAACACCACGGGCGTCGCCACCGCGCCGATCACGCGGTTGCGTTGACGGAAGAACCGCTTCACCTCCCGCTTCCAGATCGCCCCGACCGCGGGCCAGGTCACGTCTCGGCCGGCCGCCTCGGCGGCGGCCGCGGCAGGCGAAGCGGGAAGCGTAGGGGCGGGGGCAGCAACGGGGGCCGTAGTCATTTCCGCATTTTAGGACATCCCGTTGTCGGCGGGGCGGCGGCGAAAACTCGGAATTTTTTTCGACCGGCTGCATCCAACCCCGCGGCCGACGCGAAACCGGGGGCAGGCGTTGCAACCTCTTCTGTGGACCGAACCGAAAACCACCCCGATTACCCAAGGAATTTGAACCATGAACGCATTCAGCCTCACCGGACTCGCCCTCGCCGTCACCGCCACCCTCGGCTTCACCGCCAGCACCGTCTTCGCCGGCGGCGGCAGCTGTGACTACGGCAGCAAAGACAAAGCCGCCAAGGCCGACATCGTCGACACCGCCGTCTCGGCCGGCTCGTTCAACACGCTCGTTGCCGCGGTCCAGGCCGCCGGCCTCGTGGACACGCTCAAGGGTGAAGGCCCGTTCACCGTGATGGCCCCGACCGACGAGGCCTTCGCCAAGCTGCCCGCGGGCACCGTCGAGTCGCTGCTCGAGCCCGAAAACAAAGACCAACTCGTTGCGATCCTGACCTACCACGTCATCCCCGCCAAGGCCAAGGCCAAAGACGCGCTCGAAGCCGGCGACGTGACCACGGTCCAAGGTCAACACCTGAGCTTTTCGGTGCAAAACGACCAGGCCCGCGTCAACGGCGTCAACATTACCGCGACCGACATCATCACCAGCAACGGCGTCATCCACGTGATCGACGAAGTCCTGCTGCCCGAATCGGCCGAGTAAATCGCGCCTCCCACCCACGGCTCGCCGTCTTTGCCGACGGCGGGCCGTTTACGTTCTTCAGCATCGCCCGGCCCCTTGGGTGGGACTTGGGTAGACCATGAATCTGACACTTACCCGCACCCATCCCGCCGCGATAGAATTAGTGCCCGACCGCGACCCCGCCCGGCCGACCCGCAAGATGGACGTTTTGGATTCCAACCCGATCGCCACCGCCACGCTTTCCGACCGGGGTGAGCCGCTGCTCCCCGGGGTCGCGCGGGGTGAGCGTGAAGCGATCAACGCCTGCATCAAACAGTACCGCGGCTTGGTTTGGTCGCTGGCCCGGCGGGTGCTCGGCCACGGCCCCGAAGCCGAGGACGCGGTGCAGGAGATCTTCATCGAACTCTGGCAGAAGGCCGACCGCTACGACCCGAGTAAAGGCAAAGAGGCCACGTTCATCGCCGTGTTGACCCGCCGGCGATTGATCGACAAGCTCCGCCGGGCCGGTGCTCGCCCCGATGGCCGCCCGGCCGAACTCTCCGACGCGGCCGTTCCCGTGTCCGACGCCGACAGCCCGATCGCGCAGCTGGAATTGACCGATGAAGTACGTTGCGTGCACGAAGCGATGGCCGAGCTCAAGCCGCCGCAGCCCGAGGTGTTGCGGTTGGCGGTGTGTGACGGGCTGACGCACCAGCAGGTGGCCGAGCGCTTGGAATTGCCGCTAGGGACCGTGAAATCGCACGTCCGCCGCGGGCTGATCCGGCTGCGAGAAGTGTTGTCGGCCAACGCGAAACCGGGGGTGACGGCGTGAACGCATCCAACCCCCACCCGGAAACGAACCCAGACAGTGAACGGCTGCTCGAATTGTTGGCCGACCACGCCCTGGGCGAACTGACGCCCGCCGAACGCGAAGAAATGAACACGCTGCTCCAAGACCATCCCGAACTGCAGGACGACGCGCTCGAAGAAGCCGCGGCGTTGCTGTTGGTCGCCGAAGCGGTGGGGCCGGGTGAGGCGTCGATGCCCGCCGGGCTGAGCGAACGGCTGACGGCGGACGCTGAGGCTTTCGTCCAAGAGGCGGCGCCCGGCCCGGCAAACGCGGACGACGCCCCGCCGTCCGGCCGATCTTCCGGCTCGGCGGTCTTGGGCTTCATCGGCGGGGTCTTGGCGACCGCCGCCGCGGTGGGGCTGTACTTCGGCGTGCTCAGCGTGACGTCTTCGTCCGTGTCGCCTGCCGGCCAACAGGCTTACGCTCAGTACATGCAGAGCCATCCCGAGGCGGTTCAGATCGCTTGGGCCGGACTCGAAGCGGACTACCAACAAGTCGCCGGCGAGGTCGCGTGGAGCGGCAAGACGCAAGACGGGTACATGGTCTTCGACGGCTTGCCCGCCAACGACCCGGCCGAGGCGCAGTACCAGCTCTGGATCGTCGATCCCACCCGCGACGAGTTCCCGGTCGACGGCGGCGTGTTCAACGTTGCCGACCACCTCGCCGCGGATGGCAAGGCGTATGTGCCCATCGACGCGAAACTCCGGGTGGACCAACCCGCCGCGTTCGCCCTGACGCTCGAGAAGCCCGGCGGCGTGGTGAAGTCCAACAATGCGTTGTTGGTGGTCGCCGCGGTGCAGTAGATCGCGGTTTCGAACGGAGGGCGGAACAAACAATCCTCGCGGTTTGGTGACGCATTTGCGTGGAGGCTGATTTTTGGCCCCCTCAGTTTTTTGATCCAGAATCGAGTCGCTTCGATTGGCGGGCGCTAGTATCTCCGGCAACGCCCATACGTCATTGTTTTTAACCCTTGAGAGACACTCCCATGAAGATGAATTTCCTTAACCGTTGTTTGCTGATCGCGGCCCTGGGCCTCATGCCCGCCGCTCTGACCGCGTCGCCTGCTTTGGCTTGTACTGCTTGTGGCTGCAGCGCTGCCGAGAAGCCGGCCGAAGACAAAGCCGAGCCGGCCGGCGATATCGTCGAAACCGCGGCGTCCGCCGGCACGTTCACCACGCTGCTCGCCGCCGCCGAAGCCGCCGGCCTGGTCGAAACGCTCAAGAGCGAAGGCCCGCTGACCGTGCTGGCCCCCAGCGATGAAGCGTTCGCCAAGCTGCCCGAAGGCACCGTGGAATCGCTGCTGCTTCCCGAAAACAAGGACAAGCTTGTCGCTGTGCTCACCTACCACGTCATCGCTGGCAAGGTGAAGGCCAAGGACGCGATGAAGGCCGGCACCGCCGAGACCGTGCAGGGCGGCACCGTGACCTTCGCCACCGAAACCCACGACGGCCACAGCCACGCCACCGTCAACGGCGTCAACATCTCCGCGACCGACATCAAGACCACCAACGGCATCATCCACGTGATCGATGACGTGCTGCTGCCCGAGTAAATTGCCGGCTAGCTGCAACCTCGCTTTTCAACATCCGCTCGCCCCGATGGGGCGAGCGGTTTTTTTATGCATCGCGCGACCGACTATCGCCCGTCCCGCGGTCGGCGGTAGACTTTCATCATCCGATTCATCAGCATAACGAAAGGGCGCGAGATGACGAAACGATTCGACGAGACGACACGGCGGCTTTGGCGTTTGGCGGGGTTCGCTTTGGCCGGGTGTTTGATGGGGTCGATCGCGTGGGCCGAGCCGTCGCCCGGTGATGCGGTGGAGGTGCGCGAGGGCGACGTCTGGTCGCCCGCCGAGTTTCTGAAGCAAGAAGGCCGTCGGTTCCAGATCCGCTACGACGACGGGACCGAAGAGTGGATCACGGCCGACCGCCTGCGGGAGGTGGGCGGGGCGGATGCCGAGCCCGAAGCTTCACGCCGTTTCCGCAAAGGGCAGGATGTCGAGTTCAAGAAACACAGTCGATGGGTTGACGCCGAGATCAAGCGGGCGTCTCATCCGCTGTATCTCGTGGCGACCAAGGACCGCCTCGGTAGCAATCAGTTTCATTGGGAGTGGGTCGATCCCGATCGTCTGCGTGAACCCGGCGAAGACCACGAAGGGCCGGACGTCTTCAGCCAGTTCGGCCACAGCGTGCACAACGATTCCATAAGAGACTCGCTGCGTGAAGCCCAGGCCGAGTACGCCGATCATTTGAAGAAGGAGTCACAAACGGCCCGCGACGCGACCGGCAGGCGCGACCCGTTCGCGCCGCCGCCTTTCGACCACCCGGTCAGCCAGGCGGACCGTTCGCAGATGCAGTCGATCGCTTTGGGTGGTGGCCAATGGGAAGAGGCTGTCGTCGACCCCGGCGAACCCTTGCCCGGCCCACTACGCAGCTTGTCGATCACCACGCGAGCCAACCCGGGCTCGTTCTTCGCCCGGCCCGACTTGGTCGAGGCGCCCGGCCGATTCGCCTTGGCGGTGATCCGCGACGAAGAGCCGGGCAAAGCCAAGAACCTGTACGTCGAACGTTTCGATTTGGCCCGCGGCCGGTCGCAGAGCGCCGCGGAGTTTGATTTTGCGTCGTTGCCCCGAGCGATCAGCCCGGACGGCCAACGCCTCGCCGGCCGCGCCAACGGACGCGGAGCCTCCAGCCGGGCCCGGCTTGATGTGTGGGACTGGTCGGGCCGGGAGCCCGCGCACGTGATCAGTTTTGAGCCGGGGGAAAGCGGGCGGCGGGGCGCGGATAACCTCGAATCGATCCGTTTCGCGGGCCGCGACACCGTGGTGGTCCGCACACGATCGGGTGCGGTGTCGGCGTGGGAGGCGACGACCGGACGGGGCCTGTGGGAGGCGAACCCGCCGCGCGGCGGGGCGCAGGCCTTGGCAATCAGCCCCGGCGGCGCGGTCGCGGCGGTCGCGGGAGCGGACGAGGTTTGGCTGCTTGATACCAAGACCGGCCGTGTCCGGGCGACGCTGCCTAGCACGTTAGCCTCGCCGACGGCGTTGTCGTTTTCGCAGAACGGGCAGACCCTGGTCGCGGCGTCGGCCGACCGGTTGCAGGCGTGGGACCTCGAAGCGCGGGTGGCCCACCCCGGCGTGGCGGTCGCGCCCTCGTCGGGCCCGTCGGCGGGCGCGGGGTTGGTGGTATTCGATGGCGGCACGGTGGTGTGGCGCGGCCAAACGTTCGACCCGGCAACGGGGGCGCTCGGCGCGACCTATCGATTGGCCGCGGGGTTCAACGCCGGCGTCGGCCCGCGGCTGATCGGGATGGACCGGGCGGCGCGCGACGAGCGGCGCGTCTTGAATGTGTGGGCCTTGCCCGTGCCGCAGGCCGAGGGCGTGGCTGCGCCGAGGTTGATCCTGCAGCGGGGCGACGCAGTGCGGATCGACACGTCGGGTTTGGAGGGCTCGGCGGACCTGCGTCGACAAGCGACACAACAACTAACCGCGTGGGCGACCGCCCGCGGGTTGACGGTGTCGCGCCAGGCCGAGGTGACGCTGGTGGCCGAAACGACGACCCGCAGCGAGATGGAAGTTTACGAAACCGACGAGCTGTTCCCGTCGCAGCGCACCCAGTCCGACGTCCGGGTGGACACGAAAGTGACCCGGCTCGCGGTGGAGGCCGACGGCGTGCTGGCGTGGCAGAAAAGTCGGGCGGCGTCGGCGGCCAGCCGGGTGACGATTCAGGAAGGCCAGAGCGCGCAGGCTGCGGTCGATGCTTCGCTGGACCGCGACGCGGGGGTGCGGTTCGTGATCGATATTTTAAATTCGACCCACCCGTTGCCCGCGTTGATCCCTGATCCGCGTGGTGATCGAGGGGCGACGTGGGCGCTCGAGCCGGGCGGTTTCAGCCCGGCGGCGCCTTGAGTTGCCGATCCGGGTGTGGAAACATGCGCCGGTTCGCCCCGTGTAAACCGCCGGGCTACAATCCTTTCGCAAAACTCAGACCTTGGCCGCACGGATGGGCCGGCGTCTGCCCCTGAATCGATTGTTTCCCGGAAGGAACCCCCCGCGATGAGCACGTTAGTCCCCATGGTGATCGAGAAGTCCGGCCGCGGCGAGCGCGCCTACGACATCTACTCCCGCCTCCTCAAAGACCGCATCATCTTCCTCGGCGGGCCGGTCACCGACGACTCGGCCAACCTGCTGATCGCGCAGTTGCTGTTCTTGTCCAACGAAGACGCCGAGAGCGATATCCACTTCTACATCAACTCGCCCGGTGGCAGCGTGAGCGCCGGTCTGGGCGTGTACGACACGATGCAGTTCATCCGGCCCAAGGTCGCGACCTACTGCATCGGCATGGCGGCGTCGATGGGCTCGCTGCTCCTGATGGCCGGCGAAAAAGGCAAACGCCACATCCTGCCCAACGGCCGGGTGCTGCTGCACCAGCCGCTGATGGGCGGCGTCATGCAGGGCCAGGCCACCGACTTGGGCATCCAGGCCAAGGAAATGATCAAGACCCGCAAACGCCTCTACACGATCATGGCCAACCACACCGGCCAGACCGAGGAAAAGATCGCCGAGGATTGCGAGCGCGACTACTGGATCGACGCCGAGGAGTCCGTCGAGTACGGCGTCGTCGACAGCGTCCTCGAACACCTGCCCGATGACGCCGGCGGCTCGTCATCCAGCGACGATTGATCGGTCGTCTGGGTGATCACGAAAACGTGTTCACGAAAACCCGTTCCGCACGGAGCATGCCCATGCGAAGCATCCGACCTCACGCGCTGACGCTCTGGGTAGCGACGGGGTTGCTGTCGTTGTCCGCCTGCTCGGCCCGGATCGGCGGCGACGGGCGCAGCTTGTCCGAACACAACGATGAACTGCGCCGCGATAACCAAGCGCTCCGCCAACAGATCGACGAGACGCAAGAAAAGCTCGCGCTGTTGGAAAGCGAGCTGCGGGTGTATCGCCACGACACCGACACAACTCGTGCGATCCCCGACGCGGTGACGCCGGTGTTCTCGGCGGTCGAGTTTGGTCGCTACTCCGGGCCGATCGACAACGACCGCGACGGGTTCGACGACGAGGTCCGGCTATACGTCAAGCCCACTGATCAGCAGGGGCGCACGTTGGTCGTGCCGGGCCGGGCGGTGGTGCAGCTGCTCGACGTGACGAGCGACGAGCCGGCGGTGTTGGCCGAGCGGACCTGGGAGCCGGGCGCGTGGGACGAGGCGCACCGCAGCGGGTTCACGGGCGATCATTTCACGTTGGTGTTGCCCTTGCCCGAAGACCTTCGGCCGGGGCTGGACACGTTGAACGTCGTCCTCGAACTCACCGAAGCCAACCGCGGAACCGTCCGGCGGGCTCAGGCGGTCTACCCGCTGCACCGGTGATCCGGTTTCGGTATCCGGACCCAGAGCGTCAAGGCGTGCGGGTTGTAACGTCTGGGGAAGCCGCGAGACCGCCAGCGGTGCGTGAGGCGTCAAGTTGATTCATACGGATGTCGATGGATTGATTAGGCCGACATCGGCCTGGTTCGGTATTGGTGCCGAGAGAGTGGAGCTCACGTTATGACAAAGCGAACGAAACCCGCCGGCTTCACGCTGGTCGAAATCCTGATCGTGGTGGTGATTCTGGGAATCCTCGCCTCGATCGTGGTGCCGCAGTTCAGCAGCGCGACCGACCAATCCAAAGCCGTGGCCACCGCGTCGATCGTCCGCACCGTGCAGTCCAAGGTGCTCGAGAACTACGCCATGGACGGGGAATACGCCGCGACGCTCGAAACCTCGTGGTTCGTCGAAGGCTCCTTGCCACACAACCCGTTGGCCCCCGAGCAACGCTCGCCGATCGTGATCTACGATTCGTCGGCCGCGGAAAGCGCCACGCACCCGGCCGACAAGCTGGTCACGACCAGCGGCGCGTTTTGGTACAACCCCAACAACGGTACCTTCCGGGCGTTGGTCCCTGCGCAAGACACCGAAGAGTTGACCCTCGAACTCTACAACCAGGCCAACTCGACGCGGCTCGGTAGCCTGGCCGCGACCTCGGGCTGAGCGTTGGTTGTCGTTTGGCGTTGGCTGGATTTTGATGGAGTCAACGTTGCGCTAACCTCGCCGCAGCTCACGCACCTCCGGCAGCTTCCACAGCCAAGCGCCGCCCAGCACCACCGCCGCCCCCAACCCCACGCAGAGCGCCAGCACGCCGACGCTCTGGGCTTTGTTCAGTGACAGCGGGTCCACCGCCATCATCACCGCGCCCACCGCGAGGCCCATCGCCGCGGTGAGCATGAGGCTGCGTCCGACACCCCGCGCAACTTCGCCGGTGATCGGCCGACCTACGTGTTTGCGCAACAACGCCACGAGACACGCCGCTTGCAGCGTCGCGCTGATCGCGGTCGACCACGCCAACCCCGCGACGCCCAGCGGCCAGATGAGCGTGAGGTTCAGCACTAGATTCAAAGCGACCATCGCGCCGCTGACCTTGAGCGGCGTCATCGCGTCGTCCACGGCGTAAAACGCTTTGGTCGTGACGTGCGTCAAGGAATACGCCCACACCGCGGCGGCGTAACCCATGAGCACGTTCGACGAACGCAACGCGTCCTCGGCGGTAAAAGCGTTCCACTCGAAAAACACCCGCGTCAACGGGACCCGCACGAGGATCAACCCGACGCTGGCGGGCAGGCCGATGAACAACGTCAGCCGAACACCCCGGCGGAAGATCGCCGCGAAGTCGTCGCCACCCCCGGAATCGGCTTGGGTGTCTTCGTTGGCCGCCTGCGGCTTGGCGCTCCGCTGCGCCGCGGCGCGGGCCAGCGCGGGGAAGATCGCGGTGGCGATCGCGATGCCGAACACGCCGAGGGGGAATTGGTAGAGGCGTTGGGCAAGCGTCAGTGTGGTGACCGCGCCGGTTTCCATGGGGTAGTCGTACTCGCGGCCGAACCACGTGAAGGTTGGTGCGGAAGCGACGGCGGAGGCCGCCGTGTCACTTTCCGGGGGCGGGGCCGCGAGGCTATAGGCGATCAGCCCGTCCATCAGCGTGTTGATCTGGAAGACGCCTAATCCGATCACCATCGGGACCATCACCTTTAACATCGCGCGGAAGTGTTGGCCCGTATCCGCAAAGGCTGCGGTCAGCGGGGCGGTACGCCAGACCGCCGTGGCTAGCCAAGCGAGTTGGATCACGCCGGCGACCAGGACCGAGCCCGCCACGAACGTGACGGCGGGCAGGTCTTCGGTTTGTTGCCAACCCACCACCGCCGCCGCGGCGATCATGGCCAGGTTGAGCACGACCGGGGCCGCGGCCGCGGGGCCGAACTTGCGGTGGACCTGCAGGATCGCGCCGAGAAACGCGACGCCACAGACCATCGGCATGTACGGCAGCATCAACATGGTCAGCCGTAAGACCAACGATGTCTTTTCCGATTCGGCGTTGGCCAGCCACACCCCTAAGCCCAACTCCCCGACCAGCGTGATCCCCGCCAGCAACATCGCCACCACCACGACGCACAGCGACGCGAATCGGCGGGCCAACGCGGGGTCGTCCTGCAACAGCTTCGTGTAGCGCGGGATGAACGCAGCGGTCAGCGCGCCTTCACCAAACAGCCGGCGGAACAGGTTCGGCACGATGAACCCGACGAGAAACGCGTCGAGCACCATCGACGCTCCGAACACCGCCGCCAACACCGCGTCCCGCACCAACCCCAACACCCGCGACACCAGCGTCAACCCGCTGACCAGCACGGCGTGGCCGACAAACTTCCCGTCCCTGGAAACCTCAACGTCGTCGTGGCCGGCGGACGGCAACCCTGGGCCCCGCGGTGTAAAGATCTTCACGAATCCCACCGCGACCACCGCCCCGATCAACAACCCGCCCACGTCCGCGACCAGGTCGTCCATCGCGCGGACCCGTCCGACCAGCGGCTGGGTGAACTCTTTGAGCACGCCGTACGCCAACCCGATCGCCACCGCCGCCGCCGCGTTGCCCCACCAGCCCCAACGCCCGAACCAACGCGACCACGTGAGCCACATCGCCAACCCGGCAAACGTCAACACGTGCATCGTCTTATCGAACGGCAGCCAGCCGAGGTCCGGCACATCCTCCCGCTTCAGGTTCGGCCAATGCGTCGCGACAATCAACGCCAACCCGTACACCACGCACACCACCCGGACCACAACCCGACCCCGCGCGGGCGTCGGGGCGGTGGTGGGGCTGGGCGGGGCGGGATTCGACACCGCGGCATTGTAATGATGTCCGAAGTCAGGCCCCCGGTCCCCCCGGTTCCGCAGCGTCGCCGGGCTTCTCGTTCAGGTGCATGCCTTTGAGCAGCACCAGGAGTCCGCCGAGCAGGGCGTAGACAAACAGGTATGCGCGGTAGCCCATGAGCATCGCGGTGACTTGGTTAAAGGTGATGTCGCTGTCGGCCTGGAGCAGGCCGAACAGCGTCGGCTCCATGAGGCCGATGCCCAGGAATGACACCGGCATCGCCCCGACCAAAAGCACCACCGGCAACACCGCGATCAGCGTGATC
The DNA here is from genome assembly GCA_039199695.1 of Planctomycetota bacterium. GTDB lineage: Bacteria > Planctomycetota > Phycisphaerae > Phycisphaerales > Phycisphaeraceae > Algisphaera. Next base: position 28,128 of record JBCCST010000032.1, on the reverse strand, counting down.
CACGGCGTGGGCACGCCGACCGCGTAGCCCGCCATCGCGATCGCGACCACCGCCGAGAGGTGGACGGGCAAACTGATCGCGACCGTGCCGAGCACGATCCCGCCGTGGTGGCGATACCCGGTGACCGCGTCGTCGATCTTTTCGAACAGGCCGAACCGGGTCAGCGTCGTCACACCCAACCATTTCCGCGTCACCGGCCAGAGGTAGAGTCCGACGCCGACCACGATCATCCCGAGCGCCGCCCAGGCGAAGAGCGTGATCTTCCGCCCGACCGGGTCGTCCCCAATCAGCAGGCCCGCGACGCCGGCGAGCAGGATCATGCCCAGCATCCCCGCCACGCGGTCCATCAACACGCTGATAATCGCCTGCGTCGTTGAGCTGGGCGTCTTGATCCCGCGGGCCGCGCCGTAGGCCTTGGCGACGTCGCCGCCGTTGGCCCCGATCGGCACGCAGAAGTTGAAAAACAAACCGACCATCACCAGCTTGAACGTGCTCCGCAGCGACACGTTCATCCCCCGGCAACGCAGCAGCATCCACCACCGCACCGCCTGCAACGGAAACACCAGCGACAAAACCGCCAGCCCCCCGAACAACCAACCCAGCTCGGCCGACTTCACCAACGAAACCATGCCGGGCTGTGTGACCGTCTCGCCTTGGTCCGTGAGGACTTGGGTGTCCTGCCACTGCACCATCCACACGATGTAGCCCACGCCCGCCGCGATGAGCAGCACGCGGATCGCCGTGATCAGGTGTTTTTTAAAGGCGGGCTTCAGCGCAGCAATCTCAAAGGGGTGGCGGCGGGCTTGCAGAGTGTATCGAACCAGCCCGGCCCCATGCCTTGGTTTCGGTTTACCGGGCGATTGCAGATCGCCGGATCGGCGCACCAAAAAACCGGCACGCCGTGGAGGTATACGGCGAGCCGGCTAATGGTTTCTCCCTCATTTTCTGAGGACGTCTGACCGTGGATCCTTGGGAGGATCCGCAAAAATCAGAGCGCGTCGTTGTCCGATTCGCCGGTGCGGATGCGGACGACTTTGGACAGTTCGTAGACGAACAGCTTGCCGTCGCCGACGTTGCCCGTGCGGGCGGCGCTGGTCACCGCTTCGAGGGCCTTGTCGAGGTCTTCGCTTTTGACCGCGATCTTGAGCGTGACCTTGGGCACGAAGCCCACGTCCATCCGGCCGCCGCGGTAGCGTTCGGTGTGTCCTTTTTGCTTGCCGAAGCCCTTGCATTCCAGGGCGGTCATCCCGAGGACGCCGATCTGGGCGAGCTTCGATTTGATGCCGTCGATGGAGGACGGCTTGACGATGGCCTCAATCATGTGCATGACGAGTTCTCCTGTTTCTTTCGGTGCGGGCGGGCCTTTAAGGTTGGGCCGGCCGGGTGAGTTTCAGTTAGGCAAATGCTACGTTTCAATTCACGGTCGGTTTCACGACCAGCAGGTTATCAAGCAGGTTCCGTTTGGCCCGGGGCGGGTGGCGTCTTTGGACCACCCGCCCCCGCCCCCGGGCGATGAAGCCCGGGGGAGGACCGTGTGCGGAAGGCTCGGGATTAGATCTCCCGGGCGTGGTAGCTCTTGATGTAGGTCTGCTGGAAGTCGGGGTAGGCCGACATGTCGTGTTCGCCGAGGTCGAGGCCTTCGATTTCCTCTTCTTCGCTGACGCGGATGCCGAGGGTGACCTTGAGGATGCCGAACAGGATCAGGGCGACGACGAAGGCGTAGATGATGCCAGCAGCAGCACCGATGGCCTGGATGGTGAATTGGCTGGCATCAAACCCGCCGGAGAAACCGACGGCCAGGGTGCCGTAGATACCGCAGACGCCGTGGACCGAGATCGCACCGACGGGGTCGTCGATCTTGATCTTGTCGAAGAACAGCACCGAGAAGTAAACGATGACGCCGGGGACAGCACCACAGATGATGAGAGCGCCGATCCACGAAGGCACATCGGGGCCGGCGGTGATGCCGACGAGGCCGCCGAGGATACCGTTGAGGGCCATCGACAGGTCGGGCTTGCCGCCGACGACCCACGAGGTGATCGCCGCAGCAAGGCCGCCGCCGCAGGCCGCCATGGCCGTCGTGACCAGAACGTACGAGACGCCAGGGGCGAAAGCAGAGAGTTCCGAACCGCCGTTGAAGCCGAACCAGCCGAACCACAGGAGGAAGACACCGATGGTGGCCAGCGGCATCGAGTGGCCGGGGATGGGTTGCACCGTACCGTCTGAGGCGTACTTACCTAGACGCGGGCCAAGCAGCAGAGCACCGGCGAGGGCACCCGCACCGCCTACCCCGTGGACGAGGGTCGAACCGGCGAAGTCAGCAAAGTCACGATCATCAAGCCAGCCTTCACCCCATTCCCACGAACCCACGACACAGTAGCCGAAGGGTACGAAGAAGACGCAGAAGATCAGGAAGGGCAGCAGCTTCACCCGACCGGCCACGGCACCCGAAACAATGGTGCAGCAGGTCGCGGCGAACATCGCTTGGAAGAAGAAGTCGGTCCAGACGGTGTAGCCGGTGTTGTACGCAGGGGTGATTCCTTCGTAGTTGTAACCACCGTTGATATCGCCATCGTAGAAACCGCCGCCACCGCCAATGCCCCAGCCGAAGCTGAAGTAGTTGTTGAATTCACCGGGGTACATGATCATCCAACCGCAAACGGCATACATCACGATGCCAATCATGACGATCATCACGTTCTTAAACAGGATGTTGACCGTGTTCTTAGCGCGGGTGAGGCCAGATTCAACACAAGCGAAGCCCAAGTGCATGATGAATACCAGGCAGCCCGAGATCATGATCCACAAGTTGTTGACCGTGTACATTTCTTCGGAGATTTCCGAAGTCGACCAGTCATAAAGTTCAGCTTCTTCGGCGGCGGCTTCCACTTCGCCGACCGCCTCTTCCACGGCCGCGGCCGCTTCCTCGGCGTCTTGCGCCCACGACGCATCGGCCATCAACAATCCACCCGCCAGCAAGGCAAGCAGCAGTACCCATCGACCTCTCAACATTGACATTGGTTCGCTCCTGTCTGGTGTTGTCCTGAAAGCGGACGTGATCCATCGACTCACCCCGCAGACAGCGCGGGACGCTCGATACCATTAGTTGCGTGGCAGTTTAACGATGGGGTGCACGAAATGCAATCGCTATTTATTTTTTGTGCCCAAAGGCTAGGCGTTAATTCTATAACACGCTCAAATATAGCTCGTTTTGGGGGCATCAAGACGAGTGTTTGATTAAGAGTGAACATTGATCGTGATATTATTGGACGTTGTGGGGGTGAACGACGATCGTTCAATCGTGTGCTGGAAGCCGGATGGCGGGGGAGTTTGACTGCGTGGAGGACAAAAAAGAGAACCGCATAGAGAAAAGTTCACATGCCGGGGGACGTCTGTCGGGATCGTCGTGGGGCGCGGCGATGAGGCTCCGCGCATGCTGGGCTCGGCTCTGGACAGGTTAGGTCTAGCGGGCGATTCAGAGGCGGTCGGCCGCGTCAATGCAAAGCTCTGATCAACGCGAAATCAAACGGGCCGATCGTGCGGTCTCGTCGGCGGGAGGCCATGAGCGTGGGGTGTAAAAAAAGCGGGCACCCGCAAAGGTGCCCGCTTATCGCCCCCCAAGAACGCCTTGGGGGTGGCCTGCTTCAGTTTTCGAACCTTGAGAGCTTGGCGTGGTCGCGTTTCTCGCGGTCGTTGCAGCGTATGTGGCAATGCTCGTGCCAGATCGTGTTTGGGCGTCACGCTTTTTTGCTTCGGGGCCTCAAGCCGGGCCGAGAACGTGAAGATTTGCCTTGTTTTTAAGATGAATGCTCGGCCATTCCGCCGATAGAAAAACGTGAAGTTCACCAAACAAGTTGTCGGGTCGCGCCGAGCGGCTGCCCATTCGATGGGCACGGCTTATGAGGGTGCCCGACATTGCAGCAGCGCGATTCACCTGCATGTCCCTGGATTCCGGGCGAGGGCCCGGCGGCTCGCGGGTATGATGCGAAGGCCGTAGTGGCTTAGTTTTGGGGTTGTCGGTTTATTTTTTCTTTCCCATTTTCCCAACAGATTCACGCGGTCGGCCTGCCCCGGCCCGGAGTGAAACGCATGACGATCAGAGCGGAGCGTGCCCGAGTGGTTTCTTTGTTTCCCGCCGTCGGGTGGACGGCGGTGGCCTTGGGCCTGACCGCGATCACGGCGATCGGCCAGGACGCGGAGCCCGCCGAGGCGGCGGGGCCGTCGGCCAAGGTGCAACTCGAATTGCTGCTCGGCTCGGACCGCGTGCTCAGCGACACGGTCACCGGCCCGGTCTGGGACGTCGCCCCGACGCCCGGGCGGCGGTTGGTTCAGCTGCCCATGCGGATCACCCCGGGCAGCGCGGCCGAGGGCGAGATGTTGCTCGAGGAACCCGCCTTCGATTTTGCCGGCGGCCGATTTGTGTTCTGGCAGCTGCCCGAAGACCCGGGGGCGACCACGAGCCGACGGGGCTTGACCGCGGAAGCGACGGGGCCGACGGATGCGGAACTGCTCGACCTCACCGAACTGCTTAGCCGTGACGACGTGTCTGACTCCGGCGGCCGAAGCAATGTCCGCAACGAAGCCCAGGCCCCGGTCGGCCTGCCCGAGGTGGCGGCCGAAGCGCCGCGCTTGGCCCGCGAGTTGTTCTTGTCGGTCGCGGCCGACGGCACACCCCGCGTCGCTTGGGAAGTCACGCGTGGCATCCCCGGCGGCACGGTGAAGAACGGCGGCGAAACCCAGCCCTACGCCCTGCTCCTGGACCGCGCTCAACTCGATGCGCTCGAGCCCGAGCGCCCCGAGCGCCTGACCCGCAACGCCGACGAGAGCTCACGCGAGTTCACGTTCCGGCGGCGACAGGCGGACGCGGAGTACCGCGAGTTGGCGACGACCTACCGCAACTTACAGAACAAGGTCCGGGCGTTGCCCGATCGGTTTGAGCAGGACTTGCCCGAGACGGTGTGGGCGGTGTTTGAAGTCAACGCGTTGGGCGACGGCTGGACGATGCGCGGCCACGAAGCCGGGCCGTGGTCGATGCGGTTCGACGATTGGGAACTACTCACCGTGTTGGCCGGCGGACGCAGCGGCGGCCGAAACGCCACCGGGGCCGGCGACTACTCGACCGAAGAACTCACGCAGATCCGCCAACTCGCAGCGATGGCGCGCGATCCCCACCCGTGGACCCAGCGTCTGCTTGCCACCGCGGTCGCGGGCTCGGCCCTGCCCGGCAAGGCGGCGCCCGACGATGTGGCGGCCAAGCTGATGCAATTCATGCTCAAAGGCCCCGACACACTCGCCCGCAACCGCTTGGTGTACGCCCTGGCTCAGGTCGAACCCGCGACGCCCGCCGTGGCCGCGTTGCTCGGCGAGTCGGCCCGGGACACGCGCGATCCGGGGATCCAGCTGGCCGCGCTGCGGGCCGTGTTGGGCGTGCAGTTGGCGGACGTGGCCGGCGGACGTAACGCCGGCGGCCCGGCGGCCGGCGCAGGCGGATCGGGCGGGGTGCAGGGGGCGATTCAAGTGACCAACGGGGCGTTGGCGGACGAACAGGGCCCCGATGCCGGGCTCGTGATTGAGCAACTGCTCGCGGCGATCCCGGATAGCCCGGAAACGAACAGCGCGGTCATCGGCGGCGTGCGTTTTGATCGCTTGGCCGAGCCGCGGTTCGACGCGGCGGTCGCGGCGGTGTTGCGCTCGGCCGGTGATCACCCCGAGGTGGTGGGCGGCTGGTTGAATCTGCAGCTGATGGGTTCGAGCAACCCGGCCGTGGTCGGCCGCACGTTGGACCTGCTGGCGCGGGCGGACGAGCCGGCCCCGTTTGTGGCTCCGTTGGCCGAGGGTTTGCGTGGTTTGGTGTTCGGCCCGGCCGAGGCGGGCGACGCCCCGGCGATGTCGTTGATGATCGATGCGGGCCTGCCGTTGGACTCGGCCAACCACTCCTTATTTAGACTGCTGAACTCCGGCGACCCCGAGCTGCGCAATAAGGGTTGGTTGGTGCTGCGGCACTTCGAGTTGACCGACCAGCCCCAAGCCCAGCGTGGTCGGCGGGGGGCGCCGACCGACGACGACGCGTCTTCGGACCCGCTGAAGATGATCGTGGACGCGGGTTTGGAGAATGCCGACGCGACGCCGACTTCGCTGGTCCCGTTCCTCGCGCGGCAGACCGACGAAACCCGGGCCAACGGGCCGTTGGTCCGCGTCGTGGTTGAAGGTGATGCGGCGGCGTCGCGCCGGGCGGTGCGGGTGTTGAACGGGTCCGAACGTGAGCTGGGCAGCGCGCTCGGCGAGATGGAGCCCGACGCCCGCGAGATATTTGCCAACCGGGTATACGACACGCTGGGCACCGGCCCCGAGCCGGTGTCGGGCCTGATGCGGACGGATGCGACGTCCGGCCGACGGGGCGCGGGCGGCGTGGTTGGCTGGTTTGCCGACGCGGTGGCGGCGGGTGAGTTGCCCGAAGCCGCCGCGTGGGCCGAGGCGGCCGGCGGCGAGTCGTCGCTGATGCAGGCGGCGGTGGGTCAGGACGACGCGTTGGCCGCCGGGGCGTTTGCGGCGCTCACGGCGATGGCCGGCGGCGACCGCGACTTGCAGTTCAAGATGTTTGAACGGTTCAAGGACGAACGCACGACCAAGACGGCGGACACGATGGCCGAGGCCTGGGTCGATGCACGTCAGGACATCTTCACGCAGCGACTGAGCAGCGCGGCCGGCGAGTATCGGCTGGTCATGATCGTCACGGGCAAGCCGCCCGCCGAGGGCGGCCTGGGCATCGCGTCGGACCCGGTGCTGGGCGTGGACCCGTCGGTGATCGAGGCGCAGGAGCAAGGCGCCGCGGTCGCGGAAGTGACCGAGCGGACGACGCTGGGCGTGACCCGGCTGATCGCCAACGGCCGATCGTTGCGGTTCTCCAGCGGCTCGCCGGAGCTGGGCGTGCCCGAAGATCGCTTAGCGATCCGGATCACGACGCCGAGTCAGCTCAAGGTCTTCGACGTGCCGGAAGTCAAAGCGTTGCCGTTGGAACAGTCCGAAGAGCCGTTGGACCTGTTGCACGAGGCCTCGGGGAGTTGGCGGGGCGAGATGGAGCTGACCGACGGCCGCAGCCTGGAGCTGATCATGGAGCCGTGGGGCGGCGGCGAAAAACCTGAAGAAGACAAGGACGCCGCGGACGCCAAGCCGTCGGAGCGCGAAGAAAAATCGCCGTCCCAAGCGGGCGACGATTTGAAGCAAAATCCGTTTAACTAAGCGCAGGCGCGTCGAGCGGCTGGTTTAGATCTTTTGTCTTACGCCGACTCGAGCAGTTCGTTGAGATCGGCGTCTTCGTCGTGCGGCCAGGTCTCGAAGCCGTCGGCCAAGTCGCGGGCCCGTTCAATAATGTTCTGAGACACCTCGGGCATCGGGTAGTGTTCGCGGAGGAACAGCCGGAGCTGGGCCGACTCGGCGATGCGGAAGTAGGCGACGCGGTTGATGCGGTTGGTGGCGAAGGTCACGGCCCGGGCGAGGCGGGTGCTCGAGGCGGCCATGAGCAGTTCGCCGGTGGGCTCGAAACCGATGGGTAGGATCTCGAACTGCCAGGCCTGACGGCGGCTGATGAGTTTGAGGGCCTCGGCGTCGAATTGTTGCTCGGCCAGGTCGATCGTGCCGGTGAAGCGGTGGTACTGTTCGATCCAGGCGGCTTCGATGGATTGCAGGGTGACGTCGAACATCTGCTCGGCCAGGACGCCGAAGGGCAGTTGCTGCTTCTTCTGGGCCTGAACGACTTCAAAAACTTGCTGTTCGGTGAGGACGCCGTTCTCGACGAGGATTTCGCCGATGCGGATGGGGGCTTCTTGGGACAACACGAATCTCCTGAGGGGGCGGGCGGCTTGCGTGGGACTTCCGGGGCCTCGCTACGGGGGAGATCGTCGGGTTGGGGAGGTGAAATTACCTCGGATCGGGGTTATCCGCGGGTAATGGCGTTTGCCGTAACGGCACAAACCCACCAGCCCGAACGGCGGGGTTGGATTTCGGACGGACCGAAACTTTTTGCTGTCTTGCCTAAAGAAACGCCGCTTGCGGCTCAGCGATGTTGCGCTAAGCCGCAAGCGGCGGACGGAAAAGTTGAAGGTAGGCGATCAGTTCGCGCTCAGCACATCGACGCGGGTGGGGCGGATGAGGTTGAGGCGGGTGGTGGGGTCGTAGACGGATTCGCCGACGATGCCGACGATGCGGCCGATCATCTGGACGGTGTCGATCGCTTCGTTGGGCTCGAGGTAAGCCACGGTGCGTCGGCCGGTGGGGTCGAGCAGGCGGAGAAGCTTGGGTTGGTTGGCGCCGGTGTGAACGGTCGACGCGGTGAGGATGCCGACCGCGTCGTACTCGCTGGCGACCGCCGGGACGGATGGCGCGCTTTCGGCGGCAGCGCTAGCTTCGGCGTCGCCGGCGTCTTCGGGGGCGCTGGCCTCGGCGGCCGCTTCGCCTTCGGCTTCCGCTTCACCTTCGGTCGGGGTCTCGGCGTCGGCCAGCGGGTCGGGGGTTTCGGCGGTGGGCTCAGGGGCTTGGCCGTCGTTGACCTCGGCGGTGACGGCTTCGGCTTCGGCGAGCGCCAGGGCGAGTTCGCGGTTGCGCTCGATCTGCGTCAGCCGGGCCCGCACGATCGCCATGTCGTTGTCGCTGAGTTGAGCGATCTGGGCGGCGTCGGCGTAGCCCCGCACCATCTTGGCGATCGGCTGCTCGTCCACCGGCAGGCTGAGGTAGGGCAGCATCGCCACTTCCACGGCCCGCAACATCTCGTTGGACGCCTGCGTCTCGACCGCGACGTCGGGCAACGGCACCTCGACCATCGGATCGTTGAGCAGGTCTATGGGTTCAACGACCACGGGGGCGGCGGCGGGTTCGTCGACCGCGGAATCAAAAGAAATCTCTTCGGCGGGGGTCGACGTGACTTCGGCGACAGCCGGGGCGGGCTCGGGGGTGGGTTCGGGCGCGACCACGGGTTCGGGCTCGACCGGGGCCGGCGGGTTCACGACGACGGGCTCGGGTGTCGGGTCTGCCGGCGGGGCGACCACCACGGGCTCCTCGGGCGTCACGACTTCGGGCTCAGCGGCGACGGGCGTCACCGGCTCGGGAGCCGGCGCGGGCGCATCGCCGGCCGGCGCGATCGACCCGGGAGGTAGGAAGACGAACGTGCCCTTGGGCGGTTTGATCTTGTAGGCGTTGCTCACCTCGTCGACGATCTCGACGGTGTCCCCGGCGTCGAGGCTCATCACGTTGCGGTAGCTATCGGCCGGGCCTTTGGTGACGTGGGCGACGTAGATCAGGGTGCCGTCGGTTTCGACCACGCCGAGGCTGCCGTCGCCGCGGACGTTGACGTTTTTACGCTCGACAAAACAGAACACGCCTTCGGGGGCGGGGATCACGTACCAGCCAAACAGCTCGGAATCGACGCGGACCTGGGTGCCGACTTCGAGTTTGCCGACTTCGTAGTGGGCGCGGCTGCCGCCGGCGCGGATCACGGTGTCCGAGCCGGACACGACCGCGTCGAACGGCGTCGCCGGGGCGTCTTGGCCTTGGCTGGGGCGGACGGCGGTGAGCGTCAGGGCGAACGACAACCCCACCGCGAGCAGGGCGGGGGCGAGCGTGGCGGGGCGGTGGGTCATGGCGAGAGTCTCCGTACTTTCGTTTCGATTCGGTTGGACGCATCGGGGTCGCCCGCGGTTCCCGGCCCGGCGACTTGGCCCGACCTCTCGGCAAGTCGATCCGCGAAACGGCCGAAAGAAACCTGTCGGGCGCGAGGCGTGATCACCGGCATAAGTGGCATCACCTGATCGTCCCGACACTATAACCCGCCACGGACCTTCGCTCCACGAACCGGATTCAGATCGGGGCGTAGAATCAAGACGCATGCTGCATTTTTTTGCATCCCGTGTCGGCCGAGGGCTCTTGTTGGCCGTGCTGTTCGCGGGGTTGGCCGGGTGGTGGCCCGGCGGTTTGTTGCGCAGCGTGCCCGAGGCGGCCCTCGCTCAGATCGATAACGCGGTGCAAGACCGGACCCCGCCGCCGGCCCGCCCGGTCCGAAAGAACATCCGCGAAGTCATCGGCTACGAAGCCGCGTACGACCGCCTGGGCCGCAACATGCCCAGCGGTCGCGGCATCGCGTTCGCCCACGTCGAGGGCGGACTCGGCAACTACCGCCCGCAACTCGAAGGCCCGGCCTACGACGCCGTCGCGTTCACGCTCCGCTCGGGCGAGTCCAACCCCAACGGCCACGCCACCCAGACCGCCCGCATCATCTACGGCAGCACCGGCCTGGCGCCCGGCGTCGAAGTCGTCCACTGCATGACCACCGCCGACTTCCTCGGCAAGCTGGTTCTCAACGCCGGCACCACCGGCCCGCCGGTCGCCGCCGACGACTCGCCTTTTGCCCCCCGCGTCTTCACGCACTCCTGGATCGGCGAGCCCGGCGACATGCAGGCCGCCATGATCCTCCGCCGCGTGGATCATCTCGTCGACACCCGCGACGTCATCATGGTTGCCGGGGTCAACAACGGCCGCGACACGCCGGTGCCCGCGCTTTTGGGCAGCGCCTACAACGCCATCGCCGTCGGCACGACCAGCGGCAAGAGCTCGGGCGGCGTGACGTCCGTGGACCTGCCGGGCCGCTCCAAGCCCGACCTCGTCGCGCCCCACGGCATGACCAGCTTCACCACGCCCGTCGTCTCCGCGGCCGCCGCGCTGTTGCTCGAACAGGCCGACCGTTTGGTCGAGCAGGACCACGCCGACGCCAACCGGGCCGAGGTGATCAAGGCCGCGCTGCTCAGCGGCGCGACCAAGCCCGCCGGCTGGCAACCCTTGCCCGACCAACCGCTCGACAGCCACCTCGGCGCGGGCGTGGTCCACGTGGACCGCTCGCTGCGCATCCTCGCCGCGGGCCCGGCGAAGCCCGGCGAAGAAATCAAACGCCTCGCGGGATGGTCGTTTCCGACCGTGAAGAAAAACGGTGTGGTGAACTACACGCTCAAGCTGCCGGTCGACACCGGCCCCGCTTCGTTCACGCTCACCTGGCACCGCCGGATCGACGGCCGGGTCGCCATCGGCAAACGCAAAGACACCGGCGAACAAGTCGCCGTCTGGCTCGACGGCCCGCGCCTGGCCGACCTCGACCTGCGTTTGGTGTCCTTGATCGACGGCCAAGCCATCGACCTCGCCCAAAGCACCAGCCGCGTCGACAACGTCGAACACATTTACTTGCCGAGTTTGGCCAAGGGCGAATACCGCCTCGAGATCCTCCGCGACCCCGCGCACGAAACGCTCAACGAAGACTGGCAGGCCGCCTTGGCGTGGGTGATCGACAAGCCGGTGAACCGGTGATTGTCTTGCGGTAACGCGACCGGTGTTCTAAAACGGGTCTGTTGTATCCACCGCCGGGCCCGCCATGTCACTACTTCGAATCGTTGCCGGGTTTTTGCTTGCCGCCAGCCTCACGGCTTGCGACCCCGGGCAAGAACCCCCGATCACCGAACCTCCGGAGGCAGCGTCCGCGGTCGCCGAGGCTCCGCCCCCCGAGCCGGCGATCGATTGGCTGCCGCCGACGCCCCCACCTGGGCCCGATGAAGCGTTGTTTGTTTTCCGGCTCGACGATTTCAGCGAAGACCGCCTCCACGCCACGCTGGGTTACTGCCTGGATCAACTCGCGTTCGAGGGCGACGACGCCGAGTACCAACGCGGCTTCACCGAAGGGCTTTGGTCGGGCTTGCTCGAAGAGATCACCTACCGGCAGTTTATCCTCGCCGACCACGGCATCGATTTCGTGGCGATCACCGATTCGCCTGACGAAACCTCGGAATCGTCTGAAAACTTACAGATGTTTCTACGCACAACCCAACCCGATGCTCACGCTCAAGCCCAGTTCGGCCTCGAATTGATTGATTCGGAAGACGAGTTCGAGGACCTGTTGCCGCTCGATGCCCATTGGTCGCGCGTGGTCTTGAGCGAACCTATGTCGCCTGCAGCAAAACCCGAGTCGGCCGACTTGGATGAGGACACGGCTTTGAATAACGAGGTGGATCACGCCTTGTGGGATCGCTTGCTTCGACACCTGCCTTCCGACGCGTCGGCCTACTTCGTTATGTCTGACCTGTCCGAGATTTTTCCGACGGAAGAATCCGAAGCTTTAGCCGATATCACCCCGGAACAATCCAAGGCTTTAGCCGAAATGACCCCGGAAGAGCGGGATTTTTGGGAGCGGTTAGTCTCGGTGTGGTTGAGCGCTCGGATGGGTGCCATGACGTTCCGTCTCGGTGATCGCCCCGCGATGACCGGCGTCTTGGCCATGCCCGACGTTGAGGTGGCTATCGCGTTGGCCGAACTATGGCCCGAGTTCATCCAACGCGTCCAAACCAAAATCGACGAGGATCCCACGGTCGATCCTGCCGAAGCGCAACTGGTTTTAGATAACCTTCGGTTGTTGCACGTCGAGCAAGATCAGCAATTTATTGTGTTTTCCCTCGAAGGCGAGAACCTCGAACAGCTCATCGCCAGCACGGACCCGGGCGTCTGGCAAAGCATCCCTTTGATGATGGTGCTGCTGGTGGATCAGGTCGTCTGAGGCTTTTGATCGAGCCGCGGCTTGGGGCGATCCGCAAACGCGAACACGAACAACGCCGTGGCGATCAGCGTCAGGCCCATCGCGTAAACAAACACCGCGGTTAGCGAGGCGTCGGCGATCCAGCCCCCGATCAGGTTGCCCGCGACCCGGCCGGTGCCGTAGACGATCATCGCGTACAAGCCCTGGATCGAGTTGCGGTACGCCTCGTCCGCCCGGCGATTCAGATAGATCGGCGGGGCGACGTGCACCACCAGCACCATGATCCCGTGAAACGCCTGCGTCCCGATCGCCACGCCCACCCCCGGAAGCAAGCCCAGCAGCGCAAAGCGCACGGCCATGCACGCGGCGCCGACGATCATGAGCTTGCGGATGCCCCAGTGGCGGAGGAACCAGCCGAAGCCGAGCATGAACCCGATCTCGACGACGACGCCGAGGTTGGAGATCAGCCCGATCCAGCGGGCGTCGAGGCCGATGGTTTGGGTGAGGTACACCGGATAGAAGCCGTAGTACGCGGTGATCGCCAGATGGATCAGCAGCATCGCGACACAGAACACCAACATGTGCGGCTCGACGAGCGCCCGCAGCGCCGCGGTGGTCGGCAGACCTTTCGCTTGCCGCTTGCGGCTTAGCGATTCCTGCTCCGCCCGCCGCGTCCGCGGCAGCAGACACGCGTTCAACACGCCCACCCCGCAGCACACCACGGCGCACCAAACCGCCGCCGCGGTGTCCACGGATTCGTGACGTAACACGAAGTACAGCACCAGTGACGGGACGATGAAGCCGAACGTGCCGAAGACGCGGATGATGTGGTAGTCCTGGGCCGTGGCCCCGTGGCGTTCGAGCTCGGCCGAGCGCTGGAAGTACAGCCCGTCCTGCAGCGAGGTCACCGGCGCAAACGCCAAGGCGAACAACCCGTGCGCGATCAAGATCGGCCAGTAACCTTCCGCCCCCGCCAGCCACGCCAGCGACAACCCCGACCCGGCAAACATCAGCCCCAGCAGCGTCCGCCCCTGCACCCGCGTGTCGGCCAACGCCGCGGTCACCACCGGCGTCACCACCACCGCCACCCCCGTCAGGCTCAACACCCACCCGATCTGACTCATCGTCAGCCCGCGCTCGGCCAAGAACACCGACAGGTAGGGCAGCACGCTGCCCATGACCGTAAACGACAGAAAAAATTGACCTTTGATCGCACGCAAGACGCGGATGATAGCCGCATGACATATCTAGACCATCAATCCAAGCAAACCACAGAGACACGGAGACAAGGCAGAAAGGTCGGATTGAATCACTCTTCTCTGTGCCTCGGTGCCTCTGTGGTTCCCTCCGAAATCCCCTTCGCCAAAACCCTGCGGGCCACGGATTTTCTTACAATCCCCGTCCCATGACCACCGCCCCCGGAAACCCGACCGATCCCACCGCCCCCGCCCCTTCCGGGGGAGGGACGTTCTACGTCACCACCCCGATCTACTACGTCAACGACAAGCCCCACCTCGGGCACGTCTACACGACGATGGTCGCCGACGTCGTCGCCCGCTACCACCGCCTGCGTGGGGATGACACCTTCTTCCTCACCGGCGTCGACGAGCACGCCGCCAAGGTCTCCGACAAGGCCGCCGAGCACGGCAAGACCCCGCAGGAATGGGCCGACCTCAACGCCGAGCAGTTCCGCGCGACGTTCGAGAAGCTCGAGATGACCAACGACGACTTCGTCCGCACGTCGTCCGACCACCACAAGGCCAAGGTCACCGAGTACGTCAAAGCCCTGATCGACTCGGACGACATCTACGAGGGCGAGTACGTCGGCTGGTACGACGCGGGCCAGGAAGAATACGTCCCCGAAAACAAAGCCAAGGACAACGACTACAAGTCCGAGGTCAACGGCAAGCCGTTGGTCAAGAAATCCGAGAAGAACTACTTCTTCCGCCTGTCGAAGTACGTCCCGGCGCTACTCGAACACTTCGAGGCCAACCCCGAGTTCGTTCAGCCGACCGCCCGGAAGAACGAGATCGTCAACCGGATCAAGGAAGCCAAGGACGTGCCGATCAGCCGCACCGGCAGCGGCGGCTGGGGCATCCCCGTGCCCGACGACGAAGAGCAGACGATCTACGTCTGGATCGATGCGCTGTTCAACTACCTGACCTACGTCGACACGCCCGACCGCCGACACTACTGGCAGAGCGGCGCGACGCACTTCATCGCCAAAGACATCCTCTGGTTCCACGCCAGCATCTGGCCGGCCTTGCTCATGGCCCTGCAAAAATGCGACGGCTACGACTGGGTCAATCTGCCAAAGCAGGTCTACAGCCACAGCTACTGGGTCAGCAAAGCCAAGCTCGACACCGGCGAAGAAGCCGTGATGAAGATGGGCAAGTCCACCGGCAACTTCCTCGACCCCGAAACCCTCAACGCCCTAGTCGAAACCTTCGGCCTCGACGCCCTCCGCTACTTCCTCAGCACCCAAGGCCCGCTCGGCACGACCGACTCGGAGTTCAGTGAAGATAAGTACATTGAGGTGTACAACAGCGACTTAGCGAACACGTTCGGCAACTCCGCGTCGCGGGTTTCGAACATGATTGGGAAGTATTTTGACGCCAAGACGCCAAGTCGCCAAGACGCCAAGAAGACATCTGAACTTAGCCAGACAGTGTCTTTGTTCAGCTTAGAAGGTTTTGATGTGTACTTTTCCGTAATCGATCTTGCTGATGCGGCTGCAAAAGGCTTGTGGGTAATTGGCCAAGTAGATGGGTACATAGAAGCAAAACGCCCGTTTACTCTTGCCAAAGACCCCGAGAAGCTGCCGGAGGTCGGGACGATTCTTTACAACTGTGCCGAGGCGTTGCGGATTTCGTCGGTGTTGTTGTGGCCGTTCATCCCCGACAAGTGCGAGACGTTTTGGTCGCGGATCGGGTGTGATTACGCCGAGCAGATGAAAGCCAATGGCGGCAAAGGCAAGATCGACGAATGGGTACAGTGGGGCCAGTTGCAGCCCGGCACGCCGATCGAAAAAGGCGACGCCCTGTTCCCGCGGTATCAGCCGCCGAAGAAGTAAAAACCGTTTACCACAGAGACACAGAGTCACAGAGAACAAGCCAATGAAGGTTGGTCTTATCTCTGTGACTCTGTGACTCTGTGGTTTATCTTCCTACTCCACCGGCACGATGTTGCTGCCGGGGTCGATGGCGGTGAAGAGGTCGTTGTCCAGGTCCCAGCGGAGGGCCTTGGCGGTGGTTTGGCCGTTGGGTTGGTCTTCGCGGGTGAGGACGACTTCGCGGCGCGGCTCGGCCCAGAGCAGGACCTGGCGTTGGTCGCCGACGTATTCGAGGTGGTCGGCCTCCACATTGGACGGGCCTTGGGCGACTTTGACGCGTCCGTCGGCATTCACACGGCGGATCTGGGCTTTGGGGGCGGTCTGGTCGTTGTCCTGGCGGAGGAACGCGCCGAGGCCGCCGGTCTCCGTGAGGTCGGCGACGAGGCGTTGGGCGTAGAGCTGGATGGGTTCCTGCGCTTCGCCATCATTTCCCGGGGCGGGGTTGTGGATCATGTAGACGTCTTGCTCGAGGCGGAGGTCGTTGGCCTGGGCGTCGAGGGTGAGTTGGTCTTCCCAGGCGAAGAGGGTGACGCCGCGCCCGGCGAAGTTCACGACGCCGCCCCCGGCCGCTAAAGCGTCCTCGCCCGGCGCATTTTCGGGGGGTGGGGGGGTGCGGTAGTCTTCGAGCAGCATCTTGCCGCGGGTAGGGACGATGACTTGTTCGATAGTGATGTTGTCGTCGATGGTGGTGGCGTTGGTGAGGTTGGGCGGGAGGTTGAGGAAGACCAACTCGCGGCCGATGAGCGTGATGCGGGTGAGCGGGGGGGCGTCGGCGGGCGCGTTGGGGGTGAACGTCTCGGCGGAGAAGTTGACCTGGGCGTCCGCGTTGTCGGGGTCGGCCAGGGCGTGGGCCTTTCGGAGGTCGAGCGCCGAGGGCGGGTCGGCGTTGACCTCGGCGGCGGCGTCTTGGGCTTCGGCCAAATCCTGCGGGGCGAATTCGAGGGTGAGGGTGTGGGCGTCGAGGGAGGTGTCGTCGGTCGCGGAGGTGGAGGCGGAGCGGACGTTGCCGACGAAGTGGGCCCGGCCGACGATGTTGTTGAAGGCCATGGATTCGGACCAGGCGATGTTGAGCCGGGCGGTCGGGTCGTTTTCGTCGACCTCAGCGGAGAACGTGCCGGGGCCCAGGGCGTCGGCGGTCTGGGCGTTTTCCTGGAGGATGAGGTGGACCCCGGCAAGCTCGGCGCCGTCGCGGCGGAGCGTGGCGAACGAGCGCTCGTTTTGCCCGAAGAGCTCGAGTCGGCCGACGCGGGGGTCGGCATCGAGGGCGTGGGCGGTGAGCCGGGTGACGTTGTCGGGGTTTCCGGGACCTTCGGGGGTTTCGGTGAGTTCGACGGCGATGTTGCCCAGGGCGCGGAGGCGGGTGATCTCGATCTGATCGGAATCGGGCTGGGTTTCGGAGGCGGGCGTGCCGACTGAAGTCAGCACGTCGGTTTTGGGGCCCAGGTCGACGTCGAGGGATTCGGCGGTGAAGGTGGTGTTGGGTTGTTTGGCGACGACGGGTTGGTCGGCGTTGCCCAGGGCTTGGAGGTGCGAGGGCTGGACCTGGCCGTCGGCGTCGGGGGTGAGGGTCAGCGCGAGGGACGGGCTGGTGAGGTCGAGTTGTTGCTCGGGGTCGTCGGCCTCGGCGACGGCGTTGACGTTGCCGTGGAAGGTCGCGGACTTGAGGTCGGCCAGCGAGTCGTCGGCGTGGCGGTGGAAGTCGAGGTCGAGGCGATCTTCGAAGCTGACGCGGAGGCCTTGCTCGTCGGCGGCGAGTCGGCCGGGGCCGAGGATTCGGCCGGTAGCGTCGGCTTGGCTGAGCGCGAGAGACGTGGCGGTGAGTTCGCCGAGCTCGGGGGAGTTGAGCGTGAGCGGGTGGGCTTCGGAGCCCTGAGCGAAGACGGCTTCGTCGTCGGTGCGGTAGCCGACCGACGCGGCGGTGATGTGTTGGTCCTCGGCGGGGTTGTTGAGCACGGCGGGTTGGCCGTGGAGCGTGAGGACGGCTTGTTCGGGGGCGGGGGCGTCGTCGAACACGACGTACCCTTCTTCGTCGGCTTGCGGGTGGTTCGGGGCGAACCTCCGGCGGATCGGGTTGAGTTCGAGTCGGCCGGTCCACTTGACGACGATGTCGTCGGGCGCGGGGGTGAGCAAGGAACGTGGGTTAGTGGCGATCGCAGGTGCAGCCGTGGAGATGTACTCAAGCGATGCGTGGTCGATTTGGGGTTGCGTTTTGCTGAACCCATGGTTGGGGTTGGCGTGAGGTTTGAGCGCGGTGCTTTCATCCGCGGCGTCGCTTTGGGACGCGAGGGTGAACAGAACATCGAGGCGGTCGCCGGCGAGGGTGGTGGCGTCGGGGCCGACGAGGATGTCGAGGTTGTCGTAGAGCGTGACGCGGTAGGCCTGGGCCGGGTCGGCGGAACCGGGTGGGTCGGCCGCTTGGTCATCGGGCTCCGCCGCTTGGGGCGGGGTCGGCGTGGTGTTGTTCGGCGCGGTCGTGGTGAGGGATGAGTTTTGGGCGAGGCGTAGCTGGTCGCCGCGTTCGATGATGAGTTGTTCGACGCGTTGGTCGAGCAGGTTAAAGGTTAGGTCTAGGCCTCGGCCGGTGAAGTCGAGGGTGGGGCCGACGAGGTGGACCGGGCCGGACGACTGGATGTTGCCGTTCTCGCGGTTGAACCGGGTCAGGTCGTCGAGGTAGAGGCGGAACTGGACGTGGCGGTCGGAGTTGAGGTCGAGGGTTTCGCCGTCGGGGGCTTGGTATTGGGTGACGACGGTGTTGCGGTGGAACTCGCCGCGGGTCGGTTCGTTGCCGGGGTGGTAGAACCGGCCGGTGTCGGCGGTGATGATCAGGACACGGCGGCTCGACGAATAGACCTCGGCGGTGGGGCGGACGACGTCGGAGACGAAGTTGGGTTGGGGGACGACCTGATCGCCGGAGAAGACGGTGACGGTGTCGCCGTCTTCGCGGAAGATCTCGAACTCGCGGATGACCTCGACGGGGTCCTGGATGCCGACGCGTGGGCGGTCCAGGTCCTCGGCGGTGATGCCGCGGTTGGTGATGTTGGGCGGCGGGGGCAGGGGGCCGCCGGTGGTCGACTGGCGGGGCCCGCCCAGGAGGATCGCCAGCGTGACGACCGCGATCGCCGCGACGAGGCCCGTGCCAACCATCAGAAAACGCTTGTCCATCGATACAGTGTCGGCGCGGCGGGACACGGATTCAAGTTCACGGCGAAAAAGGCGGTTCACGAAGATGAAAAAGGCGTCAAACCCTTGGCCGGCCCTCGCGGAGCGGTCGCGACTGCCGGGCCGCGCCGTTATCATCGTGCACCGCGGGTTGGGGTCGCTTCAAGCGCCGCCTCAACCCCAAGACCGCCCGTTTTGCTCACCCCAAAAAGCCCAGGAACCTCCATGCTCGGCAAGATCTTCAAAGCCTACGACGTCCGCGCCCTCTACCCCGATCCGCTCAACGAAGACGCCGGCTGGAAGGTCGGCTACGCCACCGCCCAATACCTCAAAGAGCAGAACGGCCCGGGCAAGCTGGTCGTCTCCCGCGACCACCGGCCCGCCGCCCCGAGCATGGCGGAGGCGCTGATCAAAGGCATCCGCGCCGCGGGCATGGACGTGGTCGACCTGGGCCGATGCGACACGTCGATCCAGTACTTCGCCATCCCCCACCTCGGCGGCGTTGGTGGCGTGCAGTGCACCGCGTCGCACAACCCCATCGAGTACATCGGCTTCAAGATCAGCCGCGAGGGCGCCAAGCCCGTCGGCGCTGACACCGGATTGAAAGAAATCGAAGCCATCGCCCGCGGCCTCGAAGGCGACTGCCCCGAGCCGGTGGGCGGTTACGAAGAGGCCGACGTCTGGGACGCCTACCGCGCCCACATCCTCGGCTTCATGGGCGAACTCAAGCGCCCGCTGAAACTCTTCGTCGACGCGTCCAACGGCTGCGGCATCGAGCTGCTCGACAAGGTCTTCTCCAACGTCCCCAACCTCGAAGTCATCACCGCCAACACCGAGTGGACCGACGACTGGGCCCACGAACCCAACCCCCTCGTCGCCGAGAACATGGTGCCCACGCAGGACGGCGTGCAGAAGCACAGCGCCGATTTGGGTGCGTGTTTCGACGGCGACGCCGACCGCTGCATGTTGGTGGACGACGCCAGCGAGTTGTGCGGCTGCGACCACCTCACCGCCTGGCTGGCCGACCACTTCCTGCAAGAGCAGCCCGGTAGCGCCATCGTCTATGACCTGCGCTCGTCCAAAGTCGTCCCCGAAACCATCGAAGCCCTCGGCGGCACGCCCGCCATCGCCAAGGTCGGCCACGTCAACCTCAAAGCCAAGCTCCGCGAGACCGACGGCATCTTCGGCGGCGAACTCTCGGGCCACTTCTACTTCAAGAACAACAGCTTCGCCGACTCGGGCGCGATCACCCTCGCCGCCGCGCTCAACGTGCTCAGCCAGCAGGACGAAAAACTCTCGGACCTCATGGCCCCGTTCCGCAAGTACCCGCAGTCCGGCGAGATCAACTTCGAAAATGACGACAAAGAGGGCACCCTCGCCGACCTCAAACAAACCTACGGCGACCAGGGCGCCGACATCATGGAGCTCGACGGCGTGTCCATCGACCTTTGGGACAACAAAGGTTTCTGGTTCAACGTCCGGGCCAGCAACACCGAACCGCTCTTGCGTCTCAACGCCGAGGCGAAAGACGACAAGACTCTTGCCGAACTGCTCGCCGCGATCAAGCCTAAGCTCGGCGTTGAGTCGGCCGGGCACTGAGGCCAACCCTACGCCCCGCCACCCAGAACACTCATCACGGTTCACTCGTCACTCATCACTGGTTCCGCCATGACCCCCAAGCAAGTCCTCCAACTCGTCAAGACCCAGAAGATCGAGTTCATCGATTGCCGGTTCATGGACTTCCCCGGCCTCTGGCAGCACACGACCTACCCCGTCACCGAGCTCACCGAAGAAGCCTTCGAGCACGGCTTCGGGTTCGACGGCTCGTCGATCCGCGGCTGGAAGGCGATCAACGAGAGCGACATGCTCATCGTCCCCGTCGCCGACACCGCGAAGATCGACCCGTTCTACGAACGCAAGACGCTGAGCCTGATCTGCGACATCAAAGACCCGATCACCAAGAAGAGCTACAGCCGCGACCCGCGCAGCATCGGCCGCAAGGCGGCGAAGTACCTCAAGGAATCCAAGCTGGCGGACAAGGCGTTCTTCGGCCCCGAGCTCGAGTTCTTCGTGTTCGACCAGGTGCAGTACGACCAGGGCATCAACCACGCGGGCTACATGGTCGACTCGGCCGAGGGCATCTGGAACCGGGGCAAGCAGTCCCCCGCGAACCTCGGGAACCAAGTCCGGCAGCGTGAGGGCTACTTCCCCTGCCCGCCGATGGACACGATGCACGACCTGCGCAGCGAGATGTCGGCGATCATGCAGGACATGGGCATGCCCGTCGAATGCCACCACCACGAAGTCGCCACCGGCGGCCAGGCCGAGATCGACCTGCGCTACCAGGAACTGGTCCACATGGCCGACTCCTGCATGCTCTACAAGTACATCGTCAAGAACGTCGCGGCCCGCTACGGCAAGACCGCGACGTTCATGCCCAAGCCGCTGTTCGAAGACAACGGCAGCGGGATGCACTGCCACTTCTCGCTGTGGAAGGGCAACAAGAATTTGTTTGCCGGGCGACGCTACGGCGGCTTCTCGCAGATGGGCCTCTACGCCATCGGCGGCATCCTCAAACACGCCCCGGCCCTGCTCGCCTTCACCAACCCGACTACCAATAGCTACAAACGCCTTGTCCCCGGCTACGAAGCCCCGGTCAACCTGACCTACTCGTCCCGCAACCGCAGCGCCGCGATCCGCATCCCGCAGTACTCCCAAAAAGACGAGACCCGCCGACTCGAATTCCGCACGCCCGACAGCTCGTGTAACCCGTACCTGGCGTTCAGCGCGATCCTCATGGCCGCGATCGACGGTATCCAAAACAAGATCGACCCCGGCGATCCGCTGGACAAAGACCTCTACGACCTCGAACCCGCCGAACGCAGCGCCATCCCCGCTGCCCCGGCCGAGCTGTCCGAAGCGCTCGACGCTCTCGCCGCCGACCACGACTTCCTCTTGCAGGGCGGCGTGTTCACCGACGACGTCATCCACTATTGGATCAAGTACAAGCGCGAAGAAGAAGTGCACGCACTCCGCCAGCGCCCGCACCCGTTTGAGTTCTGCATGTACTTCGATATCTGACCATCGCCCAAAGCTCCGGGGTGGCCACCCCCGGGCGTTACGGCCAACTCAAGCAACAACATCAATCCGCGCTATACGCCGTGACCGCGTCCTCGTGAACCAGAAACGCGTCGTCCGCGTCGTGGTCGTCGGCAAAAAGGTCATCGCGTGGATTATCATCGCCTTCGCCGTATTGCGTATCAGCAAATATGTGCTTCGTTTCAAATGTGGAGCTGTTGTCGTTCTTGGTTACTCCTCCACGCCAATCACCGCTTCGGGGATCGGTCCAAACGCTAGAGATATCGCTCGGGTTGGTGCCTATGGCGCGATCTGAAAGCACGATAGCGTTGCCGTTCAATGTCTCTGACCACTCCGTGGTTTCGTTCACTGTTCCCGTGATGAAATGCACCGCGTAGGAATAGTTTTCTGGCTTTACTGATGCATAGTGCTGCGAATCTGTCAGAAGTCCGACTTCAATCGCCCGCGTATCAGCAGGATTAAGGATGTAGTCCGGTGTGAAAAAATGGCCTTCCAGTAGCATCCACATCCGCGAACCGGGCGTGGCGCCGCTGCCTGAGAATCCGGTGGCTTCGCCGTCGGCCACGATCGCGCCGTGGCGATCCAATCCCGGGAAGAAGCCGTCCTGGTCAGCCACTTTGTTGGACTGGGCGAAGGTCACGAAACTTTGGTGTATGCCACGCACCTGCGTGTTGTTCGACATACTGCGGGCCGTTCGCCGCGCACCGCCCATCATGGGAAGAATCAGTGCGATTGCGATAGCGATCAGGGTGATCGCGATCAGCAAACCGACTAAATTAAATCCGTATCGTTGATTACGGGTCGGCATCTCGTATTTTCCAAAACGACATCAGTAAACGACGGCCGGGCCTTTCGGCCAGACCGTCAAAACATCAATCGGCACTATACGCCGTGGTCGCGTCCTCGAACACCATCAACGCGTCGGACTCGGCCGGGGCGTCTTCGAAGATGTGGTCGAACGCATTCGCCAACGCGTTGCCATATTTAGTCTGCTCGAACTCGGCGGTGGTTTCGAACATGGTGCTGTTGTCGTTGTGGACCACGCCGCCGCGCCAGTCGCCGCTTCCGGCGTCCGTCCAGACGCTGGACAGGTCGGCCCGGCCGGTGCCGATGGCCCGGTCGCTCATGACGATGGCGCTGGTGTTGAGGGTTTCCCGCCATTCCACTGCGCGGGTGTCATCGCCCGCGGCGAAGTTACCCTCGTCGTCTTTCGCTAAGGCCTCGGCGAGTCCGAGCATGGCGTAGGAAAAATGCGAGTTGTCGAGTCGTTCGTACTCGCTCGCCGGCCCCATGAATTCGACTTCCTGGGCCTGAATGTCGGCGGGGTTGATCATGTATTCGGGGGTGAAATAGTTGCCGTTGAGCAGCATGACCAGGCGGGCGGCGGGGTGGGTGCCGTCGCCGGAGTAGAAGGTACTGGGCCCGTCGGGGACGACTTGGCCCGAGCCGTCGAGGCCGGGGAAGTAGCCGTCGCTGCCGCCGATCTTGTTGGATTGGGCGAACGTGACAAAGCCTTGGTGGATGCCACGGAGTTGGACGTTATTCATCATCATGCGGCTGCCGCCGCCCCGCGAACCCAGCATAGGCAGCATCACCGCCACCAATGCCGAGACGATCAGCACCACCGCGACGACGACGATCAGATCGATCGCGGTGAAGCCGGCGTGGCGTTTTGAAACTTGTGAATCCGTCATGCAAAAACTCCTTCGAGTTTGAATTGAAGTCGAGCACATGCGCCGCACCCCGCCGGGTTGGCTGTAGCGCTGGGGAGCAGCGGACAACCATCGGGGACAGCGGCAACGAGTTGGCGTGTGGGCCAGAAACCAAGCGAGACGGGCCGAGCGACGGGGATCGAATCAGGAATGAAAAATAACAGGAGTGGTCGGTTCGGCGGCACGCGACGGGGGCGAACACGCGGGTCGGCCGGGACGTAACGAACGTCTCAGGGCCGGGGTCACGGCGGGGCGGCCGGCATGGCGGACGAGACTCTTTCCGAAAACTTCCCGCAGACGGTAGGAAGCCAGAATCTTGCTTCAACGTACCGACCGCCCCGTGCCGCGTCGAGGATTATTTGCGACAAGTGAAAGAACGAACGCGATGATTGTTTCATTCCCCTCCCTTGAGGGAGGGGTTGGGGGAGGGTGCCATCCCCCCGCAATCAAATCACCACCCAGCACCCCCACCCGGCCTCCCCCTCAAGGGGGAGGAGTTAAGGCCCGTAAGTCTCGTCTGTTGAAAATGCCTCGTTCCTTGGTTTTACTCTACGATCTCCGTGCTTGAGTACAGACTTAAAGCTTGCCGATAATGACACTTCAATGATTCGAACTCGCCGCCTATCCGCCCGACTGTTGCCGACCACGCTCGCTGTCGTGGTGACGCTCGCCCTGCTGACCGTTGGGGGTTGTGCGCCGGGTGCCGCCAGCCGCGCGGGCGGCAACGCCGCGGCGACCGACAACAACCCCCGGCCGGCGAGCGTGACCGCCGACCAACGGGTCCGCGCCGGCCAAATCCTCAAGGACAACGGCCAACTCAACGCGGCGCTGCTCGAGTTCAACCGCGCCCTCGAAGACAACCCGCGTTCGGTCGACGCGGTCATGGGCATCGGCTCGGTGCAGCACGCCCGGGAGCAATACGAACAAGCCCGCGACACCTACCGCAAGGCCGTGGGCATGGACAACACCCGGGGCGACGCCCGGTACTTCCTCGGCCTGATGCAGCAGGTCCTCGGCGAGATCGGCGAGGCGATCCAGGAATACCAACGCGCCCTCGAACTGGACCCCGACGACCCCAACACCCACCGCGATCTGGCGACCGCGTACCTCCAGGTCGGCCGACCCGATTTGTCGCTGCCCCACGCCGAGCGGGCCGTCGAACTCCAGCCCGGCTCGCAGCCGGCGTGGTGCAACCTCGCGGTGACGTATTCCATCCTGGGCCGATACGAAGAATCGCTCTCGGCCTACCGCACCGCGACCGAGATCGGCGAACTCGACGCGCCGGTCCTCCTGGGCATGGGCGACACGCACCTGAAGCTCGGCAACTTCCAACGCGCGGTCAACACCCTCGCCGAGCTGGTCCGCCAGTTCCCCAGCGCCGTCGCCCACGAGCGGATGGGTTACGCGTTGTTCCGTGTGTACGACTTCGATAATTCGATGCAGCACTACCGCCGATCGTTGGTCTACGACCCCAACGAGACCGCGGCGCTCAACGGCTTGGGCGCGTGTTTGCTGACCGACTACCTGCAGCAGCGCAACCTGCGTCGCAAAGCGAAGCTCCACGAAGCGCTCGCGACCTGGCGCAGCAGTTTGCGGCTGAATCCGAATCAACCGCAAATCGTCGAATTACTCACGCGCTACGATTTGCCGGACTAAGTCATTTATCTATTTGCGGTAAACGCGACGGCTGGCGTGTCGTTGTAAATGGTGTTTTGCGCTTGAGCCGGGCCGTTAACACGGTGTCGCCAGGCTAGACCTCGGCCGGGTCGTCGTTGACTGTCGGCGTATACGGCTTCCAGTTCGGGTTGGTTTTGGGGATCAACGCGTCGATCTCGTTACGCCAGCCGATGAGTTGTCGGTGTAGCGCCGCGGCCCGGTCTGGCTCTTCGTCGGCGAGGTTGCGCGCTTCGGATATGTCGTTGGCGAGATCAAACAGTTCGAGCCGGCCGTCCTCGAAGTGTTCGATCAGCTTGTAGCGCCCGGCCCGGACCGCTCCGGCGGGCGTGTCGCCCTGGTTGGAATAGTGCGGGTAATGCCAATAAATCGCGTCGCGGTCCGGGCCGTTCTGACCTTGCAACAATGGTAAAAGCGAGTGACCGTCGATGTGCTGTAGTGGTTGGGCGGGCAGGCCCGCGGCGTCGAGGAAGGTGGGGTACAGGTCCGTCGTCACGACGGGAACCGAGGTTTCACTTCCGGGGGCGATCACGCCCGGCCAGCGGGCGAGCTGACAGACGCGGTTACCGCCTTCACGCATCCACCCTTTACCCTCGGCCATCGGGGCGTTGCAGGTCGGCGAACCCTCGGCCGTCGCCAGCCCGCCGTTGTCGGAGGTGAACACGACCAGCGTGTTGTCGGCGACGCCGAGTCGGTCCAACGCGGCGAACACCCGGCCGAGGTTCGTGTCGAGGTTTTCGATCATCGCGGCGTAAGCCGCATGAGACTGCACCGTCCGCCGTTCGATCCGTAGATGCTTCTTGTGATCGCAAGCAAAGTGATCGCCAATTTGTAGCGGCCCTTCGGGATCAAGCCCGAGTTGCTTGGCCTTTTCGACATATTTATCAATGAGTTTTTGTGGGGCTTGGATCGGCGTATGCACCGCGTAGTGCCAGAGGTTCAGGAAGAACGGCCGATCGGTATCGCGTTGCTCGAGCAGCTTGATCGCTTCGTCGGTGATGCGGTCGGTGAGGTATTCGCCGGCGGGCCCGTCGTCGAGGGTGGGGCAGCGATACGGGCTGAAGTAGCCGTGCTTCGGGGCGCCCCAGCCGCAGCCGCCGACGTTGACGTCGAAGCCGTGGTTTTCCGGCGAGGTTTGGCCTTCGCCCAGGTGCCACTTCCCGACGTGCCAGGTCTGGTACCCGCCGTCTTCGCGGAGCGCGGTGGCGAGGCTACGTTCGTTGGCGGGGAGTTGATGGAAGTAGGGGACGTCTTGGAGTTGGCCGACCGCGTGGCCGCCGATGTATTGGGTGACGCCGACCCGGGCGGGGTGTTTGCCCGACAGCAGCGCGGCCCGCGTCGGCGAACAGACGGGGGCCGCGGCGTAGGCGTCGGTGAACCGCAGGCCTTGCTGGGCGAAGCGGTCGAGGTTTGGTGTTTCGTAGAAAGAACTGCCGTAGCAACCCAGGTCCGCCCAGCCCAGGTCGTCGATCAAGATCATCAGGAGATTGGGTGCGTTCATCCCCGCATCATAAATCGCGGCGGTGCCGGGCGTGTCCGTCGTATCCCGGGTGATCAGGCCGCGTCGAGTTCGCCCGCGTCGGAGGTTTCATCGACCGGTTCCTGGCCCGCGACGATGGGGTGGTACTCTTCGTCTTCGGTGATGACGTGGCCCGAGGCGGTGCGGATCTCGGGGATGGGGTTCGCTTTGAGGTGGGCTTTCCACTTCTTCTCGAGATCCGTCTGGACTTTTTCGTCGAGTTTGTTGAAGCCCAGCCTTCCGCGGCATTTGGGGAAGCGCGAACAACTCAGCCATAAGCCCCGCTTAGAGTCGCGGCAATACAGCGTGGCTCCGGTCTCGTCGCCGCAGGTGGGGCAGACGATGTCGGTGGTCATCGGCGGGGCTTTGGGCAGGACGACGTGGCCCTTCTTGGGATCGAGCTTGATGATGTACTGGACTTCGGGGTAGTTCGACGAGGCGAGGAACGGCCCGAACCGGCCGGTGCGGCGGATCATGGGTTGGCCGTCTTCGGGACAGAGGATGTCGGTGAGCTCGGGCTCCATCGGGTTGCCCTCGGCGTCGATGGGGGCGGCGTACTTGCAAGGCTCGGGCATCTCGTCGCTGAGTTGCTGGAACTTTTCCTTGTCGTGTTTCTCAAGTTTGGACCACAAGATTTTCTCCTGGCCGTTCTCGCTGAGCACTTTGGGGCGGGCTTTGCCTTTGCCTTTGTGCAGCCACCAGGGGCCGCCGGACTCGGGGGCGTCGTGGCCCTCGGGTTTGACCTCGACGGGGGGGACGTTGAACGCGGTGCAGGAGAGGAAGCGGCCGTTGCGGCCGAAGCGGTACTCGGTCGCGCTGCCGCAGAGCGGGCAGATGTGCGGAGCGGGTTCGCTGACCGCCTTGGCGTGGGTCATCGTCTCGTGGGCGTTCTCGAGTTTGATCTTGAACGGGTCGTAGAACTCGGCGAGGGTGTCCCGCCAATCTTTGTTTTCGGATTCGATCTCGTCGAGGTGGGCCTCCATCTCGCGGGTGTAGCCCACGTCCATGATGGTGGGGAACGCTTCGATGAGTTTGTCGGTGACGACCATGCCCATGTCGGTGGCTTTGAGCCGTTTGTCGCGGGGCGTGAGGGTTTCGACGTATTTGCGGTCCTGGATCGTGCTGATGATCGCGGCGTAAGTTGACGGCCGGCCGATGCCTTCTTCTTCAAGCTTCTTCTGCAGCGACGCCTCGTTAAACCGCGCCGGCGGGCTGGTGAAGTGCTGCGTCGGCGTCAGGTCCAGCGGGCCGACGGGCTGGTTCTCTTCCAGCGGCGGGAGGATCACGTCGTCGC
>JBCCST010000031.1:0-41289 GCA_039199695.1 Planctomycetota bacterium | reverse complement strand
TTATGAATCGACCAACGCCGTGATCGAGGCGACGGCTTGCTCGGAGACGGGGCCGTCGGCGGTGACGGTAAGTTCGGTGACTTTGGTCGCGGCGAGCATCATGAGTTGCATGATGCTCTTGGCGTCGACGACTTGGGCCCCTTTGGCGATCTTGATGTCGCTGGAGAATCCGCTGGCGGTGTCGACCAGCGACATCGCGGGCCGGGCGTGGAGGCCCAAGCGGTTGCTGATCGTCAGGTTGGCGGAAGCGGAGGGCATTGGAAGATTTGGTGATTTAGCGATTTCGTGATTGGGCGATTGGAAGACGCAAGCGGCGGCGGATGGGCGAATCGTGGTGGGGCATGGCACCAATCGCTAAATCACCCAATCACAAAATCGCCAAGTGTTTTCAGAGTTCCTTCGCGTCGGCTTCGGCGAGCAGGGTGACGACGGCGTCGTGGTCTTGGGCCTGACGCAGGAAGCTGCGGAAGGTGTCGTTCTGCAGGTTCGCGAAGATGTTTTCCATCGCGTGCAGGTGCTGGTCGGGCTGGTCGGCGGGCGAGAGCAGCATGAAGATCGAATAGACCGGCTGCTTGTCGAGCGCGTTGTAGTCCACGCCCGCCTGGCTGATGCCGATGGCGGCGGCGACTTTTTCGATTTTTTCGTGCTTGACGTGGGGGATGGCCACGCCCTTGCCGAAGCCGGTCGAGCCGTTCTTCTCGCGTTTGAGGATCTCGACGATCAGGGTGTCCTTGAGGTCCGCGGGGGCGGCGCCGGCGGCGATCAAGGCATCCACCAACTCGGCGATCACTTCGTCACGCAGGGTGGATTGCAGTTCGGGCAGGATCGCGTCGGAAATCACAAAATCGCTGAGTTTCATGTCGGCTCTCGGAGGTTCGGGCAGATGGCCACGTTTATACCAAACCGTACGGCGCGTTGCCGAATCGGGCGTGGTCATTCTTGGGGTTACGGCTGGTGTGCAACCGGATGCCAGCCACCCGGAAGAATCGGGAGCCAGTTAGCTCGATTCGGGTTGAGCGGGGGCTTGGTGGTCGGCCGTGTCTTCGGTGCCCGGCAGGACCATCTGGTCGGCCCCGGGCCGGTCGATGACTTGATTCTGGGGGATGACGACGCCGCCGGAGACCGCGAACTTGAGCGCTTCTTCGACGCTGATGGGCAGGTCGATGGTGTCGGTCTTGGGCACGGTGATCACGTAGCCGGTGAACGGCGTCGGGCTGCTGGGCACGAAGACGGTGAGGCAGCGCTGCCCGGCGGTTTCTTCGATGAGTTTCATGGTGTCGCCGGTCACGAGGCCGACGGACCACAGCCCCTTGCGGGGGTACTGCACCGCGACCACGCGGTTGAAGTTGATCTTGTCGTCGGTGTCGCTGGAGAAGAAGAAGTCGGTGACCTGTTTGACCGCGGGGTAGACGTTGCGGATCAGCGGGACGCGGGCGATGAGGTTTTCGCCCATACGGTAGAAGCGTCGGCCGATGAAACTGGTGACCAAGACCCCGGCGATATAGATGAGGACGATCGCGAGGACGATGCCGATGAGGTTGAGTACGCGGAACGAGCCGACGGTGATGGCGTTCCACTTGTTTTCGAATGCGTGCAGGCGGGCTTCGAAGATCAGGTCGTCTTGAGTCTTCTGCCATTCGAGCCGCATGCTGTTAAGCACCCGATCACTCAGCCGCTCGCTTGGTGGACGACCCGGTAGGCCAGATTCCACAAACGGCTTATCCATCGCCTCTTTTTGCTCGCTGAGTTCGGCGTCCCACGCTTGTTTGCGGGACAGCGGCAACGTGTCGTACGTATCAATAAAGTCGCTATCCACCGGCTGCGGCCAACTCGAAAACTGGATCACCGCCGCCCGCACCCCGGCGTTGATCGGGCCCGCGATGTTCTGGTTCACGAACTGGTAGGCAAAAGCCAACACCCAGATCGTCAATACCGTGGGCAGCAGGATCGCCAAGCCCCGGACGAAAAACGTTTTGAAGTCTTTGCCGAAGCTGCGTTCGGGGATGTGGGGTTGGTCGGAGGGCATGGACAACTTTAATTCACGTCAAAACGAAACAGGCGTTTTTTGCCGGCCCGCAGCAGGACGTAGCCGTCCGGGGCGTCGGCATCGTTCACAGTATGCCCGATGTCGGCGATCTTCGTGTCGTGCACCTTCACGCCGCCGCCCTGAACCAGTCGGCGGGCCTCGCCTTTGGACTTGGCCAGCCCTGCGGTGACCAGCAGGTCCAGCACGCTCGGGCCTGCGGCGAGTTCGTCGGCCGAGAGGGTGGCGCTGGGGATCGAGTCGCCGCTGGTGTCGGCGGCGGCACTGAACGCTTTACTCGCCGCGTCGCGGGCCGCGTTGGCCTCGTCCTCGCCGTGCACCAGCTTGGTGACTTCGTAGGCCAGCCGCACCTTCGATTCGTTGATCGCCTTACCCTCAGCCGAGGCCAACGCGTTGACTTCGTCCATCGGCAAAAACGTGAAGTAGCCCAGGTAACGCCCGACGTCGGCGTCCGCGACGTTACGCCAGAACTGATAAAACTCGAACGGCGACGTGCGCTCCGCGTCGAGCCAAACGTTGCCCGCTTCGCTCTTGCCGAACTTCCCGCCGTCGGACTTGGTGACCAGCGGGAAGGTCAGCCCGGCCAGGTCCGCGTCGTGGAGCTTGCGCCCAAGTTCAATGCCCATCACGATATTGCCCCACTGGTCCTGCCCGCCGATCTGCAAGGTGCAGTGGTGGTGCTCGAACAAGTGCGTGAAGTCGTAGGCTTGGAGCAGCATGTAACTGAATTCGAGGTACGAAATCCCGTCCCCATCGCCGGACATGCGTTGCTTGACCGACTCCATCCCGATCATGCGGTTGACGCTCATCTTGCTGCCGACGTCGCGGAGGACTTCCAGCCAGGTCAGCGGGCCGATCCAGTCGTAGTTGTTGACCATCAGCGCCCCGGTCGGGTCATCGTCGCTCGGCGTGTTGCCGTCGCTGAAGCGGAGAAACCTTCCGATCTGTTTCGCGATCGCGTCGGCGTTATGGCGCAGCGTCGGCTCGTCGAGCATGTTGCGAGCTTCGGACTTGCCCGACGGATCGCCGACCATCCCGGTCGCGCCGCCGACCACCACCAACGGCCGGTGGCCGCAGCGTTGCAGGTGGGCCAGACCCATGATCGGCACAAGGTTGCCGACGTGCAGCGAGTCGGCCGTGGGGTCGAAACCGCAATACGCCGTCACCGGCGAGGACAGCCGTTGGCGGATGCCGTCTTCCGAGTCGGTGCACTGCGCGACGAGGCCGCGCTCGGCCATCACGTCGTAGAAATTGGCGGTCGGGGCGGTGGTCGTCATCAGACGCGAGATTCTACCGGGTGACCCGCGGCCGTGGATGAACTTCACTTCTTTGGGCGATCTATCCGGGTCCTGACCGATCCCAGTGCCGCGGCGTGCGTCCTTGCCGTGGCGGCCCCGGGTCATTGCCCCGGGGCTAAATTAGTTCAAGGCAAGAATCGTTTACGCAGGTCTTCGGGCAGCACCGGACACGCCCCGGCGGGCTTCTTGAATATTCGATGTCGGATCGACGCGACGCCTCGATACCCCCAGTCGCGCAGCACCCGCGGCACCACGCCCATGAGCGCGGCGGCCACCGCCCACACCCCGCCGAGCCGCTGCAGGATGTGCCGGGTCGCCTCGGACCGGGTCAGCCGTCGGCCGTCGGCGGTGAGCACCACGATCGAATCGGGCAACGCCGCCCGCTGCTCGGCGGACAACTCCCGCGTAAACGTCTCTCCGCCGAGCGGCGCGTACGAGAAACGCCCCGCGTCGCGATCGCGGCGGACCACAAACTTCACCCCGCGGTGACATAGCCCGCAGTCGCCGTCATAGAAAATCGTTTCCGTCTCGGCCATACCCAACTTTAGCCCCGGGTCAGTGACCCGGGGCCGCCGCGGCCTACGGTTTCCGCAACCCTCTCCATCTACCGCCCGCGCAACGCCATCCCAAAATACCCGGCCGCGTTGTTGAAGCAGATGTTCCGCACCACTTCGCCGAGCATGTCCAAGTCATCCGGCAACTCGCCCTTCACGACGTCTTGCCCCAACAAGTCGCACAGCAGCCGGCGGAAGTATTCGTGTCGCGGATAACTCAGGAAGCTGCGCGAATCGGTCAACATGCCGACGAAGCGGGTGAGCAGCCCGAGGTTCGACAACGCGTTCATCTGCCAGGTCATCCCGTCTTTCTGATCGAGGAACCACCACCCGCTGCCGAACTGTACCTTGCCGGGTTGGCTGGCGTCCTGGTAGTTGCCCGCCATCGTGGCGAAGAGGTAGTTGTCGTTGGGGTTGTGGTTGTAGAGGATCGTCTTGGGCATTTTTTCATCGCCGGCCAGCGTCCCGAGGTGGCGACGCAGGCCCGGCCCCTGGCGATCGTCGCCGATAGAGTCGTAGCCGGTGTCGGGGCCCAGGTGTTCCATCGCCCAGCCGTTGTTGTTGCGCATCGCGCCCAGGTGCAACTGGTGTGTCCAGCCGGCGGCGTGGTCGAGGTGGCCGAAGAACCGCATCATGAAGCTGGTGAAGCGTTCCTGGTCGCCGGCCTTAGGCGCGTCGTGGTAATGCACATCGTCGTGGGCGTCGTCGAAGTCCGGGTCTTCGCCGCGGGCGCGGAGGAAGATGTCCTCGGCCTGCCGTTTGGAGCATTCGTGGGCGGGCAGGTGCGTCAGCCCGTGGTCCGACAGTCGGCAGCCCTTCTCATGGAAGAACGCGTGGCGTTTGCTCAACGCGTCGAGCAAGTCGTCGAGTTTGCGGAGTTTGCCGACGCCGGCAGCCTCGGCGATCGCGTCCACGGTGGCGTTCCACGCTTTTTGGTCGGAGAGGTCGTGGGCCTTATCGGGGCGGAACGCGGGGTACACCGCGGTCTTGGGGAAGGTGTCGGACGTGGCGATCTGCTGGTGCCGTTTCAGGTCGTCGGCCGGGGCGTCGGTGGTGCCGATGACCGCGACGTCGAACTTCTGCAGGATCGACGACACGGGCATCGCGGCGAGTTGGCGGTTGGCTTCGTCCCAGACTTCCTGTGCGGTGTCTTCGTTGAGCAGCAGGTCGATGCCGAAATAGCGCTGGAGTTCGAGGTGGGTCCAGTGGTAGAGCGGGTTGCGGATCGTGTGCGGCACGGTCTTGGCGAACGCGACGAATTTTTCGTAAGGCTCAGCCTTCCCGGTGCAATACTGCTCCGGGGTGCCGTTGGCCCGCATCGCCCGCCACTTGTAGTGGTCGCCTTCCAGCCAAGCCTCGAACAGGTTGCCGAACGTGCGGTTGGCCGCGAGGTCGGCCGGGGGCAGGTGGCAGTGATAATCGTAGATCGGCATCGCCGCGGCGTGGTCGTGGTACAGCCGGCGGGCGGGCTCGTTGGTCAGCAGGAAGTCGTCGGTGATGAAACTCATGGGGCGGCCTTGCGAATGAGCGAAATCGTCAAAACGATAGTCTGCGTGATTTCACGCGCCGACGCAACGCTTAATGAAGACCCCCGGGATGTTTTACGTCGCCACCGCCGCGGGTTCGTCCACCAACTTTTCCATGCCGCGACGCCAGAAGTCGCGGAACTGCTCGGCGTCCGCGATCGGCTGGACATCCCGCCGCAGGCCCGGCCACGGCTGAAGGTGGGCCGAGTACTTGCTGATGCGGGTCTTGATCGTCCGCAGGGCGACCGCTTCGTCGCGGTACTTCACGAGGTTCTCGAAGTGGTCCAGCACCAACTGGGCCCGGTCGATCCGCGGGAGTGGCGGCGCGTCTCGGCCGGTCGCGAGGCGGTAGGCGATGTCGCGGAACAGCCAGGGCTGACCCATCGCCCCGCGGGCGACCATGACGCCGTCGCAGCCGGTGACTTCGATCATCCGCTCGGCGTCCCCCGGAACTTGGATGTCACCATTTCCGATCACGGGGATGTCGGGGTGAAACTTTTTCACGCCTTCGACCGTCGCGGCGATGCCGTCGAGCCGGACGCTGGGTTTGAACTTCATCGCGGTCGTTCGGCCGTGCACCGTGATCATCTGGATGCCGACGTCGCACAGCCGGGCGGGCAGCGAATCCATGACGAGGCAGGTGTCGTCCCAGCCCAGACGGATCTTCGCGGTCACGGGAACGCTCACCGCGTCGACGCAGGCTTGAGCCACCGCGACCGCGTGGCTGGGGTCGCAGAGCAGCTTGGACCCGCCGTGCTTCTTGGTGACCTTGTCGACCGGGCAGCCCATGTTGATGTCGATGACCGTCGCCCCCCGTCCCTCGGCCCAGCGCGCCGCCTCGGCGAGGATGTCGGGGTCGCTGCCGTAGAGCTGCATGCACACCGGATCGTCATCCGGCGACGTCGCCGCCCGCCACATCGCCTTGTCGGTCTCCCGCAACACGCTGTGCGGGCAGAGCAGTTCGGTGCACGCCAAGCCCAGCGCCCCGTAGGTCCCGTCGCCGACGTCGCGCGGCCCGCCGAGGTCTTGCGGTTCGCACGCCACGCCCGGCACCGACCGCGCGACCAGCCGGTACGCCAAGTCGAAATACCCCGCCACCGGGGCGAGCAAGAGGTTGGTCTGGAGCTGGACGTTTCCGACGCGGAGCATGAGAAATATTTTAGCGACCGATCACGCCGCCCCGGGTTCGGTCCCGAGTTTGTCGTCCACCTTTGGCGTGGCCCGGCCCTGTTTTGGCATCGTCGGGCCGGTGAGGATGACCGGGCGGAGCGTGGCGGCGGCGGGGTCGGTTTCGGGGCCGGCGCTCTTGGACACGGCCGGGCGCGGGCTGGCGACGTCGAGTTCCACGCACAAATCGTGCACCGTGCGGATCGGCGCTTCGCCGGGGGCGGGCTTGAGGATGCGTTTGCGCAACCGGGAAAAGCGCAGGCCCTCGTCGCTGTCGCGGTCGTGGGTGACCAGGCCCTTGAAGTCGGCGTTGTCGTGCGGCCGGGTCATGTTGGTCGCCAGCGCAAACAAGTCGAACGCCGGGCTCGGCGGATAGGGCAGCTCGGCGAACACCTCCGAGCGGATCAGGTTCTTGCGGCGCTGCCGTTCGAGGTCGCGGGTGACCTGCGAGGCGGCGAGCATCTCGCGGACCAGCGTTTCGATGATCGTGGTGGTCGACAGGTCTTCGCCGACGCGGACCGACGAGCCGAAGTCGATCACGCAGACGCCGTCGTCGGTGACCAGCAGGTTGTCCAGCCGCAGGTCGAGGTGCATGATCCCGACGTGCTCGTGCAACGCCCGCAACAGCTCGGCCGACTGCTGGGCAAAAGCGGTCTGGCTGATCGGCGGGCCGCCCTGACGCAGCCACTTCATCGACATCGCCCGCACCAGGCCTTGGCCATCGGATTCCATGCTCAACACGCGTGGGGTCTTGATTTTGAGTTCCGGGGGCAGGTCGCGTTGCAAGAGCTTGAGGAATGCGGCCTCGCGGGTCAGGAAGATCGGGAACACCTTGCGGACGAGTTTTTCGGCGATCATGCCTAATCGCTCGGGCGGCACGCCGGGGCAGGTCTGCTTGAGGCGATCGATCGCCTGTTCCATCGTGGGCACGCGCTTGAGCACGACGAAGCCGTCGGTGGCGTAGCGTTGATCGACCTTGCCCGACGCGCGGACGAGGCGGACGTCGTAGGAGTGTTTCGCGGTCAGCCGAGAGACGGGGTCGATGAGCACCTTGCGGACCACGAAGAAATACGCCCGTTGCTCGAGCAGCAGGCGACGCAGCGCCCCGGGCATCGGCAGCTGGGTGAGCGCCCGCAGCTTCGCGAAGCGGGGCGTGACCATCGACTCGGGTTCGTGTTCAATGAGCCATTCGGGCTTGTTGCGGTAGTAGCCCAAGAGCTGCTGAACTTCGCGGGGTTGCGTGGAGACGAAGACGAGTTGGCCGCCCCAGCGGAGGCGGTCGAAAACGCGGTCGGGCCTGGCGTCGTGGAAGGTGGTGGAGAACTCGTAGTCGCGGACGCCGGACACCGCGAACTGGGCCTGCGACTGGGCGTAGCGGGCCTGGTCGGCGGGGCGGATCAGGACCCGGCGGGCGACCGGCGCGACGACGCCCGCAAACGCCGACAGTTCGGCGGGTTGACCGTCGGTTGGAACTACGGGGGCGTCGGTCATCGGGGAGTCGGTGGGGCGGGGGAGCATGGCGTCCTTGCCGGGGGTTGAAACAAGTCCTGGGGTTTCAAGATACTTCGTGGACGGTCGCGGCGGGTTGGGTTCGGTGCCGCGTCAGGGGTTACGGGGATTCGTCGTGCGGCGGGGCGGCCTGCGGTTTACGCGGTCGCTGGGCGGCCGAGCGGATCGCGTGGTCCACGAGTTGATCCATCACGTCGTCGGCGACGTGGACTTCGGGGGTGGACTCGGGCGTCGGCTCGGCTTCGGCCGAGGCGCTGGCTGGGGTTTGATCCGGGTTCTCTGCCGCTTGCGACGGCGTCGAAAACGTGTCGGCGACGATCTGCTCGGGCGACGGCTTGTCGGGTAAGTCCGTGCGTGACGAAGAGCGGGGCGGCTGACGCGTCGGCGTCGGCCGGACCTCGGCCGGGGGCTCGGCGAACGGATCGACGCCGTCGGGAATGGGGGTTTCGGCCTGAGCCTTGGCCGGGACGGGGTCCGGGGGGGCCGGGGATTTGGCGGGGGGTTCGTCTTCCACCTTCGGCAGCGGGGCGGAGACCAATCCCGATCCGCCGGACGCTCGGCCGCCCGCACGGGCTTCGATCGCGGCGGCGAAGATGCCCGAGCCCGTCGTGACGCCGGGCGTGGCGCGTCGCGTCGGACTCGCATTACTTCGTCCGCCAAAGCGTTTCGCGTCGCTGCGGTTGAGCACCGTGCCGACGATCGTCGCGCCGACGAGCCGTAGCCGGTTGACGGCTTTGTCGTAGTCGGCCTGGGTCTGGTCGCCGCTGACCACGACCACGGTGCCGTCGGCCGCGGCGCAGCCGAGCATGCCCTCGACGCTGCCCGTCGCCGAGCCCGCGTCGAGGATGGTCGCGGTGTACCCGCCTCGCCGCGCCACCTCCAGCAGCTTGCCCAGCCACCGCGACGACACCCGGCCGGCCCACTCGGCCCGCAGCCGCTCGGCCCGGCCCATTGCGCTGAGGACCGACAACCCCGCGACCCGCGTCTGTACCACGCTCCGCCGGAGCGACACCCCGCGCAGGATCGCGCCGAAGCCCGTGTCGATCTCGTCGTCGTGCTGGGCCAGCGCGATCGCTTCGCGGTCTTCGTCGTCGAGGTAGCCGAGCTCTTCGATCACGCCGTCGACGCCCAGGCCTTGGCGGGCCGCGTCGTCGTCCGTGCCGGTGCCCGCGGGCTTTTGCAGCCAGGCCAGATCGATGAGCAACACCCGGCTGCCCGACAACGCCATCGACACCGCCAACCCCACCGCGACGCTCGTTGTCCCGCTGCCCGACGCGATCCCGGTCACCGCAAACGCGCCGCCCGGAATTCGTCCATCTCCGACTGGTCGCATTTTGCTTTCGAGAACCGCTCGCACGGATTGGATCGAGGCGACGTCCATCGACGGTTCGCCTCCGCCCTCGGAAGTCTCCTTGGACGTGACGCTGGCGCCGGTCGGTGTGTCGTCGGCCACGGGCACCGTGCCCAGCACCGGCAGCGTCGAACCCACCAACCCGCCGTCACGCGATCGGCGGACCCGCGGGTCCAACACACAGACGAACCCGCACAGCAGCACGCCCGCGCCCAGCCCGGCAGCACCAGCCCACGCCGCGGCCATCGGCCGGGTGTCGTGGTACACCGCCGCCTCATCGGTCAGCACGTCCGCGTCGATCAGCCGAACGCCCGAGCCCGGGTCGAGTTGGGCGACCGCCGCTTCGCGCAAGGCCAGGTCGGCTTCGAGGCGTTGGACGTCGGCGTTGAGATTGCGCCAGGCCGACAGACGCGGTCGGAGTTCGGCCACCCGTTGCTCGGCCGTCGCGAGGGCTTGGGCGAGCTGCTCGACTTGGGTTTGGGTTTCGCTGATCCGAACCGCGCGAAACGTCAGCCCGGTTTCGCCGAGCGGGACGAGGCGGGTGTCTTTGGCGCGGGCTTGAAGTTGGGTTTCGAGTTCCAAACGTTCGCGCAAGCGATCGGCCATGTCGGGGTTGGGCGGCCACACCGCCTCGGCGAGTTGGCGGTTCAGCCCGAGTACCCGCCCCCACCAGCCGGCGGCCTCGGGGTCGAGCGCGGCGACTTGCTCGGGCTCGGGGACCGGCAATTCGTCGAGGGCCGCCCGCCGTTGGGTGACGAGGTTGTGGGCCCGCTTGGCTTCGTTGAGCGTCCACACCGCGTTGGTCCACGCGGGGTCGTTCTCGGCCATCGGCAGCGTGGCGCTCGCGGACGCTTGGTCGTCCGTGCCCATCGCCGCGCGGGTCTCGGCCAGGCGTGATCGGCCCGCCGCGACTTCCGCCCGCAGCTCGGCAAGGTGGGTCTGGGCCGCTTGCCACGCCTGCGCGTCGGTCGCGTCCTGGTTCAGCGGGGTGCTTCCGTGGTAGCCCGCCATCACGGCGGCGATCGCGGTGGTTGCGGTGTCGGGGTGGGTGGCCCGGGCGGTCACGTCCAACCGCGTCTCCGCTTCCTCGGCCCGCTGGACTTCAATCGTCAGGCGGTGTTCTTCCTGGGGGGTGCCCGCCCACCGCCGGAGTTCGGCCAGCTCGCGCTCGATGACCTGATCCATCCGCAGCGTGCCCGCCGGATCGTCGCCCGTGCCGGAAGCCTGAACGGTTCCCAGCCGGACTGCGCCCCGCGCTTCGTAGTTGATTTGGCCGAAGTTCCACCAACCCGTCGCGGCCCCGGCCGCCGCGCCGATCAACCCCGCCAACACCAGCCATCGGCCCCGGCCGCGCAGCCGCATCCACCACCGCGTAGTCTGGCTCGTGTCAGCCTCCAATGCCACGGCATCGACGCCCGGGCGCGAACCCGTGGACGATCGACGTCCGCTCTTTCCTCCATGATTCGGGGCCAACTGCGTGCACTCCTCAACCACCGCGAGCCACGGCCAAGCCGTGCCCCGTGGCGTCTGGTTGTCCTGCACCCTGATCAGACACGGCGAACGCGGCCCTTGCGGACCTCGCTCCCACCGCAAGCAGTATATCGTTCACGCTGAACCGCGCTAACGGATTTCTTAGGGTTTTCGACCCAAACTTCAGCCCTTGGCTTGCTTGGCCTTGGCGTCGATGAAGTATTTGCGGGCCTCGCCGGCGAGGTAGAAGCTGCCGGTGACGACGATCAGGTCTTCACGGCTGACCGCCCGGGCCGCGAGCTTGAGCGCGGCTTCGAGGTTCGGGGCCACCTGCGCCATCTTCGGCGACAGGTCGTTGAACCGACGCATCAGGTCTTCGGGTTCCTCGGCCCGGGGGTTGGCCTTGGCGCGGGTGAAGATGATCTTGTCGGCACCCAAAGCGATCTGCTTGAGCATGCCGTTGATGTCTTTGTCCTGGCCGCAGCCGAAGATCATGACGAGGCTGTCGTACTGAACGTGAGCACCAAGCGATTTGGTCAACGCGGTGATGGACGCGCCGTTGTGCGCCCCGTCGATGATGACGCGGGGCTGATCGAGGACGGTTTCCATCCGGCCGGGCAGCTGCGTCGCGGCGAGGCCGTCGATGACATCGTTCAGCGGCAGCGTGAAGCCGTGGGCCTTGAGCTTGTCGAGCACGGCCAGGGCGAGGCCGCAGTTCTGGGCCTGGTGTTCGCCCTTGAGCGGCACGGGCAGGTGCTCGAACTTGGACGTCTCGGTGGTGAGGCAGACGCGGGTGTGTGGGCCGAGCTCGCGGTTGGCCTCGAAGCGGTAGGAGAAGTCGAGTTCTTTGCCGGTCACTTCGAGCGTGGTGCCGACTTCCTCGGCGACTTCGCGGAGGGTTTCGCCGGCTTCTTTATCTTGCGCGATGGTGAGTGCCGGGACGCCGGGCTTGAAGATGCCGGCCTTTTCCTGGGCGATCTCGGGGAGGGTTTTGCCCAGCAGTTGGGTGTGGTCCAGCGACAGCCCGGTGACGGCGGTCACGAGGGGCGTGACCACGTTGGTCGAGTCGAGCCGACCGCCGAGGCCGGTCTCGAGCACGACGATGTCCACGGCCTCTTGCTGGAAGTGCAACAGGGCGGCAGCGGTCATGATCTCGAAGAACGTGAGTTGGTTGGTTTTGCCAAACTTATGCTCGACGTCGGCGATGGCTTTGAACAGCTCGGCGCAGTCGGCATAGGACACCATGTGGTTGTTGATCGTGATCCGCTCACGCAGGTCCACGAGGTGCGGGCTGGAGTAGCTGCCCACGGTGTAGCCGCAGGCTTGCAGCATCGACGCGATCATGGCGCAGGTCGAGCCCTTGCCTTTGGTCCCGGCGACGTGGACGATTTTGAGTTGATCCTGCGGGTCGCCGAGCAGGTGCAGCAGCCGCTTCATCCGGTCGAGGTTGAACGTCGGCTGGTCGTACTTGACCATGCGCTGGCGTTCGTGATCAACGTGCTCGTAGAGCCAACGCAGCGCGGTGGTGTAGTTGGTGATCGAGCTGGGATCGGTCGTGGGGGTGCCCGCGGGCTTGCTGGGGCGGGCGGCCGCCCGGCGAGATCGGCCCGCGGAAGCAGACGATTTCGGGTTACGTTTGGTGTTTTTGGTGGGGGATGGCATAGCCCGTTAAGATAGTTGAAATCCTATAATTAGTCAAACGTGATCGGTTAAGTTGATTAAAATCAAAGAATTACAAACACAAACCACCTGATCCGGGTTCAGGTGATTTCGCTTCGTTCGGGGATGGACGGTCCAGACCTTGGGGCGCTTACCGAAATTGCAGTGTGTAGACGTAGCCCTGCACCGAGTGGTTGCCGGTGCCCACGACGAGGGTGTCGTCGCTGATGACCGCGAGGTTGCTCGCCCCGCCGGAGGTGTCCACGGCCAACTCGATCCACTCGAACCACGTCTGGCCGGCATCGTCGGAGATCAGGATGACGTGACGCGGCTGTTTCTTGACCCGCTGGTCGGTGGCCGCGAGCAGCTGTAAGGTCTGGCCGTCGCGCTCGATCGTCGCGGCTTGGCCAAGGAAGCCTTTCTCCCAGACCTGGACCGCGGTGGCCCAGGTCTCGCCCGCGTCGTCGCTGACGAAGAGTTTCGAAACGCCCGAGCACATGGCGAAGACCTTGCCATCGGCTTCGTAGAAATTCATCATGTCGCGGGCGTCCTCGAACTCGGCGGTCTGTTTCCAGGTGAGCCCGGCGTCGGTCGATTTGAAAATCTTGCCCGACGCTTCGAACCCGACGCCGCACAACACGACCCCGTCGCCCAGGTCATACAAGCAAGTCGTGTTCTGGCGGGGCAGCGTGTCGCTGAGCACGATGGTGTCGTGGCTGGCGAAGCCGTCGTCGCTGCGGATGATGCTGATCTTGTTGTTTTCCGATCGGCGGAGGCCCGCCAGGATCGCGCCGCCGTCGAGTTGCACCAGCGCGACGGTGCGTGAGGCTTTGGGCTTGGTCAGGAGTTCCCAGGTCTCGCCGTCGTCCGGCGACCG
This sequence comes from Planctomycetota bacterium, assembly GCA_039199695.1. Taxonomy (GTDB): domain Bacteria; phylum Planctomycetota; class Phycisphaerae; order Phycisphaerales; family Phycisphaeraceae; genus Algisphaera. The sequence goes on along the minus strand of JBCCST010000031.1, from coordinate 27,834 downwards.
GAGGATTGTCGCGGGCTCGGAAGTGGTGGCGTAGATCGCGCCGTCTCGGGCGCGGATGAAGTTGCGGACGTCGGAGATTTCCCAGCGTTCATCGGTGTCGATGACTTTGGTCCAGGATTGGCCGTGGTCCGTGGTTTTGTAGATGTCGCCGGTTTCTTCGGTGCCCATGACGGCGACGCCGTCGGCGATCTTGAACGACGAGCGGACGTTGGACTCGCCGGGCGGGGCGAACTTCGCGACGATCTCGACGTCGGGGAACCGGGGCGACTCGGCGGGCGTGGGGTTGAGCGGTTCCCCGTGGGCCGACGTCATCGCCAAAGCCAGCGCGGCGACCGGAAATAGCGAACAAGCGAAACGTGAAATCGACATGGCGAATCTCCACAAGAAACGAAGCAAGAGAAGTGAACTACGCGGGGCGTTTCAAGACCAGCCAAGCGCAACCGACATCAGAATCAGTTATCTGATTTTCTCATTTCGTTTGTGGTTTGAACTGGCAACCTAGGCCAATCCGTGTCTGGAAACGCCAAGCCGACCCCGGCGCCGTCAGCGCCTCAGCCGATGGTTTCCTGCCCGTTCATGTACGGCCGAAGCACGCTCGGGATGGTCACGGTGCCGTCGGCGTTTTGGTAGAGCTCGAGAATCGGGATCAGCAAACGCGGGCTGGCGGCGACGGTGTTGTTGAGGCTGTGGCAGAACTTGGTGGCCTTGCCTTTGGGGTCTTCCGGATCGCGGTAACGCAACGCAAGTCGGCGGGTCTGGTAGTCGTAGAGACGCGAAGCGGAGTGCGTTTCGCCCCAACCCCCGGAAGCGTCTTTTTCGCCGACGGGTGCTGCCGTCGTTCCGGGGGCGGCCCGCGACGGCATCCAGCACTCTAAATCGATCATGTCCGCGTTTTTCGGGCCCAGGTCGCCGGTGCAGCACTGCAGCAAGCGGTACGGCAGGCCGAGGCTTTGCAAAAAGCCCTCGACGTAGCCGATCATTTTCTGGTGCCAGTCGCGGCTGGTTTGTTCGTCTGCTTCGCAGATGACGACCTGTTCGACCTTGTCGAACTGGTGGATGCGGTACAGCCCGGCGGTGTCCTTGCCGGCGCTGCCCGCTTCGCGGCGGAAGCACGTGCTCACGGTGGTGTAGGTCTTGGGGAGTTCTTCCGGCGTGAGGATTTCGTCCATGTGGTAGGCCATCAGCCCGACTTCACCCGTGCCGGTGAGGGCGAGGCCGCCTTCGGCCGTCGGGTTGGCGACGTCGTAGACCTGCTCTCGGCCGTGCGGGAAGAAGCCGGTGCCGACCAGCGTGTGGTGGCGGACGAGGCAGGACGCGGACAACGGCGTGAACCCGTTGGTCTGCGTCATCAAGTCGAAGGCGTACCGCAGCACGGCTTGGTGTAGCCGCATCCCATCGCCCACGAGCACATAGCTGCGCGACCCGGCGATCTTCACGCCGCGGTCGAAGTCGACCAGTCCCAGGTCTTCGATCAGTTCGATGTGGCTCTTGGGCTCGAAGCCTTTTTGCTCGGCGAACGGCTTGGCGGGATCGAAGGCCAAATCGCCTTCGGGGTTCCAGCGGCGAAGTTCGACGTTGTCGTCGGCCGACTGGCCGACCGGCACGTCGTCGTCGGCGGGTTGCGGCACGAGCAGCCAGAGCTCATTTCGCTTGGCTTCGAGCTCGGCCAACTGCTCGGCGAGCCCGGCCTCGGCGGCTTTGATCTCATTTGGCCGACCTTTGAGGTGAGCCATTCTTTGTTGCAGTTCTGTTCTTGCTTCGTCGGTTTCGGGGTTTTTGAGTTGAACGGCGACTTGCCCGATCTCTTTGCCGATCGCGTTTTTCTCGGCGGCGAGCTGTTGGTGTTGGGTTTGCAGCGCGCGGACCTGTTCGTCGAGCGACAGCAACGCGTCGATGTCGACGTGGCTGTTCTTGTTCGCCGCGCCGCGGCGGTAGGTGTCAGGGTTCGCACGCAGGTCTTTGAGGTCGATCATGCGGGGAATGGTAATCGACCGGGCGCGGGTGTCGAGTGACGCACGGCAACGGCTGAGAGTTTGGGCGGCAGCGCGTTCAGCCCCGACGTCGCATCACGCGGCGCACCGCCCGGCGGAAACGCGCCCAGCGGACCTTGCGGTTCAGCGAACGCAGCGGGCCGTGGTGCGGCGAGGTTTCGAGGCCTTCCCGCAGCCAACGGCGGGCGGCGTCGAGGTCGCCGGCTTTGAATTGGGCCTCGGCCAGTTGCAAGAGGGCGGTCACGTTGCCCGGCGAGAGTTTCAGGCAACGCTCGCAGTCGGTCGCCCCGTCTTCGAGTTTGCCCTGCTCGATCCGGGCGACGCCCCGACACAAGAGTGCCGAGGCGTAGAGCACGTTGTCGTTCATCAAGAGGTCGTCCGCGCCCGACACCAGCGGGTTGAGCAGACGCTCCGCCTCGTGATAGAGGTTTAAGTCGATCAGCAGCCCGGCCAGGTCGATGACCTGCTCGGCGCTCTGCCCCTCGCGTTCGAGTTCCTCGGCGACGTACAGCCGGGCGCGTTCGTCGTCGCCGCGCTGGTGCACCCCGCTAGCGAGCCCGAGGTGGATGCCCGGCAGGCTGGGATCGAGCTGACGGGCGCGTTCGTAGCGATCGATCGCCGCGGCGAGGTGGCCGTTGATCAACGCGAGATCGCCGAGGCGTTGCTGGGCGATCGCCAGCGTGCCGTCGCAGTCCAAGGCTCGGCGGTACTTCTCGCCCGCCTCGGCCAAGCGGTCGTTGTCGAACAGCATGTCCGCGAAGTCGAGGAGCGTGTCGACGTCGTCGGGGTCCAGGCGCAGCTGACGCTGAAAGTAAAGCCGGGCGCGTTCGGTCTGGCCGCGCTGTTGGTGGAGCAGCGCGAGGCTGCGGTTGGCTTCGGGGTGGGCGGGGTCGAGTTGCAAAGCTTCGTGCCAGCACCACGCTGCCCGGTCGAGTTCGCCGCGGGCCAGGAGCGACTGGGCGAGGTAGTCGTAAGCGAAAGACTGAGTCTCGAGGTCGCCGTTGTAAAAAGGTGGCTCGTCGTCCGGCGCGGGTTCGCCGTCTTCCGCATCACGGTTAGCCGATGCGGGCTGCTCGTCGGTCTCGGTCGGTAGCTGTTTTGCGTCATCAGCTGAATGGGTCTGATCGCCGCGTTCGCTTCCGGGGGCGGTGGGCGGAGCGTGTTGGCGGGCGAGGTAGAACATAACCTCGGCGTCTTCGTGACGGTCAAGTAGCGCGTAGGCGAGGATGCGGTGGACGTAGCCCAGCTCGACGTTGGGGTCGAGTTGGTTGGCGCGTTCCAGGGCGTGGATCGCGCGTTCGGGTTGGCCGGCGCGGATGAGGTCGATGCCTAAGTGCAACAGTCCGGGCACGTCTTCGCCGCGGTGTTGCAACGCTTGTTCAAAAGCCTCGGCCGCTTCGTCGTAGCGCTGCAACGCGTCGAGCGTCAGGCCCAGGCCGAACAACCATTCGCCTTCGTCGGGCCGTTGATCGAGCGCCTCACGCAGCTCCCGCAGCGCGTGTTCCCACTGACCGGCCCGATAAAAGCGTTGGGCTCGCTCGGCGTGTTCGTCGGCGTCGTTCCATTCGCTCATGGCGGGGGCTCGCGGCTTACGATAAGGAAAGGAAACCGTTGCAAAGTTCGGCGATCGGCCCGCGGCCGATAAACGCCACATTCCCTGCTTTCAGTATACGAACCGCGCCGCCCCCATGACGATTCCCGCCCGCCCCACTTTATTTTTTTCTTGCTCCCATCCGCACCGCGTCGCGCGGCGGTTGAGCGTGGCCGTGGGGCTGAGTTTGGCGGTGGTGCTGGGGGGTTGCGAAACGCCCGAGATCGGCGACGAGCCGGTCGCGGTCGAGCTGCGCGAGTTGCCCGCCGGGGTGGGGGACGCGTATCGCAGCTTGACCAGCGTCAGCTTGAGTCTGGCCGAGCGGACCGCCGCGGCGCGGACGTTGATTGAAATCGACGATTTCTCGGCCGACCGGGCGCTCGCCTCGGCCCTGGGCCGGGAGCAGCCCGAGGCGGTCTGGCGGGCGGTGCTGCAGGCGGTATCGACCGACACCGGCGAAGCGCCGCGCGGGCTGTGGCGGCCGATGTTGGCGTTGCTGTATTCGGTGGACGACCGCGTCGTGCCCGACGTGGTCCGGGCGATGGGGCGGTACGACGATCCGGATTTGCTCGATCGTTTGGGCGCGACCGCCATGTCCAGCACGCTGCCGACCCGTGAGCGCGGCCGGGCGATCGCGGCACTCGGCGAGCAGCGACAACAAGCCACGGCGGGCCTGCTGGTGGGGCTGACCGAACTGACCGAGCCGGCCGACGTGCAGACGGCGGCCTACGCCGCGCTCGCCACGCTCGCCGGCATCGAACGCTTCGGCGAGGACCGCCAAGCGTGGAGCGATTGGTGGGCCGACGCTCGCCGTCTCGATGCGGTGTCGTGGAACCAACAACTCGTCGACAACTTTGTCCGCCAACTCGCCATCGGCCAAGCCACCGACCAGCAGTTGACCGAGAAGCTGCGCGAGGCCGAGCGGGCGCTGTACCAGGCGTCGTCGGGCGAAGACCAGCCCCGGGTGCTCGCCTACATGCTCAACAGCCCGTTGGTGGAGACGCGGCTGACCGCGTTGGTGCTGGCGCAGACGCGGATGGTGCAGGGGGCCGGCTTCGACGAGCCGTTGCGGGAAGCGTTGCGGGGTTTGCTCGATGACGAAGACTCGGCCGAGGTGCGTTGGGTCAGCGCCGAGATCTTGCGGGACTTGGCCGACCAGCCCGCAGCCGACCTCGTGGCCCAGCGGTTGATCGCCAACGAAGAACACGTCAACCGCGTGCGGTCAGCCTACCTGCAGTTGCTCACCCGCTTGCCGCGTAAAGAAGTGACCAACACCGCCTACGACTTGCTCGAAGAGCCGGGCCTGCGGTCCGACGCCAGCGCGACGCTCGCGGCGATCAGCCGGGCGCAGATGCTCACGCCCAAGCGGGCCGAGGCGGTGCTCGTCCGCCTGCGGGGCTATCTCACCGACGGCCAGCGGCCGACGCCCGCCATGATCCGCCTGCTCGGACGCATCGGCGAAAACGCGGACTGGCAGCGCATCGAAGGCTGGATCGATGACCCCGACGAAGTGATCCGCCAGGCCGCCGCCCAAGCGTGGGCCGATTCGGAGACCCGTTCGTTGGCGATCCTCGCCGAGCGTGCCGACGACCCGATTATTCAACCCATCGTGCTGCGGGCCGCCGCCGAGCGCGGGCAAGACCCCGAGACGCTGCGCAAGCTCGCGGCCAACCCGCCGAGCCAGCCGCAGGTCGTGCCGGTGTGGGAGCGGGCCCTGATCGCGATGGCCGGGCAGGTCCCGCTTCGCGATGCGCTGGTCACCGCCCAACGGCTGGCGACGGATCGCAAAGACAACGCGCTGGTCGAACGCTTCCTCACCGCGGCGCTCGACCGCGGCCGACCCGAAGGCCTGGCCTTGGCGTCGTACCTGGAGCTTCGGCTGGAGCGGGCCGAGAACCGCTTGGCCATGGGCGAGCCGGACCTGGCGTTGACCGACTTCGAATACCTCTTGGAGAACGGCCTGCCGGACATGCCCGACCCGCAGCGGCAACGGCTGTACCGCGGCCTCATCCCCGCCTACCTCCAGGCCAACCGCATCGAGCCCGCGTTCGCCGCCGCCCGCGCCTTCTTCGCCGACCCCGCCAACCCCGGCGGCATCGACCCCGCCGCGACCGACGACCCGCTCATGGGCCACTTCATCCGCGCCGGCCACCGCGCCGCCGACCTCGGCCGACGCGAAACCGCGCAGCAGATCAGCGACGGCTTACGCCTCCTGCTGGGCCCGAACAACGACGGCCAGATCAAGCCCGAGCTCGCCCAGCAGCTGCGGTTGTTGGACGAAAAGCTGGTCGCCACGCCCTAAGCTTTGGTCTAGTTAATTGCAATCCACATCCGCAAATGTTGAATCAAAGGAGACGCAATTTCTTTTGAGTTTGTGGTTGCAAATATCAAACGGGCTATCCTGTAGCCATGAAATTCATCTCTAATCGTTTTCTCTTACCGTGTCTGATTCTTCTTGGCATCGCTTCCGTGGAGGCCCAACCCGCCCAAGAGCCGGGCGTTGCTGTTCAGGTGTATTCCATCGAGGAAGACGGCCTGACGTTCGTTCCCAACATCGCCCCGAATCAGACCCCCAACTTCGATCAGGTCTTTCCGGGCGTGATGTTTGAAAGCGATGCGCCTTGGGCCGACGCGGTGCCCGGCCAACGTCTGGTCAACATCCGCACGCAACTCACCATCCCCGAGCCCGGCCGATACATGATCCGCGTCAGTGGGGACGGGGGCCTGCGTCTGACCGTGGGGGCGGCCATCCAGCGGAGCGACCTGCCGATCGACGGGCCCGGCGTGATCGAGACCCCGTTGAATTGGATCAAGCTCAACTACATCCAGCTCCACATCGAGCAGCTCACGGTGAACGACGAGGACTCTTCGCTCAAGCTCGAATGGCGCGTCCCCGGCGGCGAAGAGTTCGTGCCGATCCCCGCCAAGTTCTGGCGCAGCATCGCCGACCCGACCCGCGTCACCTCGCCCGGCCCCAAGCGCCTCGCCAGCACGCGCACCCCCGGCGACGGCAAGCCCGTGGCCGGCTTGCACCCGGGCTACGACTTGGCCACCATCCGCCCGCCCGCCAGCAAGCCCAGCGTCGGCGCGATGGCGTTCATGCCCGACGGCCGACTCCTCGTCGGCACGTTCAGCCCCAAGCAGCGGAGCGACGTCGCGCTGCCCGACATCGACAGCAAAGAACCCGACAAGTTGTTCGAGGTGCGCGGCGCCACGGGTGACGATGTCTCGGCCTACGAACTCGTGCCCGTGGCCGACGGCCTGTTCGAGCCCAGCGGGTTGTGCGCGATCGGCGATGCGTTGTACGTCGCCCACCGACGGGCGGTGACCCGGTTGACCGACGAAGACGGCGACGGCTTCTTCGAAACCCACCACGACGTCGGCTCGGGTTGGGAGGGTTGGAACTACCACCAGTTCACCTTCGGCCTCGTCGAGCGGGGCGGCAAGCTCTACGCCGCGCTGTCCACCGCGATGGCCCCGCCCAAGTGGGAAGGCATGCGGGCCAACTCGGCGCCCAACGGACCGATGCGCGGCGGACTGCTCGAGATCGATCCCACCAACGACTCGGCCCGGGTCATCGCGGGCGGACTCCGCACGCCGAACACGGTCGCGCTGGGTCCAAACGAAGATTTGTTCTACGCCGACAACCAGGGCACCTGGTTCCCCACGAGCGTCCTGTCGCATCTCGAGCCCGGCCGGTTTTACGGCCACTTCAACAACACCAACGTCGTCCCCAACCTCGCTGAGCGTTACCCCGACGGCGGCCACCCCAGCGCCTTCGCCGATCAACTCCGCAGCCGGCCGGTGGTTTATCTGCCGCAAAACGAATTGATCAACTCTCCCAGCAAGCCCTTGCTGATCGAAGACGGGCCTTTCGCGGGGCAAATGTTTCTCGGCGAGATCACGTCGGGCGGCATCCGTCGCGTCTTCGTCGAAAAGGTCAACGGCCAGTGGCAGGGCGCCGCGTTCCGCTTTACGCAAGGCCTGGAGTCCGGCGTGAACCGCCTCGCCTGGGGGCCCGACGGCGGGCTGTACATCGGCGGCATCGGGGCCAACGGCAACTGGTCGTGGAACAACACGCGGTTCGGCCTCCAACGCCTCAAAGCCAACGGCAATACCGTGTTCGAGATGCATTCGGTCAGCGCGACGCCCGACGGCTTCGAGGTGCGTTTCACCAAGCCGGTCGATCCCGCCTGGCTCGCCGACCCCGAGAACTACGCGGTCCTGCAGTGGAACTACCGGCCGACGCAGAACTACGGCGGCGTCAAGACCAACCGCGAAGGCCTCGCCGTCGCCGAGGCCCTGCCCGGCGAAGACGGCCGTCGCGTTCGTCTCGTCATCGAAGGCCTCAAGCCCGAGCGTTGCGTCTACCTGCGTCTCAACCCGACCTCGACCGACGGCGATGCCATCTGGTCCACCGAGGTGTTCTACACCCTCAACATGATCCCGCGGGCCGAGCCGTTCCAGGCCGCCACGCTCAACGGCGAGCCGATCGTCGCACAAGGCGATGACGCCCCCGGCGTCGGCGTCGGGGTGCTCCCGCCGGGCGACGCGGTCGCGCTCATCGGCCGCTCGTTCCGCGGCCTGATCCATCAATCGCCCGAGCCCCAAAGCAAGATGCCCCGGACCGGCGCGGTGACGCAGGCTGAGTTGGTCGCGACCAATCCCGACCAAGGCGTGCCCGTGTCGCTGGAGCTCGGCGACCTGCGCTCGGCCGTGGAGTTCGGCGACCACCGGCTGCACGTTGAATTTCTCACCACCGGCCCCGCGCGCGGCCAGACCTACAACGCCAACACCGGCAACAGCGGCGTCTACCTGCAAGGGCTTTATGAGATCCAGGTCCTCTCCACGCCTCGCGCGAAACCCGCCGAGGAGATGGAAGACTGGGAGGCCGGCTCGATCTACAAAAGCAAAGCCCCCGACGCCAACGCCTCGTCGGGCTACGGCCAATGGCAGAGCTACGACATCTGGTTCCGCGCCGCCCGCTTCGACGAGCAAGGCCATAAAACCGAGAACGCCCGGGTCACCGTCTACTGGAACGGCCAACTGATCCACGACGACGTCGAACTCGAATCCCCCACCGGCCTGGCGGCGGCGATCGGTGAGAACCTCCGCCCCGGGGCGACGGTCCTCACCGGCCCGCTGCGTCTGCAAGCCCACCTGAATAACGCCCAACGCCCGGTCCGCTACCGCAACGTGTGGGTGGCTCCGTTAGACCAAACGGCCACCACGCCCGGCCCCACGATCGATCTGTTCGACGGGGAATCCCTCGACGGCTGGGTCGTCAACGGCGGCCGCGGCGAGTTCGCCGTCCGCGATGGCGAAATCGTCGGCACCGCGGTCCCCAACAGCGGGGGCAATACGTTCCTCGTCACCCAACAAACCTACCGCGACTTCGAGCTGACCTACGAAATCCACACCACCTCGCTCAACTCGGGTGTCCAGATCCGCAGCCACGTCGACGGCGGACTCGGCAACCGCACCGGCCTGATCCGCGGATATCAGGTCGAGGCCGACCCCACCGATCGCCGGTACAGCGGCGGCCTGTTCGACCAGAGCCGACGCGGTTGGCTCAACCCGCTGATCGAAAAACCCTACGCCCGCCGGGCCTGGAAGAAAGGCGAGTGGAACCAGATCACCGTCGTCGCCCGCGGCCCGCTTATTCAGACCTGGGTCAACGGCGTCCCCGCCGCCCACGTGCTCGATGCCGTGACCGCTGAGGGCCACATCGGCCTGCAGGTCCACTCCGTCGGCGACCGCGCCGATCGGCCCGAGGTTCGCTTCCGCAACATTCAACTACGAGAGCTCATCGTTGACCAAGTCGCAGATTGACCGGGCTGATCATCGAAGGCAGCACGATTGAATGCAAAGATCGCTTTTATTTTGATTGTCTTATCTGTGATAGCTGACGGCAGGTAAGTCGACTCATGACCAAAATCAAAAGAGTCCCCGCGGTATGCGGTTCGGGAATGATGTTGGGTTGTTCTAGACTGGCCGTCACCCCGAAGTTGTCGGCCCAGATGGTGTAATCCGCGGCGTTTACGGCGCCGTCGTCGTTGCCGTCGGCTCGGAGGTCGGTGGTGGAACCGAAGTTGTCGGCCCATACGGTGTAGTCGGCGGCGTTGACGCTGCCGTCGCCGTTGTAATCGCCGGCCAACATCGGCGGAAGGACTTTAGCTTGGTAGGCTAGGCTGAGGCTGGTACTCGGGGCGTCGAATTCGTAGTTCACGCCGCTGCCGGTCTCGAGAATTTCGAGGCGTAGCACGTCGTAGTTGGCGAGGAAGCCGATGAAAGGCGTGTGGAGTTGGACGCTAACCCGGTCGGCCGAGTCGGCGGTGAACGTGCCGACCCTCAGATTAAAACGTTCGGCGATCCCCGCGGTGTCGGGGGTGATCGGGTCGCCGCCGATGAAGGCGTAGACCTCAAACTGGCCGGGGCCCGAACCACCGGAAGGATCGGAGAAGCCGAGGGTGCCCAACTCGAGGGTGACCGCGGTGATGTCGGCCACGGTTCGCGGCGGGATGTCGCGCAGGTCGAATTCGAGTTGTGCTCGATGCTCGAGGCCGTCGGGTATGTTTTGCACGCGGAGCGGATTGGCCCCGGCCGCCAGCCGCCAGAACGAATCGGGGTCGCCTTGGAAGCGGGTGAATTGGGTATCTGAAAATAGATCGACGCCCAGCACGCCAGCGTCGGGCAGTTCGAGCACCGTATCGACGCGGGGTAAGACAAATCCGCCCCCCGCGTCCGGCCCACTCAGACTCACGTTGCGGTTCGAGTCTTGCGCGAAAGTGTTGATCGCCAGGTGCGGGCTGCCCGAGTTCATAATCGAGTTAAGGTTGAGCAACTCGGTGGTGAACGGCTGGGGCGGAATAGGGATCGGTCCGGTGTTTCCGGAAAAGACCCGGCCGGTCGCGGGGTCGATATCGGCGTCGGAAGCCTCGGCGACGCCGTTGCCGACGCGGGAGAAGAGGCCCAAGTTGCCGCCGACTCCGCCCGACGAGGTCGCCCCGCCGGGGTCGAGGGTGAGTCGGTGGCCGGTAATGTTGCCGAAGCGGGGGCGACGGCTGATGTCGAACTCCATCACGGTTCGGATTTCGCTGCCGGTGTTGGCGTTCCAATTGGTTTCGAAAGAGCCGTCGATGTCGATGGGATTACCTGAGATCACGAAGTCGTCGATATCGACCAGCGGTGAGGCGAAGCCGTATTCGAGCCCGGCCGCCGAGGCCGCGCCGAGAGTCAGGCTTCCGCCCAAGATGGTCCATCCCAGAATTTTCACGGTTTCTTCTCCGCCGGGGTCGAGGCGTATGAGGTACGTCTAAAAAATAATCTACTGACTGGCCGGCCTTATCGCCAACGGTTCGAAAGTTGTTTTTCAGGCTAGGGGACTGGTTCCGCGTTCGCCGCCCACCCGGCTTTGGCTATACTTTCGCCCATGCAAGACCAAATCACCGGCAAAGCGTACGTCCTGGGCGACGACATCGACACCGACCAGATCATCCCGGCCGAGTACCTGGCCTACGACCCGTCCAACGACGAGGAACGCAAGTTCTTCGGCATGTACGCCAACGTCGGCGTGCCGCAAGGCCAACGCGGGCTGCCCGACGGCCACATCCCGTTTGTCGAAGAAGGCCAATTCAAGACCGAATACACCATCGTCATCGGCGGCAAAAACTTCGGTTGCGGCAGCTCCCGGGAACACGCCCCGCTCGCGATCGCCGAGGCGGGGGCCCAGGTCGTCGTGGCCGAGTTCTACGCCCGCATCTTCTTCCGCAACTGCGTCAACGGCGGGTACCTCCTGCCCTGCGAAAGCCAGCAACGCCTGGTCGAAGAAATCCGCACCGGCGACGAGTGCACCGTCGACATCGACGCGGCCAAGCTGACCAACCACACCACGGGTAAGAGCTACGACCTCAACCCGCTGGGCGACGCCAAGCCGATCATCGACGCGGGCGGCGTGTTTGCGTACGCCCGGGAGAACGGGATGCTGCCGAGCGGTTGAAACGAAGCGAACTTGTTTGAGATCGCGGCGATCTGGGTTAGAAATTAAACAATGTTTTTTGCGGCCCAGATACATAAGCCTGCAGTCAGCCCAAAGTAAATTAACGAAACCGTGGTGTAGAGCCATTGGTTCCAAGACATCCCGAAGGGTAAGACGAAAAAAAAGAGTTCTGTAGCGATCGTGAAAATCACGGTCAAAATGGAAATGACCACTATGCCTGTGCGAGCTTGTTGGTCGGCTTCATGTGCGATTAATAGAAGAATTGCGATGACGGTAAGCGTTCCGGCGATCCAAACTGGATAACCGAAGATGATGTCGTATTTTTCAATCCCACTTTGCTGGCTGAGGGCGTACCTGAATAGATCAGGAAAGGTCAAGGCTGCCAAGCAGATAGCCGTTATGGAAGTTGCTCTCATGAGCTTGATCCGCTCTGTGATTCCCCAGCAGCCCCACGCAATCAACACCCATCCGATGAACGTTGGAATGATGACTTCAATTCCGTTGACTTGTAACGTCAAAACAAAAGACAACAGGCCGATGGCTACAAACCAAAATCTTGTGTTGTACATGATCACCTCGAAAGGTCAGTTCGGTACGCATGCAACGCCGCGTCGCCGCCGGTGTGCCAGAAGAGGATGGTTTCGTTGCGGTCGACCTGGCCGTTGCGGATGAGGTCGATGAGGCCGGCCAAAGCGCGGGACGTGTAGACGGGGCCGACGAATTGGCCTTCGAGGGTGGCGAGTAGGTTGATCGCTTCAATTTCCGGGGGGCCGACGACGCCGTAGCCGCCGCCGAGGTAGTCGTGGTTGATCGGCAGATCACCTCCGGAACTCCTGGAAATCTTTACATCGCTGCCGAGCAGTTCCGCGCAGGCGTTGGCCGTGTCGCGGACGTGGTCGCGGAAGGTGAAGGTGTCGGCGTCTTCGGGTTCCTGGTCGATGCTGATCGCGGTGACCGGCCCCCGGAAGCCGATCAACTTGGCACCTAGCGTTAAGCCCGCTTGGGTGCCGCCGGAGCTGGTGGCCATCACGATGCGGTCGAACCGGACGTCGGGCATCGCGTTGAGTTGCTCGGCGAGTTCGAACATCGCGGCGACGTAGCCGAGCGTGCCCACGGCGTTGCTGCCGCCGACAGGGATGACGTAGGGCGAGCGGCCGGCGGCCCGCAGTTCGTCGGCCAGTGATTCCATCTTGGCGTTGCGTTGCGTCTTGTCGACGAAGTGCGTCGTCGCCCTGAGCAGTTGGTCGAGGAAGAGGTTGCCTTGGATATTTTCCGGGGGCGGGGGATCGCCGCCGAGCACGAGGTGGGCGTCGAGGCCGAGTTGGGCGGCGGCCGCGGCGGTCTGTCGGCAGTGGTTCGACTGCGGCCCGCCCGCGGTGATGAGGCTGTCGGCCCCGGCTTCCAGGGCGTCGGCGACGAGGAATTCGAGCTTGCGGGTCTTGTTGCCCCCGGTGGCGAGGCCGGTGAGGTCGTCGCGTTTGACCCACAGCTTCGGCCCGCCGAGGGCGTCGCTGAGCCTCGGCCAGGGCTGGATCGGTGTGGGCAGGTGCGCTAGGCGGACCCGCGGCTGAGCGGCGAGGGCGGCGGCGGTCTCCGGCGGGACGTTGTAGGTCATCGATGTCCTCGAGGTGGTGCAGACCTAATATAAATCGATTTGGAATAGAATCACGCGGAACGCCGTTGGCACCGGACTATGGTGATGTGGTCGCCAAGCGAACCCGCGTCGTGAACATGCGTCCGTCCCGATGGCGACCCGCGTCGCCCACCCCGATAAGGAAACGATCCGATGAACCCCGCCGCCACCGACTCCAGCCCCGCCCTGACCGACGCCGCTTACCTGCAAGCCAAGCACGCCGCGGGCGATGTGTACGCCGACTACGTTTTGAAGACCGACAAGCCCGCCCAGACCGAGGGTTGGCAGGCGATCTACGACCAGGTCCAGCTCAACGACGAGCAGAAGACGCTGCTCGGCGCATTCACGCGCGAGATCAACGTGATCGTGGTGTCGGGCATCTGGTGCGGCGATTGTGTACGTCAGGGGCCGATGATCCAGAAGATCGCCGAGGCTTCGAACGGCAAGGTGAACCTGAAGTGGGTCGATCGCGACGAGCACCTAGATCTGCAAGAGAAGGTGACGGTCAACGCGGGCAACCGGGTGCCGGTGGTGATCTTCGCGGCGGAGGATTTCGAGTTGGTGGGATGGGCGGGCGACAAGCTCTTGAGTCGCTACCGCATCGCGGCGGCCCAGGCGTTGGGGGCCAACTGCCCGCTGCCGGGGGCACCGGTGCCGCAGGAAGAGTTGGACGCGGAACTGCAGGACTGGGTAGACCAGTTCGAGCGGGTTCACCTGTTGCTGCGACTCAGCGGCCGGCTGCGTCAGAAGCACGGCGACTGATCGCCGGGCCAACCTCGCACCCCCGCTGCGGTCGGTGATTTCGCCTGATTGCATCCCCGATGCTTCTTCCGTCTCTGCGTTCAGCCGAAGGACCTGCGCGGCGACCCGTGGGTCATCCGGGTCAAACCTCGGCCGATTGAGGGCGAACCCCCATGCCCGCGGGGCGTAGGAGTGCTATCCCGCGATTTGGCATGGGCTTGCGGCGGCGGGGGGGGCTGGATACACTTCCGCGTCCCGGAGAGGCTCCCCGGCAGGTTCTTTGCCGACCTCGAAACGACATAAGTCCAGTCCTACGGAGATGTTGGGTGGCCAAGCAAACCAAGAAAAAGTCAACCGCCAAAGCCCCCGCGTCCCGGTCGGCCAAGAAATCGACCGCCCGAAAATCGGCGTCCAAGAAGACCACGGCCAAGCGATCAGCCCCCAAAAAAGTGACCAAAAAGAAGGCGGCGAAAAAAGCCCCCGTGAAAAAGACGACCAAGAAGAAGGCCGCCAGCAAGAAGAAAGTCGTCAAGAAAGCGGCCGTTAAGAAAGCCCCCGCCAAGAAGAAGGTCGCCAAAAAGAAAACGGTGAAGAAGAAAGCCTTTTCCAAAAAGGTGGTGAAGAAGAAGGTCAGCAAGACCACCAAAAAATTGGCCAAAAAGAAGGCCGCGAAAAAGGCCCCGGCCAAAAAGAAAGCCCCGGCCAAGACCACCAAGACCACCGCAAAGAAGACGTCGGCGGTGAAGAAAAAAGTCGTCAAAAAAGCCCCGGCCAAAAAGACCGCCGCGAAGACCACCAAGAAAACCAAGTCCAGGTTCAAGGCGCCCCGCGTGCCGTACGCCGCGTTGGCCGCCGCCCCCGCCCCGGCCTACAACCCGCAGGACCACGTCCCGCTGACCAAGACGCAGCTGCGCAAAGTCAAGACCGGGCTGACCGCGAAAGACCTGCGTTTCTTCCGCACCGAGCTCCTCGAACGCCGGGCCGAGATCATCGGCGACGTGCAGGGCCTCGAAGCCTCCCGCAGCGCCAGCTCCGGCGAGATCAGCCACATGCCGCTGCACATGGCCGACGTCGGCTCGGACAACTACGAGCAGGAGTTCACCCTCGGCCTCATGGAGTACGAGCGCAAGATCATCATCGAGATCGACGACGCCCTCCAACGCATCGTGGACAAGACCTACGGGGTCTGCCTTGAGTCCGGCCAGCCCATCTCCCGCCCTCGCCTCGAAGCCAAGCCGTGGGCGAAGTACTCCATCGACGTAGCGCGGGAGCGCGAACGACGCGGGCTCTAACCCCAGCGCATCGGCGGCGTCGAACGTTTTTTCATTTATCGAGTCCCGAGCCAAGCGTTCCGCGTCTGGCTAACCTTTGGCGGTCATGACCGAAACGCCCACCCCCGACGAGTCCGCCAAGCCCGCCGATGAGGCGGCCCGTCCGTTTAAGCTGGCGGGCCGCAGCGGCGTGGCGATCGCGTTTTTTCTCAGCGTGGTCGCGCTGATTTTGATCGCGGACCTGGGGCTGAAGTACTGGTCGTTTTCCTACGTGGCCGGTCGACAGGTCGTGCTGACCGACGAGGTCACCGAGGACCACCGCGGCTTCTGGAGCAAATACCCGCACGATCCGATCGTCGTCGTGCCGAGCGTTTTGGAATTGCGTCTGACCACCAACACCGGCGCGGTGTTCGGCCTGGGCAAGGGGAATCGGCTGCTGTTTATCGCCGTGAGCGTGGTCGCCACCGTGATCATCGGCCTGATGTTCTGGCGCAGCCCCGCCCGCGCCTGGGGGCTTCACCTGGCGCTGGGCATGATCTTGTCGGGAGCGTTGGGCAATCTTTATGACCGTGTGTTGTACCGCGCGGTCCGCGACATGCTGCACATGTTCCCCGGCGTCGATTTGCCGTTCGGTTTAAATTGGCCCGGCGGCATCACCGAGGTGTGGCCCTGGATCTTCAACCTCGCGGACGTCGCCCTCATGGTCGGCGTCGGCCTGGTGCTCATCGCCACCTGGCGGGCCGACGCGGCGGCGAAAGCGGCAAAAGCCGAAAAGAACACCTAACGCTGTCGGTCGTAGCAAGCAACTGAAACTTACCCCTCAGGCATCAAGCTTGTGGCTTGATCGGGATCGTTCGAACACGCGGCGTTCGGCGGTTTGTCAATAGGTCGAGACGATTGGTATGACGATTGCGTAGATTTTTCCCGGGATGGAATGGATCCCGGTCATTTTGGCGTATTGGTTGCTGGCTGTCGTGGTGGGGATCATCTGCGTCACTCACGGTCTGCTCTACCGCGGTTCGGTGGCGGCACGGCGGGGCGGCTTGTTGGTGATCGCGATGGTGGTGGTGGCGGGCCCGACGCTCAACGCGCTGGCGGGGGGCGTCGCGTTTTCCGGGAAGATTTTTCTGGCGTCTCCTCTGGTGTTCGGTGTGATCGCCTTGGCGCTGTCTTGGCGTAAAACGCTCAGCCCTATGCATTGCACAGGATGCGGTTACGACCTACGCGGCTCGCGTGACGCGACGCATTGTCCCGAGTGCGGAAAGGTCATCCTGTCTGCCCAGCAGATCGATCAGAAACTGCGGCGTGAACGGCTGAGAGTGAAGATCGTTTTGGGCACGCTTACTCTAGGAATCGCGTTTCTCTTGGGTTGGTGGGTTACGCAAACCTCGATCGCCTCCGCAAAAACCGCCAAGCTTCTCGCGGGGGAATCGGGACCTCAACTGGAGTTGATCCGTCTTGAGTATCAGCAGAGACGCGTGGTCATCACCGATCCATCGATGTTGCGGTGGATCGAGAGCCGATTCGCGGAGCACGATACGACCCGGGCCGATGCGGGGACGACGTATCGCCTGACGCTGGATTACCACTGGGGAGGCAAAGCACGGTATACCACCTATTGGGGACAAGACGGTTTTTCTATGTCGTTCAAGCATTCTGACGGTTGGCCGACCCATCAGGTTGTGTTGTTGCCTGCGGATGATGCACGGGTTGCAGCGCTCCTCACGTTTATCAATGAGCCTTATCCAAACGCGCAAGGCAAGGTCATGATGATCGACTCGGCCGGGGTGCGTTTTGATTTCGATCCGGGTTTAATCAGCCCGTGAGGTCCGGCTTGCGCGGAGACTAGGAAACGGTGGAGTTCACAAACCGGGCGATCAACCCGCGGTTCAGCGGGCCGGCATCGCCGCGTTCGGGGTGCCACTGGGTGCCCAGGCGGAAGGGGCGGGTGGGGTCGTCGACCGCTTCGATGATGTCGTCCTCGGCGACGGCGACGACCCGCAGGCTGCCGACGCTCTCGACCACTTGCTGGTGGTTGGAATGAATGACGGAATGGCCGTTCGGCCCGGGCTGGGGCAGGACGCTGTTGTCCGCGGTGACGGTCACGGCGTGATCGGCCTTGCGGTGGCGTTCAATCACGTCGGCAGAGTGAGTGTCGGGCAGGTATTGGTTGAGCGTCCCGCCG
This sequence comes from Planctomycetota bacterium, assembly GCA_039199695.1. Classification (GTDB taxonomy): domain Bacteria; phylum Planctomycetota; class Phycisphaerae; order Phycisphaerales; family Phycisphaeraceae; genus Algisphaera. The sequence continues at coordinate 10,423 of JBCCST010000031.1, read as the reverse complement.
TGGTGCAAGGTGAGCAGTTGCATGCCGAGGCAGATGCCCAGCAACGGCCGGTCGGGATCGACGCGGTCGATCTCGGCGAGCAGGGCCAACTCAAACGCCTGCCGACCCGGGTCCATCACGCGGGCTTGGGCGTGCACCGGCGCGTGGCCGGGCCAGTCGGTCGGCAGGGCGGCGGTGTCGGGGTCGACGCCGCCGGTGAGGATGAATCCGTCGCAGCGGGCCACGTAATCGGGCACGCGGTTGAACTCGTGCGGCAGCAGCACCGGCAACCCGCCCGCCTCGGCTACGGCTCGGCTGTAACCCGTGCCGACGTCGTACCGCCCCGACGCGGCGGTGTTGTCGAGGTTGTCCAGCGTGATGCCGATGAGTGGGCGGTGGGTCGGTGAGGCCATCCAAAGAGTTTATGCCGAAACCGCGACGCGATACGATCGGGCGATGAAGACCCTTTCGGCCGAGCGGTACCAAGCGGCGGTGGATTATTTGGCCCGCGAGGGCCGGCCGCTGGACCACGCGTTGTTTCGATATATGGCTCGGCGTGAATTGCGAGACGCGGTGATCCACGAGTTGGCGGAGTTTCAAAACGCCGACGGGGGATTTGGTCACAGCCTGGAGCCGGACGCGGTGGTGGCCGAGTCATCGGTGTTGGATACGACGCATGCGTTGCAGGTGCTGCGTCGGATCAAAGCCGAGCCGAGCGTGGCGGTGGTCGTCGCGGCGATGGATTATTTGCGGCAGACGTACGACGCCTCGCTGCCGGGCTGGCCGATCCGACCGTTCGCGTCGGCCGAGACGCCTTGCGCGCCGTGGTGGAAGTCGGCGGATGAATCGGCCTGGCGGACCAGCATGGAGAAAGGGCGGTTGAACCCGACCGCCGAGGTGTTGGGTTACTTTTTTGAGTACGGCCGACCGGCCGACGCGGGGTTGATCGAGCAAGTGACGGCTGCGGTGTCGCGGTGGATCGACGACACCGACGCGCCGTTAGAAAGCCACGAGCTGCTGTGTCTAGCCAGGCTGGTGCGGTCGCCGGGGTTGAGCGAAACGCAGCGAGAAACATGGACCGCGCGGATCCGTCGGGATGTGACGTCGGTGGTCAACGCCGACCCGGGGAGTTGGGACGGCTACGGCCTGAAGCCGTGGTGGATCGCGGAGACGCCGGGAGATCCGATGCTCGGCGGGCTCGAGCCGGGCTTGGCCGAGGCGATGCTGGAACACGAGATCGGCCGACAGGAAGCGGGCGGCGGTTGGCCGCCGTTTTGGGATTGGGGAGGGCTGCACCCCGAAGCGTGGGCCGAGGCCCGCCGGGCGTGGACGAGCGTGTTGACCGAGCAGATGCTCCGGGTGTTGCGGGCCCACGGCCGACTGCCCGCCGGGGCGGATTGAGTCGCGAGGCGTGGCGGGGCGGGGGAGCGATCGGTGCGGGTTGCTACACTGTGCCGCTCTGTTTGGTGAGGATAATCGAGTCGTGAAATACATCAGCACGCGGGGGGCCGCTGCCCCGCTGGAATTTGAAGACGTGTTGCTCGAGGGTTTGGCCCGCGACGGGGGGCTGTATGTGCCCGAGGCGTGGCCGACGGTGTCGCCCGACGAGATCGCGGCGATGGCGGGTTGGTCTTACCGAGACGTGGCGCTGCGGATCATGTCGCCGTTTGTGCCCGCGGAACTGGCCGAGGCCTTACCGGGCATCATCGACCGGGCCTACGGCACGTTCCGCGACGAGCGTGTCGCGCCGCTCAAACCCCTCGAAGACTTGTCGGGAACCACGCGCGGCACGGCCGACGATCGCGCTTCCGGGGGTGACCTACATCTGATGGAACTCTTCCACGGCCCGACGCTGGCGTTCAAAGACGTCGCCATGCAGGTCCTCGGCGGGTTATTCGATCATGTTTTGGCCAAGCGTGACCAGCGCGTCACCATCATCGGCGCCACGTCGGGCGACACCGGCAGCGCCGCGATCGAAGCGGTCCGCGGCCGGGAGCGGGCGAGCATTTTTATCCTGCACCCCCACGGCCGAACGTCCGACGTCCAGCGCAAACAGATGACCACGGTCGACGCGCCCAACGTCTTCAACCTCGCGATCGACGGCACGTTCGACGACTGTCAAAACCTGCTCAAGGCGATGTTCAACGACACGTCGTTCCGCGACGAGGTCAACATGTCCGGCGTCAACAGCATCAACTGGGCCCGGCTGATGCCGCAGATCGTGTACTACTTCACGGCGGCGCTGGCGCTGCACGGCGAAGACGCGGCGACCCGGCCGACCAGTTTCAGCGTGCCCACCGGCAACTTCGGCGACATCTACGCCGGGTACGCCGCGGCGCAGATGGGCCTGCCCGTCGGCAAGCTCGTGATCGCCAGCAACCAAAACGACATCCTCACCCGCGTGATGAACACCGGCGAACACACGCTCGGCCCCGTCGCCCGCACGCTCGCCCCGTCGATGGACATCCAGATCAGCAGCAACTTCGAACGCCTGCTGTTCGACATGCTCGGCCGGGACGGCGACGCGGTAGCCCAGAAGATGAACCAACTCAAGGCCGAGGGCACGTTCAGCGTTTCTCCCGAAGCGTTGGAAAAAGTCCGCCCGATGTTTGCCGCGCACCGTGTCGACGAAGACCAAACCCTCTCCACCATGAAGCAGGTCTTCGACACCACCGGCGAACTCATGGACCCGCACACCGCGATCGGCGTCGCCTCGGCTCAGCGCGAACTCGAGGCCGAGCCCGATCTGCGACAGTTCCCCATGGTCGTGCTCGGCACCGCGCACCCCGCTAAGTTCCCCGACGCCGTCGAACGCGCGACTGCTATCCGCCCGGCGTTACCCGAGCACTTGGCCGACCTCTACGAACGCGAAGAAAAGTACGACGTCCTGCCCAACGACCTCGCCGCGGTCGAAGCGCACATCCGACAACGGTTCTAAACCGCCGCGCCCGCCACGCGTCCCTGATTCGTGCCCGCCGCGCACGTCAAAGGTTACCTGTTCATGGCCCGACCCCAGCCGACGACTGAACTCACCGCCGAGGACATCGACGCGCTCTGGGCCAACGCCGCCCACCCCGAAGACTACCCGGCGTTGCGGTTTCACCGCGTCACCCAGGAAGGCGAGCCTGCGGGCCTGCCCGAAGACATCGTGGACCTGGCCCGCAGCGCCTCGGACAAGCTCGGCGGCTACCGCGGCCGTCGGCGGAGGCGGGGCAAGGGGCGGGGTGGATCGTCGAATAAATCATCGTCATCCAAGCCGTCGTTGGAATGGATCGAAGACACGACGCACGAGTTGATGGAACTGCTCGACGTGCCGGACGACGCCTACGAGGTGCACCGCAACACGGTGGTCTTCCCCGTGCCCGAAGACGAGGCAGCGGGTTTTCCGCCGTTGCCCGAAGGTTACGGCTTTAAGGGCGGCGTGGCCCGCAAAGCGTTGGCCCGGACGCTGCGTCTGCCGATCTCCACGGCTGCGGTGCGCGACATCGATTTGTTGCGCGCCGCCGACACCCCGCCCGACCACGACCGCGAGTTAGCTGAACGCTACATGACCGACGACCTGATTCACGGCGACGCCAAGGTCGAAGCCGTGATCAACCCCCGGGACTACTTCACCACCCGCGAGGTCACGGTGAACCAGGCGTGGTTTCTCCACGACGAGATCGAGATCACCCACCTGGGCTTGTTCGACACCCTTGGCGGGATCGTCCGCGTGACGCAAGAACATCTGAACCAGAACTTCGGCCGGGCGCACCCGATCGTGGCGTTCAAGGTGTTGCGGTTCGCCGCGAACATGGAGGCCGAGGGCCGGGTGCCCGTGATCCCGCCGTTCCGCGTGAACTTCCGGCGTCGTCCGCACCCGTTTTCGTTTTTCCTGGCGCTGCAACTCAGCCGAGCTTTTGAGGGCGGGCACGAAGTCGCCGAGCACTACATCGAACTGGCCCGGCAATGGAACTTGCTGTCCAAGGCCGACCTGCCGGACCACACTACCGCGGTCGAAGCGGCCGAGGTGCTCAAAGAACGGCTAACGGATTATCACCTCGTGTTTCAGGTGTGACGCGAGAGATTTAGCCGACCCGTCGCCGATCCTTTTTCCCGGTCATCACGGCCCAGCCGATCCCCAGCGCGGTCATGCCCAGAAAGATGCCGGGCATCAGCCACGCGGCGGCGCTCGCGGGGCGCGAGTCCAACCCGCCGGGGATGTATTGGATCTCGATCTCCGGCTGCGGGAAACCCTGGCGGATTTCCAACACCTTGTTTCGGTTTTCGCCGGTCTCGCTGTCTTTCCAGCGGTAGGTCGCGCGGATCGGTCGGGTGAATTCGTTGGACGAGTTGACCAGCGTGGCGGTGGCGGTTTCACCTTGGCGGACGTACTTGATCTCGCTGCACGACATGACGCCGCTCAGGCACCACAAGACGGCAATACCCATCCAAACACGGAATCGCGTGACTTCCGGGTCTTCGCCCAGCCATTTACGGATTAGAGAATTCATCGTGTTGCTCGGAAAAGTGGCGGGGTGATCCGCCGGGCGTGGAGTGGTACCATACCTAATCCGCTCGGCCAGGTGCGTCGGGCGTTATCATCCCGCCAAAAGGTGCGAGTCTTTCTGCTCAAACCTCCGGCTCAACCATTCGACCCCCCCCGGAAGCGATCACTCGGAAGTGTTCGCTTCAGCCTGGGGGCAGAGAAGATACGGAGACCCCCATGTCTGACAACTTCCGCCCCGGAACCCTCGCCCTCCACGCCGGCCAAGAGCCGGACTCGGCCACCAACAGCCGGGCCGTGCCGATTTACGCCACGACCAGCTACACCTTCAACGACACCGACCACGCGGCCAACCTGTTTGGCCTCACCGAGTTCGGCAACATCTACACCCGCTTGATGAACCCGACCACCGACGTGCTCGAGAAACGCCTCGCAGCGCTCGACGGCGGCGTCACCGGCCTCGCCTTCGCGTCGGGCCAAGCCGCGATCAACGCGGCGATCCTCACCATCGCGCACAGCGGCCAGAACATCGTCTCGGCCACCTCGCTCTACGGCGGGACCTGGACGCTCTTCACGCAGACCTTCAAGCAGATGGGCGTGGAGGTCCGCTTCTTCGATGCCGACAAGCCCGAAGACATCCACGGCCTGGTCGACGAAAACACCCGCTGTGTCTACATGGAGTCCATCGGCAATCCCGCTCTCGGCGTGCCCGACTTCCAAGCCATTGCCGATGCCGCCCACAGCGCCCCGTACGGCGCGCTGCCCGTGATCTGCGACAACACCACGATGACCCCGATTCTGCTCAAGCCCATCGACCACGGCATCGACATCGTTGTCTACTCCACCACCAAGTTCATCGGCGGCCACGGCACGCACATCGGCGGCGCGATCGTCGACAGCGGCAACTTCAAGTGGGCCGACCAGCCCGAGAAGTGGCCCGAGTTCTGCGGCCCGTCGCCGTCTTACCACGGCGCGGTGTTCGAAGAGCACCTGCGGCCGATGGGCAACATCGCCTACAACCTGCACATCCGCACGCACTGGCTGCGTGACACCGGCGCGGCGATGTCGCCGTTCGCCGCGTTCCTGTTCTTGCAGGGGTTGGAAACGCTGCACCTGCGCATGCCGCGGCACTGCGAAAACGCGTTGGCGGTGGCCAAGTTCCTCGAAGGCCACGACGCGGTCGAGTGGGTCAACTACCCCGGCCTCGAAAGCCACAAAGACCACGCTCACGCCCAGAAGTATCTGCCCGACGGCCAGGGCGCGATTCTTGGCTTTGGCATCCGCGGCGGGGCCGAGGCGGGCAAGCAATTCATCAACGCGACCAAGCTTTGTTCACACCTCGCGAACATTGGCGACGCCAAGACGTTGGTCATCCACCCCGCGTCGACGACCCACAGCCAACTCTCCGAAGACGAGCAACGCCGCACCGGCGTCAGCCCCGAGTACGTCCGCGTCTCGGTCGGCATCGAGGATGTTCAGGACATCATCGACGACCTGAGCCAGGCCCTCGAAGTCGCCGCGACCGCCGCGGTTTAAGGTATGAACCACGGAGTGACGGAGAGCACGGAGGACAGCCGTGAAGCACGAGGAATTGACCTCGAAGATTATTGGCGCGGCGATTGATGTCCACCGTGAACTCGGTCCCGGGTTGTTGGAGTCGGCCTACGAAGTCTGCATGTTCAAAGAACTGGAGGCACGAGGTCTAGCGGTGATGGCTCAAGTCCCGGTTCCCGTGATTTACAAAGGTGACCGGTTAGACGCGGGTTTTCGCATCGATCTCTTGATCGAAGATCAGATCGTGGTGGAAATCAAAGCGGTTGAACAACTACTCCCGGTCCATACTGCTCAACTGATTACTTATCTGAAATTAAGTCATCACGAAGTCGGCTTGCTGATGAACTTCAACGTCCCCGTCTTGCGCGACGGCATCAAACGCATCGTGAATGACTGAGCTTTACGATTGTCTTCCTCCTAACCTCCGTGACCTCCGTGGTAGATTTTTCCTTACCTCCCAGTTCGGACGACCGCCGTAGCGGCGATCGGCTGAAACACCTGCAAAAAGCGGTGTTTGCCGAGGCGTTACCGTTGGTGTTGGGCGGCGAGTTGCCGGGAGTGGTGTGCGGCTACGAGACGTGGGGCACGCTCAACGCCGAGGCGAGCAACGCGGTGCTGGTGTGCCACGCGATCTCGGGCGACTCGCACGCGGCGCGACACGATGACGCTTCCGGGGGGGATGATCCGGGGTGGTGGGACGAGTTGATCGGGCCGGGGGCGGACTACGCGATTGACACCGAGCGGTTTTTCGTGGTGTGCAGCAATGTGTTGGGGGGGTGTCGGGGCACCACGGGGCCGGGCACGATTAACGCCTCCACCGATCAGCCGTACGGTGCCGACTTCCCGCCGATCACGATCGCGGACATGGTCGCGGTGCAGACGCGGTTGGCGGATCACCTGGGCGTTGCGACGTGGCGGGCCGTGGTGGGGGGATCGCTCGGCGGGCATCAAGCGCTGACGTGGGCGACGCTGCACCCCGAACGGGTCCAGACGTGCATCGCGATCGCGACCTCGCCCCGGCTCACGTCGCAGGCGCTCGCCTTCGACGTCATCGCCCGCAACGCGATCCAGACCGACCCGCACTTCCACGGCGGGCAGTACTACGGCCAACCCACCCAGCCCGACACCGGCCTTGCGATCGCCCGCATGCTCGGCCACATCACCTATCTCTCGTCCGAAGCGATGGACGCTAAGTTCGACCCCGACCGCCTCCGCCCCCGCGACATCACCACCGAGTTCGAGAAGCGTTTCAGCGTGGGCTCGTACCTCGCGCACCAGGGCGAAAAGTTTACCCAACGTTTCGACGCCAACAGCTACGTCACGATCTCCATGGCGATGGACCTGTTCGACCTCGGCCGAACCCGTGAGCAACTCATCGAAACCCTCCGCGGTGCGTCCTGCGATTTCCTGGTCACGAGTTTCAGCAGCGATTGGCTGTTCACGCCGAAGCAGTCGCGCGAGATTGTGAACGCATTGACCGCGCTGGACCGCCCGGTGACCTACGCCGAGATCACCAGCGACGCGGGACACGACGCGTTTTTGTTGCCCGACGAGATCGACAAATACGGCCCGCTCATCGCGGCGAAACTCGGCCAAACGAACGACGACCCGCCCCAACTCCGCAGCGACGACGAACTGGTCCTCGACCTGATCCCGGCGGGTGCGAGCGTGTGCGACCTGGGCTGCGGCAGCGGCCGGCTGCTCGCCGCGCTGCGGGACCGCGGGCACGCGCATCTGGTTGGAGTTGAGGTCGCTCAGGACAAGATCATCGCCGCCGCCGCCCGGGGGCTCGACATCATCGACTACGACCTGAACCACGGCCTGCCCGCGTTCACCGACGACCAGTTCGACGTGGTCACGCTCAGCGCGACGCTGCAAGCGGTTGAAAACGTGGAGACGTTGTTCGACGAGATGCTGCGCGTCGGCCGACGGGTGATCGTCAGCTTCCCTAACTTTGCCTACCGACAGTTGCGTGAAGACTACGTCGAACGCGGCCGCAGCCCCAAGGCCCCCGGCGAGTTTGCCTATGAGTGGTACAACACCCCCAACCGCCGCTTCCCCAGCATCGCCGACGTGGAAGACTTGTGCCGTGACAAAGGCGCGATCATCCACGACGCGGTGTATCTCGATTCGCAAACGAATCAGCGCATCCCGAGCCCGCCCGACGGCGAGCCGAACCAGGACGCGGACACGGCGGTATTGGTGATCAGCCGATAGGAATTCATCATGTCCGATCCGATACCGTCATTTCGACTGGTTAGAGGTAAAGAATCCCGAATGTTCTACGTCGTGCTTTTGACAGGGGTCTGCTTAGTAGTGCTCGCATCGTTTCTTCGGCCGACGCCCGCCAAACCGGAGCATCTACGGCTGCGTACTCAATCCATGTCTAACATGCATGGAATCATCAATGCGGTCTACGTCTACGAAAGCGAGTTTGGGGCCTACCCCAATGATCTATCCGTATTGCAACTTGATGATTTGATTCACGGGGAAGATGGATCGATCAATCCACGAAAGGGTTTCTCTGGGTACCATTTCCGCGCCCCTGAGGTACCTTTTGACGAATCCGAAATGGAAGAACTGTACGACCTCGCGATACTGTTTGAAGTTCGCGACGACGGCACGATCGTTTACGACTCGGGGCTGATCGGTTACGGCGGTGGGTATGTCAATTACATCTCCGACGAAGAATGAACTTGATAGCAATAGCCGGTACCTGTTAGGGACCGGCTATTGTGTGGTTTAGTCTGCTTGCGTCTTGCGGTATTCGGTCGTCAGCATGCCGGCGTAGCCCCAGTTTTCTTCGTCGACGAGATCAAGCACGATGTGGATGTGTTCGGGCTTCTTGCCCAAGACCTCGACGAGGGTGTCGGTGAAGCGGCGGACGATCTCGGCCTTGTGTTCGGTGGTGACGCCGGGTTCGGTGAGCTTGACGTTGATGTACGGCATGGCGAACTCCTGGATGGACACGGACAGCATAGGCTGCGCGTTCGGGGGTTGGCGATCAATTACCCATTAGTGAACGCTACGACCAGTTCTTTGCCCTCGCCCCACGGCTCGCCGGCGTACCCGCCGAAGCGTCCGGTGATGCGGAAGCCCGCAGCGGTGATGACGTCCAACAATTCGTCGGGATACCACACCCGCATCGAGATCGGCAACTCGGCTGCGCCGACCACTTTGCCGTTTTCGAGGTGCTCGTAACGCAGCACCGGGAAGACGATCAGCGGATCGGTTTGGTACCGGCGGCAGTCGTCGGTCATCCGCATAAGCCCGATAGCGGTTTGCTTCTCGACGACTTCGGTGCCGTCGCGGGACGACCAGAAATCGTAGAGCGATTGGCGGTCGCCGCGGGGCCTAAAGGTGTTGAGGATCGCGGTGCCATCGGGTCCAAGGTGCCGGCGGATGGTGTCGAGCAGGCCGGCGACTTGCCCGTCGGTTTCGAGGTTCTGCATCACGCGGAACGGGGCGGTGATCAGGTCGAACGTTCGGCCGAGGTCGAGCGCGGTGATGTCGCCTTGCTCAACGCGAGCGCGGTCGGGGGCGATCTGCGCGTCGTCGAGCTTGCGTTGGCAGATCTCGAGCATGCCGGGCGAGTGGTCGATGCCGTAGATGAAGCGGCAGGACTTGACCATCGGCAGCAAGACCCGGCCCGTGCCGCAGCCGAGCTCGAGCACTTCGGCGTCGGGCGACGGAAGCTTCGCGCGGTAAAAGCTTACGTCGTCGTAGGGATCGGCCCACAGGTCGTAGAAGCGGGCGGCGTCTTCGCGGTAGTCGTTGATCATGGCGGGATTCTTTCGTGACGGGTGGCCACGCTTGGTGCGGCGGGGCGGTCTTGCTCACGCGGCGACGACCATGAAAAAACCCCGCCGAAGTGGCGGGGCTCGTGGAGATCAGTGATCGGAGTTGAGAATCAGGCCGAGGCTTTTTTCTCGTTGAGCTTGGCCGCCAGACGGCTCTTGTACCGCGAGGCGGTATTCTTGTGCAGGGCCGGGGTGGAGGCGGCTTGGTCGAGGGTTTTGTAGATGCCTTGGAGTTGCTTCTCGGCTTCTTCGACGGTGCCGTGCAGGATGGTCTCGCGGTATTCCTTGATGTCCTTGCGGTAGCCGGCCTTGGTCCAGCGGTTGCGGGCGCGGGACTTGACGTTTTGGCGGATACGTTTTTTGGCGGAAGGGGAGTTGGCCATGGTCGGAAATTCCGGGGGTGCTCGGGAACGGGGTTCCGGGGTTAAATTCGGTTCGGATCAGGGTTTGTCGAGGGTCGGCGGGGCGGTGGACCTGTTTCCAGGCCTGCTCGCGGACCGGCGAGTCGCACATTATGCCGATCCTTGGCTCCGAACGCAAGTCCAACCGGCGGCGAGGCGGGGAAGGCGGATCGCCCCGCGGTTGACAGGGGGCAGGGTTGCGG
>JBCCST010000030.1:0-41876 GCA_039199695.1 Planctomycetota bacterium | reverse complement strand
GTGTCGCACCATCACCACTAGACCTCGGGACGCTCCGCGACCCCCGCTAAACCGAAAGTTGTTGGCGTTCTTCCGCCCACACCGCGGTCGCGGCCCGGTGGACCGTGCTGTGTCGATGGGCGAGTACGTGGTGGTCGACGTGGTACCCGCCGCCGATGACGCAGGCCGTCGGGATGCCGTGGGCGCGGCAGCTTTCCAAGACATAACGATCCCGCGCGTAGACGCCTTCGTCCGTCAGGCAGAGCTTGCCGAGTTTGTCGTCGGCGTGCACGTCCACCCCCGCGTCGTACAACACCAGGTCCGGCTCGACGCGTTCGAGTACCGCCGGAAGCGCGTCTCTCAAAACCCTGAGGTACTGGTCGTCGCCCATTTCCGGGGGCAACGGCGTGTCGAGGTCCGACGGCACCTTGCGGGCCGGGAAGTTCTTCTCGCAGTGCACCGACCACGTGAACACCCGCGGTTCGTCGGCGAACACCGCCGCGGTCCCGTCGCCCTGGTGCACATCCAGATCGATGATGAGCACCTGCTGCACGACGCCCCGCTGCAGCATCTCCGCCGCGGCGACCGCCAAGTCGTTGAAGATGCAAAACCCCGAACCGAAGTCGCGGTGGGCGTGGTGCGTGCCCCCCGCCGTGTTACACGCGAGTCCTTCTTGCATCGCCAGCTCCACCGTACGGATCGTTCCGCCGACCGCGGTGATCGTCCGGTTCACCAACCCGTCGCTCCACGGCAACCCGATCCGCCGAACCGCGTCGCGATCCAAACCCCCGGCAATAAACGCTTCGACATACTCGGGCGCATGGATCAACTCCAGCTGCGCCCGCGTGGCCTTCACCGGCTGATGAAACTGTCCCGCCGTCGCCACTCCGTCGGCGATCAGCAGGTCACGCAAGATGCCGAACTTGGGCATGGGAAAACGATGCCCGTCGGGCAACGGCGTGACGTAGTCGGGGTGGTAAACCAGAGGCAACATGCGTAGAGCATAGCGCACCCAAAACACACGGACAGTCTTACCGACTCATCTCAGGCCATCGCCGTCATTCATGGGTTTCTCCCAAAACTATTACCTCTGTTGCCTGATCGGAAACCTCCCGGTTATTTCCGCGGATATCTAGGGTTATTCCAGGCGCAGCATCACCAATAAAAAACGGCCCGGAATACATCTTCATCGTTATAAAATTATCGTTATCGGGCTGGTAGAAATGCCTGCTTGTAGATGTGGTTACGTCAAGACCATCGATCTTTCGTGCCGTGATGTAATAAACCACGACTTGTTTGGTGAAGGCTTGATCTTCGCTCTCGTCGATTTCAAATCTTGGAGCCGGAGTCATATCGCGCAGAATTGGCTGTTCAAGCAGTAGCTTCTCGAGCATTTCACGATCTTCGAGACTCCACTCTTCGCTGTCCAGTTCCTTTGGGTCGGCGACCAAATTGGAAACAAGAACGATGCGCTGCCCTAAGGTTATAACTCTTTCGGCGTCCGCAAAGTACGCTTGAAACTGTGATTCAGTGGTTCTTTGCCCCGCCAGGAATGCCAAACAAATCGCTCCGATGCAAGCCAAAAAAATAACGCTACGCAACGCTTGCGGGCGGGCTGAAAGCCATTGAACAATTGTCCGCTCGGAATTTGGCATCAGCTCATGATCCGCCAGTCAGTGGCAATTACCAAGACATTGTTATCAGGTTCTGCCGGTCCAATCCCCTTCGGGATCGCCGTCGCGGGCGGCGGCAAACGCGGCTTTGAGTTTTTCGACCACTTCTTCGCGCAGCGGGTTCTTGTTCGCGGCGGCGAGGTTGTGCTCGGCGTTTTCCAGGCTGGTCGTGCCGCAGATCGCGGTGTGGACGCCTTGTTGGGCGAGGGTGAACTTCAGCGCGATCTCGGGCCATTCGACTTCGGGGTGGCCGTGGTAGCCCAGATCGTGGGGCGTGATGCCCATCTTGTTGAATCGGCGGTGGTACTCCGAGGCGTAGTTCTGGTACATGCCGCGCTGGTCGGACAGGTTTTTCCACGCCGCGTTGGCGATCGGCCGTTTGGCAATAACGCCGACGTCGTTCGCTTGGCAAGCGGGGATCACGGTGTCGAGGTTGGCCTGGTCGCAGAAGTTGACCGAGGTTTCGATCACCGCGATGTCGGGGAGCGACGCGGCGTAGACCCCCGCGGCGTTGTCGCCGGAGTAGCCGGCGAAGCGGACCTTGCCCGCGTCGCGGGCTTCGACCAACGCACCCAAGACCTCGCCTTTTTCCAGCACGTCCTGCGGGCAGGTGTGCAGGAGACAGACGTCGAGGTGGTCGGTCTTGAGGCGCTCGAGCGAGCGGTCGATGGTCAGCCCGATCGCGCCGGGGTGCCAGGGGTCGTTGTCGAACTCGGCCGCTTCGACCCCGCCCATACCGCATTTGGAGACGAGCACGAAGTCGTCCCGGCGGTGGCCGACGGTTTGGCCGATGGCTTCTTCCGAGCCTTTGTACGCGGCGGCGGTGTCGAGGAGGGTGACGCCGTGGTCCAGCAGGAAGTTGAGGACCCGGCCGACGTTTTCGATCTCGGTGTCGAGGAAGCCGATCGGGGCGGCACCGTAACCCAGCGGGCTCACGGAGAGCTCGGTTTTTCCCAGGGGGATCTGTTGCATGGACCTAGTTTAGACGATCCTGCAGCGCTCAGTTCGACGAAAATTCGGCGAGCGACGGGCGGAATTCGATCCCGTCGAGCCGAAAGGCGCTAAAGCTCAAACAACACCAGACATCATGCTCATGACCCCGGCCATCCGCGACGACCAGCTTTCGATACGCGATGTATTCGCCACTCACCGGCCCGATACGCGTCTGCGTGGGCGTGACCCGGAACTGAATTTTTGGAAACGGACCGGTTTGCCAGAAACGCGGGACGCGGACCCGGATCAGGGTCAAGCCCGCCGCCTCGACACGCTGGCTAATCGGTTGCCGATACGTCCGGCGGGAACGGATAAGCGTCCAGAGCACTCCCAACACGGAAAAGCTGACCAAAACCACGAACACCCAGCTTCCAAAGGAGGTGGGCCAAGACACGCTTCATTCTCCGCCGACGGCTTGAGCTTGGGTTTGATTGATGGACATGACCTCGTCCTCGGGCCATTCGTCGAAGCCGTGCTCGACATCTTCCGCATCCTCGTCGCCGAGGTAGTTGTGGGTGATCTCTTCGCCGGGCTGGATGTCGCGGATCGCGCCGACGGTCAGGTCGTCGTAGTACGCCGCGTTGGGCTCGGCGTCGTGGTTGATGAACCGCAGATCGTTCTTCACCCGGAAGCCCTGGTCTTCGGTGATCCAGAGGACGTAGCTGCCGTCTTGGGTGGTGTAGTGGCCTTCGAGGTGTCCGATCACCGTGCCTTCGGGGATGAAGCGATCGGCAAACAAGCCGCGGCCGTGGATGCCGCTGGTTTGAACTTTAAACATCGTGGGGGAGCAACTCCGGGCGGGGGCAAGTGCGTACAGACCTTCGTCACTCAATCTAACAACCTTGCTTCACGATTGCGCGGACAACTCACAAGAATTAACACTGCGTTGGTTGAGGCGAAGACCATGGGGGATCACCCGACGCGACCCGCGCGGTTGTGCCGGTTAGGGCTGAACACCTGCGCGTTTTTATCGCTCCCCGCTCAACCTCGCCCGACACCCTCCCGATCTGAGTAAAGACTATTTGCTAAAGCACCAAGGTTTTGCCCATGTCCGATCAACCCATTCCGCTCCAGCCGCTCAGCGTGAAGCTCGACCCCGACCAGTGGGCGGCGTTGTTCGACAACATCAACCTCGCCGAGCAGATGATCCCCGGCCGAGACCGGCGCGAACACGAACGCATCGACTACGACACCGCCGTCACCCTCTACGCCCAGATCGACGGCGAGCAGGGCGAGACCCGCCACCTCGTCCGCACCCGAAACATCAGCTCGTCCGGCGTCGGCTTCGTCCACCACGGCGAAGTCGTCGTCGGCACCCGCGTCCGCTTCACCGCGTTCGACAACGAAGGCCAGGTCTACGAGCTCGCCGGCACCTCCGCCCGGGCCGACCTGATCGAATCCGACGTCTGGGATATCGGTATCCGCTTCGACGAGTTGATCGACCTGACCCACCTCGTGGACATGGACGGCCAACCGCTGACGCAGTCGGCGTAAGTCACGCCTCACCACCGGCCGCTAATCAATAAACCACAACGGCCACGGCGCATACCCGCCGTAGCCCAGATCGTAGTACCACCACATCAAACGCCGGTGACCCAACAACGCCGCGACCACACAACCCAAACCCACGCCCCACCGCAGCCACCACGGCCAGCGGGCGATCCGTTTACGCATCAACCACCAGCCCACGATCGCCAGTGGGATCAGGTGCCAATACAACGTCGAGCCGACGAACCACGGATTCAAGATCGTGGCGTCGGGCTGGGTGTATCCGCCGTTCGGCATCCCGCCCCAAAACTGTTCGCCGTAGAAAAACAGCCGACGAAACGCGAGGCGTTGCCACTTCAAAATCGACTCCGGTAGCGACACCGCCAACCCGATCAGGCCGACCACCCACGCCAGGCTCACGCCGGTTTCGCGGTTCAGCAATGCGTCCCACGTCACCGCCTCGCCGCACTCCGGACAGCTCGCTTGTCGCAGCCCGCGCAGGTTGTAGCCGCACGCGGGACACGGCACCTCGCGCTCCGCCAGCACCGCGGTGAGACGCGGATCCAACGTCGGCTTGGATGACTCCGTGGGTTCCGGGGCTTCTGGGATTTCAGGCGAGGCGTCGCTCATCGCGTTCCTTCACGATGCCTTGCACAAACTCGTCCAACGGTACCGCGCCGCGGTCGCCTTCGGTGCGGTGGCGGACGCTGACGGTGCCGGCGTCCTTGTCCTTGCCGCCGACGACGAGCATGTACGGCACCTTGGCTTCCTGCGCCGCTTTGATCTTGCCGCTGACGCGGTTGCTGCTCGTGTCCATATCGCAGCGGAAGCCGTGTTCTTTGAGTGCGGTCAAAACGCTTTCCGCGTAATCGTTGAACTTGTCGCTGATCGGCAGTACGCGGACCTGCTCGGGAGCGAGCCACAGCGGGAACGCGCCGTTGAAGTGTTCGATCAGGCAGCCGATGAACCGCTCCATGCTGCCGAAGGGCGCGCGGTGGATCATGATCGGCCGATGCTCGGCGTTGTCCTTGCCGATGTAGCTCAACTCGAACCGCTGGGGCAGTTGGTAGTCCACCTGCACGGTCCCGAGTTGCCACTCCCGGCCGATGACGTCTTTGACCACAAAGTCGATCTTCGGACCGTAGAACGCGGCCTCGCCGGGCTCCTTGGCGTACGGCACGCCCATGCTCTCGGCCGCGGCGACGCACGCCGCCTCGGCCTGGTCCCAGTCGCTTTCGTTGCCGACAAACTTACTGCTGTCGGGGTCACGCAAGCCGACGCGCACGCGGTAGTCGTCCATGCCCAGCGTGGTGAAGACGATCTTGACCAGTTCGATGCAACCCATGACCTCGTCGGCGAGTTGGTCAGGGGTGCAGAACAGGTGGGCGTCGTCCTGGGTGAAGCCGCGGACGCGGGTCATGCCGCCGAGCTCGCCGGACTGTTCCCACCGGTAGACCGTGCCGAACTCATACAGCCGGATGGGCAGGTCGCGGTAGCTGTGCTTTTCCGAGGCGTAGATCTGGATATGGCCCGGGCAGTTCATCGGCCGCAGCAAAAAACCGTCGATGTCTCCTTCTTTCAACGATTCCGAAAGATCGGCGCAAGTGGAGCCTTCGTTGGCGAGCTTCTGGATGCTCTCGCGCTCGACCAGCGGCGGGAACTGCGAGTCGGCGTAGTACGGGAAGTGGCCCGACGTGCGGTACAGGTCCAGCTTGCCGATGTGCGGCGTGAAAACTTCGCTGTAGCCTTGGCGGGTCAGGTGTTCGGTGATGAAGCTCTGCAATTCTTTCCTGATCACCGCGCCTTTGGGCTTCCAGAGGATCAGACCCTGCCCGACTTGTTCGTCGATGCTGAACAGCCCGAGCTGTCGGCCGATGACGCGGTGGTCGCGGGCCTTGGCTTGTTCGAGTTGGTGGAGGTGTTCTTCCAGGTCGGCCTCGGAGAAGAACGCGGTGCCGTAGACGCGCTGGAAGCGGTCGAGCGTGACGTCGCCCTTCCAGTTCGACGCGGCGACGGACATGACCTTGAACGCGCCGATGCGCGAAGTGCGATCGACGTGCGGGCCCATACAAAGATCAACAAAGTTATTAAACTCCCGTTCGCCTTGAACCATCGATCTGTCTGGCGATTTGTGCAGAGGAGGCGTGAGCACATCGCCCGTCACATAGAAGCTAAGTTCCGAAGAACCTGCTTCGATGGCTTTACCTGCGTTCGCGATTTTATATTTATTACCTTTGAATTTTGTATCTTGTTCGAGCTTCTTAAGACCTAAATTTTTGTCGAAATTGATTCGACAGAACTGCCGGTCCTCCTCAACGATCGACTTCATCTCCGCCTCAATCTTCTCGAAATCCCCTTCCCGGATCGGGGTGTCGAGTTTCATGTCGTAGTAGAAGCCGGTGTCCAGCGGCGGACCGTAGGCGAGTTGAACGTCGGGGTACAGCCGTTCGATGGCCTCGGCCATGACGTGGGCGGTGGAGTGACGCAGCAGGTACAGCGCATCTTTTTCGTGTTGTTCGTCACGCCACTTGCTCCGGCCCTTCTTGTCCTGACGTGGCGCGGTGATGAGGGCGAGTTCGCAGTCGCTTCCGGGGGGGAGTGCGCGGTGGACATCGAACAGTTCGCCGTTGACGCGGGCGCCGATCGCGGCTTTGGCCAGGCCTTCACCGATAGAGGCGGCGACGTCGTGGGGCGTGCTGCCGTCGTCGTAGGTTTTTTGCGTGCCGTCGGGCAGGGTGACTTGGATCGGCATGGGAGGCTTTCGCGGGGGTGGTTGGGTCGGGGTGAGTGATCGGCGGAACAGAAACCTACAGGATCGGCGAACGGATTTCCGGGGGATACGAAAAAAGCCGCCTGGGTCGGCGGCCGGGGTGAGTCTCAGGGGTGAACGATGAGCTTCAGCCGAACGCCGGGGGGCGGGCGGTGGTGGTAGTCGTCGTGGTGGTGGTCGTCGTCAACCGGATCATGGCAAAGAGTATATCGGCATCGGCCGGGGGCTTCATGACGGCGGGCCGACCCACTGCCCGGCGACCGTGGTGACCGCGTGGCCAGCCACGACGACGCGGTCGCCCAACACCTCGACGGCGAGCGTGCCGCCGCGGCGTGACGCTTGGTGGGCGAGCAGTTTCGTCTTGCCCAGACGCTCGGCCCAGTACGGCCCGAGCGCCGCGTGGGCCGAGCCGGTGACGGGGTCCTCGGCGACGCCCGCGCCGGGGGCGAAGAAGCGGGAGGTGAAGTCGGCGGGTCGGCCGTCGGGCAGCGCGCCGCCCACGGCGGTGAGGACCAGGCCGTGCGCGTCGCCCCAGTCGAGCGCGGCCAACCCGGCGTGATCGGGAGACCAGTCGCAAACCATCCCGGCGTCCGGCCACACCCCCAGCCACTGCGGCCCGGCCCGCTGCAGATCGAGCAACGGTTCGCCCAGCACCTCGGCGAGTCCGGCCGGGGTACGCGAGGTGTTTTCCGGGGTGTCTTCCGGAGGCACGGGCGGCGACGCGGGCAGGTCCATGCGGATCAGCCCGTCGGCATCACGCGTGCAGGTGAGGACTTGGTCCGCGATGGTGCGGAAGCGGATCGGCTGATCGGGTGAGGTCTGCCCGTCGCGCCAGAGCGTGTGGGCCGCAGCGAGCGTGGCGTGGCCGCAGAGTTCGACCTCGATCTCGGGGGTGAAGTAGCGGATCGGCCGGATGGGTGGGGAGGCGTCATCCCCGACCTCCGGCGACAGGACGAACGCGGTCTCCGAGTGTTTGAGTTCCGCGGCGACTTGCCGCATCCACTCGGCGTCAGGCCATGCGAGGCCGGGCAGCCGGCAGACGCCGGCCGGGTTGCCCGCGCCGAGGCGGGTGGCGAAAGCGTTGACGACAGAGAGGGGCAGGGGCATGGCGGCTCTAACGCGTGGGATCGGGCAGCCCGTGGTGTTGGCAATAGGTTGAAAGCAAGCGGTGCGGATCGCAACGGAAATGTGTTTTCAGGGCTTCTCTCCAATCCACGCCGTCCTTGATGTCGTGGATAAGATTCTTGTAGGCCTTCCGGTCGCCTTGGATCATCAGATCGGTGAGGCCATAAGCCAAGCCATAAGCCCACGACCCACCGGCCCAATGTCGAAAATCCCACCGAGTTGATTGAGGTCACCTTTGTGGATCTCGACGTGAGCTTGACGCCGCCGACTCTCCACCACCGTGGACTGCGGGACCAGGCGGTTGGCGATGTACTCGGCCAAGCCTTCGTTGAGCCAGGTGATCACACGGGCCGAGCTGCGGTAGCGGTGGAGGAAGCCGTGCACGTTTTCGTGGACCAACATCTTCCGGAAGAACCACTCGTCGTCGGAGCGGTAGGCCACGATCTGGACCGCGCCCTGTGCGCGGTAGTGGCAGACCCCGGCGGCGGAAGTCGCGTCGTAGTTGTACGCACGCCGCTCGTACGCCCAGAAGTCTTCTCGGCGACGGATGACGACCACGGTGCACTTCCCGGCGTAAACCTGTTCGTCGGGCTCGAGGTTGAACATGTCCATCAACTCGCCGTACATCTTCTCGAGCAGCTTCACCGAAACCTTGGTGTCGCTGAGCCCCAGATTGCGATCGGCGATGAACACGTAGTGCTCCGATTCCACGACGCGGTAGCGCAGCCCCACCGCATCGAGGTGCGACAGCGTCCACGCCACCTCCGATTCGGTCAGCCGCTGATGCTCTTCTTCAGAAAGCTGCGGCCAAGCCCGCCCGCCGCGATCAGGTTCCGTGGGGTGCGGCTCGTGGGGTTCGGCCACTTCCGGCTCGGGCTCCCGCTTCTCGGCCGGGGCTTGGGTGGTATCGGACCGCAGTTCGGCGACCCGTTCGGCCAGCGAGGGATCGAGCTCCACCGCTCGGTCGAACGCGTAGTCGGCCCCCCGAAAACGCGAACGGACCTCTCCGGACGGCGGTTCGAAGGTTTGCAGGATGAGGCCCGCGCCGATCCAGTCTTCGCCGTCACCGTCACGCAGCACCAGACGGAGGATTTCCAGGGAAACCTCGGGCCCCAGGTCACTCCACGCCACGGGCCTGAACCTGCGTCCGCCCATCAGGACCGCCTGCAGGTCGTAGCCCCCGATGGCCCGCCGCTGTTTCACCCCGTCGGCGTCGCTGTAGACAATCCGTTTGGGCGGATCGAACACCGCTGAGACCTCTTGCCCCATCGCGGGGCCGGTCAATATCGCGACCATCACCCAGATCAGACCGCCGGAATAAAATATCGCCTTAAACATGTGAGATGCAGTTTAACGGCCTGCTCACCATCGCTGATGAAAATTCCAGATTTAAAGAGAGATACATACCGAAAAAGTGCGATTTCCGCTTATTTTATAGGCATTTATCAATCCCCCGCGGGGGGGTGGGGTTGGCTATACTGTCCGCGATCACGGCGAGGTTGAACCTTCGCTTGGGCCCAGCCGGCCCGTTCGCCGTGTGACAACCCCATCGCCTGAATTCAGGCAGGAGTCGTTCCGCTATGTCGATCGCACAGATGCCCAACATCACCCTCTCCCACTCGGCCATGTCGGTGTTGAACGAGGCCAAGTCGGTCACTTTTTTCAGCAGCGTCGATGAGATCGTCGAAGCCGCCGTGCCCGAAGACCAAGTCGATCCGCAGGGCTACTACACCGTCGGCTACGACGTCAACGGCGAGTTTGTCCCCGAGGTCAAGGTCTGCCGGGTCAAGAACGGCGTATCGGGCAACTACCTCGAGTCGTACATGCGCCGCCGCGACGCCCAGTGCATGTGCATCGCCGACGACCGCGCGACCGACAAGCCCACGTTCAAGGGCCGGTTCGGTAAAGACTTTGAAGAGACCCGGCAGGACACCTTCGCTTGGCTGAAGACCCAGGACCTGGCCTGCTTCTTCTTCAACGCGGGACGCACGGGCAAGGGCCTGCCCGCCCTGGTCATCGCGCCGGCCAACGCCGGCTTCTTCGCGATGGGTCTGGCGATGCTCCAAGGCATCATCCCGATCGAAGAGATCGAGAAGCAGGGTGCGGACTACAACCACACCGCGATCATCTACATCGCGCCGCCCTTCCGCCACACGCACTTTGATGGCAAGCAGGTCGTCGTCCACAACCGCCGGGACGGGCTGCACGAGCTGTACTCCTACAACCTGTACCCCGGGCCGTCGGCGAAAAAAGGCGTGTACGGCATGCTGCTGACGCTCGGCGAAAAACACGACTGGACCACCGCCCACTGCGCCACCGTCCAGGTTGTCACCCCGTATGACAACACCGTCACCATCATGCACGAAGGCGCGTCCGGCGGCGGCAAGAGCGAGATGCTCGAGCAGATGCACCGCGAGGCCGACGGCCGGCTGCGCCTGGGCACCAACACCGTCACCGGCGAAAACCGCTACGTCGCCCTGCCCCGCGGCTGCGAGCTCAACCCCGTCACCGACGACATGGCGTTGTGCCACCCCAGCCTCCAGAAAGAGGGCGTCAAGAAGGTCACGCTGACCGACGCCGAGGCCGCGTGGTTCCTCCGCGTGAACCACATCACGCACTACGGCACCGATCCGCACCTCGAAAAAATCACCATCGACGCCGAGGACCCGCTGCTGTTCCTCAACATCGACGCGGTCCCCGACAGCACCGCGCTGATCTGGAACCACATCGAAGACGAGCCGGGCGTGCCCTGCCCCAACCCCCGCGTGGTCTTCCCCCGCGAAAACTACCCCGGCATCGTCAACGAACCCGTCACCGTGGACATCCGCAGCTTCGGCGTCCGGTGCCCCCCGTGCACCAAAGAGTTGCCGACCTACGGCATCATGGGCATCTTCCACCTGCTGCCCCCGTCGCTCGCCTGGCTGTGGCGTCTCGTCGCGCCGCGCGGCCACGGCAACCCGTCCATCGTCGACGAGGGCGGCATGACCTCCGAAGGCGTCGGCAGCTATTGGCCGTTCGCCACCGGCCGCCGGGTGGACCAGGCCAACATCCTGCTTCATCAAATCCTCGGCACGCCCGACACGATGTTTATCCTCTGCCCCAACCAGCACATCGGGGCGTGGGAGACCGGCTTTGCGCCGCAGTGGATCGCCCGGGAATACCTGTCCCGCCGCGGGGCCGCGCCGTTCGATTCCAACAAGGTCGTCGACGCCCGCTGCTCGCTGCTCGGCCGTACGCCCCGCAACATCCAGGTCGAAGGCCAAACCGTCGGGCACTGGTTCCTGCAGGTCAACACGCAACCCGAAGTCGGCGACGAAGCCTACGACAAGGGGGCCGAGATCCTCACCGCGTTCTTCCACGAACAGATCAATAAGTTCGTCCACGACGACCTGGACCCCAAGGGCAAAGAGATCATCGACGCCTGCCTCGCCGGCGCGACCGTGGAGGACTACGAAAAGTTGTCGGTCGTCTGAGTCGCGGCGACATTAGATGATTCAAAAACCTCAGCCCACGGACAACCGTCCGTGGGCTTTTTTTGTGCGCGGCGCGACACGCGTAGCGGGTGACGCGCAGCGTCCCGCGTCGTGTCTCGAAACCCAACCCCTCGCGGGCGGCTTCGCCGCACCCGCTAAGCGTGTGATCTTCACACCGCTTCGACCACGGCCGGGGCCGCGGGACTGGCCGAAACCGCGGTCCCCGACGCCTTCCGTCGGGCCTTGATCCAAGTCTTGATCGCGTCGCGGTCCGACGCCCACGGCCCGCTCGCCCGGCGAGCCAAAAACGCGGTGTACAACGCGTTCAGCGTCTCGGACAACCCCACAATCAACTCCAGCCGACGCTCGATCAACTCCCGCGCGTTCTCGACGTCTTCGATCTCCGGCAGCTGCGCCCCGCTGACCACAAATTGATCGCCCTGCAGCGTGAGCTGCCACTGGTGCTCGGTATCCGCGAGGATCAGGCCGACCTTACGCGGCCACTTGCCGGTGACCAACGCGTCCGCCGCCTCGGGCAGCCGGGTGGGGTTGTCGCCGCGCAGCGTCTGCTTGCCGGTGAGGTCCCAAGCGCAGTCCATGTCCAACGCTTTGTCGAGCGCGGCGAAGACTTCACCTGCTGACTCGGTTTTGATCGTGGGCGATTCGCGTTCTTTTTCGCCGTGCCACCACAGCCACATCAAGAATTCGTTGCCCAGATAGTCCTTGAGGTCGACCGACTTGGCGATCCACGGCAGCACGGGCAACGCCCCGTCGCCAAACGACGCGCCCTCGCCGCCGTCTTCATTTTGCGGCCGCGGCGCGTCCGGGGGCGCGGTGAACGCCGAGGGTTGCAGGTCTTCGTAGTCCCGGCTGCGCCCTTGAGCCTTGATGAGATTGCCCGCCAACACGCCCGCGCTGAGGTTGTCGAGCTCCACCGCAAAGGCGTTGCGCATCAGCCGCGAGAGGTGTTCGATCACCGTCGTGCCCGCCGCGCCGCAGTACAGCGTCTGGTTCGCGAAGTCCCACAAGATCGGCACGATTTTGCGCTTGCGGTACTTGCCGCTGGCCAGCTCCTCGCGGACCTGCTCGTTGGCGGTCTCGCGGGCTTCACGCTTCTCGCTCTTGGACGCGAAGCCGGTGGGGTTACCCGCCGCGGCGGCGAGTTCGTTCATCACCTTGTACGCCTTCTTGATGTCGGCCGGGACCTTGTTGGTGTCCAGCCGCATCGCGAAGAGGGCCAACCCGTTGCCCGGCGTGCCGTAGCCGATCTTTTGGTAAGTGAACTGGGTGTCGAAGAGGTGGACGCCGGTGGTGAAGCCGGCCTCGACTTCGTCGGGCGTGCCCAGATCACTCTCACGGAAGCGGGCTTCCGAGAGGATCGAGAGGAAGGCGTCATCGACGTGCGAGGGCGCATCGCCGGTGACGTGGAATCGGGTAAACGTGACGCGTCCAGAATCAAAAGGCATCGCGAGAGTTTAAGCGACGCCCGCGTCACATTGGGGCGTGGCGCAAGGTGTCGTAGACGCCGTGGAAAACTTGTCAAAAGCGGGCGGTTGCGGGCTGAACGTGACGCTAGCGCTTAACCGCGTAGCGGGTGACGCGCAGCGTCCCGCGCGGTTTTTGCCAGCCCGCAAGACCCACCACCCGCGGGCGGCCGCGCCGCACCCGCTAAACCATCATCTTCACAAAGGTCACGTCACACCGCCCGCGCCGGCGGGTCGGCGCTCGGCAGCAACTCCGCCGCGACCCGCCCCACGCCTAGGGTGGCGTACAGGCCCAGCAACCACCACGAGGGGCCGACGATCAGGCCCATAACCGCCATCGGGTAGGCGATCGAACTGGCCACCCAAAACACCTTACGGCGGGCTTTCGCGGCGATGCCCGGACGGAGCGTGGGGATCATGCAGATCAGGACGTAGCCGGGGAAGTGGACGCCGTAGATCAGGAGGAACAGCCGGTAGCCGACTTCGCCGAGCGTCATCGCCCCGCCCTCGGCCGTGGGCAGCGTCCACTCCGCGTGTCGGCTCACCACCGCCCAGACCAACGCCCCGAGCATCAACACGCCGAACCCCGCGAACGGCCGGCGGTCGCCAGGGTCTTGCTGGGCCGCCGTCGCAAACCGCTCTCGGCCATGCACCATCAGCGTGAACGCGACTTGCACGCCGACGTGGATCGCCAGCAGCGCGGTCCACGACGGAGCGAGTTCGAAGTCCGGATCGCCTTCGACCAGCGGCCGGAGCAACCCGGCGTACATCAGCGTGAAGACGATCATGCTGCAGAACACGACGCCGAAGCCCAGGCCGAAGGCGGCCTTGCCCGTGCCGGGGCCGGTGCTGTAGCGGGCGCGGTGGAACGTCGGGTCGAGGTACGGGCACAACGCAAAGCCCACGATCAGGCCGGGCATGAGCAGCCACCAGTCAAGGTCGCCGAGCCGAGCGGGCCACTCGTCGGTTTTCACGTCGAGCCACGCCCCGTCGA
The DNA here is from genome assembly GCA_039199695.1 of Planctomycetota bacterium. Lineage (GTDB taxonomy): Bacteria > Planctomycetota > Phycisphaerae > Phycisphaerales > Phycisphaeraceae > Algisphaera. The sequence continues at coordinate 27,897 of JBCCST010000030.1, read as the reverse complement.
GTTGGCCGGCCATCGAGAAACAGCCCCACGACAGCACCGCTACGCCGACCGCGACCGCGGGTAGCCAGTGGCCGATGGTTTCCCGCCGCTGCCGGTCCATGACCAGCCACGGCAGCACGCAGAGCAACGCGAGCCACACCCCGCCGAACAGCCAGAACACGACGTACACCTGATACGCGATCGTCACCCCCGCGAACCACCGCAGCGCCGCCGGGTGGGCCTGCGTAATCCGCCAACTTATTCCGGGGGTCCGCAGCACAAACCCCATCGCCGCTGCGCCAACGACGTTGGGCACCGCGAAGACGATCCACCCCCAGACCCCGAAGTCCCGCACCAGCATGATCGGCAGAAACATCCCGATCACCCACGTCCACGAGCAGCCGAGAAAACACGCCCACAGCAACGCTGGGCCGAGGCCGGACTTTGGGGTGGGGGCCGATTCATGAACCGCGTTTTTTTCGGGGGCAGAACCGGACATCGCGGAATTGTACCGTGTCACGGTTGGACGCTGTCAGTTAGGTCTACTCTGTATGGCCGCACTCAGGGCACGGGCCCGTCGGGTTAGCCTGCCGGTCATAGCTACAGTTTCGGCAAAAACCTTCGGTCACGATTTTTTCTCGTAGCTTACTTACCTTAGATCGACAGAAAAACACCGCGGCGGTCCAAAAGAGAACACTAAGGATGCTCGGCCCCACGCGATCAAACGCGGCTTCACCAGTACGCCAATAAAGCAAGGCCGGTAGTGCTATTGAGAGTAAAGATATCGCGATCAAAAAATACGCAAACCAGATCGACCAGCGATAAGACCTGAGTTGGCTACGCAATTTGCGGCAACGATCTGGCATCATCTGATTGAGTACAGCGCGTTACGAACTAAATTCTTAGCTCTTCTTCGCCGCGGCGCGTTCCGCCTGCTTCGCTTTGCGGGCGCGGTACTTCGCCTTCGGCGTGACGTGGAAGGTCGCGGTGGACATGCCGACCTTGCGTTCTTTTTCGTCCTTCTTCACCACGGCCTGCAGAATGGTCAGGTCGACGGTGATGTTGAACTCGTCGCCGGTGGCGACCAGCGGCTCGATGTCTTCGCGGGGGTCGACGCGGTAGATCGCCGGGCCGACGCAGGGGCGACGGAACTTGTACTCGAGGTGCTTGCACACCACGGTGTAGTCGCTGCCGCACTTCTGGAAGATGAACATGCCGCCGGCGACTTCACTGTTGGCCAGCAGCGCCGCGCCCGCCATCGCGTTGTACCAGTTCTTGTTGAACCGGCTGAACGGCACGACGCACTCGAACGGGCCGTCGTCGAGCGTGTTGGCCTTGGCGTGGCGGAACTTGATCCCCGAGCGGTACGAGATCGGCAGGAACAGGTACGAACACAGGCGGTGCCAGAAGTTGTTCTTGACCGAGAGCTCGGAAAACTTGTTCTCGCCCCAGCGGATGAACCGGCCCCACAGGCCGACCTGGGGGTCGTCGAACACCGGCCGAACGGGCGGGGCCTTGGGCACGGAGGGGTTCGCGGATTCGGGGGACAGGGCTTCGGACATCGGGCTGGGGGATTCGGGGGACGCCGGGGCGTCGGTCGGCTCCGCCTCGTCAACCGGGGCGGGGGCAGAGGTTGTTTCGGGAGAACTCATCGATCGGTGATTATACGCGCCGCCCCACCCGCTCGGCCGGGCGGGCTGTCAAATTCCAACATAGCATCACCCGGCCGACAAGTCCCGCGCCGGGATCAAAATTGGGTTAAATCGGTGGCGAAAAACGCCCATCTTCGTCCCGCAGCGCCTCCGATGAAGCGTGGGTCGGGGCGGCCCGCTCGTCGCTCAGCGAAACGGGTTGTGCGGAGCGTGCGTTGGGCCGTCGCCATCTCCGCCCGTCGCGTCTTGGCGTTCCTCGATCCACGCGCCCTGGATGGCTTCGAGGATCTGCTCGTTGACGTGGGTTTCGGGGTCGGGGTCGAAGCCGTCCAGGCCTTCGACCAATTCGCGCAGCTGGGTGAACCTCACCGACAGCGGATCGATACCCGGGTGGGCTTCGTCGAGCTCGATCGCGATGTCTTCGATATCGGTCCAGTTCATGAGATTTTTGATTTTTGATTGAGGATTTTTGATCGACGGACGCAAGCGATAGCCCGCATCAGACAACTTAGGTTCTTCAATCAAAAATCCTCAATCAAAATTCAAAAATTACGAAAGATTCACCGGCATCACGACGTACAAGAAGTTCGGACCGGTCCGCAGGACGCCGGGCTTGTTCGGGCCCTTGAGTTCGAGGTGGACCTGGCTTTCGTCGATGACCTTGAGTGCATCGAGCAGGTACGCGGGGTTGAAGCCAATCTCGACGGCGTCGCCGGTGTATTCGGGCATCGGCACGTGGATCTCGGCTTCGCCCATCTCCGGAGCCCGGCTGGACAGCGTCAAACCCTCAGCATCAAACGCCATCCGCACACCCTTGGATTCTTCGTTGGTCAGCAAGGCGGCGCGACGCACCGCCGAGATGAACAGGTCGGTCGCCAACGAGGCCTTCTTGTCGCCGTCCTTGGGGATGACATCCGCGTAGGGCGGGAAGTTGCCCTCGACCAGGTTCGACACGAGCACCGCGTCGTCGGTCTTGAACAAAATCTGGTTGTCCTCGGCCTTGACGTGCACGGTCTGCTCGGCGTCGTCAAACAGACGCAGCAGCAGGTTCAACGCTTTGGTCGGCACGATCGCGGACCGCGTCTCGTCGTTGGTCGCTTTGCAGGTGCCCTTGGCTAGGGCGAGGCGGTGGCCGTCGGTCGCGACCACGGCGAGCTTGTTGCCCTGGCGTTCGACCAGGACGCCGTTGATCGCGTAGCGCGAGTTTTCGCGGGCGGTGGCGAAGAGGGTCTGGGCGACGAGGCGGTGCAGGTCGCCGGCGTTGATGGTGAAGTCGGGGTCGCCGTCGAAGGCGGTGGTGGCGGGGAAGTCGGTGGGCGGGTGGCCGAAGATCTTGAACTTCGAGTCCTGGCCGACGATGTGGGCGACGTCCTGCTCGGTGTGGAGGGTGAGGGTGGGGTCGATGGATTCGCGGGTGATCTGCTGGAGCTTGTCGGCGGGGATCAGGGCCTCGCCGGGCTCGGCGACCTCAACGCGGGGGGTCGACAGGCGGACCGAGACCTCGGTGTCGGTGGCCTCGAGCACGAGCCCGTCGTCGGCCCCGGCGGTGAGCTTGACACAGGTCAGCACGGGTTTGGGGGTCCGGGCGACCACCACGCCGGCCACCAGGCCCAGCGATTCGACTAACGCACCACGGTCACAGATCACTTTCATCTTGGTTTTGCCTTCTTCGGATCATTCCGAGTCATTAAAGGTACCCCCGGCGGGACCGGGCGGCAAACCCCGTTCCGGCCGGATATGGGCCGAGAATCCCGCGGAACGGCGGGCCCGGCCAGCCCCAAGCCCCGGCGGTTGGACTTGCGTTTGGAGCGGGATTTTCTACAATGCTCGGCTCGACATAACCCCCGAAACACCCCGGAAACCCCCCGGACCGCCCCCGGTCCCCCGGAAGGAACCTTCCCGATGTCCAACTCCGCCACCATGAAGGGCCACAAAGGCCTCAAAAAACGCATCAAGCTCACCGGCAAAAACAAAGTGAAGTTCGCCCGCCCCGGGAAGAACCACATCAACAGCCACATGGACGGCGAAACCCTCCGCGACAAGCGCAACCCGCTGACCGCGAAGAAGGGCGACCGCAAGCTGCTCGAGAAGCTGCTGCACGTCCGCATCACCCCGTCGAACGTCGGCCTGGCCACCACGCCGGCCAACGACGCGAAGTGACCGTCAAGCTGAACGAGGATTCCCCAATCAAAAATCCTCAATCAACAATTTAAAATCAAACATTCTGCGAGTCGGGAATCTGCAAACAAGTAAGGGTGACCCGTTGTTAACCCTTCCCCGCCGTCGCGATAAAGGAGACACGCCATGCCGCGTGCACAAAAAGGCGCCGCCCGCCGACAGGCGAAGAACCGTTGGTTTAAGAAAGCAAAAGGCAACCGTGGAGCCCGCCGGACGCAGTGGCGTCGGGTTCAGGAAGCCGTCGTCCGGGCCGGCGTGTATCAGTACGAACACCGCCGCCTGGTCAAGCGCGAGTACCGCGCCCTCTGGATCACCCGCATCAGCGCCGCCTGCAAACAGCGGGGCATCAACTACAGCCGCTTCATCGCCGGCCTCAAAGCCGCGAACATCGGCCTGAACCGCAAGATGCTCAGCGAGATCGCCATCCACGAACCCGCCGCCTTCGACACCCTCGTCGAAACCGCGACGAAGGCCCTGGGCCAACCCGCCGCCGCGGCGTAAACGTCCCTCGGCCACATTCACCTACCGCCAATCTGAGAAGCCCACGACCCGAACGTCGTGGGCTTTTTGCTATGGTGCAGCGGTGTTTCTTGCGCCTCCGGGAGTTGCTGATGTCCGAACACGACGACTCACCTTTCGCCGACTTGCTGGCCGACCTGCCGGAGGACGTCGAACAACTCAGCGTCATCGACGAGATCCGTCTTATGGGACGGTTCCTTTGGGAACTCGTCGGCCGATCGCTGGGGCGTCTGGCGCTGACCTTTTGTACGGTCGTGGTGGCGTCTTGGCTGCCCGCCGCGTTGCTTGTGCTTTTGCTGACCTACACCAGCCAGACCTACACGCGAGCCGGGCTTTTCTTCGTTTCGGCCCTCTGCTTGATCCCGCTCTCGGCTTTGGTGAGCTTCAACTTCGTGGCCTACCGTGGCCTGCGTGACATCGTCGACCGGCTCGACTTCGGCCAAAAGATCGGCGCGGGTCTGGTCGCCGCGATCGAACCGTTGAACTTCATGCGTATCCCGCTCGACGACTTCACCGGTCGACTCAAAACCTACCTGACCCAGACGCGCGCCGAAGTCCCGCGACCCCAGGGCGCGGTCCGGCGGATCGGCTTCCGCGTCTTCAACGCCACGCTGTTCTTCGCGGCCCGTTTCGCCCTCAACCGCATCGCCAAGGACTGCGTCGTCGACGGCCAGGTCGATCTAGAACGCTTCGCCACAGGCGTCGGCGAACGCGCCGACGGCCTGCTGATTTCCTACTTCAAGACCCTGCTCTGGGACCTCACCCGGTTCCTCCTCGCCCTCGGCGTTTTGCTGGTTTGGCTGTTGGTGGTGGTCACTCAGTTGGTCAAGCTCATTCCTTAAACCCAGATCAGCCCATCGCTATCGCCGCGTGAAGCAATGGGCTATTTTATGCGTTTGGTTTTTACCCCAATGGCGAGAGCGACCCATGGCCGACAACCGCGAACACCAAGACCACGCCCTGTCCCGCGAGAGCTGGCGGCTCTTCCGCATCCTCTCGGAATTCGTCGACGGGTTTGAAGTCATGGCCGACGTCGGCCCGGCCGTCTCCGTCTTCGGCAGCGCCCGCACCAAGCCCGACGACCCGTACTACCAGCAGGCGGTGGAGTGCGGCAAACGCATCGTCGAGCGGAACCTCGCCTGCATCACCGGCGGCGGTCCCGGCATCATGGAGGCCGCCAACAAGGGCGCCTTCGAATCCGGCGTCGAGGGCGCCAAGTCCGTCGGCCTCAACATCGACCTGCCCTTCGAGCAGAAGCCCAACCCCTACCAGACCCACGAGCTCAACTTCCGCTACTTCTTCATCCGCAAGGTGATGTTCGTCAAATACGCGGCCGGTTTTATTATTTTTCCGGGGGGCTTTGGCACGATGGACGAGCTCTTCGAATCGCTCACGTTGATCCAAACCGAAAAGATCAAGACCTTCCCCGTCGCTCTCATCGGCGTCGACTACTGGAAAGGGCTGATCGATTGGATCAAGGACACCATGGCGGAGAAACACCAGACGATCAGCAAAGACGACTTGGACCTCCTGCTGCTCACCGATTCGCTCGACGAGGCCATGGAACACGTCGTCGGCAACTTCGACCGCGAAGCGTGGCGCAGCCAAGTCCGCCCCACCATCCCCGGCCCGCGGCTGAGCGCCTGCGATCCTTAACCGGAACCCGGGAAGCCCCGCCAATCCGGGACGCTTAGTTTCACAACCGACGTTTCGATCGCCACGACAACCCCGCCGTTTCACGGACGATCGTTGATCGCCATCTGATTCTCGCCCGTGTCCAGTCTTCCATTCATTCCGAAAGACTCTTCATGACTCCCGTCAAAATCGGCTTCATCGGCTGCGGCAACATCAGCAGCAACTACCTCGAACACGCCAAGCAGTTCCCCGTCCTCGACGTGGCGGCGTTGTCCGATCTCGACGTCAGCCGGGCCCAGGCCCAAGCCGAGAAGTTCGGGGTGCCCCAGGCGTGCAGCGTCGACGACCTGCTCGCCGACGACGCGATCGAGATCGTGGTCAACCTCACCATCCCCGCCGTGCACGCCAAGGTCTCGCTGCAGGCGATCGCCGCGGGCAAACACGTCTACACCGAAAAGCCGCTGGCGATGAACACCGACGAAGGCCAGGCCGTGCTCGACGCGGCGAAAGCCAAGGGCGTCCGCGTCGCCAACGCGCCCGATACGTTCCTCGGCACGTCGCACCAAGCCTGCCGGGCGCTCATCGAATCCGGCGCGATCGGCAAACCTGTCGCCGCGACCGCGTTCATGCTCTGCCCCGGCCACGAGTCCTGGCACCCCGACCCGGCGTTCTACTATCAGCCGGGTGGCGGGCCGATGTTCGACATGGGGCCGTACTACCTCACCGCGCTCGTCAACATGCTCGGGCCCATCACCCGCGTCTCGGGGGAGGCCGGCATCCAGATCAACCCCCGCACCATCACCAGCGACCCGAAAAACGGCGAGCAGATCGACGTGAACACCCCCGACCACGTCGCGGGCAACCTCCGCTTTGCCGACGGTTGCCTCGGCACGATCGTGACCAGCTTCGCCACCCGGTTCTCGGTCCACGACTACCAAAACCCCATCACGATCCACGGCACCACCGGCACGCTCAAAGTCCCCGACCCCAACAACTTCGACGGCCCCGTCTTCATCCAAACCCTCGACGACGACGGCTTCCGCGAAGTCGAGATTCAACACACCCACCCCAACGGCCGATCACTGGGCATCGCCGACCTCGCCACCGCGATCCGTTCGGGCCGCGACCACCGGGCCAACGAACGCATGGCCTACTGCGTGCTCGAAACGATGCAGGGCTTACTCGAGTCTTCCGAAACCGGCCGCTACGTCAGCGTCGAGTCGGGCTTCACCAAACCCGCGATGCTGCCCGAGGGATTGCAAGACGGCGTGTTGGATGATTGATTTGATTGAACAGCCGCGACGCGACGCCGGCCTGCGTTGCATCGCAACGCGGCTAGGGCGGACTGCGTTCTCAGTTCGTCAATAAATCGTCGTCACCCGCGCCCTGGGATAATAAAACCCGAGGATCGCGGTGTAGCCGTGGCCCGCTTTGGCCATTGCTTGGGCGCCCCACTGCGAAAGGCCCACGCCGTGGCCGTGGCCCCGGCCGGTGGTGAAGCGGACCTGTCCACCCGACACCGCGACGTCGAAGTGGCTGGACAACAATCGCTGACCTTTCTCCAAAGGAATCTCGCCTTCGCGGGTGAAGTTGCAGGCGTTGCGCAGGTGTTCGCAGGCGATCAGGACGCGTCGGCCGGACGTGTCGATCAGCGCAAACTGCGCGGGTCGGCCGACGCGGTTGCGGGCGGCGACTTCGATGCCTTGCAGGGGGCCGAGCTTTTCCGCGGCGTGTTTTCGACGCAGGCCCCAGGCCGCGATCCGCCGGGACAGCGTCGCGGTGTCGCGCACGATCGGGCCCCAGCGATACGTCGGGCTGTCGCGGTCCCACGCCCCGTGTTCCCGCGCCCGCAGCGGCGCGATGTCTTCGACGCGGTTGGGAAACGCGACCAAGGCGTCCTGCCCCAGCCCGCCGGTACTCGACGAGAAAAACGCGGGCACGACCCGCTCTTCGTAAGCGATGACCTGGCCGCGGGTCGCGCGCACCGCCTGGATCGCGGTGGTGTTGCTGGCCTTGCCGCCGTAGACCTGGCTGGCGGTGGTGGATTCGAGGTCGTAGTGTCGGCTGCGGCCGATGGTCATCTCCCACAACGCGTACGACCGCGCCGCGACCGCTTGAGCTTTGAACGTTTCCAGCGTCCAGTTCGCGTACAACTCCCGCTCGATCACGCCCGGCAGATACGTCTCCAACGGCACGTGATTCACCACGTCAAACAACCCCGCGCCGCTCGGTGCCGCGTCCTGCCGCGGGGTCAATACCAAACGGCGCGGGTAGCGCTTGTCGCCGAGCTTGAGCGCTTCGCCGTCGTCACATTCGATCAAGAGTTTCGACAGCCGCCAACGCACGCCCCGCCCCCCCGCGTCGCGCAACACCCACGCGCCTTCGCGCAGCGTCACCGTCAACGGCAACGTGTAGCGGTAGACCTTCGCCCCGCTGTCGCGTGGCCCGGTGATCCGCACCGCCGTCGATTCCCCCGGGATCGGATCGATCGTCAACGATTCGACTTTGGTCTGCACCCGCACCCGCAACGCCGGCTCGCGCGGGACCTGTTCCAGGCGTGGCCCGGGGTACGGCCCGCCACCGAGGTGCACCGCGGCGGGCGACGCCAAGGCGGACCGCGACGCCGGTTTCGACGGCGTGCGGATTTCCGCGGGGGTGCGGTCCCACGTCCGCACGGCCGGGCTCGAAGAACCTGAATTGTCCGCCGAGCCGCCGCAGCCGGGCAACGCCGCGAGCAGCATCAGAGCCAGCGCCCAGACGACGCCTACGCTCCACGCTCGCCGTCGATCGACTAAAGGTGCGGTCCTTCGCATCCCGTTGGTGTAACACGTTCGCCCGTCCGAGGCAACGCTTCGTTTCGTCGGCACGCCGTTCAACCCACCGGCCGAATCGCGCGGACCAGCGGCTCGGGGCGGTGGATGCCCAACGGCGGGTGATCGTCCGGCGTCGTGATGCCCAGCATGTCCGCACCCAGCCACGCGATGCTCAGCCACATCTCGGTGCCCATCAGCCCCGGCGTCGCGTCGGCCCGGGTCTCGAACGAAAAGCCTTCACCACCCCGCCAACGATCGATCGTGTCGATCAGCCAGAACTCCGCCGTCGCGCGGGCCTCGGCGGCGCGGTGGTCGGTCTGCCGCAGGCAGAGCCACAGCGGGTGGATGATGTCGAGCACGAAACACGCCGTGGCCTTACCCGGGCCGAAGTGGCGGCGGTCGTTGGCGTGGGCGAGCACGGTGTCGATCGCCCGTTCGGGATACGGCAGCGGCACGCCCCACTGCGCATACGTCCCGCGCGTCAACCGGTAGAAACCGTTCACCGGCATCAGCCAGCCGTCTTCGTCACGCCACTTACCCCACATCCCCGTCGCCGGGTCGGCCCGCAGGTTCAGCCAGCCGAACAAATCGCTCGGGTCGCGGCGTTGGTCGTGGCCGATCAGGTTCAACGCCAAGTGGCTGGCGAAGTGGTCCGTCCACGCCCCTGCTCCCCACGCGTTGAGTTCGCCGAAGACTTGGTCGAGGGTTTCGTAGAGGTCGGCCGTGTTTAACTCATGCGACACCCGCACCGGCGCGGGCAACCGATCGCCCAGGCTACGCAGCGCGTAACCCGCCGCCATCGTGAGATAGGCGCTGTGTCCGTCACGCAGACGGCTGGCTTTCTCCGGCGACTCGCCGAGGCTGCCTTCGCCGTAGGGCCCGGGGGCGAGGCCGGTGTCGGGGTCTTGGGCAGCGCGCAACCGTTCAATCAGCTCCGGCTTCGTGAACCCCGGCACCTCAATGCCGAACCGCTTGGCCAATTCGACGGCGTCGCACCACGGCCGGAACTTCGGCGGGTCGCCGGGGTGATTCACGATTTCGCCGTCGACGACGCTGCGCTCGAGCACCGCGGGCAGCTCCTGGCGAACGCCATCGAGAAACGCCTGCCAACGCGCCGAGGTTGGTGAGCCGTTGCGTTGAGGTTGAGGTTTCCGGGAACGGATCAGCTTGGCCGGGTTGCCGCCCACGATCGCCCAGTCGGGCACGTCTTTGGTCACGATTGCGCCGGCCGCGACGATGGCGTGGCTGCCGATGGTCACGCAGTCGAGCACCACCGCGTTGGCGCCGATCCACACGTCGTCGCCGATGGTGATGCCCTCGTGGGTCAACGGCTGCTGGTGGATCGGTTTGTCGAGGTCGTCGAAGCAGTGGTTGGCCCCGATGATCTGGGCGTAGCTGGCGATGCGCACGCCGTCTCCCATCTGTATCTGGCCGCGCACCGTCGCCCCCGCATTCACCGAGCAGTCCGACCCCATCTTGACGCGATGGTTGAGGTGGGTTTCGCTGGCCAGGTAGCTGCGGTCGCCGAGGCTGAGCTCGTGGCAGTCGATGGTCGCGTCGGGCGAGATGTAGACGTCCCGACCAAAGTGGTGGTCGCCACGCGACCGCAGATACGCTTCGCGGGCCGCTTGGGCGGCACGCTCCTCATCGCTGGCTTCGCGACGATAACGCCAGGGGCATCGGCCGAATCGGTCGTGGGTGAACACGGAAGGTGAGGTCATAGCGGCGGCTTTCAAAATAAGAGACCCAGGATATTTTACCGTCCGCGCTTAGCGCTTCGGGCCGCTATGATCCGGCATGGACCCCGTGCCGCCCGATACCCCCCGCACCGCGATCGTCGTGGGCTTCGGCCCCGTCGGCCGACTCGTCGCCGAGGGGCTTGCCGACGCGGGCTTTGCGGTCACCGTCCTCGAAACCAACCCGAAAACCGTCGAACAACAACGGAAGCTGGGGCGCAACATCCTGCTCGGCAACGCCTGCGTCGCCGACGACCTGATCGCTGCGGGGATCGAAACCGCAGAGACTTTGGTCCTTACCATGCCCCGCGAAGAAGACGCGCTGACCGCCTGCCGCGTCGCCCACGGCATCCGGCCGGAGGTGTTCGTCAGCGCCCGCACCAACTTCGTCAGCAAGGGCATGCTCGCGATGCAGAACGGCGCCGACCACGTCGTGGTCGAAGAGATCGTCACCGCCGAGGCGATGCGGGCCGCGGTGGAAGCGCACTGGATGCCGGATTGAATCAACCCGCCGGCACAATCTGCGACACCTCAAAATCAAAATACGACGCCAACGGCAGCCCGGCCAACCAGCCGTCGACCGTCTGCCGGTCGGGCGCTCGGAACGTCAAGAACCCCCGCCAAGCGGGATCGTCCGGCCCGGTGAACTGCACCTCCAGAAGCACACCCGAGCGACGCAGGTCCGACAACATCTGTTTTTCTTCCGGGACCCGCGCCACGAACGCCTCGTCCGGAGCCCCCTCGAACTTGCGAGTCACGACCACGTGGAACCGCCCTTGCGAGTCGACGCCGAAACCCGGGAAGTCGGCCAGCGGCGGCAGCACCCGCGGCGTCTGGTCCGCGACATCCGACAATTGGTTGCGCAGCGAATCCAGCGTCGCCCCGCGTTCTTCGTCGCTCTGACGCGCCGGGGACCAGGCGATAAACGGGTCCAGCGGGCCGAAACCGTTGAACCAAAAAACACCGTGCTCGATCGGTTGAAGGATATGGTCCATCGGCGGGTTTACGCCTCGGCCGCTATACATATCCGGCCCGCCGCCGGTGGTCATCAAAACCATCGCCTTCTTGCCCGCACCGATCCCGCCCTCGTACAGCTTCGGCCCGCCGTAGATCCGGCCCGCGGCAAACACCCGATCGACCCAACCCTTCAGGATCGCCGGCATCCCGAACCACCACAGCGGGAAGCTGAACACCAAGAGGTCGCACCGCTCCAGCAGCGCGATGTGTTGTTCAAGCTCGGGGACGAAACCGTCGTGCTCGGTGGCGTGGGACTCCTCGGCCTGCTGCTTGAAGTAGTCGGCGTCGGCCGTGGTGGTGAAGTTACGCCGGTCCGAGACCGGATCGAACCCCGCCCGGTACAAATCAAGCAGCTCGACCTTGTGCCCCGCCGCTGCCAACGTGTCGCGAGCCGTCGCGGCCAGCGCCGAGCTGAAACTCCTCGTCTCGGGGTGGGCGTGGACAATCAAAACGTTCATCAATAATTCTCATCGATGGGGTTAAAGCGCATCGGCCCAATCCAACCAACGCCCTGTCTCGTTATTCGGCGGCAAAGATCTCGTCGAAGAACACCTTCATGTGTGCCCACGAACGCACGTCCGCGGTGCGGTCGTACTTCGCGCCTTCGAGTTCGCCCGTGGCGCCGGGGTCGGTGAACGCGTGCACCGCGCCGCTGTAGAAGACCGTCTGCACGTCCTGCCCGGCCGATTGCAGCGCGTTGACCACGCCGATCAGGTCTTCGTTGCTGTAGAACGGGTCGGCCTGGCCGTGGGCGATCAGGACCTTGGCGTTGACCGCCTCGGCGTCGGCGCTGCCTTCGCGCGGAGGCATGAGGCTGCCGTGGAAGCTGACGACGCCCGCGAGGTCGGCTCCGCTGTAGGCGAGTTCGAGCACGGTCGTTCCGCCGAAGCAGTAGCCGATCGCAGCGATGCGGTCGAGGTCGACGTTGGGTTGTTGCTGGAGCACTTCGAGGCCGGCCGTGGCGCGGGCGCGGAACAGGTCGCGGTCCTGATAAAACGCGCCGGCCATCTGACCCGCTTGGTTGGGATCGTCGGTGTAGACGTCTTGGCCGTACATGTCCAAGACGACCGCGAGGTAGCCGAGTTCGGCGAGTTGGCGGGCGCGGTGGCGGGCGTATTCACCTTGGCCCCACCAGGCGTGGCAGATCAGGACGCCGGGGATTTTGAGGTCGGCGTCCTCGGTGACCGCTTCGGGCTGAGCGATGTAGGCCGAGAGCGTCACGCCCTGGTGGTCGTAAGCCAGCGAGCCGGTGACGACGCCGTCGGCCGTCGCCGGCGTTGGGCTCATCAGCCCAAAAACCAGGGCCAGCACTAAAACGGTCAATCCATGCGATTTTCTCGATATTGTTTGCATCGGTCACTCCATGATGGGCATCACGCACCGGCCGGGCGTTTCGCGGTTATGGGATTCTAGCCGCAAAACCCTCGCGATCGACGGGCGGACGCTGATAGACTGGTGATGTCCAAAAGCGTGGCCCGCTTTCTGCGCTGTTTACCGGGAGTGTCGACATGATCAAACCGCCTGTGCGTCTGTCCCACCTTCTTTTGACGGTTGGCTTGCTGCTGGGCTTGGCCCCTTGGGCGACGGCCAGCTCGCGCTACGCGATCGGCGACCCGGTTGAGTTCGAGATGAAGACCGTCGATAACGAGCGGTTCACGTCCGAAGACCTCCGCGGCCGGCTGGTCGTGGTCGAGTTTTGGGCGACCTGGTGCGGGCCCTGCGTCGAGATGATCCCCCACCTCAAAAAGATGAACAATACCTACGAGGACCAGGGCGTGGTCATGATCAGCGTCAGTGTCGACGACGACACCGGCGCCGCCCGACGGATGATCCGGCAGCGCAAGATGGACTGGGTCATGGTCCTCAACAAGGACCAGGAAACCCGGCCCAACGGCGAATTTTTCAGCGGCCGCTACGGCATCCCCCACGCCTTCCTCATCTCGCCCGACGGCGACCTGCTGTGGAACGGCCACCCCGCCCGGCTCGAAACCGCGATCGAAGACGCCCTGGAAACCCATCCCCCCGGACAAGCGGACGACGGCGACGGCTTCACGTCCGTCTCCGCCGAAGACGTGGCCAAGAAAGCCGCCGAGGCGTCCCTCGGCCGAAAGCCCGACTTTCACGAACTCTACAAACAACTCGATCTGCTTCCCGAAGACGCCTTCGAGCAAGCCAAGGTCAAGGCCTTCGGCCGATCCATCAAACGATCGCTGAGTAAGCTCAGCACCGACCAACAAGCAGACCACGACCTCTACATCACCGCGTACCCCGAGAAGTACGAGAAACTTCAGCGCTGGCTCGACGCGTCGGCCCGCAGCATCTCGGAGTCCACCGGGCGGGACACGCCGGTCAACCCCGAAGTCGTCGCCAGCCGATTCCAGCAGGCCGAGTTGGCCGAGGACCGGGGCGAAGACCTCGAGGCCTACGAGCACTACCGCTGGATCGTCGACCGCGCCCCGGACAGCGACGAGGCGATGTTCGCCCAGGACGTGATCCTCATGTGGGAAGCCGACGAAGCGTTCATGGCCCGGGTCGAAGCCCAGAAGCTCGAAGCCAAAGCCAAGAACCTCATGGACATGGCCCGCAACTTCGCCGCCGCCGGACTGGACGACAAAGTCGAAGAGCTCTACCGGCAGGTGATCAAAGAATACCCCGACACCGAAGCGGCGAAACAAGCCGTCGCGGCGTTGAAATAGTCATGCGACGGCGAAGATTCGCGGCTATGCGTTTGTATAGAAACGGCCCATTGGTCCTACGCGCTCGTCGACAAGCGTGGTTTCACTTGGTAACCCTGTCAATTCTTTTGGCTTACATCGCATGGGCAGGTTTTTTGATAGTCGATCAAAAAACCGACTCTTTCGTGCCCGCATGGTTGTTCTATTCGTTTATCGCCGTCGGTGCCTCGCTGACCATCTGGGAAGCAAAAAAAGTGATCAAGCAACAACGGCGGATTCATAAACGCAAGGACCGAATGATCCACGCCCGTTCGTAGGAAAAAATAAACCCAAGCCTGCAGATATTGACTCACCCCGCGCTCGACGTCAGCTGCGTCGTCATCCCGGGCGCGGGCAACTCGGAACTACCCATCAGATACTCGTCGATCTTCCGGGCCGCGCCGCGTCCCTCAGCGATGGCCCATACGATCAGCGAAGCGCCGCGACGCATATCGCCGGCCACGAAGACGCCGTCCACGCTGGTCGCGAACTCGCCGTAGTCGGCTTTAACCGCGCCGCCCCCACTTCCGGGGGCGTCCGCTTCGACGCCGAACTGTTTGACCAGCGTCGGCGTGTCGTGGCCGGTGAAGCCGATGGCCATGAACACCAGGTCGGCGGGAAACTTCTCGATGTTGCCCGTGGGGGCGGCGTTCCACTTGCCGTCCTGCTTGGTCCAGTGCAGGCGTTCGATCTCGACGTGGGTGACGTGGCCGTCGCCGGTTTCGTCGAGGAAGGCTTTGGGCAGGATGCCGTACTCGCGCGGGTCGCGGTCGAACTTGGCCGCGCCCTCGGCGTGGCCGTAGTCGACGTAGAACGTACCGCTCGGGCCGGGCCAGGGGTGGTCCTCGTCGCGCTCGTCGGGTTCGCGTTCGCGGCGGGTGATGTTCGTGATGCTCTTGCAGTTCTGGCGGATCGCGGTGCCGATGCAGTCGGTGCCGGTGTCGCCGCCGCCGATGACGACGACGTCTTTGCCCTCGGCGTTGATGAAGTCGCCGTCGGTGAGGTTCGAGTCGAGCAGGCTCTTGGTCGTGGGGTGGAGGTATTCCATCGCCACGTGCACGCCCGCCAACTCCCGGCCTGGCAGGCTGTTCAAGTCCCGCGGGTTGAGCGCACCACACGCCAACAACACCGCATCGAAATCGCGCTGCAGGTCGGCCGGGTCGATCACCTCGGCGTTCATCGCCGTGCCGTGCGCCGACGGGCCGCCGCCGACGTTGCAGTTCGTGCGAAACTCGACGCCCTCGGCGGCGAGCAGATCGACACGTCGTTGCACAATCCCTTTGTCGAGTTTCATGTTCGGCACGCCGTACATCAGCAGGCCGCCGATGCGGTCGTCGCGCTCGAACACGGTGACAAGGTGCCCGGCTTTGTTGAGTTGGTCCGCCGCCGCGAGACCGGCCGGGCCGCTGCCGACGATCGCGATCTTTTTACCCGTGCGGTTCGCCGGCGGGTTGGGCTGGACCCACCCTTCGTCAAACGCCCGGTCGATGATCGCGCACTCGATGCTCTTGATCGTCACTGCGGGTTCGTTGATGCCCAAGACACACGCGCTCTCGCACGGCGCGGGGCAGATCCGCCCGGTCCACTCGGGGAAGTTGTTGGTCTTGGCCAGGCGTTCGTAGGCGTCCTGCCAGCGATCGTGATACACCAGGTCGTTCCACTCGGGGATCAGGTTGTCGATCGGGCAGCCGGTGTCGGCGTGACAGAACGGCACGCCGCAGTCCATGCAACGCGCACCTTGCTCTTTGAGCACGTGGTCTTCGTGCCGGGCGTAAATCTCGTGGAAGTCCGAGATGCGCACGAGCGGGTCGCGCGCGGGCATCGGGTGACGGTCGTATTCTTGAAATCCGGTGGGTTTTCCCATGGTCTAACAGCCTTAACCGCAGATTTCGCAGATTTCGCAGATGCGAAAACGATGAAGCCTGCTGTTTTGTTTCTTTTTCCAAACGGTCATCGCAACGCGGTCACGATGAAGTAGTGTCGTTGACTTAATTCAAATCTGTGCCATCTGCGCAATCTGCGATTCCGGCGGTTCGCAATTAGCCATGCCCCACCTCCGGCTCGACCGCCTCGGCTTTGGCTTTCGCCTTCTGTTGCATCAACACCCGGCGGTAGTCGATCGGCATGACCTTCACGAACTTGCCCACCTGGTTGTCCCAATCCTCGAGCACCCGCTGGGCCACGGGGCTGCCGGTGGCTTCCATGTGGCTGGTGATCATCTCGACGCACTCGGCGATGTCTTCGGGTTCTTCAAGTTTCTCCAGATCGACCATGCCTAGGTTGCAGTGCAGGCTGAACACGTCGTCGGGGTCCCAGATGTAGGCGATCCCGCCGGACATGCCCGCGGCGAAGTTGCGGCCGGTCGGGCCGAGCACGACGACCCGGCCGCCGGTCATGTACTCGCAGCCGTGGTCGCCCACGCCCTCGACCACCGCGCGGGCGCCGGAGTTGCGGACGCAGAACCGTTCGGCCGCGATGCCGCGGAAGTACGCGTCGCCGTCGGTCGCGCCGTAGAGCGCGACGTTACCCAGGATCACGTTGTCCTCGGCGACGAAGGGTGCTTCGTCGTGCGGCTTGATCGAAATCTTGCCGCCCGACAAGCCTTTGCCGACGTAGTCGTTCGCGTCGCCGGTGAGGTTGATGGTGATGCCGGGGGCGAGCCAAGCGCCCAGCGACTGGCCAGCCGAGCCGGTGAGGTTGATCGTCAGCGTGCCGTCGGGCAGGCCTTCGCCGAGGTAGTTCTTGCTCACCGCGTTGGACAACATCGTGCCGACGGCGCGGTTGAGGTTGATGACCGGCTTGTTGATCACGACGGGCTTGGCGTGCTCCAGCGTGTCTTTCGCCTCGGCGATCAGGTCGTTGTCGAAGTGCAGCTCGAGTTCGTGTTCCTGCTCGATGAGTTTGCGGACGCCGACCTCGGCGTGCGGCTTGGTCGCGGGGCGGAGGATCGGCGTGAGGTCGAGGCCGTCGGCCTTCCAGTGGTCGATCGCGTCGCGGGTCTGGAGCAGGTCGACCCGGCCGATGAGTTCGTCGATCGAACGCACGCCGACCTGGGCCATGTACTGCCGGGCTTCCTCGGCGACGAGGAACAGGAAGTTGATCAGGTGCTCGGGCGCGCCGTTGAACTTCTTCCGCAGGTCTTTGTCTTGCGTGCAGATGCCGACCGGGCAGGTGTTGAGGTGGCACTTACGCATCATGATGCAGCCGATGGAGATCAGCGGCGCGGTGGCGAAGCCGTACTCTTCGGCGCCGAGCGCCGCGGCGATCGCGACATCCCGGCCGGTCTTGAACCCGCCGTCGGTTTCGAGGCGGACCCGGCTGCGCAGGTCGTTGAGCACGAGCGTCTGGTGCGTCTCGGCCAGGCCGAGCTCCCACGGCAGGCCGCAGTGCTTGATCGAGGTCAGCGGCGAAGCACCCGTGCCTCCGTCGTGGCCGGAGATCAAGATGTGGTCGGCCTTGGCTTTGGACACGCCCGCGGCGACCGTGCCCACGCCGACCTCGGCGACCAGCTTGACCGACACGTCGGCGGTCGGGTTGGACCGCTTGAGG
Organism: Planctomycetota bacterium; assembly: GCA_039199695.1. GTDB lineage: Bacteria > Planctomycetota > Phycisphaerae > Phycisphaerales > Phycisphaeraceae > Algisphaera. The sequence continues at coordinate 10,105 of JBCCST010000030.1, read as the reverse complement.
TCGAAGATCAACTGCGAGAGGTCTTCGATCGAATAGATGTCGTGGTGCGGCGGCGGCGAGATCAGGCCGACGCCCGGCGTCGAGTGGCGGATGCTGGCGATGTACGGATCGACCTTGAAGCCGGGCAGCTGACCGCCCTCGCCGGGCTTTGCGCCTTGCGCGATTTTGATCTGCAGCGTGTCGGCGTTGGCGAGGTAATACGACGTGACGCCGAACCGGCCGGACGCGATCTGCTTGATCGCCGAGCGTTTGGTCTTCGGGCTGCCGTCGTCGTACTGGTCGAGGCTGAAGCGACTGGGGTCTTCGCCGCCCTCGCCGGAGTTGGAGTAGCCGCCGATGCGGTTCATGCCCAGCGCCAGGGTTTCGTGCGCTTCTTTCGAGAGCGAGCCCAGCGACATCGCGCCGGTGCGGAACCGCTTGACGATTTCCTTGGCCGGCTCGACTTCGTCGAGCGGGATGCGGTTGTCCGCGTCGTCCACGAAACCCAGCAGGCCGCGGAGCGTGCAGCGTTGCTTGGCGTCGTCGTTGCACAGCTTGGCGTAGTCGCCGTAGGCGGCGTGGCTGTTGGTGCGGGCGGCGATCTGGAGGTTGGCGATCGACCGCGGGCTGAACGCGTGGGCTTCGCCTTCGGGCCGCCAGTGGTATTCGCCGGGGTTGGGCAGCTGGCTTTTCGTATTCGGGTTCCGGGGGCGCGACGGGAAGCCGATCTCGTGGCGTCGGCGGCCTTCTTTGGCGAGCACGTTGAAGTTCACGCCTTGCAAGCGCGACGCGGTGCCGGTGAAGCTGCGTTCGATGACTTCGTCGCGGAGGCCGACACACTCGAAGATCTGCGCGCCCTTGTACGACGCAAGCGTCGAGATGCCCATCTTGGACATGACTTTCTTGATCCCCGCGCCGACCGACTTGATGTAGGTCTGCACGATCTCTTCGTCGGACAACTCGGGGTCGAGCACGGCGTCGTCGCGGAGCGAGTACATGGCCTGGTAGGCGAGGTACGGGTTGACCGCGTCGCAGCCGTAGCCCGCGAGCGTGCAGAAGTGGTGGACCTCGCGGGCTTCGCCGGACTCGAGCACGAGGCCGATCTTGGTGCGCGACTCGTTGCGGACCAGGTGGTGGTGGACCGTGCCGACCGCGAGCAGCGACGGCAGCGCGATCCGGCCGGGCCCGGCCTTGCGGTCACTGAGCACCACCAACTGATACCCCGCGGTGATCGCGTCGGTCGCTTCGGCGCAGATGCGGTCGAGCGCCGCTTTGAGCGCTGCGCCTTCCGCGGCTTCGGCTTCGCCGTTCATCCCGGAGGTGTCGGGCTTGTCGTAGGTGATGTCGATGGTCTGGGTGCGCCAGCCGTGTGAAGCATCGGACCCGTCGAGCGCTTGCAGCGACGCGAGCTCGGCGTCGGTCAGAACCGGCTGTTCGAGACGCAGCCGTTTACACTGGTCGGCGGTGGTATCCAGCACGTTGCCCTCGGGGCCGACGCTGGTCGCCAGCGACATGATGATCGTTTCCCGCAGCGGGTCGATCGGCGGGTTGGTCACCTGCGCGAACAGTTGCTTGAAGTAGTCGTACAGCAGCCGCGGCTTGTCGGACAGTACCGCGAGCGCCGCATCGTTGCCCATCGAGCCGAGCGCTTCTTTGGACTTGCTCCCGGCGTTGACCATCGGCAAGAGCAGCATGTGGAGGTGTTCTACGGTGTAGCCGAACGACTGGAGCAGCGCTAGCCGATTGTCGGCGTCCATGTCGTTTTTGGTTTCGGGCGACTCGGGGCTGCCGGGCACCGCGGCGCCGGCCGCGTCGACCTGGGGCAGCTGGTCGAGGGTGATGCGGTTGCTCTCGAGCCAATCGCCGTAGGGCCGGGCGTTGGCCATCGAGTCTTTGACTTCGTCGTCGGCGACGATCCGCCCTTCTTCGAAGTTCACCAAGAACATCCGGCCCGGTTGCAGCCGGCCCTTCTTCACGACGTCGGCCGGAGGCACGTCCACGACGCCGACCTCGCTGGCCATGATGACGCGGTCGTCGCGGGTGACGTAGTAGCGCGACGGACGCAGGCCGTTGCGGTCGAGCGTGGCGCCGATGACTTTGCCGTCGGTGAAACCGATCGACGCCGGGCCGTCCCACGGCTCCATGAGGTTGGCGTGGTACTCGTAGAACGCGGTCTTGTTGACGGGCATCGACTCGTGGTTCTCCCACGCCTCGGGCACCATCATCATCACGACCTCGGGCAGCGTTCGGCCGGACATGTAAAGCATCTCTAACACGTTGTCCATGCTGCCGGAATCCGACGCGTCGGGGTTCACGATCGGGAACAGGTCGGCCAACTCGCGCTCGTCGAAGTGCTCGGACTTCATCAAGCCTTGACGGGCACGGATCCAGTTTTTGTTGCCCTGCACCGTGTTGATCTCGCCGTTGTGCGACATCATCCGGCAGGGCTGGGCGCGGTCCCAACTCGGGAACGTGTTGGTGCTGAACCGCGAGTGCACCATCGCGAGGTGCGAGACGTAATCCGGGTCGCGGAGGTCGGGGTAGAACAACGGCACCTGGCCGGAGGTCAGCTGGCCCTTGTAAACCATGACGCGGGACGACATCGAGCAGATGTAGAAGCTGCCCGGCGTGATCTCGGGCTTGGCCATGGTGAGGTTGACCACGCGGTTGCGGACAACGTAGAGCAGGCGCTCGAAAGCGTCTTGGTCGAGCGCTTCGGGGCGGGCGACGAAGAGTTGTTTGATGATCGGCATCGACGCGCGGGCCGACGGGCCGATGTCCGCGCCGTCTGGCTCGACGGGCATGTCACGCCAACCGATCAGCGGCAGGTCGGCCTTGGCCAGGCATTCTTCGTAGAGATTGATGCAGAAGGCCCGGGCGTCGTCTTCGACGGGGAGGAAGATGATGCCCGCGGCGTAATCGCCTTGGCCGGGCAGGTCGAGGCCCGCGTCGCGCTTCGCGACTTTGACCAGCAACTCGTGGGGCAGGCCGGTGAGGATGCCCGCGCCGTCGCCGGTGTTCTTCTCGCAGCCGCAAGCGCCGCGGTGGTCCATGCGGTGCAGCATTTCCAACGCATCGGCGACGATGGCGTGCGACGGCTGGCCCTTGAGGTGGGCGATGAAGCCGATACCGCAGGCGTCTTTTTCGTTGGCCGGGTCGTACAGGCCTTGCTTTTCCGGAAAGCCGGTGGACGCGGGCCGGGCCGGGGTCGCATGGCCGGAGGCGGCAGCACTCCCGGAGATGTTTCCGGAAACACTTCCGGGGGCGGGGGTGGGGGTGGGAATCGATGGAGAAAGGGAATCGGACATAGCAGGGCTCATCGCTTGGCTCCCACGAGCGGGGCCGACGCGGCGTCGGCGGGCGTGGCAGCGGGAGAAGAAGAAAGTGATTCAGAAACCGAAACGCGGGGCTCGTGTTGCCCGGCATGATGGGTGAGGAAATCCACAAAGACCGCCGTCGCGGGCGGCAGCGCGGCGTGTTGCTTCCGGGGCCGGGGGGTAATCAGGCCCATCGGCCGAATCAGCCGGGGCGTCAGATTCACCACCGCCAACGTGCCCGCCTCCACTTCGTGGCGGACCGTGCGCTGGGGGAGGATCGCGAAGCGGTCGGTCGCGGCGACCGCCGATTTGATCGTGTCGAGGTTGTCGAACGAGTGGGCCGTCACCGGCGTCGCGTCGTGCTGCTTGAGGTACTGCGCGATCCGCCGACCCACCGGCAGGTCGGTGTCGAAGCTGACCATCTCCTGGCCGCTGAGTTGCTGGGCGTCGACGGTGGTTTGACGGGCCAACGCGTGGTTCGGCGGGCAGACCACCGCCATCTCTTCATCCCGCAACGCAATGACGCCGACCTTCTTGAACCGTTCCGGGTAGCTGAGCAACCCCAGGTCCGCCCGGCCTTCCATGACCGAGGCGTACACCGCGTCGGGCTTTTCGTACGCGATCTGCACCGTGATCTGCGGGTGCTTTTGCTCAAACGACTCGCTGGCCTGCCGCAAGAGATCGATCCCCGACGAATAGATCGCCGAGACGCGCACCACGCCCGACGGGCGGTCCGCCCGGGCCATCACCGCCCGCTCCAGCCGATCGTACCGCTGCAACACGTCCCCCACCCCCGCCAGAAACACCTTACCCGCATCCGTCAGCTCCAACGGCCGCACCGCCCGGTTGAGCAGCGTAACCCCAAGTCTTTTCTCGAGTTGGTTAATCCGCTGGCTCGCCGCCGACTGCGTGATGCCGTGCATTTCCGCGGCCAGCGAGATGCTGTGGCAGCGGGCGACGTCGGAAAAAAGGCGGAGGTTTTGCATGGTGGGCAAGGTTCAAGGGATTCGGCGGAGCGGCAGGCTTCCGGGGCGATCCGGGCTTCCGGGGGGTCCGGAGACGGCGGGTCCGGGAGCGGACGCTCGTTCACCTACGGAGTCGAGCGAAACCCCACCGGATTAGATTTTCTAATACGCCGTGCGCGGCTGATTAGTGTATCTAATGTTCGCGCTGAATTCCAATCGCTCACGGAATTCTCGATCGGCCCGCCGAACGCGGTTCAACGTCGCCATGCCGTCCGCGTCCAACCCTATCCGAACCGCTCACCCCGACCCGTCTTCCCCGCCCGCCCCGCTGGCCCCCCGCTCCGCCGCTGGTCGATAAAATGCGTTGTGGTCAGCGGTCGCTCCGCTGGTGGGGTCCGACTTTTCCAGCGAGGCGTTGCGTGATCGTGCTATCGAAGTTCAAGCTCAGCCGAGCCCGCCGGGCGGGCGCGACGTGCCTCGCCTTGGCCTGTGCATTGGTCGCCTCCCTCGACGCGCCGCCCGCCCACGCCGGCCTCGAAACCGACGTCCAGCAGATCCTCACCGGCGCTTCGCTCGGCAAGACCCGCTCGTCCGTGCTCCTGGTCGACCTCCGCACCGGCCAAACCCTCATCGACCTCGACGCCGACGTCCCGCTGGTCCCCGCGTCGAACATGAAACTCATCACCACCGCCGCCGCGCTCACCCGCCTCGGCCCCGACTTCAAGTTCAGCACCAAACTCGCCCTCCTCCCCGCCCCGGCCCCCGGAAGCAACTCCGGCAATCCCAACTCCGTTTCCGAAGGGTCGTCGCAACCGACCAACCCCCGGTCGGTTCCGGGAAGTATTCCGGGAGCCCTGCCCTCCCTGCTCATCCGCGGCGAAGGCGATCCCGCCTTCGGCGACCCGGTGCTCCTCGCCCAGGCCGGCTTCGAAGTCGATGACCTCGTCGACCTCTGGGTGCAGGCCGTGATCGACACCGGCCACACCCGCTTCGATCAGCTCCTGCTCGACGATCTGATCTTCGACGCCGTCCGCGTCCACCCCGATTGGCCGGTCGACCAACTCCACCGGTACTACTGCGCCCAAGTCGGCGCGATCAACTTCCACGAAAACCTCTTGGCCGTGCTGCCCGTGCCTTCGGAAACCCTCGGCCAGGCCCCCATCGTCCAGTTATTCCCCTACTACCCCAGCCTCCGCACCCAGAACCGCGCGACCACCGGCAACGTCGACGACTTCCGCATCCAACGCGCCCCCGACTCCAACCGCTTCGTCTTCCTCGGCAGCGTCCGCAACCGACGCACCTCGCCCTACCGCGTCACCGTCGACGACCCCGCGATGTTCCTCGGCCAGTTCCTGCAGCACAAACTCAAACAGGCGGGCGTCCGGGTCAACCGCGTCGTCCGGCTCAAGCCCAACGACCGCGCCGCCGACCAACCCACCGAAATCCTGCACCAACTCAACACCACGCTCGCCGGCGTGATCGACCGCACCAACCAAGACTCGCAAAACATGTTCGCCGAAGCCTTGCTCAAACGCATGGGCCACGAACTCACCGGCGAACCAGGCAGCTTCCGCAACGGCGCCTCGGCGGTCCGTCTTTACATGCGTGACCGCCTCTCGTCCCGCGTCGGGCTCACCGCGGTCCGCGTCGCCGACGGCTCGGGGCTTTCGTCGAACAACCGCGCGACCGCGCGGGTCCTGGTCGAAGTCCTCCGCAGCATGCGCGAAGACTCGACGCTCGGCCCGATCTACGCCGCGTCGCTCTCCCACGCCGGCCACACCGGCACCCTCCGCCAACGCCTCCGCGACCTGCGCTCCGACGTCTACGGCAAGTCCGGCTACCTCGGCGCCTCGGCCAACTACGCCTCGACCTTGTCCGGCTACATCGTCCGACCCGACGGCCGCACCTACGCCTTCGCCATGCTCTTCAACGGCTTCCAACCGCCCTTGACCAGCACCCGCATCAAACAAGTCCAAGACCAGATCCTGACCAAGATCGACGAGTCGATCAACCAGGTCCGCAACTGACCCCAAAACGCGGTTTAAGTTTTCAAAGAGCGAGTGGGTGATTCCCGCTTTGCTTTAGCCGTGGCCGGCGTAAATGAAGCGGTGGAAGTTTTGTTTTGAACCACAGAGGCACAGAGACACCGAGTTAAGACCAGCGAATCGAATTTGATTTTTGGCCCGTCTTGTCTCGGTGCCTCTGTGTCTCTGTGGTTCGCCTTTCTTCCGAATCACCAACCCTCGACCAACGAGCCGCGGTTCCGACTTCGGGCCTACCGGCAAGGTGGGGGTTCCCGAACGTCGCCACGCACCACGGCTGTGCGTCAGTCCGGAGTCCGCGGATATGAGCGTGCTTGGCGCCTTGCCTGTGCGACCTTCACGCTTGGAATGCCACCGCGGTCCGACAGTAGGGGACGCGACGACAATCGGGTGCGCACCAAAACGTCGTTGAGCATCAGCACATGGCCGAAACCCGCGTTAAGACAAGGCGAAAATAATTTTCGGCCACTGGCAATTTTTGTCGCGTAGGCGGTTCGATTTGTGCGCACCGAAGTGTCGTTGCCCGCGGCGGCCCCGGGTCATTGACCCGGGGCTAAAGTAGTAGCTCGTCATCCGCTGTTTCATCTGCCCCCACTCTCGGAACCCGCTCCATGAATTACCGCGTCCTCGGCCGTACCGGCGTCAAAGTCCATCCGCTGTGCCTCGGCACCATGAACTTCGGCGGACGCAGCGACCCCGATGAATCTCACGCGATCCTCGACGCCTACACCCAGGGCGGAGGGAACTTCATCGATACCGCCAACGTCTACCACGACGGACAAAGCGAATCGATCATCGGCGACTGGATGGCATCGCGGCACAACCGCGACCAGATCGTTCTGTCGACCAAGGTCCACGGCAAGCGTGGCGACAACATCAACCAACAAGGCAACCACCGCTGGCACCTCGTCCGCGAAGTCGAAGAATCACTGAAGCGTCTGAAGACCGACCGCATCGACCTCTACCACATCCACCGCCCCGACCCCGACACGCCGATCGATCAAACGCTTCGCGCCCTCGACGATTTAGTGCGGCAGGGCAAGGTGTTGTACCTCGCGAGTTCGACGTTCCCCGCCTGGGAATTGGCCGAAGCGCACTTCCTCGCCAAAGAGCTCGGCACCGCGCGGTTCGACGTCGAACAGCCGCCGCTCAACATCATCGATCGCCGGGTCGAGAAAGAAGTCCTGCCGTTCTGCCGGCGGTACGACGTGGCGACGATCTGCTGGGCCCCCCTGGCCCGCGGCCGATTGGCCGGCACCTACACCCGCGGCGGCCGGAGTATCCCGGAAGGCTCGTACTACCAAAGCCGGGGCAAGGATGATTTCCCGCCCAGCCAGTGGCCGGTGATGGAAGGCGTCGATCGGCTGGCCGACGCCCGCGGCTGTTCGAGCAGCCAGTTCTCCATCGCGTGGTGTTTGTCCGTGCCCGGCGTGACCTGCCCGATCATCGGGCCCCGCACCGCGGCGCAGTGCGAAGACAACCTGGGGGCCGGGGAGATCGAACTCACGGCTGACGAGCGCGCCGCCGTGGACCAACTCGTCCCCCCCGGCGAACTCTGCCGCGACGCGGGCCTGGGCGCCGTCCCGCGTTAAGCCCACGCTCGATCCCGATCTCGACCCCGGAAACGGGGTTTTATTTTAAACTCAATATTGACTTTTAAGTCAATATTGATATCCTGCCCCGATGTCGAAGACCAAACCAGCCAAGCACGACTTCCCGTCCGTGGAGATCGCGGGGCAGCGGTACTTTCTCGTGCCCGAGCCCGATCTCGAACAACTCACCCGGTCCGCGGGCCGCGGCCAACGGAAGGCGGCCGAACGCGGCTTGTCGGATTTCGCGGTGGACGATCTCACGCTGGCCCAGCGGCTGCGACGGCGGCGTGAAGAGATCGGAGTGACCCAGTTGGACCTGGCGACGCAAGCGGGTCTGCGTCACGAAACGTTGAACCGGATCGAACGCGGCAAAACCACGCCGGACTTCCGCACGATCCGAAAACTGGTGATCGCGATGGACAACATCGCCGCCGCGAAAGGATAAAACCATGGATAGTTCATCAACCACGACCGACCTCCTTACCCACCGGGTCATGGAAATCGCCGCGGAACAAGTGGGAGCCGACCTTTCGCAGGTCAACTCCGCCACGCGTTTTGTCGAGGATCTAGGTTTCGACAGCCTGGATGTCGCTGAATTCACTCTAGAGATCGAGGACGAATACGAAGTGGGGATTCCCGACGAACAAGTCGATCGACTCAAAACCGTCCAGGCGGTCGTCGATTGGATTCAAGCGCAACAGCACGCGGCTTGAATCTCGTTTCGTCGTTTATCAAGGTGATACGGTCGGCGACTCGAGGATGCGTAAGGTGATCGCATCCGCATCCATCTCCGCGGGCACGCCCAGCGGGAGCGTGGCGTTGTCGGAGACGTGGCCGGCGGGGAAGTGGGCGATGACGGGGAAGCCCGCGTGGCCGAAGTAGTCGTCGATCACGTTGTCGATGGTGTGGCCGTCGTCTTCGTCGGGCTCGGCCTTGGTGAATCGGCCGAGCAGGACGCCGGCGACGTCGTCGAACTTGCCGCCGTCTTTCAAGGTTCTGAGCATCCGATCGACGCGGTACGGCGACTCGTTGACATCTTCGAGATACAAAATTTTGCCGGCGGTCTGGATTTCCCAGGGCGTGCCCATCATCGCGTGGAGCACCGAAAGATTGCCGCCGACGATCGGGCCCTGGGCGACGCCCGGGACGACGGTGCGGGGTAGCTCCGCGGCTTCGGTATCCGCATTGTCTTGGGCCGGTTTGATGACATAACCCATCGGGTCGGTCAGGGCTTGCCAGAAGAAACGCTCGGCAAAAGGGTTCATGCCTTTCTCTGAACCCAAACCCCACTGCGGGTTGGGCGAGTGGAACGTGGCGAGGTCGGCTTGTTGGTGCAGCGCGGTGTGCAGCGCGGTGATGTCGGAGAAACCGATGAAGATTTTAGGTTGCGCGGCGATGGCGTCGAAGTCGATAAGCGCGAGGATACGCGTGGCCCCGAAACCGCCGGTGACGGGGAAGACGGCATCGACTTCGGGGTCGGCGAAGGCGGCCTGGAACTCGGCGGCACGCGTCGCGTCGTCGCCGGCGAGGTAGCCTTGGCGTGCAAAAAAACCGTCGGGCAGGATCACGCGGTAGCCCATCGATTCCAAACGCTCCGCGGCGATGCGGACGTTCTTCTCGCGCGGCGGGCCGGCGGGCGCGATGAACATGATCGTGTCACCGGGCTGGAGCGTCGCGGGTCGTTGGGTTGCGGTCATGGAACGATCCTTCGTGGGGCCAACGCTGCACGCGGTCAACACTAAAACCGACAGCACCACCGCCATCGTCTTCACGAGCGAGTGAAACGTTTGGGCGATCGACACGGTTCGGTTCGGATTCATGCGGCGAGTATAACCCGGCCTTGCCCGGCGTTTAGCCCACCCGCCGAAACGTCAGACGTCCCGCGTCGGGGCCGCAGGCTTTGCAGAGATACGAACGTCCCTTGGCGGGTGGGCGGTGGCGGTGGTGGGTAGTGCCGCAGCCGGGGCAGCGGGCCTGGTACTTGCCGGCGGGCGCCGCGGCGGTGGTGTTGAGGCGGTTCGGGTTGGCGCCGATGCGGAGGCAGGTGGCTTTCCAGGCGGGGCCGTGCGGCCGGTGGGGCGAGGGGAAGCGGTCCGGGGCTTTGTCGCGATGCTCCGCAGCCCTCGGCTTAGGGGGCGGGGTGAGGGCGTGGGCGATTTCGTGGAGGATGACGTCGCGGACTTCGGGTTCGTCGTTGCGGGTGACGAAGG
>JBCCST010000029.1:0-42150 GCA_039199695.1 Planctomycetota bacterium | reverse complement strand
GGCGCCCTCGCCCGCCACCTCACGCGCTGGCTCGCCGAGCAAGACGACTGCTCGGCCGTCACCAACCATCGCGTGGCCGACCTCGACGAACAGCCCGACGGCCGGTGGAAAGTCACCGTCAAAGACCTCAAAGGCGGCAAGCCCAAGGTCCGGACCGCGAAGTTCGTCTTCATCGGTGCCGGCGGGGGCAGCCTGCCGCTGTTGCAAAAATCCGGCATCGACGAAGCCAAGGGCTTCGGCGGCTTCCCCATCGGCTGGCAGTGGCTGATCTGCCAGAACCCCGACCTCGTCGCGCAGCACAAAGCCAAGGTCTACGGCATGTCGCCCGGCGCCGCGCCGACCATGGCCGTGCCCCACCTCGACCTCCGCGTGATCGACGGCAAGACCTCGCTGCTGTTCGGCCCCTACGCCGCGTGGACCACCAAGTTCCTCCACGAGACCGGCAAGTTCACCGACCTCTTCAAATCAATCAAGATCGACAACATCGCGTCGCTCACCAAGGTCGGCCTGTACAACATCCCGCTGGTGAAATACCTCATCCAGCAGGGCCTGCAGAGCATGGAGACCCGCCTCGGCGAACTCCGCAACTTCTACCCCGACGCCAAGAAAGAAGACTGGAAACTCATCGACGCCGGCATCCGCGTGCAGGCGATCAAGAAAGAAGACGGCGACGCGGGCATCGTGCACTTCGGCACCGAGGTCGTCACCAACCAGGCCCGCACGATCTCGGCCCTGCTCGGCGCATCGCCCGGCGCTTCGGTCTCGACCAACATCATTCTCGACGTCGTCAAACGCTGCTTCGCCGACCACCTCGCCACCGACGCCGGCCACGCCCGGATGAAAGAGATGGTCCCCGCCTACGACGTCGACCTGATCGCCGACACCGCGGCCGACGAGCAGAAAAGCTACAGCGACGAAGCCGTGCGTTCGCTCAACCTCGTGTAAATCATCTGTTCCCCGTCGAGAGCCGCCATGCAACGCGTCTGCTTCACCCTGCAAATCAAGCCCGACCACATTGATGAGTACAAGCGTCTTCACGAAGACGTTTGGCCGGAGATGCTCGACGCGTTGTCGCGTCACGGCTGGCGTAACTACTCGCTGTTCCTCAAGCCCGGCGGGATGCTCATCGGCTATTGCGAGACGCCCGACTTCCCCGCCGCCGTCGCCGGGATGCAGGACGAAGAGGTCAACGCCCGCTGGCAAGAGCGCGTCAAGCACCTGTTCGAACCCCTGCCCGGCGACAACCCCGACACCTCGATGAAACCGCTCGAAGAAGTGTTTCACCTCGATTGAGTTCTTTTTTTCGACCCCGATTCAAACCCACCCCCGCTGAGAAACGACCGATGCCCAAGATTTCCGCCGCCGCCCAACGCCGTGCCCTCGACGCCCTGGACCACTTCAAGATCGAGTTGCCTTCGTGGGGCTTTGCCGACACCGGCACCCGCTTCGGCAAGTTCGCCCAGGACGCCGCCGCGTCCAACCTCGAAGAAAAGCTCCACGACGCCGGCCACGTCCACGCGCTCACCGGCGCCTGCCCCACCGTCGCCGTCCACGTCCTCTGGGACTTCGACAACCCCGGCGACCCCGCCTCGGCCAAGAAGACCAAAGCGCTCGCCAAAAAGCACGGCATCAAGATCGGCTCGGTCAACCCCAACCTCTTCCAGGACCAGGAGTACAAGCTCGGCTCGTTCTGCTCGCCGGATGCCGCCGCCCAACAAGCCGCGATGAGCCACTGCTTCGATTCGGTCGCGCTGGGCAAGGCCGTGGGCAGCAAGTCGTTGGCCATGTGGATGGCCGACGGCACGAACTACCCCGGCCAGGACAACATCCGCCGCCGGTTCAACGACCTCAAAGCCGCGTTCAAGAAACTCGGCGGCAAGATGGCCAAGGACTGGAAAGGCTCGACGCTGCTGATCGAGTACAAACCTTTTGAGCCGGCCTTCTATCACACCGACATCCCCGACTGGGGCGCGTCGCTCTTGCTCTGCCAACACGCCGGCAAGAACGCCAAGGTCCTGGTCGACACCGGCCACCACCTGCCGGGCTGCAACATCGAACAGATCGTCGCGCTCTTGCTCAACGAGGACCGCCTCGGCGGGTTCCACTTCAACGACCGCAAATACGCCGACGACGACCTGACGCTCGGCAGCATCGACCCGTACGCCGTGTTCCGCATCTTCAACGAGATCGCGCAGTACGAACACGACCACAAGAAAGCCCCGGGCAGCGCGAAGATCGATTACATGATCGACCAGTCGCACAACCTCAAGCCCAAGCTCGAAGCGATGGTGCAAACCGTCTGCGAAGCCCAGAAAAACTTCGCCAAGGCCCAGATCGTCGACCGCAAAGCCCTCGCCAAAGCGCAAGCCGCCGGCGACATCGTCGCGGCCGAGTCGCTGCTCAAGACCGCGTTCGACACCGACGTCTCGGAGTTGCTGGCCAAGTGGCGGAAACGACACGGCCTCGCCCCCGACCCGCTGGCCGCGCTGCGCTCCAGCAAGATCATCCAGAAACTCGGCAAAGAACGTAAAGCCGCCCGCGACGCCGCGGGCATCGTCGCCGGCTCGTCGTACGCCTAAGCCGACGACGACCGGAAGCAAACAAAAGCCCGCCCGTGATCGAATATCACGGGCGGGCTTTGTTGATCGGGGCGACAGGATTTCGACTCCGCGGAATCCTGACCTGAAGCTTCGCTTCTCCCGGCGTGGCCGGGTCCGCTTTCACTTCGTTCAATCGGGGTGACAGGATTTGAACCTGCGGCCTTTCGGTCCCAAACCGAACGCTCTACCAAGCTGAGCTACACCCCGTGGTGGGCGGGAATCATAGCCGATCTGCCGATCCGGGGGGCTAGGCCCGCCGCCGACGCCGAACCAGGGTGGCCGTCAGCAACAACCAAGCCGCGGTGGCGGGCTCGGGCACGACGGTCACCACGCCGCCCTGAATCTTGTCCAAACCGCGGGTAAACAACGCGATGTCGTTGCCGTCGCCAGCCCGGTAGGTGATGAACAACTCGGGGCTGAGCCCTGCCCCGCCGGCGTTGATCGCGACGAGGTCGCCCTCGGCGTAGTTGACGAATCGGCCCTCGGCCAAGCCCGCGATGTCGAACACGAGAAAGGTCTGGTCGGCGGCCAGGGTGAAGCCGTCGATCAGGCTGACCATCAACTCGGCGGCGAGCGACACGTCGCCGGCCACGGTCAGGCGGTCGTACTCGCCGTCCTCGGTGCCCGCGAGTTCGAGATGCAGCAGCGAGCCCGGGGTGTAGACCAGGCTGCCGCCGACGTCGACGAACGCCGGGGAGTCGCCGGGGCTGTGCGTGCCGGCGAGCACGGCCGTGCCGTCGCCCCGCCAGTGCCCGGCGCCCGAGACGTTGCCGGTGAACACGTTGACCCCGGCGAGGACCAACTCGCTGCCGCGCGGGCTCTTGAGGTCGGCCACCACCAACTCGTCGCTGAGCTCCAATCGGTCGAGGTTCAGGATGGACGCGGGAGACGAAAAGTCGGCGATCGATCCGCCCTCGGCGAATGCCGACGGCAACGAATCGCTCGCGGTGAAAACCATGGGCAAGCCTGGCGAGATCGACGACGCCAGGGTTTTAAACGCCATCGGTGATGGGCCGGCGATCGACGACGCCTCGGTCGCGGCGAACACCTGAGCGATCGGCGAAAACTCTATCTCGCTGGCCTCCAGCGAAGACGCGATCGCCGCGAAAACCGTGGGGCCGATGACCATCGGAGGGGTCAGGTCAAACGTGCCGGGCAACGCCGAGCCGTTACGCCAAGCCAGGAATCGCTCGCGGAATTGCGACTGCAGTGCGGCGCGCAAGACTTCGCGCGGACGATCGAATCCCGCCGCCAGGGCTTCCTGCCGATGACGCAGCGGTGAAGGCGTCGAGGCCTGCGCGGTCAGCGTTTCGTCGGTGTCGCTGCTGACTCTGACGGTGGCTTCATCGGGAAGTACGGGCGAAGCGTGGCCGATTAGCGACGTCGCATCCCGCCGCGGACGGGGCGACGCGGCCACCACGGCTTCGGGACCGCGGGGTGGGGTCGATGCCGCGGGTTGCTGGGGGCGTGACGCTCGCCGATCGCTCGGCCCCGAGTCCGCGGCGGCGAAACCCGACGAACCGTCCGTCGTGATGGAGCCCGGCGTGGGCGTCCATGAATATTCTTCAACCGCCGGCCAAACGAACGGGTCCACATGCGGCAGCGCGATCGCCGTGGCGATCGGCTTTTCGTTGGACACCAACGGGGCCGTGTCCGAAGACGGGATCACCAACGCCAACGCCAGCGTCCCGGCGGTCGGCGCGAGCTTCGGGTTCATCAGCGAAAGAGCCGGCCCCACCGTCAAGCGTTGCAACCAGGCCGCCAGCCCGACGCCGGCCCGCGCGGTGCCCGTGCCGAGGATCGAGATCGCCCCGCCGACGCTGAGCGTGCCGACGTGTTCGACCAGCCAACCGTGCAGCTTGGTCTTGGCGGCCTGCACACGGCGCGACACCAGCTGTTGCGACACGCCAAGCTCTTGGGCGAGGGTGCCTTGGGGCACGCGTTCGACCAGGTGTTGGTGGAGCAGGTCGCGTTCGTCGGGCGCGAGGCGGGCGAGGAAGTGTTGGACCAACTCGCGGGTTTCGAGTCGCGTAACGGTGGCGTCGCGGCGGGCCTCGTCGACGGCGCGGCGGGCTTCGCGTTTGTGCCGACGACGGTTCCGCCGGATGTGATCGACGCAGGTGTTGCGGGCGCAGCGGACCAGCCAACCCTCGGGGTGGCCGGTGATGGTCTCGGCCGACTCGAGGTACTTGCGAAAAACTTCCTGCGTGGCGTCCTCGGCGTCGGTCGGGTGGCGTAGGCGACGTAGGCAACAGCCGTACACCTTGGGCCAAAAAGACAGCACGGCCGATTCGATCGACGGGGCCGGGGGTTCGTGCGGGGTCGGCGTATACGGCATAGACAAAACCATCCAAAAAAATCTTACGCGGAGGGTGGTAGCTCACCCGTCCGTGGCGACTTACCAAGGGGATGGATCGTCAGCGGCCGAAGACGCCGGCTAGTCGGGGCACGCCTAGCACGTCTAAACATAGCCCACGACGGCCCTACGAGAAAGTCTTTCTCGTGATGTTTTTGCAAATTGTTGTCGAGATGTGAAGACGGAGAAATTTGAGATGCACCCACCGACCCCCCAACCCAGCCTCTGCCTCGCCGCCGCGTTGACGGCCGGGCTGCTGGGCGTGTTTGCCCTCGCCCCGGTCGAGGCCGGGACGATGAAACACGCGGGCTACGACGATATTCATCAGCTGCTGGCCCAAGCCGACCCGTTCGAGTCGGTCGGCCAGATCAGCGGGACCACCACAACCTCCTCCTATACCGGCTCGGGCGTCTACCTGGGCGACGGCTGGGTCCTGACTGCGGCCCACGTCGTCGACCAGGCGTCTGAGTTGGACTTCGACATCGACGGCCAGACCTACACCGCCGAGGCCTGGGCCTATCACAGCGACTGGGACCCGTCCGACGTCGCCGCCGGGGCCGACATCGCCCTGATCAAACTCACCGAAGACGTGAGCACCGTCATCGACGGCGCCACGCTCTACACCGGCACCGACGAGGTCGGTTCGCTGGGCATCAGCGTGGGCTACGGCCTGACCGGCACGGGACTCACCGGCTACGACACCCAAAGCTCGCTCGACAAGCGGGCCGGCACCAACGTCGTCGACGAGGTCTACGGCGACGACGTCCTGCTGTCGGATTTCGACTCGGGATACAGCATCCACAACAGCACCGGCAGCAGCGACGCCACGATCCTGGAATACCTCATCGCCCCGGGCGACTCGGGCGGCGGGCTGTTCATCTACGACGAGTCGATCAACGACTGGTCGCTGGCTGGCATCAACTCGTTCGGCCTGGGCCTCGACGGCGAGGCCGATTCGGATTTTAGTGACATCTCCGGACAGACCCGCGTGTCGTCCTACGACGACTGGATCACCGACGTGATGGCCCAAGACCTCACGCAGTCGTCGGCCACGCTCAACAGCCTGTACAGCGAGGCGGTCTTCACCGTCGTTCCCGAACCGACCGCGGCATCATTCGTCGCCCTCTTGGCCTTGGCTTGCCTCGCCCGGCGAGACGCCGAGTCCAGCGGTTGCGTTTAACCCCTTTTACCCCCCCCACACCCCCGCCGTAGCGCTCCACCCCGAGGTGTTGCGGCGGGGGCTTTTGCGCGGCCGCTGCCCGGTCGCACCGGCCTTGAAGGAACCTCTTTATGAACGCTAAACAAGAAATTTTGAAACCTACCCCCCACTTACCCGCCGGCGGGTGGGCGCAGATCGCGGTCCTGCTCGTGGCCGGACTGGCGATCGTACTGAGCGCCGGCGACGCGTTCGGCGTGTCCTCGGAATCCGAGCTGGTCGACGAAATCCAGTTGGCCAACGACAGCGAAATCGAAGACAACGGCGGCGAAAACAACAACGTCCGCGCGATCAACAACACGAGCAGCTACTCCATCAGCGGCTCGCTGCCGACGGTTACGCAGTCGATCTCGCTCAACGGCGCGGGCGTGACCGTCAGCGGCGGCACGCTCAACATCGTTGACAACGAAAGCCTGGAACTGGGCGACAACTTCACGTTCGACGGCACGGTCTTTATCTCCGGCAACAACAGCCGGCTGGTCCTCGGCGACGGCAGCGTGGTCACCTCCGCCAACGGCAACGAAGAAGCCCGGTTGATCCTCGACTTCGACAGCAACACCACGATCGGCAGCAGCTACTGGGACAGCTTCAACGATTTCGCCACGGTCGAGCTGATCGAAGACACCCGGATCACGATCGACCAGCCGATCACGCTCGACGCGGATCTCGTCGTTTCCGACGGGACACTGATCGCCGACGCCGACAACGTGTTCCAGACCGACCAGCAGCTTTCCATCAACGGGGCCGCCGAGCTGGAACTACGGGGCACGGACCAAACGATCGGCTCGCTGACGGGCGGCGGCGATATCGACCTGGGCAACGACTCGGCCTCGGTCTTCACGATCGGTGCCGACGACGAAAACGCCAACTTTACCGGCGAAATCTCCGGCGACGGCGGCGTGGTCAAAATCGGCGACGGCGACCAGAACCTCAGCGGCGAACTCGAATACCTCGGCGACACCCGCGTGCAGGACGGCGAATTGATCATCAGCGGCACGCTGACCGAATCCAACGTGTTCGTCGAGAACGGCGGCACCCTCGTGCTTTCGGACAGCAGCCCCAACTCGGGCGACGACAACGTCGAGAACGACGTGTTCGTCGAAGACGGCGGCATCCTCTACGGCAGCGGAAGCATCGGCAACGACCTCGAAAACGCCGGCCTGATCGATTTCGAAGAAGGCAACAACAACCGCCTGGTCATCGACGGCGACTACACCCAAACCAACGACGGCGAGTTCCTGGTGCAGGTCGGCGCCAACGGGTCGGCCGGAGCCCTCGAAGTCGACGGCGTCGCCACCCTGGACGGCACGCTGGAGATCGTCTCCGACGACGACGAAGATCAATTCAACCCCTCCACGGAATACCTGCTGCTGACCGCGGAAGGCGGCATCGTCGGCGAATGGTCCAACATCGAAGAAGACTTCGCCTTCCTCGACGCCACCGTGGTCTACGAAGAACGCGACGACAACGACGGCGACGGCGATGAGGCGCGGCTCACGCTCTCTCGCAACGACCTCGACTTTATCGACACCGCCGAAACCACGAACCAGGCCGCCGTCTCGGGCGCCTTGTCACGCGTGGTGGGCACCGCCGAAGACGAGTTGGCCACCGTCATCGGCATCGTCGAAACGCTCAACGGCGACGACAGCCGTGACGCCTACGACTCTTTGTCGGGCGCCCAACTTGCTACCGTGCAGAGCACCGCCTTGGTCTCGCTCCAGCGTCAACACAACCTGATCGCCGACCGCGCTCAGTTCATCGCCTTCGATTCGGGTATTGCGGAAGCCGCCGATACCGCTGCCGCTTGGGCACCCAACCGCCTCGAATACACCAGCGCCATGCACCCCAGCGTGGAGATGTTTCGGAACCAGAACGCGACCGAAGAGCCGGTCGAGGCCCCTAAGCCAGACCTCTGGTCGAACGCAAGCCCCTGGGGCAGAATCTACAGCGGCGATAACGAGTTCGACGGCGAGGACGGCAGCGGCGTCGAACTCGATCTGGAAGGCGTCGTCCTGGGCGTCGATTGGTTCGGCAACGGCACGCCCTGGGCCGCGGGCTTGGCCTTGGGTTTTGAAACCAGCGATTACGTCTACGACGACCTCAGCGGCGACGGTGACAACCAAACGTTATTCATCAGCGGTTACGCCAAGCGCGAACTCGGTGATTACCATCTCACCGGCATCGCCACCCTCGCTTACGGCGACAACGAATCGACCCGCTTGGTCGATGTCGGCGGCTCGATCGGAATCGCTGAATCCGATTTCGACAGCTTCTCCCTCGCGTTAAGCGTCGAAGCGTCCCGTCCATATATCTTCGATTATGACCGCGACCTTGAACGGCCCCGCGCGGTCGTCGAACCCTTCGTCCGGGCCAGCTACGCCGGCACGTTCCAGAGCTCCTACGAGGAAGACCTCCTCGGCACCGCGGGCCTCGATGTCGACAGCAACTACCTGGACAGCTTCCGGGTTTACGCGGGGGCCCGTGGCGAGTGGGTCGTTGATACGCTTTTCCCCCTGGAGTTCATTTTCCAGGGACGCGCGATGGTCGGGGCCGCGTTGATCGATGAGCAGTCCAACCTGGATGTCGCGTTCGTCGATACCCCCGGCAGCGGCTTCACCGTGGAAGGCGCCGAAGCAAGCACGGTCTTTGGGGTCGTGGGCGTGGGCCTGGCCATGCCCCTGGGCGAACGCAGCCACGCTTTCCTGAACTACGACGAAGAAATCGGAGACGAAGGCAGCGGCAGCCTGATCTCGTTCGGCCTTCGCATCGTCTTCTAAATCAGGGGTAACCGCACCAAGCGGATTACTTCACGTCCGCGAGGTACGCCGCGAGCAGGTCGCGGCAGGCGTGCAGGTCGTCGAGGTGGACCATCTCCACCACGGTATGGATGTACCGCGTCGGACAGGACAGTGTGAAGGCCCGCGTGCCGCCCGCGGCTCGTTGGATGCCCGCGGTGTCGGTGCCGCCGCGCGACAGAATCGAGCGTTGGACCTTGATCGATTTTTCCTCGGCGACGCGTTCCATGTCTTCGAGGATGCCCACGTCGCCGATCGAAGCGCCGTCCATCACGGTCAACGCCGCCCCTTCCCCTTGGACCGTACAGCGCTGGTCGTCGGGGCTGCCGGGGGTGTCGACGCATAGCGTGACGTCGATGCCGATGCCGATGTCGGGGCGGACGGTGTAGGACGAGGTGATCGCGCCGCGGAGGCCGACCTCTTCCTGCACGGTGAACACCGCGTGGATCTCGCAGGCGTGTTTCGTGTCGTCCGCCACGAGCTTGCGCATCGCTTCGATCGCAACCCAGCAGGCGACACGGTTGTCCATGCACTGGCTGACAATGGTGTTACCGACCATTTCGAAAGGTGCTTTGAGCGTGACCATGTCGCCGATCTTCACGCGTTTTTTGACCTGCTCTTTGGGCAGGCCCAGGTCGATGAGCAGGTCGTGAACCTCGGGGATTTTTTTGCGTTCTTCGGGGGTGGCGGTGTGGACGGGTTTGCCCCCGGGGTTCAGCACGCCAGGGAGATCGCCGTCGGCCGTGGACACCGTGACCAGCCGGGCAAAGAGGTTGCGGGTGTCGAACCCGCCGACGTTCTGCACCCGCAAAAAGCCGTCCTCGCCGACGTGGCGGACGAGGAAGCCGATCTGGTCCATGTGCGCCGCCAGCATGACCCGCGTGGGGACTTCGGAATTTCCGTCGCCCGCTTCGGGTGACGTGGCGTGACGTACCGCGATGACCGATCCCATCGGGTCGACGCTCACGTCGTCGAACAGCCCCTCGATTTCTTTGAGGATCAGTTCCCGCACCCGGCCCTCACGGCCCGGCACGCCCGGCGTTTGCGTTAGTTTTTCGAGTAGTTCCATCCGCGGGATGATACCGGATGCACCGCAGCCCGCTTGCGTTTCGGCTTACTGTACCGCTTCGATCTTGCCCGCCAGATCAATATCTTTCTGGGTGACCCGGCCGTCGGCGTCGTGGGTGTTGAGCTTGATCTCGACCGTGTTGTACACGTTGAACAATTCGGGGTGGTGACCCAGCGCCTCGGCCTGCTCGCCGACGCGGTTGATGAACGCCAGGGCTTCGACGAAGTCGTTGAACGTGAATCGCTTGGCGAGTTTGTCGTCGGCGTAAGACCAGCCGGGCAGGTCGGCGAGGGCGGCGTCGATGGCTTGGGACGAAAGGGCTTCGGGCATGGCGGTTCTCCGACGGGAGGGGTATGAATCAATACACGCTTGCAATTTAGGAACACCTCCTCCCGTGGCCCCGCCCTACTCCACAATTTTGCTCAAAAACTCGGCCAACCGCCGGCCCAGCCCCGCGACGGTTTCGGCGGCCTTGGCGTCTTTGAGTTGGCCCTGGTCGTCGAAGGCTTCGTGGGCTTTGGGCAAGGCGTACTGTTGGGGCAGCACGATCACTTGGATGTTGCCGAGGATCGCCCGCAGGTGGACGAGCCCGCGCAGACCGCCGAGCCCGCCCGGGGACGTGGCCATGAGGACCGCGGCTTTGCCGGCAAAGGCGGCGAGCGGGGCTTCGCCCTCGGCCGGGCGCGACGCCCAATCGATCGCGTTCTTGAGGGCCGCCGACACCGAAGAGTTGTACTCGGGCGACGCGATCAAAAAACCGTCGGCCGACTTCATCAGTTCTTTCAGTTTCGTCGCGTTCTCGGGCGTGCCCTGCTTTTCGAGGTCTTCGTCAAACACCGGCAGGGCGTAGTCGTCGAGGTTGATCACGGTCACCTTGGCCCCGGCCGCCTCGGCGGCGGACGCGGCGCAACGCACCAACTTCTTGTTAAACGATTCCGCCCGGAGGCTGCCGGCAAACGCAAGGATGTGGGGTGGGCTCATGCGGTAAATGTAGGCCCGGAATCTTTCAGCGTCCATCGGCACGCGCAGCGAGATCGGGTACAATCGCCAATCGGCAAGTTGACGATTTCGCTCACCAACAAGGACTCCGCCATGGCCAGCAACGACGGCATGAACTACGCCCCCACCGGCAAACCCGACCCCGTGGTCGAGCCCGGCGAATTCTGTTTCGCCGTTGCCGGTATGGATCATGGCCACATCTACGGCCAGACCAACGGCCTGACCGAGGCCGGGGCGACTCTCAAATACGTCTACGACGCCAACCACCCCGATGCCGCAAAATCGCTCGCCCATCAACACGGCGCGACCCACGTCACCGACCTGCAAACCATCCTCGACGATCCCGAGATTCAGCTCGTCGCCGCCGCCGCGGTCCCCAATATCCGCGCTGAACTGGGCGTCCGGTGCATGGACGCCGGCAAACACTACTTCACCGATAAAACGCCGCTGACCCGCCTCGAACAGTTGGAAGATGTGAAGGCCGCCGTCGCCCGCACCGGCAAGAAGTACATGTGTTACTTCTCCGAACGCTTGCACGTGGAGTGCGCGATGCACGCCGGCACGCTCATCGAGCAGGGAGCCATCGGACGGGTCATCCAGATCACCGGTTTCGGCCCCCACCGCCTGGGGCCGCCCGATAAACGCCCCGATTGGTTCTACAACCACGAACAGTACGGCGGCATCCTCTGCGACATCGGCAGCCACCAGATCGAACAGTTTCTCCACTACGCCGGCTGCAAAGACGCCACCGTCCAAGCCTCCAAAGTCGCCAACTACCATTACCCCGACCACCCCGAGCTCGAAGACTTCGGCGACTGCACGCTCGTCGGCGACAACGGCGCGACCATGTACTTCCGTGTCGATTGGCTCACGCCCGACGGCCTGCGCACCTGGGGCGACGGACGGACGTTTATTATCGGAACCGAAGGCTACATCGAACTGCGAAAGTACATCGATGTCGCACAACCCGAACACCTCCAAGACGTGCTCATTCTCGTGAACGCCGAAGGCGAGCAACGCATGGAACTCTCGGGCCAGGTTGGCTTCAAGTACTTCGGCCAACTCATCCGCGACTGCCTCGACGGCACGGAAAACGCGATGACCCAAGACCACGTCCACAAAGCCGCCGAGCTTTGCGTAAAGGCTCAACTTCAGGCCGAACACTTGACCACCTAAAACGACCACGTCGGCTCTTGCCCACGAGCTCGCTCACGCGGGGGCCGATAACCTCTTTAAAACCAGTCGATACGCTGATCCGCGGGTGCTCCGTACTTAAATCCCTTCTCGTTCCGGTCGATACCGACGAGGTAGGGGATATACGGAGGCCGATTCATGGGACAAGAGACGTCCCTCAGCACAACTCATGCCCGACGAACCCACGCGATGTCGCTGCGCGTCTTGGCGTGGGCCGTGGGTACCTTTGCCGTAGCGGCTTCGGCCGTGATTGCGGCGGCGTGGGTGCCCGACGCTCTGGTGAGTGACGGATTGGCCGACAAGCATTTCTTCGCCGGCGGCTTGTGTGTTTTGCTGCTGGGTTTTCAGGCCGTCGTCCTGCGCTTCATGCTCAAACGGACCCGCACCCTCGAACACCTCGGCGGCGCGTTGGCCGCGTGGTCACGGGGCGAGCCGGACCTGCCCGCGCTGCGGATCACCTCGTCGAACGAGCCGGTGGCGGCGCAGTGGAACCGCCTGATCGACGAGCTCGACACGTTGCGCCGAGCCGATCGCGAAGCACAAACCCTGAATCAACTACACCGCACGATCGCTCAATCGGCCGACCAGGGCGGCGCCCTCGACGCCCTGCCCCACGGCGTGGTCGTCATCAACCCCGACGCCCGGGTCGCCGCGGCCAACGGCGCCGCCTCCCGCGTGCTCATGCGTAGCCGCGATCGCCTCGTCGGCGCCCCGATGGACAAGGTCATCCCCGACGAGAGCCTGCGCGAGTTGATCGACCACGTCTTGAGTCAAACCGATCACCGCGGCGGTTGTGTTGAACTCAAGCTCAACCCCGACGAAGACGAGCAGACCATCATGCGGTCCACCGTCCGCCCCGTCGGCCAGGCCAATCAACCGCGCAGCGCCTTGGTGTTCTTCGAAGACGTGACCCAGCAGCGCACCGCCGACCAGTCGCGCAACCTCTTCGTCGCCCAGGCGACGCACGAGCTGCGTACCCCGTTGACCAACATTGGGCTGTACCTCGAACGCGCGATCGATCTCGACGACCACGAGACCGCCGACCGCGCGGAGTGTTTGAACGTGATCAACCAGGAAGTGCTCCGCCTCGGACGCGTGGTCGAAGAAGTGCTCTCGGTCTCCGAGATCGAGGCCGGCTCGCTCAAGGTCCGCCGCGACGACGTACGCGTCGACGATTTGATCCGCACCCTCGAACACGAATACGCCCCGCAAGCCAAAGAAAAAACGATCGCGCTGTCTTTCGACCTGCCGCCGAAGTTGTCGGTGGTGCAGGGCGACCGCGAAAAGATCACGCTCGCGCTGCACAACCTCCTGGGCAACGCCCTGAAGTACACGCCCGCCGGCGGCGACGTCAAGGTCCAGCTGCTCGAACAGCAAGGCGACGTCGAAGTCAGCGTCACCGACACCGGCATCGGCATCGACGAAAGCGAGCTCGGCAAGGTCTTCGAAAAGTTCTACCGCGCCGACGACAGCCGACTCCAAGGCATCGGCGGCAGCGGCCTGGGTCTTGCCCTGGCCCGCGACGTGATCCGCCTGCACGGCGGCGATATCACCGTCGACTCCACGCTCAACCAGGGCAGCACGTTCACGCTCCGCCTGCCGATCAACGCCGCGGTCAGCCCCGCCTAACCCCGAGAAAGCCCCCGGAATACCCCCCACGCCATGCGTATCGAGACGCAAAAAGTCGGGGCCGTCACGGTGTTTGAACCGCAAGGCCCGATCATCCAAGACGACGCCGACGACTTCGGCGGACGCCTGGACGAGACGCTGCGCGCCAGCCTCGGCCGGCTGGTTGTCGACGTCTCGGGCGTGCCTTACCTCGACAGCCGGGGCTTAGAAATCCTGGCCGACACCGCCCAATCGCTGCAGCAGACCGGCCAGACACTGCGGCTGTCGGGTGCCAACGAAACGCTGCGCACCGTGTTCGATCTCACCGAACTCGCCGGCATGTTCGACCACTACCAGGACGTGAACACCGCGGTCAGGAGCTTCCTGTGAGTAGCGCTCCGCCCCCGCCCAACCCGCTAAATCCGCCTGCCGCCGAGGACGCCGCGACGCCCGCCGCTAACCCGCGGTACGCCACCACCCGCGCCCGCATCGGCGACCTGCTCATTCGTGACGGCGCGGTGACGCAAGACCAGCTCGAAGAAGCCCTGGGTAAACAAAAGTCCAGCGGCAAGCTCTTGGGCGAGATCATGGTCGAGGCCGGGCTGATCAACTCCAGCCAACTGGTCTACACCCTCGCCGAGTCGCTCGGCGTCAAGGGCGTGCAACTCCGCCACGGCCTGATGGACCCCGCGCTTCTGAAACTCATCGGACAAGAAGAAGCCGAGCGTCTCCGCGTCATGCCGTTGTTCAAGGTGCACGGCACGATCACCGTCGCCATGGCCGAGCCGCAATCGCTGCCGACGATCGACCGCCTCCGTCAGCTCACCGGCTGCCGGGTCCGCCCGGTGCTCGCGCTCGAAGCCGAGATCCGCGACTTCATCAAACGCTACGCCGGGGAAGACGTCGACGTCGATGCGTTCCTCACGTCGCTGGCCGAGACCGACGTCGAAGTCGTCGCCAGCGAAAAAGTCGACGAAGACTCCGACGCCAGCCTCGACCGCATGGTCGAGGGTTCGCCGATCGTGAACCTGGTCAACGTGGCGATGCTCACCGCAATCAAGGACGGCGCGAGCGACCTGCACATCGAGCCGGACAAGAAATCGACCCGCATCCGCTACCGCGTCGACGGCGTGTTGCGCGACCTGATGTCGCCGCCGCCGGGCATGCACAACGCGATCGTCTCGCGGGTCAAGGTCATCGGCAAGATGGACATCGCCGAGAAACGCCTGCCCCAGGAAGGCCGTGTCCGGCTGGTCGCCGACGGCCAGGACATCGACCTCCGCGTGTCGAGCATGCCGACGCTCTTGGGGGAGAAGCTCGTCGTCCGCGTGCTCGACAAACGTAACCTCCGCGTCCGCATGGAAGACCTAGGCTTCCGCGCCGAGGCGTTGGCGTCGTTCAAAACCATGCTCCACGAGCCGCACGGCCTGGTCCTGGTCACCGGACCGACGGGGAGCGGTAAAACCACCACGCTCTACTCGGGCCTCGACCTCTTGCGCTCCAGCGAACGTAACATCGTCACCGTCGAAGACCCCGTCGAATACCAACTCGACCTGATCAATCAGATCCAGGTCAACGAACAGGTCGGCCTCGGCTTCGCCAAGGCGCTGCGGTCGATCCTCCGCCAAGACCCCGACGTGATCATGATCGGCGAGATCCGCGACCAGGAAACCGCCCGCGTCGCCGTGCAGGCCGCGCTCACCGGCCACCTCGTACTCGCCACGCTGCACACCAACGACGCCCCCGGCGCCGTCGCCCGCCTGCTGGACATGGGCATCGAGCCTTACCTCTTGAGCAGCGCGCTCAACGGCGTCGTTGCCCAGCGGTTGGCCCGGACCGTCTGCCCGCACTGCAAGACCAAGTATTACCCGACCCAGGATGCGCTGGCCGACGCGATGATCCCCGACAAGACCGGCCGGCCGTTCGCGCGCGGCACGGGTTGCACGAAGTGTCACAACTCGGGCATGCTCGGCCGAGTCGGCTTCTACGAAGTCATGGAAGTCTCGCCCGCGCTGCGTCGCTTCGTCCACCGCGGCGCGGCGTCGCACGAGATCCGCGAAGCCTGGCAACGCGAGGGCGGACGCACGCTCCGCCAAGAAGGCGTCGAGATCGCGCTCCGCGGCGACTGCAGCCTCGAAGAAGTCCTGCGCGTCACGCACCACGACGACCTGAGCGCTCCGGAAGAACAAGCTAACGCCCCGACCCCAGACGCCGCGATTGAACGGAGGGCCGCGGGATGAGCACGATGCCCACGTCCATCTCGACCCGCGCGCCGCTCAAGCCCACCGGCGATTCCCAGAAAACCAAGGCCGGCCCGAAGCTGTCGCTGCGCGCCCGCTACCACCGGCAACGCAACCTGCTGTTCGTCGCCCGGCAGATGCAGGTGCTGCTGGCCTCGGGCACGCCCGTGGTCGCGGTGCTCGAAGGCATTGAACGACAAACCAAAGACCCCTTGTGGCACGACGCGATCGCCGGCGTCCGCCGCAGCGTCGAAGAAGGCTCGAACCTCTCGGCCGCGATGGCCAAGTACCCGCACCTGTTCGACCGCGTCTTCCGCAGCCTGATCGAAGCGGGCGAGACCGCCGGCCAACTCCCGGCGATGCTCGAGCGCCTGGTCAAGCTCACGCAAAAAGACATCCAGATGCGCAGCGGCATCCTCGGGGCGCTCTTGTACCCCGCGATCCTGCTCACGGTGGTCGTGGTCGTGCTGTGCATCACGCTGATGGTCGTCGTGCCGCGGTTCACGCTTTTGTTTGAATCGTTGAACGTGCCGATCCCACCGACGACGCAGGCGACGATGTTCGTCAGCAACGTGCTGCGGGGGTATTGGTGGGGCGTGCTCGCGGTGTTGATCGCCGGGGGTTTCGGGCTGTTCGCCTGGCTGCGTACCGAACACGGCCAACAAACCCTGCACACCATCGCGATCCGCATGCCGATCGTCGGCAAGCTCACGCAAAGCTTCGTCACCGCCCGCATTGTTCGTTTGCTGGGCACGCTGATGAACAGCCACCTGCCGCTGCTTCAGGTCTTGGAACTGGTCAAAGCCTCGGCGGGGAATCGTCACTACGCGGCGCTGATCGCCGAGGCCGAGAACGCCGTGGGCCAGGGCGAGCCGGTGAGCCGGGCGTTCAACAAGCCCGAACTGATCACGCCTTCGGTCTACGAAGCGTTTAAGAGCGGCGAGGCCAGCGGGCGGATCGCGCCGTCGCTGATCACCGTGGCCGACTTCCTCGAAGAAGAAAACGACGTGATCGTGCGCTCGCTGACCAAGATCCTCGAGCCGCTCATCCTGATCGTGCTCGGCGGGCTGGTCGGCCTGCTGGCGGTGAGTATGTTCTTGCCGTTGTTCGACCTGACCGCGATGGCGGGGGGTGACGGATGATCCGGCGACGAGCCGCCACCACCGCGATCGGCCTGGACCTGGGCGTCAAGACGCTGCGCGCGTTGCAACTGCAACGCCGGCGTGGCCGATGGGAAACGCTCGACGCGGTCGCGTTGACGCGCACCAACCCCGGCCAAACGTTTGATGTCGACGAAGCGTTGCGTCTGGCCGCGGTGCTGGGCCGACGTTCGTTTGTCGGACGCAACCTCGTGGTGTCGCTGCCCAACCGCGACCTGATCCGCGGGCTGGTCGAAGTCAACGACCAGACCGACGGCGGGCCGATGTACGAAGCGGCGCTCGAGATCGAACGCACCCACCACCTCGAGCCGGGGACCTACGAACTCGCCGCGTGGATGCCGCCGGCCTCGGGGGCGCGGCGGCAAACCACGGTGTGCGTCAACGGCTGCCGACACCGCGATGCCCAGACGCTGCTCGACGCGTTTGACGCCGCGGGCTTGTCCGTGGCGGCGCTCGACAGCCGGGCGTGCGCGATCGGCCGGGCGTTGGAAACGCCCCACGCCACGCCGCAAGAACTTACCGCGGTGCTCGATATTGAGACCGACAGCACCGAACTGATCCTGCTGCACGAGGGCAACGTCGTGTACCAGCGTGGCCTGATCGACGCGGGCCTGGACCAGGCCGAGAAGCGTCTGGCCGGGCACGGCCTCGACGCCGACGCGGCGCATCACGCGCTGACCACAATCGGCCTGTCCGATCTCGAACACGCCCACGCCGAGCCGGTCCGCAAAGCGCTCGTGGGCTACACCCGTAACCTCGTACAGGAAGCCGAGCCCGCGCTCGACTACGCGGCCCGGATCTACACCGACCTGCCGATCGAACGGTTCGCCGTGGTCGGCGGCGGCGCGGCGGTCCCGGGTCTGGGTTACGAACTGCAACAGCAGCTGCGTCTGCGCGGCCGGGCCACGCCGACGGAAGCCGCGTCGCTCGACGACGCCTCGGTGTTTGCCGTCGCGTTGGGCCTGACCCAACACCCCGAGGAGGCGTCATGGGCAGCGGCGTAAACCTCATCCCCGCCCCGATCCGCGCCCGGCGGCAAGAGCGCCGCCGCGTCGGCCAAGGCCTGATCGCCACGGCGATCTATCTGTCGCTGCTGTTCGTAGCGACCACGGGTTACCTCGCGCTCAACGCGCCGCGCTCGGCCGATGCCGCCGCCGCGGAGTTGGCCGTGGACACCGAACGCGTGGCGGTACTGCGTAAGCAGGTCGTGACGCTGAAACAAAACCTGATCGAAGCCGACCGCCAACTCGCCGGCGGCCGGGTGCTCTCCGAACGCCCCGACTGGAGCACGCTCCTGCGGCTGGTCGCGTTGGCGGCGGGCGACGAAGTCGTGCTCAACGATTTTGCGCTCGGCACCACCGGGCCGACCATCGAAGCGGGCGCGTCGGTCACGCTCGGCGGCATCGCGACCGACCCGTGGACCGTGTCGTCGTTCGCGCTGCGGCTCGAAGAGACCGGGCTGTTTGACGAGGTCAAAATCGAATCGTCCCGCCGGGAACCGTTCGGCGACCGGACCGCGACCGCGTTCACGCTGCGTTGCGAGCTCCACGAAGCCGAGCCCACCAAGGAGGGTTCGTGATGCCGATGAGCGTGCAACAACAACCCGCCTGGCTGGTGTGGAGCGGCGGCGCTTTGGCGGCGTTGGCGTTGACGTGGATGGCCTACGCCTGGGTGGTCGCGCCCAACCACGAGCGCGCTCGCGAGGCCGACGAGATCAACACCGCCGCCGCCGCGGAACGCGCCACCGCCCAACAACTCGAAGACCAACTCGGCCTGCTCACGCAAGCCATGGCCGAGCGCCGCGCCGCGCTCGACGCGATGCCGCTGAAGCTTGGCAACCGCCAACAACTCAACCTCCAGATCGCGTCGCTGATCCAGCTCGCCCAGGCCCAGGGCCTCGAAGTCCTCCAGCTCCAGCCCGGCGAAACCCAGGCAGGCGAACACTACGACCTCACCGGCCTGCGCCTCGAGGCCGTCGCCGGCTTCCCCGAACACCTGGCCTTCCTTGATGCGCTGCACGCGGCGTTCCCCGACGTCAGCGTCGTGGGCCTGGACCTGACCAGCAACGCCCGGAATGCCAACCCCCGGCCCCGCGCGTCGTTCAACCTAGTCTGGTTCACCTCGGTCGATCAGGCCGCGCTTTCGCGGATCGATGCGGGCGACGACCGATAAAAGAATTTGCTTGGTTTTCAAGGAAATCGACTTGCCTCGGCGGCTCCTGTATCGATTTCTTACCGTGCAATGGCACTGACCAAAGAACGCAAAATCCTGATCGCCGTGGCGGGCGTGGCCTGCGGCGTCTTCCTGCTGGACCGGGCGCTGCTCGGCGGCGCTATGAGCGGCCCCACCCAAGCCCAGGCCGCCGGCCCCAGCGTCGCGGCCCTCGCCCCGGCGGCGGCGATCAACCCGCCGATCAGCCCGACCGGGATGTCCGTGCCGATCGAGTTCAACCTCTCGGACTCCTCGCTGTCCACCACGTCGCTGGCCCAACGTCTGGCCCACGCCGGCCGACACCTGCCCGACGACACGCCCGACGCGTTCCGCCCTTCCTCCGTGTGGCAAGCGCCGACGCCCACCGAACAAATAACCGTCGAGCGCGACGTGTTCGACCCGCGGGCGTTTGCCGACCGCAACCCGCTCGACGCGGTCTACGCCAGCCCGCAGGGCGCCTACGCCATGATCGACGGCCAAGCCACCCGCCTCGGCGAGGTCCGCGACGGCATGACCCTGACCGACATCGGCGACCGCTGGGTCGTCTGGTCCGGGGGCGGCGTGCGGATCAAGGTGCACCTCGACCCGGTGCGTTAGACCCGTAAAAACCAACAAATTTGCTCTTTTGGACGTGGATCAGACCCACGTCCATTTTTGTGTTATCGCTTACCCCAGCCGATCAAGCCACCCCCGGAATTCCCCGATGTATCCACAGTGTGAGGGGGTCGGACGGTCTCGAGTGAGTCGTCTCGATAGCACACTGCTTTCCAAAATGGAGAATGTTCGATGTACGCCAACCGTCAAGCCCGTGGCTTTAGCCTTGTTGAACTCGTGATCGTTGTCGTGATCGTCGGCCTGTTGGCCGCCATCGCGATCCCCCGCTTCAGCCGTGGTGCCTCGGGTGCCAGCGACTCGGCTCTGAGTGGCGACCTCGCCGTGCTGCGTAACGCGATCGAGATGTACGCCGCCGAGCACAACGGCACCTACCCGCTCGCCGCGACCTTCGAAGCCCAGCTGACCCAGTACAGCAAGCTCGACGGCACGACCAGTGCCGCCAAAGACGCCGACTACCCCTACGGTCCGTACCTCCACAGCGTGCCCACGCTGAAAACCGGAAACATGGCCGGCAACTCCGGCGTACTCGGGGTGGCCGCCGCGCCCGCGACCGAGGACGAAACCACCGGTATCGGCTGGCTCTATAACCAGACCACCGGCCAGATCTACGCCAACGACACCACCAACATCGCTCGTTGAAGTACCGCGTCGTCGCGTGAGTTGACGACGACTGAGCCTCGATGAACCCCGCTTTCATCCAGCCGTATCTCGGCGACACGGCCTCCCGCCGTGTCGCCGTTTTTGGTTTCCGTCTCGCCCGAAACCCACGCCCCGGGAAGCCCGCTTTGCCCGAATCGCGTCACACCCTGCCCACCCACGCCGCGTTGCGCGTTCCACGCCGCGGCCTCGGGTTCAGCCTGGTCGAGCTAGCGCTCGTGACGGTGATCGTGGGGATCGTCGCGGCGATGGCGGTGCCGCGCTACGCCGACGCGTTGAGCCGGTACCAGATCGATGCCGCGGCCCAGCGCGTTGTCGCGGACCTGGCCCACGCCCAGGAACACGCCCGCGCCTCCAGCGCGTCGACGCGGGTGTGGATGCGGACGTTTGACAACCACATCCAAATCCTCGAACTGCCCGACCCCGAGGGCAATCGTTCGAACTACACCACCGAACTGGGCGAAGAGCCGTACTCCGCCACGCTGACCGCCGCGCAATTCGACGGCGATCAAATCCTCATCTTCGACGGCTACGGCCGGCCCGACTCCGGCGGCTTGATCATCCTCCGCAGCGGCGGTTTGGTTCGAACGATCACCGTCGAAGCGACCACCGGGGAGGCCACCATCCAATGAGCCGGCGACCCTTGCTCCATCCCGCCCGCCGCGGCTCCGGCTTCTCGCTGATCGAGATGGTCGTCAGCCTCGCGGTGGTCTCGGTCCTGCTCGTGGGCATGACCTCGGCGGTCGTGCTGGCGTCGCGGTCTCTGCCCAGCAGCGAAAGCACCGCGGCGGCCACGGTCGAGACCGCCCGCGGGCTGCACCAGCTGCGCGACGACCTGCGGGCCGCGGTCGAGATCCCCGTGTTCTCCGAAACCTCGGTCACGCTGCACCTGCCCGACCGCGACGGCGACGGCCACCCCGAAGTCGTCACCTACGCCTGGGCCGGCACCCCCGGAAGTTTCAGCGTCGCCGCCAACCCGGCCCCGTTAACCCGCACCGAAAACGGCAACGCCGCCGTGGTCCTGATCGATCAAATTCAAGACTTCAACCTCGACTACATCGGCGGCACCCGCGACGCCGTGTTCCCCGGCCCGTTGTCGGAAAGTGCCGAGGTGCTCTTGTCCAGCTTCGATCACAACGAAGTCAGCGACCCCGGTGACAACGACTTAGAACATAACAACCCTTTCGCGGCGCAGATCACACCCGACTTACCTGCGGGAGTCGATCAGTACATGGTCACCCGCGTGCTTCTTTACAGCCGTGCCCACGGACATGCGAATTCGGACTACAGCGTTCAGATTCGACCGATGAACGGCGATGAACCCGCTGACACCGCCACCGAGTCGGTCATGATGCAGGAGAGCGATCTGACCACTTCGTACGAATGGGTCGAGACGGCCTTTTCAAACGCCGGTCCCTTCGGCAGCGGCGAAGACTTCGCCATCGTTCTAGAACACGAGAGCGCTAACAGCGCCGGTCAGTTTTATTACGACAACACCGCGACCAAGAATCTGATCCGTTCCAGCAACGGCGGTGACACTTGGATTTATTCTAATAACGACCGCTTGACACACTATGCCTACGGCACCTACGAAACGGTCAGTGACGACTGGACTTACACCACCCAACACGTTACCGACATCAACGTCACGGTCGTCCACGCCACCGACCCGGCGACCACGCACCGCCTCAACGTCCTCCTGCCCAACGCGCCCCAGGCCGAGGGCAAGCTGTGGCTGGCCGACTTCAACGCCGACCCGACCACACTCGACGGCGACCACGACGGCGCGGCCGACTGGCAAGACGCCGGCACGTTCGATGCGGCCAACCTCAGCGGCGGCCGATGGGCGGCGACCGACACGCTGCGCTCGGCCCCGGACGGCGTAACGCTCGACCAGCCGTTCAGCGTCGACGCCTGGATCCAGGACACAACCGACAACGGCGAGGGTGGGGGCTTCCGCGTCCGCTTCGACCGCGACGGCTCGACGCAAGCCTACGTCAGCATCGAAGTCGAGTTGATCTCCAGCGGGCAGATCGTCCGCATGCTGACCAAAGACGCCAGCGGCGTCGGGTTGACCTGGCACTTCCAAACCCAGCCGGCGGGGCAGAGCGTGAACGTCGCCCTGGCCGTGGACCCGGATAACGACACGGTCGGGCTGAGCATCGACGGCGAAGTCGTCGGCAGCTTTGCCTACGACCGGTTCAACGGGAGCAACGTCGAGACGCTGCGCCCGTTCGTGGACGGCACGAACAGCGGGGTCTTCATCGACCACCTCCGCCTGGCCCAGGGCGGCACCGTCGCGGTCACGCCCGGGGCGTACACGGCGGCGAGCTCGGGTAGCAGCGGGACGAGCGGCACGAGTGGGAGTAGCGGGAGTAGTGGGACCACTGGAACGAGCGGCACCAGCGGGACCTCCAGCCTTGACAGCGGGTCGGGCTCCACCGAGAGCAGTTCTTCGGGTGGCAACTGGTGGGATTGGCTTTTTTAATCGATGAACGCAAACCAAAACATCTTGAAGCCCGGCCGCTCCGGCGGCTTCTCGCTCGTCGAGACCGCGATCGCGACCGTACTCGTCGGCGGGCTGTTCGTCGTGGCGATGAACATGGTCGGTGCGTCGCGCGTCAGCCAAGCGCGCTACGCCGACCGCGAGCAGGGGCTGCTCCTGGCCGAGGACTTACTCAACGAGATCCTCGCCCAGCCCTACGAAGACCCCGACGGCGGGATCGTCTTCGGCATCGAGATCGGCGAATCGTTGAGTCTCCGCGCCGGCTTCGACGACACCGACGACTACCACAGCACCAGCGAATCTCCGCCCACCGACGCCGACGGCAACGCGATCGCCGGGGCCGAGCGTTTCACGCGGAGCGTCGTGGTGCAGTGGGTCGATCCCGCCGAGCCCAAGGCCGTATCGCCCAGCGAAACGGGCGTGAAGCGGGTGACCGTCACCGTCGACATCGCCGGCCGGGTGATGGCGGAGTTGTCGGGCCTGCGCACCGCGTCCTGGCCGGACGCCGAACAGATGAGCGAGGGCACGCCGTGATGAAACGTTCCCGCAAGTCAGGAATTTCGACTTCGGCCGCACGCCAACGCGGCTCCGTGCTCGTGCTCGTGCTCGGCGTCACGTCGATCGTCGGCGTGATCGGCTTGTCGTCGCTGCTTGTCGTACGTCTGCAGAACCGCGACGTGCAGAGCCGGGCCGACGCCGCCCAGGCCCAACAGTTCGCCGACGGCGTGTTGCAACTCATCCACACCCGGCTGGCCGACGACCCCGATTGGCGGTCTACCTATCAACACGACGTATGGACCGCCGATGAAGCCTTGGCCGACGGCTACGTTTTCCGGTTCAAACTGGAGGACGAAACCGACACCGACCTGGCCGACGACCCCGACGACGCGATGAAGCTGTTGGCCCGCGTCGAGAACGGGCAAGCGGTGCGTCTGATAAGTCACCGATTTATCGGCAGCACGCCCGTTCCGACCCACGGGGGTTACCAACAAGAAGTCGAAAGCCGATGAAAGAAATTGCGTAAGAAGTATCTGACATTTCATTGACCGTCATTTGTTGTTCTTGCCCGGGGGGTCCGGCCATGAACACCAACGTTCCCCTATTTCACCGGGGGGAATCGAACCCGCATCATTCGCGGCGTCGAAACGGCTCCGTGCTCGTGCTCGTGCTCGGCGTCACGTCGATCGTCGGCGTCATCGGGTTGTCGTCGCTGCTCGCGGTGCGTTTGCAGAACCGCGACCTGCAGAGCCGGGCCGACGCCGCTCAGGCCCAGCAACTCGCCGACGGCGCGTTGCAGTTGATCCACGCCCGCCTCAGCGACGACCCTGACTGGCGCTCGACGCACACCCACGACGCCTGGACCGCGGACGAAACCCTCGCCGCCGGGGCCGCGTTGCGTTACCGATTAACGGACTTGGTCGATACTGATTTGGCCGACGACGAAAACGACCACACCCGCCTCACCGTCCGCGTGGCCTACGGCGACGCCGTGCGGCTGGCCAGCGTCGAACTCGGCGGCGGCGTGTCGCTCGGCCCGGAACTCGTGACCAACGGCGACATGGAAGCCGGCACCACCGGCTACACCATCTCGGTCATCTTCGGCAGCGTCGACGCCCGGACCGACAACCCCCAGGGCGGGACCACCTCGCTCGAACTCAGCGGACGGTCCAGCCAACTCGTGGCCTGGGTGCAGTACCTCTCGGCCGGCACGATCGAGTCCGACAAGACCTACCGCGTCTCGGCCTGGATGCGGCTCGAAGACTCGGCCGTCGACGTCAAGCTCGGGTTCCTCAACTCCCGAGGCATCACCATCGACGTCGAAGAAGACCAAACCGCCGGCTCCACCGAATGGGCGTACTACCAATTCGACCTCACCCCGAGCTTCACCATCGATCCCTCGGTGACCTACATCTACGGCGTCACCGCCACCGGCAGCCAGGACATCCACTTCGACGACCTCTCGGTCCGCGAGGTGCTCAGCTCCGAACTCCCCGTGGTCCGCAGCAGTTATCGGCGAGAACTGGATAACTGACGCCCTGGCGGACTGGTGGGAATCCCGATTCAGCGGTCCGGCGATACCGCCGATAGCAACAACGGAAGAGATACCATGACCGCTGAATCACCCGCCCCGACCATCCTGATCGCCGACGACGAGACCCACATCGTCTACGTCCTCGAAGCCAAGCTCATCAAAGAAGGCTTCAAGGTTCTGGTCGCCCGCAACGGCCAGGAAGCCCTCGACCTGGCCCTCGAACACCGCCCCACCCTCGCGGTGACCGACCTCGACATGCCCGTGATGACCGGTCTGGAATTCAGCATCGCGCTCCGTGCCCACGCCGACACCGCCGACACCCCCGTGATCATGCTCACCGGCCGCGGCCACACCGTCGACGACGCCGACCGCGCCCGCACCAACATCCAACACCTCGAATCCAAACCCTTCAGCGCCCGCCACCTGCTGGGCCTCGTTCAGGACGTGCTCACCCGCCGCCAGGCCGCCTGAATCCCCCCAATTTCACCAGCTTATCGCTTACCACCGAGTAAGTTGCGCATCGCTTGGCCCTGCCGTCGCGGCGTGGTAGACTTTCACATTCAAAAATCCCGTGTCTGATTTTCTCCGCTGGCCCCTCGGCCGGCGTTTCTCTCAAGCAGGACCCCACCCTTGGCTCAAGTCACCATCACCGATGTCGTCAAAACCTACCCCGGCAACGTCACCGCCGTGAAGGGCATCAACCTCGATATACAGGACGGCGAGTTCATGGTGCTCGTCGGCCCGTCGGGCTGCGGTAAGTCCACCACGCTCCGCATGACCGCCGGCCTCGAGGAAATCACCGGCGGCACCATCGCCATCGGCGAACGCGTCGTCAACGACGTGGCCCCCAAAGACCGCGACATCGCCATGGTCTTCCAGAACTACGCCCTGTACCCGCACATGACGGTGTACAAGAACATGGCCTTCGGCCTCAAGCTCCGCAAGTTCCCCAAGGCCGAGATCGACCAGCGCGTCCGTAACGCCGCCGACATCCTCGGCATCAACAGCCTGCTCGACCGCAAACCCAAAGCGCTCTCCGGCGGCCAACGCCAACGCGTCGCGCTGGGCCGGGCCATCGTCCGCGACCCCGCGGTCTTCCTCTTCGACGAGCCGCTGTCGAACCTCGACGCCAAGCTCCGCGTCGAAACCCGCGCCGAAATCAAACGGCTCCACAAACGCCTGACCACGACCACGATCTACGTGACCCACGACCAGGAAGAAGCCATGACGCTGGGCGACCGCGTCTGCGTCATGTCCGAAGGCCTGATCCAGCAGTGCGACACGCCCATCACGGTCTACGATCGCCCGGTCAACCGCTTCGTCGCCGCGTTCCTCGGCACCCCGCCGATGAACTTCTTCGACGGCCAACTGGTCAGCGAAGACGGCGGCACCTGGTTCAAGTCCAACCACGGCGTCCGCATCGCCCTCACCGGCCACCACGCCGAGCTCGCCGCCGGCAAAGTCGGCAGCGAAGTCGTCATGGGCATCCGGCCCGAAGGCATGTTCCTGCGGCCCAACGACTTCGCCAACAACGAAAACCAGACCATCAACATGACCGTCGACGTGACCGAACCCTTGGGCAACACCATGGACGTGTTCCTGTCCAACGGCGAACTCAACAACGGCGGCGCCCCCGGAAGCGGCGACAAGGCCACCGCCCGCGTCAAGGCCGAGCCGCTCGAAGAAAACTCAAGCGTCAAGATCTACCTCGACCAATCGAAGATCCACGTCTTCGAGCCCGGCAAGTTCGGCGTCAACCTCACCCTCCCCGAACTCGCCGGCGTCGAGGCGTAAACCTCCTCGGCCGCACCTTCCGAACCACCCCCAAGCCCACGGCTTAACGCCGTGGGCTTTTTCTTGCGCGTGTTGAAATTTCAAAGAGCGAACCCGCGATTCCCGCTCTGCCCGCTTGCCGTGGCCGGCGTGGGGTGGGCGGTGAAGATGGGATTGAACCACAGAGGCACAGAGACACAGAGTGAAGACCAACAAATCAACTTCGGTGTCTTGCTTGCCTTGTCTCGGTGTCTCTGTGCCTCTGTGGTTCAATCCTTCTTCAAAATCACGAGCCCTCGACCAACGGCGGCGGGTTCGAGGACGGGCCTACCGGCAAGGTGGGGGTTCCCGTCGCTCGCCACGACCACAGCCGCGTGCGTCAGCCCGGCCCCCCGGAAAGTTTCAACGCCACGGGCGTGGAGTGAAAAACTTCCGGGGGCCGCGGATATGAGCGTGCTTGGCGCCTTGCCTGTGCGACCTTCACGCTTGGAGTGCCACCGCGGTCCGACAACAGGGGACGCGGCGAGTACACGGTGCGCACGGGCGTGTCGTTGTGCGGATATCGAGTGACGAAAACACCGCAAAATCAAGGCAAAAATTTTTCACAGCAACTTCCAGTTTATGTGCGAAACAGGTGTCGGCGTGTGCGCACGAACGTGTCGCTCAGAGCACGAAGCGTGAGCGAGTGGCACGAAGTTGCTTGGTGTCCGTATCAACCAATGAGGTTGTTTGCGAATGAATTGGGCTAAGACTTACCGAACGCGACGGCGGGCGACGCAGCCCAACCCGCCGAGCAAGACGAAGGCGAGCGTGGTGGGTTCGGGCGCGGCGGAGAACGCGCCAACGCCGCTGTCCGAGCCGAAGTTGTCCGCCCAGATCGTGTAGTCCGCCGCGTTCACTTCGCCGTCGCCGTTGCCGTCGGCGGCGAGGCTCGTCGTCGAGCCAAACTGATCCGCCCAGACCGTGTAGTCCGCCGCGTCGACCACGCCGTTGCCGTTGTAATCGCCGGCCAGCAAGGGACCGACGACGCCGAGTTGCACCTGCGTGGCGGTGTAGACGATTTCGAGCGAAAGGGCCGAGGGCAACGCCGCTTCGAATTCAACCTGGTCGAACGTGCCGTCGATCCCGCCTTCGACGTCGAACAACGTAAAGACATCGCCAACGTTGACGTCGGCGGTCACGAGCGCCCGCAGCGTCCCGCCGAGTTCGAGCGAACCTCCGACATCGACCGCGTCGTATTCGTCGCCGCGCAAAACACCTTCGATTTCAAACTCGCTGCTTGAGGACTCGCCCAGCATGAGGTCGCCGCCGAAGGACACGAAGCCCGGGCTGTTGCCGGGGGTGAAGCTGCCGAGGAAGACGACGTCGCCGGTGCCGTCGAACGTCCCGGAGCCCGAGACGTTCTGGGTGAACGTGGCGGTGCTGCCGGCTTCGACGCGGATCTGCCCGTCGTTGACCACGTCGCCGGTGAACAACGCGGTGGCCCCGCCGGACACGGTGACGCGGGGCGTCTCAAAGTTACTCTCCGCAAAATTCAACAACTCGGCATCGATCTGATTGAAGCCTTCGACCAAATCGATGCTCGCGTTGTTTTCAATCACCCGGGCGCGGAGCGTGGAGTTTCGGCCGATGTAGCTGCCCCCGAAGTCGTTGGTGAAACGACCGGCCCCGAGCGTGATGGTGCCGGCGTTCTCGATCCGGCCGCTGTTGCCCAGCGGGATGCTCTGCGAAGAGCCGAAGCGGACGTTCAGTTCACGGCCGGCGGCCACCGACAACAGCCCGCCCGGCGTTCCGTCGGTGTTGGCCAACACCCGGATAAAGCCGGACATCTCGCCGTACCCCGACATGGTCCCAAAGAGGCTGATCGCACTATTCGCCCGGAGCCGTCCGCCGTCCAGTTGAATCGCTCCGTCGCGAAAGACGACCGCGCTATCGAACGCGAACTCGCTGCCAGCACCCACGGTAACGCGGCTCTGGGTGAAGATGTTCGAGTTGGTGCTGCCGACGTTCACCGAACCGGTGGCTTCGAATCGGCCGCCGTTGTCGAGCGTTAAATCAAAACTATCTCCATTTGAACCGAAGTTTGCGGGGCCACCGACCAACAGCCGCGCACCGTCGGTGACTTGGCCGCGGCCGAAGTTGAATTCGGCCTGGGAGAAGAGGACTTGCAGCGTCGACCCGAGGCCTTGGAGCTCGAAGTCGCCCCGGCCGGGCTGGTTCGCCGACGCGTCTGATCCGAAAATCGCTGACCCGTTCGTCACGGCCATCGCCCCGTCGCGGAGGATCAACACGCCGTCGCCCGTCCCGCCGACGCTGAGCGCGTTGGTATCGATGGAGGTGCCGAAGCCCGACGCCTCGACCACGCCGAAGGAATTGAACTCGACGTCGCCCACGTTCAGTTCGCCGACGATCAGGTCCGCCCCGCCGTCGAGAGTCAAACGCCCTTGGGACAAGACGTTGTTGAAGCTGTTGAAGTTGGCGGAGCCCACATCCACGGTCGCGACGTCCAACGGCACCGCCTGCGGGCCGGTCACGGGGTTGCCGTCGATGTACACATCGCCCTCGGCGACGATGGTCTGGCTGTGGGCCGAGACGCCGAGAGTCAGCGTCACCACAAAAGCGGCCCGGCCGATCTTCCTTGCGACGGTTTGCGCCAGACAACCGGCGACCCCTCGACTGAGGTTTCCATCATCCATGTCTTTCTGTTCCCTCAAAAAATGCCCCGAAACACCCCGCAGCCGAGGCTTAGCGTGCACGGCCAATCCAACCCCCTGCGGCTACTTTCATGGTAACCGCAGGGGTCTTGCTCGCCAA
The DNA here is from genome assembly GCA_039199695.1 of Planctomycetota bacterium. Lineage (GTDB taxonomy): Bacteria > Planctomycetota > Phycisphaerae > Phycisphaerales > Phycisphaeraceae > Algisphaera. The sequence goes on along the minus strand of JBCCST010000029.1, from coordinate 12,305 downwards.
CCTGGCTTGAATCAAGAAGCCCGTTGAACCGGTCTGGCTTAAGGCGCGGGGATCAGCACCGCGGCGCGGTACGGCTTAAGCAGCACGGTCACGGTTTCGCCGGCCTCCAACACCGCGGCGTCGTCCTGAAGTTCCAGCAACGGCCGGCCGTCGGGGCCGTCTTGCATGACGACCTTCGCGCTGCCGGGGGCCAACACGTTGAGGTACGCCCCGGCGGGGACGGGCACTTCAACCTTACGACGCTGGTTGCTGTTGTTGAGAACGACGTAGGCGTGTTGGTCGCCGAGCGTGCGTTCGTAGGCGAGGACGCCCTTGGCGTCGTCGGTCAGGATCGGGTGGAACGCGCCGAGGCGGAGGACTTCAAACGTGTGCCGCATCGCCATGAGGTAGCGCACGTCCTTGAACATCGATTCGTCGAACGTGATCTCGGGGTCGTCGAACGGCTCGAGGTCCGGCCAAGTCATCGGCATCCGGTCCGACGGGTCGTCGGGGCTCCACATGCCCGCCTCGGTGCCGTAGTAGATCATCGGCGCGCCGACGAAGGTGAACTGACAAACCATCGCGAGCTTGAGACGCTGGTACTCGGTCGCGTTGGGCTTGCGGGGGTCGTAGTTCGGGCCGGTGTCCTGGAGGCGGTTTTGGCCGTCGTAGGATCGGCCGGGGTTGACGAACATCGACGCGACGCGGTCGGTGTCGTGGCTGTCGAACAGGTTCATTTGCGCCAAGCTGACCTGCATCGGGTAGCTGTAGGCCACGCGGTTGAGGCGCTGGGCGAACTGCGACGGCGTGAGCTGTTTATCGACGAAGAAATCGACCGACGGCATCGCGAACTGATAGTTCATCACCGCGTCGAACTGGTCGCCCTTGAGCCAGGGGTGGGCCCACGGCCAGATCTCACCGGTGATGTACGCTTCGGGATTGATCGACTTCACGAGCTTACGCCACTCGATCCAGAACGGGTGGGCGATGTCCCCCGGAACATCAAGCCTCCAACCGTCGATGCCGTCACTGGGGTCGCCGTCGCCGTTGGGATCAAGCCACCGGCGGGTGATGTCGAAGATGTGTTGCTTGGGGCCGGGCGCGAGGCCGGTCTCGGGGTCGTTTTTGAAAACGGGCAGTGCGCCGTTGAAGCCGTCCCAGGCGATGTAGCCGATGCCGTGGGGGTTGTGGGCGCTGCGGTATTCGTCGTTATCCCAATCCGTGACTTCGAACCAGTCGACATATTTGGAGGCCTTGCCGTTTTTCAATAGGTCTTGGAAGAACGGGTGGGACGTGCCGACGTGGTTGAACACGCCGTCGATGACGATCTTGAAGCCCTGGGCGTGGGCCTCTTCGAGGAAGTTAAGGAACACCTTGTCGGACTCGGACCAACCCCAGGTCGCGGGGTCGTCGGTTTCGCCTTCGACCTGGTTGAAGCGGTCTTGGGCTTTGACGCCGAAGTTGTCGTCGACGTGCCGGAAATCGGCGGTGTCGTACTTGTGCATCGAGTCGGCCTCGAAGATCGGGTTGAAGTAGATCGCGTTGACGCCGAGCTTGCGGAGGTAGGGCAAGGCTTCCTGCACGCCCTGCAGGTCGCCGCCGAAGCGTCGGCTCCAGACGTTGCCCGCGCCGGTGTAGAAGTTTTCTTCGCCGGCCACTTCGCCGTACTGGGTGTGGGTCTCCCACCAGTCGACGGTCCAGGGCAGCAAGTTTTCGTAGCCAAACTCGCCGGGGTCGTTCGACGGGTCGCCGTTGCGGAAGCGCTCGGGAAAGATCTGGTACCACGTCGCGTGCTTGGCCCAGTCGGGCGTGGTGAAGGTGGGGGTCATGTCGACGGAGAACCATTCCCAATCAGCTTCATGGCCTGATTTATACGCACCGTCATTACCGACGTATCCCCACTCATCACCATCGTGCAATACAAAGGTATAGCTGGGAAAGCCCGGGGTTGTCTCAATCAAACCTACCCACGTATCGCGGCCAAGTTCGCTGCTCTCACGTACCAAGGACGACTGGTGATGTCCGTTGGCGTCAGACAAAATCACGGTGACTCGTTCGACATCATTTGCTTGGGTGGTCAATCCAAGTAGCAGTAAATTCTCATTCACCACACTCCGATGCGTGAAATCTTCGGGGTTATGGAACACCGCCTCGGCTTGGATGTGGTTCGGCTCGGGCGCGGGCAGGTCGCGGGCGTCGGGGCCGACGAGGACCGCGGAGTTCATCCCGCCGTGGCCGTCGGGTTCTTCGAGGGTTTTGTCGGAGTGGACGTTGTCGTTGACCCAGTCGCTGCCGTTGAGCACGAACTTGTAGAGGTAGATGCCGGGGTCGAGGTCGACGGTCGCGGCGTAGATGCCTTCGTCGTTGGGCGTCATCTCGACGGCGTGCTGGTTCCAGCCGTTGAAGGTGCCGGCAACGTACACGCTGGTGGGCTGCTCGTGCCACCCCGCGGTGTTGAGCAGGAAGGTGTGCTCGGCAGCGGCCGACGACACGGCCCACAGCGCACTCACCAAAACAAAAGTCAAGACACGGACATGGCTAAAAGTTGGTTGGATCACGGTGCGATTCCCTGGATAGGAGGTTGACGCGGATGAAGCTATAACGAAGAGAAGGTTGACGCTTAGCGGACGATCGCAGATCGCCGGGGGGAAGACTTAGGTTGGAATGTCTCGATGTCTTGCCAAGACCAGACGGCGATCGGTGATCGCCCGCTCAACCGCGGGAGACGCACGACGCGACGTGCTCAATCGCGGGGACGCGGGGCGATGCCCGTGGATTCGCGGAGGACCAGGTGGGTCGAGAGGGTTTCGTTGATGCGTTCGTCCTTGCCGCGGATGCGTTGGATCAGCCGTTCGCAGGCCAGGTCGCCCGCTTCGTAGAACGGCAGGTGGACCGTGGTCAACGCGGGGGTGACGAACTGAGAATACGGGATGTCGTCGAAGCCCACGACCGACATCTGCTCGGGCACCTTGATGCCACGCAGCGCCAGGTAACGCATCGCGCCCAAGGCCATCTTGTCGTTGCCCGCGAAGATCGCGGTCAGGTCGGGGTGGCGGTCCAGCAACGCCGCCGCTGCTTCGATGCCGCGCTCTTCGGTGAAGTGGCCGTCTTCGAGGAACGATCCGTCGAGATGCGGCGCGCGGTGTTGGAAGACTTCGGTGATGACCCGCGACGTGAACACGTCCGGCGAGCCGTGGATCAACCCGATCTTCTCGTGGCCGAGCTGCTGCAGATACGTCATCACCTGGTCCGTGCCCGAGCGGTAGTCGCAGACCACTTGGTCCACGCCCCACGGGTCGAACTGGTTGTTGACGACGATCATCGGGTGCCCCGCCTTGGCGAAGTCTTTTAAGAAGACGTGGCGGTCGTTGAAGCCGATGCAGAGCACGCCGTCGACGAACCGGCGGTCGAAGAGTTCGAGGTGCTTCTTCTCGCGGATGAAGTCGGGCTTGGCCGACTCGAGCGTGACCTTGTGGCCAAGGCGGGCGGCGCGGTCGCAGATGCCCGAGATCAGCTCGCCGAAGTACGGGTCGGCCAGGGCGTGACGGAGCGTCGGCAGCAGCACGCCGAGCACGCGGGTGTACTTGCCCGACAGCGATTGGGCGATGCGGTTGGGCTGGTAGCCGGCCTTGTCGATGACCTTGCGGACTTTTTCGCGGGTGGCCTGGGTGATCTTGGGGTTGTCGTTGAGGACCATCGAGACGGTCGCGGTGGACACGCCGGCCTGACGGGCGATCTCGCGGATGCTCACCCGCTTGGCGGGCTTGGTCCGACCCCCCGTGTCGGACGCTTTGGCGAGTTTGCCCGCGGGACGGCCGCCCGACGGGACAAACGATGACGAAGCTGGGGGTTGGGTCTTGGACAACGCTGCGACTCGCAATAAAGGATGGACCGGTGCCGTTTAACAAGATAACGCGTTAAACCGTCACCGAGTGGAGGGATTCACCCTCAAATTAGCCATCGAGAGAGGAAAGTGAGACAAAAAAAACGTTCAAATCTACCTAAAATCCCAAAAAAAGGGCTTCCCAAGCACCCCCGACGAACATTTTTTCTCGGGGGGTTGACATTGAGGTTAAACAGTTTACTCTATTGGTTAACAGATTCAACCCGCCGGCGAAAAAATTCTCGCACCCGTTTCGATCGGTCGGCCCTACGTTAAACACCCCGGTTCGTTCCAAACCTCCCTGATTTGAGAAAAATGTTTTGACTCGGCCCCACACCCGCTTATAATTAAACGTCCGAAAGACTTTGTTTCGTTCATTTGACCGCTGAATCGCTTGTTTTTGGTTCACTCTCGTTCGACTCTTTCAGCCCTCACCGCTTTTTTACAGACTACCGCCTCCCTCGATTTTTTCTTTTTTCCGACTTACGGTTAACCGTTTAAATCACCGGAACCCTCCCATGCTCCACATCTCCCCCCTTCCGACCCGCTCAAACCGTTTCACGCCCCGCATCGCGGCCCAGGCGTTCACCCTCATCGAGCTGCTCGTGGTGATCTCGATCATCGCCCTGCTCATCGGTATTCTGCTGCCCGCCCTCGGCGCGGCACGGCAGTCGGCCCGATCGATGGCTTGCCTCTCGAACGCCCGCCAGATGGCGGTCGCTTCGGTCACCTTTGCCAGCGAATACAAACAGCACGTCCAGATCTCCAGCAGCGACCTGGGCTTTGCCGGCAATATCCCCTCGGATCTTCGCGGTAAAGTCGCCCTCTACAGCGGCAACAACGGCCGAATTAAAGACTGGGCCAGCGCCCTGGTTCCATACATGGGTGGAGCGAGTGATGTCGCCTTCGATCAAGCTGATCCTTCGGTCAGTGAAGCGTTTCGTTGCCCCAACGATCCCTACCAAGAAGGTCATATCGTGGGCAACAACACCAACACCGGTTTTGACGCCAGCCAGGCCGAGTCGTTCAAGCCGCTGTCCTACAGCGTGAACGCCGACCTGACCTCGTACGAAACGTTTTGGGGCAATGGCCAATTCCTTAGCACCGAGGGCGGAGAGCCGGCCAAGGGCAACCTCGACGCCGCGGTCGCGCCTTCGAGCCTGCTGCTTTACCAAGATGGCGGGACCCGCCAAGACACCGGCGGCGGCCCGGTTAACCGAGGCGATGTCCTGATGACGTTTGGTGTTCCCGCGGCTTGGGGTGCTTCGGCCGACGACGCCGGGCGGATGTCTTCGCTTTACAACAACACGTGGGCCCGCGTAAAGCTGCCCATCAAAGACTTGGCTGAAGAAGAAGACCGCCACAACAACGCGGTTAACGTCACCTTCGCCGACGGCCACGCCTCGGCGGTTCAGGTCGACGACATGGAAAACGTCAGTATCTCGCCTTACGTCCGCTGATTTTGGATTCATTTAGGCCGCGTCTATGCGGCCAAGTATGTGGGGTAACCCTTTCTGTTACCGATTTCGACATCTTTTCCCTTGTTTCATCCCATAGGAGGTTTCGTATCATGAAGAAGAGTGTTTTTAGTCTCACCGCGGCCGCATCGGTCGCCTTGGCCGGCGGTGCTTCCGCGGCCATCACCCTCGACGGGCAAGGCATCCCGAGCGAAGGCCTCGCCCTGCTCGCGACCCAAACCCAGCCCACCACCTTCGGCAATGCGACTGGAGGCGGCCAAGACTCGGCCGGCGGCGGCGAACTCAACCAGATCTTCGGCGCGTTCGACTCAGGCACGGGCCAACTCGAACTCGGCATCACCGGCAACGTTGAAGCCAACTTCAACAAGCTCTGGATCTTCTTCGACGCCGTTGCTGGTGGCGAAAACGTCCTGCTCAACGACAACGCCGACGGCGGCTTCGGCGAGATCAACAATATGGCCGGCCTGACCTTTGACACCGGCTTCACCGCCGACCACGGCCTGCGTTTCGAAGTCGGCGATGGCTTCTACGGCGTTAACCAGTTTGACCTGATCGACAACAGCGCGTCGTCCGTCGTCTCCGGCGGCGGCCCCGGCGACCTGCCCCTTTCCAACGTCGGCAACGGCACGGTCCAAGTCGGCTGGGACAACTCCAACGTGCTCGGCGTCGACGACGCCAGCGCCGCCAACGCCGCGACCGCGACCACCGGCATCGAGTTGTCGATCGACGTGGCCGCCCTGTTCGGCACCACCCAGAGCGACGTTAACATCGCGGTGTTCTACGGCAACGGTGATGCTTCGTTCATCTCCAGCCAAGTCCTCGGCCCCAACGCCACCGGCGACAACCTCGGCACTTCCAGCGCGATCGACTTCAGCGCGATCGCGGGTGACCAGTTCGTGACCATCTCCAACGTCCCCGAACCCGCCAGCCTCGCGCTCGTGGCCCTCGGTGGTGTGGCGATGCTCGGCCGGCGTCGCTCGGCCTAACCCCGGAAGCTTGCTTCCCCCCCCGGGTCGGCCGGCTTGGCCGACCTTTAAGTTGACCCCCGGAAGGCGGGGTGGCCGCGGCGCTGTCGCCCCACCCCGCTTTTTTTCCCGGCCTTTCGATTCGTTCGCCTTCGGTTCAGGGTTCTGCCCGACTCCGCGTCGGAACACCCACCAGTGTTTCTGCGCCTTCTCCGACACCTCAATGACTTTCCCGAGGCCTGCCCGATGACTCCACGCCGTACCCTCAAGCCCCGCTCGTCCCGACGCCTCGTCAAGTTCACGACCGCCAGCCTGCTCGCGGTCGTGGGGCTCGTTACGCCCACGCTCGGCTCGGCTCAAGACGCCTCGGCCCCGGCGATCCTGCAGTACTTCGAGTCGCGGTGGGACACCATCGAAGACCGCACCATCGACAGCTTCTACGCTGGCTACGGCGGCATGTGGGTGCCCCCGCCCGGCCGGGCCGACTCCGGCGGGTTCTCCGTGGGCTACGACGTCTTCGACCGATTCGATTTGGGCAGCGCCAACAACGAAACGCTCTACGGCACGCACCGTTCGTTCAAAGCCATGACCGCGCAAGCGGAGAAAGCCGGCGTCGCGGTTTACGCCGACTTCATCCTCAACCACAACGGCTTCAGCGACAACAACCGCCCCGGCTTCATCGAAGCGGGCGACTACCCCGGCTTCGTCCTCGAACTGCCGAACGATCCCTACGGCGATTTCCACGAACCGATCTTCGACGGCAACGACGTCAAGCGTTTCCGCCTGTCGGGCCTGATCGACCTCGACCAGTCCAAGAACTACCAGTTCATCCGCCACCCCGTCGATCCGAACGATCCGCGCAACATCCCCGGCGGCACGTTCACCGACCAGGCCGACCCGAACAACGCGCGGTTCTACACCGACCAGGACCTCGGCGGCCGAACCGTCTTCGACCCGGACCTGAACCAGAACGTGACGGTCTACGACTTCAACCTCGACGACCCCCTGGCGGGCGACGCGATCACCGAGAACGCGCTGGGCCTGATCCTGCGTAACGCCCGCTGGATGATCCAGGAAGCCGGCGTCGACGGCTTCCGGCTCGACGCGGTGAAACACTTCGACCCGTTCGTGCTCGAGTTCTTCGACCAGGCTGTGCACGACGCGGCCCCGCGCAACCTCGACGGCTCGCACCGCCGGGTTTTCGCGTTCAGCGAGGTGTTCGACGGCGACTTCGGGCTGATCCAGTCCTATGTGCAAGACGTCGACCGCGGCCTGGATCAGGTCGGCGGCAACCGCGATGCGCTGGACTTGCCGTTGTTCTTTGCGTTGCGTGACAACCTGACCGGCAACGGGCTGCAGAACGACTGGCGTAACATCAAGAACGCCAGCTTCGACATCAACGACGACGGCCTGGCCAACAACGGCTCACAGGGCGTCGGCCACGTGTCCAGCCACGACGAGCCCGGTGCCGAGTTGTCCAACGTCGCCCACGCCTTCATCCTCATGCGGCCCGGCAACGCCAACGTCTACTTTAACGCCAAGCAGTTCGGCGAAGGCCGCGACTTCCCCAAAGACGGCCGCGGCGACGCGCTCGGCGGTCAGTTCGGCGACGCGGTCACCACGCTCGTGGGCATCCGCAACTCCCACGGCCGGGGCAACTACCTCGACCGCACGCCCACCGGCGACGAAAAGGAAACCCTGATCTACGAACGCGAAAGATCGGCGCTGGTCGTGCTGAGCAACCGCCTGGACGCCGGCTTCGACAGCCGCACGGTGCAGACCTCGTTCGCCCCCGGCACGTACCTCGTCGAACTCACCGGCAACGCCGAGAACAGCAACATCGACCCGTTCAACGACTTCCCCGAAGTCCTCCAGGTCAAGGCCGACGGCACGGTCGATCTCCGCGTCCTGCGCAACGTCGCGCCCGACGGCGACCGCCACGACTCGGGCTACCTGATCTACGGCGTCGCCGGCCCGCAAGGCCAGCTGTCGCTCTCCAACATCGATTCGGTCCTCGCCGGCGGCACGAGCACGACGCTCGAAGAAAACGCCACCGTCCGTCTCAACGACGTCGACGTCATCTCCGCCGACTCGTTCGACCTGACGCTGAACACCAACGCGGTCAACCTGCTGGGCAGCATCCGCGACCGCGACGCCGACGGCGACTTCGCCGCCTTCAAGATCGACGGCGGCCTCGACATCAACGGCAACGGCGGCGTCGACTTCGTCACACCCGACACCGTGCTCTACGGCTTCGAAAACTTCACCGACGTCAACGACGCCGGCTTCTTCAACGAAGACGGCAACGGCACCTTCCAACAGACCGTCGACACCACCCAGCTCGAAGAGGGCTACCACTTCATCACCACCCGCGCCTTCCGCCACCGCAACCCCGACACCGGCGGCGACGGCGGCCCGGCCGTGTTCACCGACTTCCGCCGGGCGATCTACGTCGACCGCCTCGCCCCCGAGGCCGAGATCGAAGCGCTCGTCGCCTTCAGCGCCGACGGCCACGACCTCGACTTCCAGGTCGCCAGCGTCGACCAGACCGCCACCGAGATGTTCACCTTCCTCAACCTCGGCGCCGCGATCGACGACGAGACCATCCTCGGCTTCGTCGACGACGACCCCAACGGCAGCGCGACCACCCAGATCGACCGCGACCTGTTCCAACGCGGCTACTTCGACGTGCAGGCCGGCCACAACGTGCTCACCGTCGTCACCCGCGAGATCACCGGCAACACCAACATCCAGCGGCTCATCGTCGACATCCAGAACGGCAACGGGGCGGGCGTGGGAGATATCAACAAGGACGGCGTCCTCGATTCCGATGACCTGACCAACAGCTCGACGAACTTCGAGACGTTCCTCTATTCGCAGAACGGCCTGTTCAACCCCGCCGCCGACACCAACGCGGACGGCAACGTCGACACGTTCGACCTGCTGGGCCTTGAAACCGTGCTCCAGGGCGCCGGCGTCAGCCAGGCGACCAACGACACCTACCAAATCGTCAAGGATCGCCGCGGTAACCTCAACGGCACCGGCGACGTGGACAGCTTCGACCTGCTGTTCATGCGGGACAACCGCTTCACGACCGACGAGAACCTCGCGTGGTCGCTGGACATCACCCCCGACGGCACGATCGACGGCGACGACGCCGAGCTCTTCGTCACCGCGTTCCTCGGTGAGATCACCGGCGACCTGACCCGCGACGGCATGATCGACCTCGATGACGCCGACGCCTTCGTCCTCGCCCTCGACGACGTCAACGCCTACCAGACCCAGTTCTCCATCGACGCCCTGGTCACCGCCGACGTCAACCGCGACTGGGAGTTCAACACCGGCGACATCGCCGCGTTCCTCACCCTGTTCGACGACCCGACCGACGCCAACCAGATCTTCCTCGACGCGGGCCTCACCGTGCTGGGCGACTACAACGGCAACGGCGAAGTCGATGCCGCGGACTACACCATCTGGGCCGACAACTTCGGTTCGACCGTAGACCTGGAAGCCGACGGCAACGGCAACGGCGTGATCGACGCCGCGGACTACACGATCTGGGCCGACAACTTCGGCGGCCAAGCCGCGCTGCTGGGATCGGCCGGGATCATCCCCGAGCCGTCGTCGCTCGCGGTGCTGGGTGTTTTCGGCGCGGGGTTGCTCGGGCGTCGTCGGCGCCGCTGATTTTCCCTGCCCACGCTTCGAGGCAACCGGGTGTCACTGACAAACAGAGGCTCAGCAGAGTTTGTCAGTGGATCGGCATTACAACACTTCCCATTATGACGAGCCCAAAAGCGGCCTTGTCAGTGCCACCCGCCGCTTGGGGGCAAGGAGTCGCACCGGGAAATCAATTTTCTAGGTGTCTCTCGCGTTGATACTCGAGTGAGTCAAATAAGAAGTTTGAGATTGTATTGACGGCGTTTACGGCCAAAACAGCATGATGGCGAGATGGACGATACGAAATAGCGTGAGCATCACCCATTTTATTGCGTAATGAAGCTACACCAGCAACGATGCTTGAAATACCTGACAAAATCTGTTTGAGCGTTTGCGATATTCCCTCCTGCGATGGATCAAGATTCATCAATTTTTGAACACGCTTAAATAATTTCATCAGGTCACCGCTATAAGGTTCGCTTTTTCCAGAAAGTTCCACCTCGATAGATTTGAGAACAGCCTCAAGTAGCGATCTTGCCGCAGTTATGGCGCCATCAAAATCATCAGCGGCGATCCTTGCTTCACAGGTGTGTATCTGATCTTGGATGAAAAGATGATTGAGCGATTTCGACTCACCATAAGGTGACTGCGCAGCAACCCCAGAAAAAGTGACACGGACTACGCGATATCCTTTAGCTGCTGATACCAATTTATAGTCATCAAAAACAAGAAACTCGTTCAAATAATCCACTGCATCTTCGATTTTAAAATCTGAACGCAAAAATACCCTTGGGTCAAAAGCTGAGCAGATTACTTGCTCCAGTTTTTTATTCCCATTCACTTCAAGTAACTTTGATTCAGCCCATCGCCATCGTGTGCCAAACTCGCCATCGTATATTTCGTTCCACCCAAGATTATTGAAGAAATTTACAATGTCTGGTCCAGACCTATATGGTGAAATGGCCGAGTTTTCGTCGTTATCGCGCACCCTGTCGCCAGTAATTACATGAACTAGTTGCCGAATTGTTGTTGGCGAAAGTTGCATCTAAAACTAAATATGGATCGCCCTACCCGACACGCCTAGCGCCGCTTCTTTGACGGCTTCGTTCAGCGTCGGGTGAGCGTGACACGCTCTGGCGATGTCTTCGCTGGACGCACCGAACGCCATCGCGGTGGCGCACTCGGCGATGAGGTCACCCGCGCTCTGGCCGATGATGTGGACGCCCAGGACGCGGTCGGTTTCTTGGTCGGCGAGGATCTTGACCATGCCTTCGATCTGGTCGATCGCGCGGGCCCGGCCGTTGGCCATGAAGGGGAACTTACCCTTGTTGTACGCCACGCCATCGGCCTTGAGTTCTTCTTCGCTGCGGCCGACGCTGGCGATCTCGGGGTGGGTGTAGACCACGCCGGGCACGGTGTGGTAGTCGATGTGGCCGTGGCCGGTCGCGATCATTTCGACGCAGGCGACGCCCTCTTCCTCGGCCTTGTGGGCGAGCATCGGGCCGGGCACGACGTCGCCGACCGCGTAGACACCTGGGACACTCGTGGCAAAATTTCCGGGGGCGACTTCGATCTGGCCGCGGGCGTTGGGCGTGATACCGATGTTCTCTAAGCCTAACCCCTCGGTGTTGGGCTTACGGCCCACCGCCACCAACACGCGGTCGGCCTTCACCGGGTCGGCCCCGTCGCGCTCGATCGTGACGCCACTCTTGGTCGTCTTCACGCCGGTGACCTTGCTGCCGAGTTCAAACTTGATGCCCTGCTTCTTGAAAACCTTAAGCGCTTCCTTGGCCAGCTCGTCGTCCATGCCGGGGAAGATGCGGTCGAGGTATTCGAGCACCGTGACCTCGCTGCCCAGGCGTCGCCAGACGCTGCCGAGCTCGAGGCCGATGACACCCGCGCCGATGACGACGAGCTTCTTGGGCACTTCCGTGTAGGCGATCGCGTCGGTCGAGGTGTCGATCTTGTCCTGCGACAGGTCGATGCCCGGCAGCGACGCGGGGACGCTGCCCGTGGCGATCAGGACGTGCTCCGCGGTGATCACGTCGCCGCTTCCGGGGTCGCCCACGGTCACGGTTTTGTCGGCGTTAAACGTCGCGTGGCCGTGGTACGACTTGACCTTGTTTTTCTTGAACAGCCCGCTGATCCCGCCGGTGAGTTGCTGGACAACGCCGTCTTTGCGTTCGAGCATTTTTTGTAGGTCGAGTTTGACGTCGCCCACGCTGATGCCGTGGTCGGCGAAGTGCTTCATCGCGTCTTCGTACTTCTCCGACGACTGGAGCAACGCCTTGGACGGGATGCACCCGACGCGGAGGCAGGTCCCGCCGAGCGCCGCCTTGCCGT
>JBCCST010000028.1:0-44465 GCA_039199695.1 Planctomycetota bacterium | reverse complement strand
GGAAGGCTCAACATATGAAGGCCCGGCCGGGGTTTACCATTATCGAACTTCTGGTGGCCATGCTGATTATCAGCCTACTCATTGCCATAGCCTTCCCGGTTTTGGGCACCGCCCGGCGATCTGCGCGAAGTGCAGAATGCCTGGTCAACGTAAATCAGATTGCTGTAGCCACCCACAGCTACAGCACCGACGGGGACGAGTATTTCATTAATTACCGCTCACCGATGGAAGAGTGGGCACACAAAGTCTGGGATAAAAACGCGGAAGTCGATTGGTGGTCATCCCGCCTTGCTTCCCAAGACTATATCCAAGACAACCGTGTCTTCGCTTGCCCGGAATTCAACCCAACGTCTTCGTTCAGCTTAGATAACCTCGATGAGTCTGATCCCGGAAACGTGGCTTGGAATAAGATCCACTACGGGATTAACGCGTATTTCTTAGCCTCGCGGCGTGGGTGGAAGTATCCAGGTAGCCAAGAACCGGACCTACCTGATGAGTGGGGCGAAATCAACGAAACCCCACGTTTCTCTGAGATTGTTTCGCCAGCGGAAACGATAAGCCACTGCGACAGCATGAATCTGGCCTACTACACCAATCCCAGAATGTGGGGTGTACCACTCGACAACAACGACGTATTCGACACGCCTCCGCCCGCAACGGGGCGGCCTGCTGAGGGCATAGGGTATTTGTACCCAGCGTTTGATTTACCCGAAATCCAGTACGGTTTTAGCGATCCTCGCCACAACAACGGAATCAATGTGGGCTGGGCAGACGGCCACGCAAAAAGGATTGCGATCAGGAACCCGGGGAATCCGTACAGCCCTGACGAGTTGTCTTCCGTTATTGACAACCCGCGAAATAATTATTGGGACCTCAAATAATACGGGAGAAGAGAAGACACAGTCCTCTTTTTGTCCCAGTTTCGTTTTTGTCGTTTCGTACGTCAGACCTGCCGTAAAGATACGGCGGGGTTGTGCGGTTCGGTATAGGTCCGTCTGAAATTATGTTGCCTGTGCGGGTGCCGCCGGCGCTTCGTCGAGGGTGAATATGAGTGTTACACCGCTTGGACTTACCACGACCCGCGATCCGCCTTACCTGCCCCAAGATGGACAGGGCCTTCGCGATTGATCGTCCGTGCGAGTTATGTTTCGGTCACAGCATGCTGGCGGTAAGATCATCTGCCCGACTACAAGCCCGCTTAGTTGCCCGGTGATGTTTCTGATCGAGAGATGACTTATGCACTCCACAACCCCTCAAGCTCAGCCTACCCGCCGGTCGTGGTGGTCACGGAATTGGAAGTGGTTCCTGCCGCTGGTGGTGATCGCGCCGGTGTTTACTTGCCTGGGTGTCGTCACGCTGTTGGTGAGTCTGGTTTTTGGGTTGTTGAAAGGGTCGGAGCCGTTCGAGTATTCGTTGGCCACGGTGCAGGCTGACCCGCGGGTGCAGGCGGAGTTGGGGACGCCGATTGAGTCAGCGTTTTTGGTGTCGGGGTCGATCAATCTCAGCGGGTCGTCCGGCGACGCCGATCTGAGCTACGACGTGTCGGGTCCCAACGGGTCGGCCACCGTGTATGTGGTCGCCACCAAGTCGGCGGGGGTTTGGCAGTACAGCGATTTGGTCGCCGACGTCCACGCCACCGGGACCCGCATCGATCTGCAGACCACGCCTTGATCACCAAGCACGCGGATGTTCGATCAATACCGACGCGACGGCTTAGTGTTGCGGGCTTGCTCGATGACGCGTTGAAGCTCGGCCGCTAGCCACGCCCGGCGGGGTGCGGTCAGGAGGCTGCCGAAACGCAGCCGACCGCCGCCCCGCGTGCCGATGGTGACCACGGGTTTGGAGTCGCCGTTTTTTTGCCATACGCTGCGCCCGATCACGACGCCGGTCACGTCGCCGACCGCGAAGCGCCGCCGCCAACCCAACGGGCCGATACCTTGGAACACCGTGCCCGCGTCGCCGTCGATCGTGACGACGATCTTGCCCAGTAGCGACGTCAGGAAAACGACCGCCATCCCCGTGCCGATGACGATGAACGGCGTCAAGAACAACCAGAGGAAGATGGTCATCCCCAGCGATACCGGGCCGCCGTTCTTCTCGGGGGCGAGAAACCAGTCGGGCCCGACCACGCCGGCGTGTTGCAGCGTGGACGCCAACGCAAAGACCACGAACACCGACACGATGCCGTTCCAGAACAGACACATCACCAAGTTGCCGACGATGGTCCCGAGGCCAGCCCCGCGCAACACCTTCACGACATGCCCGAACCCATCGCCCCGGCTCGAACAACCGGGCGGGGTGTCGGCGGTATCGATGGTGCTCAGCTCGTAGTCTTGGACGAACTCGCCGCTGTCCGAGCCGAAGAGCGCGCTGAGTCGCATCAGCTTACCGCACGCCCGGCAGTAGGCCGTGTCGGCAGCGACATTGACGTCGTCCGCGGGGACTTCCGTGTTGCATTTTTCGCATTCAACCCGCATTGAACAAGCCACCGTAACGACGAATACCAAGAGGCAAAGACAGTATGCGTAGCCATTTTATGCCGAGCGAGGTAAAGCCGGCTGCGGATCGTCCCTTGTTCTCAAATCAACTCTATATTTTGCGATGGTGCATGTTCCGAAGGAATGTCTACAGAACTTGATTGAACGTACGGAGAGCAGAATGAGCACACACGTCGCGCTGCTCACCGCCAAAACGATCCCCGCAAGTTGGTGGGCGGCAGATTGGTCACGCAAACCGCAAGAATATTCTGGTTTTCCCGTAGAACTCTGTTATAATATTGGATTACAAAATTGAGGGCGGGTGTGGTTGCTGACCCGGCGAGCCGGGGACGCTGAGATAACCCGTTTTAGAGAAGGAATCTTGATGTACAAATCGTTTTGCGGCGCGTGCTTTGCGTGCTTGGTTGTGACGTTGGCGGCTCCCGTGGCCGAAGCCCAACTCCGCGTGGTGACCTACAACACCAATACGTTTCAGGACGGATTCGTCGACGGGGTGGAACGCTTTGCCCGGCCCGGCGTGGATATCGCGCTGCAAGGCATCGGCGAAGAATTGGTCAACGGCATCGCCCAGCCGGCCGACATCATCCTGCTCCAAGAACAACAACGCCCCTCGACCACGACGCAAGACCTCGTCGATCGACTCAACGCCATCTACGGCGACGGGTTCTACGCCCGCGGTTTCGAAGTCGGCGCGACCACCGGCGGCTCGGGCTTCGGCCAACTCGACGGCTCGGAGATCCGACAAGCGGTGATCTACCGCACCGACTCGGTCCAACTCCTCGCCGAGGATTCGTTCGGTAACATCAGCGGACCCACCCAACCCCGCGAGACGCTGTTCTACCAGTTCCGCCCCGTCGGCTACGGCGCCGACGCCGACCTGTTCATCTTCAACTCCCACTTCGAGGCGGGCGACGGCACGGGCTTCGGCGGCGACTTGTTTGCCCGCGAAAACGAAGCCACGGACATCCGCAACTACATCACCTCCAACAACCTCGGCAACGCCAACGTGATCTCCGCGGGCGACTTCAACGTCGATTCGAACTTCGAGCTCTCGGGAACCAACAACTTCGGCGGGCGGTCGTCGCTGCAGATCTTGACCGACGGCACCGACGCCGGAGGCCGACTGATCGACCCGCTGTTCCCGAACGGCGGCAACGTGACCTTTCGCAACAACTTCGGCCTCGCCAACCAACTCACCCAAAGCCCCTCCGACGGGGCCGGGCCGTTGACCGGCGGCGGGATCGACGACCGCTTCGACTTCATCCTCACCAGCGACGAGCTGCTCGACGACGAAGGCGTCGCGCTGATCGCCGATTCCTACCACGTCTTCGGCAACAACGGCTCGACCTTCAACGACCAGATCAACGACGGCAACACGATCTCGATCAACGGGCTGACGTCGTTTACCACCGCCCAAGTGCTCAACGCTTTGGAGTCCGGCAGCGACCACCTGCCCGTGGTCGCCGACTTCCAACTCCCCGCGGTGCTCGAAGCCCTGCTCGCCGAGGCGGTCCCCGCCACCGTGGACCAGGACGAAGTCGTCAGCCTTGAGCTTTCGATCCGCAACGCCGCCGAGGTTTCGGTGGCGTTGGGCGCGGACGAACTCGACTACTCCTTCACCACCTCGGGCGACCTGTTCGGATCGGGCAGCGGCACCGACGCGGCGCTGGGCGGAGCGATCAGCGAACTCGTCGGCCTCGACACCTCGACGCTCGGCCTGCGCAGCGGGTTGATCACCGTCACCAGCGACAGCTTCGGCGTGGCCAACGGATTCGTCGAAATCCCCGTGACGTTTGAGGTCGTGCCTGAGCCCACCTCGTTGGCGTTGTTGGGCCTGGGCGGCGTGATGGTTTTGCGGCGGAGTCGCGCCTCCCGCGCGACGGGATGAGCTCACCCCGTCACCCACGCACCGCCCCGCAAGGACATGCTGAGGAAATCCAATCCGCTAGAGTGGCGGCATGATTCAGCGTGCGTTCGATAGCTTTCGCCCGGCACAACAACCCTGGGGCACGCGGAAAGCGTTTCGTCAGGAGTTGTTGACCTCGGCGACGCTGCCCGTGGCGGTGGCTATGCTGGACGCGGGCGTGGTCGGGGTGTTCGGCAAGGTCGTCTTCGGCATCAGCAACACTCAGTTCGCGATGATCTCGGCGGCGCCGATGTTCGCCAACCTGTTGGGGTTTGTGTGGACCCGCTTTTCCCGCGGGAGGCGGAAGTCGGCGTTTGCGGGCGTGCTCATGAGCGCGATGCTGGTGTTGGTCGCGTCGGTGGCGGTGCTGCCGAAGGAAACCGGAGGGGGTGGCTGGGGCGCGGCCGGGCTGGTGCTCGCGGTGGTACTGGGGCGTTGTTTGATGGCGGGGATTGTGATGCTGCGCAGCGCT
Organism: Planctomycetota bacterium; assembly: GCA_039199695.1. Taxonomy (GTDB): domain Bacteria; phylum Planctomycetota; class Phycisphaerae; order Phycisphaerales; family Phycisphaeraceae; genus Algisphaera. The sequence continues at coordinate 39,589 of JBCCST010000028.1, read as the reverse complement.
GTTTGGCGGATGAACTTCCCGCGTCACGCCCGGGCGCGGATCACGGGGAAGTTTGTGCTGATCGCGACGCTGATCTTCGCGGCGGTGCCCGCGGCGGTCGGGCCGTTGCTCGATTGGAACCCGCAACTGTTCCGGGTGATCTACCCCGTGGCGGCGGTGGTGGGCATCATCGGCGTCGTCGCCTACACACGCATCCGCGTCCGCCAAGAACCACAACTCCTACGCAGCGAAGTTCGGCCGCACGAAGACAACGACATGCCCCTGCGGGCCGACGGCCGACCGCACAACTTCGTCTCCGTGCTCCGTGAGGACAACCACTTCCGCACCTACATGACTTGGCAGTTCTTCGCGGGCATCGCCAACATGATGGGCAACACTGCGTTCGCGTTGTTCGTCATCGAAACCATCAAGGACCGCAACGACGCCAACACACTGGGCATGCTGCTGACCACCACGGTGCCGTTGGCTTGCGCGACGCTGACCGTGCCGCTATGGTCGAAGCTGCTGGATCGCCAACACATCGCCCGCTACCGCATCAGCCACGGCCTGACCTGGGTGTTCGGCCAATCGTCCTGCTACCTCGCCGCCGTCACCGGCCAGCTCTGGCTGTTCTTTATCCCGATGACCCTGCGCGGCGTGATGCAGGGCGGGGGCATGATCGCCTGGACGCTGGGCCACAACGACTTCGCCGACAAACGCCTAGCCGGGCTCTACATGGGCATCCACCAAACCCTCACCGGCGTCCGCGGCGCCTTCGCCCCGTTCCTCGGCGTCTGGCTGCTCGCGGGCTGGGAAGGCTTCACCTGGTGGGGCGGCGACGTCCCGCCGTGGGAAGGCATCGGCTCGCAGGTGTTCATCATCACCACGCTCTTCGCCGTCGTCGCGTGGTTGGGGTTTTGGAGTTTGTCACAGAAGCTTGAGGCTCAGGGGATGGGGGATGCGAGTGACGGATAAGACTCCGGAGAGAGTCTTTAGCTGTATGCGTGTTGCCAACCAATTCAACCCTTGACGCTCCCCGCATGCAGGACCATACTCGAGTAATCATGTGGCAGATGTTCTGCCTGATCGATCGCTGTGAAACCAACTGAACTTCGATGCCTGATTCGCGCTTCCGAGGCCAAATCAATGCTGCGCTGGCGCGCGGGGATCTGTCGCCCCTGGTTTCGGATCTTCGCTTGCCGTTTGCATATCTCTTGCAACACGGTTCCGACGTACAACGGGCCCAGATTTATGGACGATTGCAGAGTGGTCCAGCTAGCTATGGACTCGAAGTCTTCATGGACGCCGGGCCCATCGAATTCCCCCAAGGACTTCTGCCGGCCTCCATCGAACATTGTCGCCCGTACCAACGTTATGCCGGAGCACTCATCGCTCGCGAAACACGCCATCTCGTGATGTGGGAACGAGACTATCCAAATAGTGTCTCATGTGAGTCGAGCTGACAGACCGCACCAACGTTAAGCTCAATGCGTGGTCTCAATCTGCCCCGTCTTAATCTCCAACTGATCCGCGGTCTCCATCTTCTCGATCTTGCCGTCCTTCACCCACGCGACGCGGTCGGACTGGGCGAGCATCTTGTGGTCGTGGGTGGCGGCGATGACGGTAACGCCTGCCGTCGTGCAGAGTGAGCGTAGTAGTTCGATGATCTGTTCGCCGGTGGTCAGGTCGAGGTTGGCGGTGGGTTCGTCGGCGAGGATGATGGCGGGGTCGTTGACCAAGGCGCGGGCGATGGCGACGCGTTGCTGCTGGCCGCCGGAGAGTTCATCGGGGCGATGATCAAGGCGGTGGCCCAGGCCTACCCGTTCGAGACGTTGCCGGGCGGCTGCGTCGGCCGCTTCGGGGGCTTCGCCGGCAAACACCCGCGGCAGCGACACATTCTTCACCGCGGTCAGCGACGGGATCAGGTTGTAGGCCTGGAACACATAACCCAGGTGTTGGCCACGCACATAGGCGAGCTGCTTGGAGGACAGCGCTGGCAAACTCAACTCGCCGATGCGCACGTCGCCGGACGTCGGCTTGTCGAGCGCCCCGATGATGTTGAACAGCGTCGACTTGCCGCTACCCGACGGGCCCATGATCGAAAGGTATTCGCCCCGATTTACTGTCAGGCTCACCCCGTCGAGCGCGCGGACCTCGGCCTTGGCCCGGCCCTTGAGTGGGTAGACCTTGGTGAGGTTCTCGGCGGTGATCAAGGTGTCAGTCATCATGAGTTATGAAAGGCTGTAACCGCAGATTTCACAGATTACGCGGATTTAATCCAAATAAAATGAATACTTTGAATTTCAGAGTAACTGTGAATTTTCATATTTTTCTTCAATCTGCGTCATCTGCGAAATCTGCGGTTCCGGTTTTACGGTTTTAATACGGCAATTTGAACACACTCTTGGCCAGGAACGTGAACCCGACGCCGAGGGTGCCGATGAGGCCCATGCCGCAGGAAAAGCCCGCGGCGACGACGGGGACGTATTGCCGCCAACGCAGGCCGAGTTTCTTCTGGAAGTAGTAGCGTCCGATCAGGGCACCAAGGAACTGGGGGATGACCGCGTAGGGCAGCGTTTGGTTGAGCCCGCGGACGATGCCGTAGGTCAAGAAGACCGGCGCGCCCAACCACGACAGTCCCGCGAAGCAGAGTCCGCCGATGCCCAGGCCCGCGAGGATGGTGTTGAGGTCGATCGCGCGTTCGAACTCGCTGAACCCGCCGGTCGTCGAGCTGAAGATCAGGGCTTGCTGCTCGGCGGTGACTTCCCACCACTCTTGGGCGAAGGGGTAGTTCGGGCCGGGGATCGGGCCGAGCCGCCAGATGAAGTGGGCGAAGGCGAGCGAGCCGATGAGGATGATCGGCGTCAGCAAAAGCTCAGATTTCCAGATGGATTTGAACTTTGTGCCGGTGAGTTCGCATTGGCGGTAGAACACGGTCATGCTGCCGTAGTTGTGCAACGGCACCGGCAGGAACCACACCGCGACACCCTGATAGCCCGAAAGAATGAAGCTTGCCTCCCGCACAAACGGCACGTTGATCACCTCGCCGGCGATGCCCTCCAGCCGGGCGGTGACGTAGCTGATCACCGGCGTATAGAACAACGCGTAAAACAACATGATGATCACCAGCGATAACGGAATCCGGCCGTCGCTGATGTAGAGCAGCCAACACGACACGCCGAGGTACAGCGTCGTCGAGACCAGATACGTCGCCAGGATCAGCCACGGCCGGATGTCGCCCCGGCCTTCGGGGATGTCGAGTTCCTTCCAGACCCCCCCGGAAGCATCGCCCTCGGCGGCGTGTTCCTTCGCTTCGCGCCGGGCTCGCAAGAGCGCTCGGCCGACCGAAATGAACCCCGCCGCCGCGATCGCCGCCGCGACGCCAAGCGAAAACGAGAGGTAGAAATCCACCGTGTTTTTGTAGAACGTTGCTTGCATCGCGTCGCCCTCGTTCCACGACGAGAGGACGCCCGCTTCATATAGAAACGGGTTGGCGATGAAGGTGATGACCAGGCCGACGAACGTCCCGACCATCGCCCAGAACGGCAATACCATGCCGAGGATAAATTGCCCTAAATCCAATGAGATTCCCGTCGCGACCGCAGGCATCCAGTCCGAGGTTTGCTGCGTGAAATCCACGAACGGGATCGGGATGATCGTGATCGGCTCGCCGAGCAACGCCCCGGTGACGGTGGGCAGCCCCAAATACACCAAACCAAATACCAAGCCGATCACCGCCCCGATGGAGAACACCCGCCACCGCCAGCCTTTGTCTTGGCTGAGGTCCTGGTTATCCGGAGGCGGGTTGTCGTCGGGCATGACCGAGTCCAACTTCGCGTCCTCTTCCGTTTGTTCTTCCGACAACGCGAGGATGCCCTGCGCGCCGACGGGGGCCATGGGGAACGGGAGCTTCTCGATGTCGGAGGTCAGGCGGAACAGGCCGTAGCCCAGGATCATGTTGTCGATGCGGCCGATGATCATCGTGAACGCGATCAGCGCGATCGGCCCGGCCCACTCCCACATCAGCAGGCTACGCTGCCCGAGTACCGCGGGATCCGTCGGGGCGACCCACGACGGGATCTTCTCGGCCAAGCCCGCCGCCTCGGCCGCATCGCTCTGGACAAAGAACTGGCCCCACAACGCGCCGAGCCCGCCGTGGAATCCGCCCTGGAGTTGGGACGCGGTGACCATGATCGCGCCGCTCAAGTAGAACAGCGTAAAGATCTGCGCGTGGCCCAATGCTTTGTTCGCTCTTCGGGCAACTTCGATAAACAGGATCAGCGTGACCCACTGCGCCGCGGGGCCGATGGCCGAGCCCGCCAAGAGCGTCATGTAGATCGACCCGGGCACCATCAGCACGGCGACGAACAACGCCCCGAAAAACGACGCCCACGTGAACCCGTCAGCAAAGGTCGAGGGCGGCTCCATCAGCGAGCGGAACTCTTCGAGCTCACGATCCACCCGCTTGGCTTTCTTGGACGGCTTCGCTTGGCGTTCGGCGTCAGGCAAGGGCCACCCCCCCGCCGTGCGTTTCAGGCGCTTGGACTTTGGTCGCCGCTTCGTTCTCGCTTTCGCCCAGGATTTCGAGCGTGCTCAGCCGGTACGCCTCGACCGCCTTGGCGGGGAAGGTGCGCCAGACCAGAAACTGCCGACGCAGACGTTTGATAAACACGCGGTTCGCTCGTACCCAATCCCCTTTGGTGCCCGACAAGCGTTCGAGATGCACCGCGACCTCGTCGACCCCGGGGATGTCCGACGGTACGCCGGTGAGCGAGATCGCTTGGGTCACGCCCAGATCAAACGGGGCGAGCGCCACCTCGGCGCTCAGCCGCAGTTGGCCTTGTTCGTCGCGCTCGATGCCGACGTTCGACGCGGCGAACGGCCCCAGCCCCGCATCGGCGTGTTCCCGGAAATGCTCCGCCAAAAACGCCACCACGCCCGTCAGGTCGTAAGCCGAAACGGTGAACGGAAACGTCATCTTCAGTTCGTGGTCATGTGGGGCCGGCTCGGGCGACGGCATCGTCCACGCCCGCACCAACCCGGGGTTGGCCGACTTCGAGGCGCGGATCGCCGGGTAGATCGCCGAGACCATCACGGTCACCATGACCACGCCGATCGCGAAGAGCGCTTGGGTCGAGGCGAAGTTGATCGACACGGGTTGAATCCAGCCCCACGCCGACATCCATGATGCGACGAGCGCGACCACCTGCGCCAACAACTGCCCGGCCAACCCGCCAACCACCGCGTACACCGCCGCCTCGGCGAAGAACAACATGCCGACGTGTTTGGGGCCCAGGCCCAACGCACTGAACGTGTAGATTTCTTTTTGCCGATCTGCGATCGAGCCCAACAGCGTGCCGAAGATGATCAACCCGCCGAGCAGGACCGGCGCCACGAGTCGCCAAACGCCGCTGACCTGAGTCGTGTTGCCAAGGGTCAACCGCTCGGCCCCGGCCGACCCGGTCACCCACACGGGCATCGCGCCCGCCCCGCCGCCGGTGATCGTCGCCGCGTCCGCCGCAACTTCACGGGGTTCTTCATGATCCCCGGGCCAGCGCGTGAGGCTGCGCAGGTCGCCGCCGAGTTCTTGCACCACCGCGTTGGACGCCAGCGCGATCTGCGTCGGGGCAAGCCGAAGCACCTTGCCGCCCGACGTTTCGTTGTTGCCCGCCGACGGCTGCGCGGCGGTACGCCGCAGCGCCGCGTCGGCCGCCACATCGATCGGCAACCACGACCCGCCGTCGACCTGTCGCAGCCGCGACAACGTCCCCCCGTCGGTGGCGCCGGCCACGGTAAACAAACGCCCATCCATCAACACCGCGTCGCCCGCACCCAGGCCGAGGCCCGTCAACGCATCGATGGGCAACCATACGTTTTTGCTTTCCAGTGATGAGGCGAGGTCTGACGCCGCATCGTCAAAGGCGTCGCCCCACAACGGCCACACGTCGAGCAGCTTCGGATCGATACCCATCACGCCACCGAGTCGCACCGATCGGCCGTCGTCCGGACGGGCGACCACGATCGGCCGATCGTCTTGGGGCGTCGGTACTCGCCACCAACTTTCGATCCAACCGTGATCAACATGTTCGCTTTCGTCACCCTTGGCCAGCCCGGCCAACACGTCCACCACGCCCGGTGACATCGGCCCCGCGTCGAGCTTACGCACCATCACCGCTCGGCTCGGCATCGCTTCGGTCGCCGGGCCCAACGCCACCGAGCGCACGCCGACCTGGCGTTGCACGCTCGCAAAACACAACACGGTGAACGTCAGCATCACGACCGTCGTCGCGGTGAGCACGGTCCGCGTCGGCCGTCGCCGCATCGTCGATATGCCCATGCTCACCGCCACGCCCACGCCCCGAAACCCACCGCCCGACGCGGCCACCCCGCCGCTGGCTGACGCCCGCCCCTGCATCACCGCGAGTTCGGTTTGAAACCGCCGGACCAAGACCCAGATCACCATGCACGACAGCAGCACGATCGCAAACGCCAGGAAGATCATCACCGGCGTCGACGCCACCGCGAAGCCCGGGTGCGTGGCGTACAACACGCCAAATGTGACCAGAAACACCGCCACGAACCCCGCGATCCGGCCGTACACCCCCGCCGCCCCGACCACCAACCGCTCCATCGCGAACGCAAACGGGATCGTCAGCAACAACAACACCACGATCGCATACACCAAGTCGTCCATCGTCGAACGCACCCGGGGGTAAACGCGTTGCGACAGCGCGGCGCTACGCAGCGCTTGGCTTGCGTCGATCTCTTGATCGGCGAGTGCGCGTCCTGCCGCAGCGTGAAGCACTTCCAAGTCGGGCGAAGTCACCCCGCGTTGCCGGAGCGCCGCCAAGCGGCTTTCGTTGAGCCGCCACATATCATCCGCCGTCTGCTCGGCCCACGCCACGGGCTCGGCGAAGCGCGCAACCGCCACGCCCTCGGCTTGGCCGGTGGATTCGTTCACGCCCAACGCCACCGGCCCCTGGGCCTCAAACATCTTCACACCCGGCTCGATCGCACGGTCGGCCAACACCCAAAACCGCTGCCGACCGGCCCGGCCGACCAACGACAGGTTCGGCCGATACGCCGCGTCGGAACTCGCGCGGAGCAGCGTGGTCTCGCCCGCCGCGTCGTCCCGACCGCCCCACCACGTCATGCCGAAGCTCTGCCCCGCAAACAGATCGACCCGGATCGCGTCGGTCAGGCGGTGGGCCAACGTGGCTTGGGTCGGCACGGCCGACAGCTCTCCGCGCTCGTTCAGTTCGTAGGCGAACGCCGTGACCTGCGCGTCGATGTCGGGACGCAGACCCAAGAGCTCAAACCGGCCGTGCGCGTTGGTGCGGACCAGATCGAAGGGCAACGTGTCGGCCGGGGCGTCCGGCGACAACACCCGCCACGCCGCGTTGCGGTCGCCCTTGTCTCCGGGCCACAACGCCACAGCCACACCCGCCGCGGGGCGGCTCTCCGACAACCCGCCGGTGACGCGGCGCGTGACCAACGGGCCGGTCGATCGCTGGCCGTCCCAACCGGGGCGTCGCGTGGTGGCCATAGCCGGAAAGGTCGAGCGGATCGACAACCCCGGTGCATCCGCCGCGGCCGCGATCAATGCGATCGCCTCGTCGAGTTGAGCCTCGAAGTTACCGAAGTCAAAGTTCTCCGGCGTATCCGAAGGTTGGCCGTCGCGGACCCGCGCATCGTGGCCGGTCATCAGGGCCACGTGATAAATCCCGTACGCCCCGGCGACCGAACCCGCGTTGATGAACCGCCCTGGCACGAACGATTTCGCGACGGCCAAGTCGCCGAGCGGTTCGGAGTCCAGCCGAGTAAACGTGCCGCGCGGCGCATCCTCGGCGATCTGCCGCAACGCCGCAAGCACGCGCACGTGGTAGCCCGGCGCGTCCGCTTCGGATGCGGGCGAGCGAAACGCGTAGCGCCGATCCGACCAGTCGCCGGTGATCGCCGACCACGTCGAGCCGACGTCGGACAAGTCGAGGTCGATGTGCAGTACGACCCGCGGCATCGTGTTGCCTCCGCGTTGGAGCGTGTCGCGGAGCGCCGAACGCTCCGCGTCTCGGGTTTGTTGGGTGGTCAATTCATCTAATCGACGGACTAGCGCGGCGCGAGTCTGGACCCGAAGTTGTTCAACCAACGCCGCGGCGGAGGCATCGACCGGCGCGTCGGCCCAGGCTCCCGACCCGTTCAACCAACGGCGGACGCCGTCCCACGCGTCGATCTGTTGCGTGAGCGTTTCCAGCGTGGCGGGCGACTCGACATCGGAGTCGGCTTGTCGACGAAGAAGCTGACGCTGCCGATCCAAGTCGGCCCGCGCCGCGTCCGCGGTCGCTTGCAGTCGGAGCCGTAGCCAACGGGAAAACGTGGGCTGTTCGTCGAGTTCTGCGATCGCGGTGGCGAAGTGTTGGGATTCGTGGTCGTGTTGGTCGGCCAAGGCGTGGTGCTCGGCCTCGTCCATCAGCACCGCGTCGTAAAACACCCGGGCCCCGCGGTGGCGGTGTGCCCCCGCGTCTTCGAAGAGCAGCCAGACGTCGCGCTTCGGCGGCGATGCGTTCAAGGCTTCGGCCAGACGTAACAAGCCCGACACGTTGGCCGCGCCGCGGCTGCCCGGGGATCGCGTGGGCATGACGCCGAACGTGTCGTAAGGCGCGGTGACCACGATCGCTTCGCCGGCCGGGTCGGTGCCGGGGATCAACGCCACGAGGTTGGTGGCGTCCGCATGGGTGCGGTCTGCGGTGGTGCGGGTGGGCTGCGATTCGATGGTGGCTTGGGGGTGGTCCTGCCTGAACACCTCGGCGCTCGGTGGGCTGACGTAGAACCGCGGCAGGTTGAGGGGGACTGGCGCGTGTTTCGCCGGCCCCGTGGTTTCGTCGCCGCTGCCCAGGAACAACACCGCCAGGGCCCCGCGGGCAAACGCTCGTTCCCAATTCGTGCCGCAGTCGTATTCGATCGCCACGATCGCGCCGCGCAGCGAACGGTCCCCGATCTCGAGCAGTTCGCCTCGGCCGATATACACCAGCGGCGCTCGGATCGGTTCGCGCACGGTCACCGGGACCACCACGTTTGGCTGGATGCGCTCCAACGGAAACGAAACGTCACCATTGAGTAAAACACTGAAGCTTGAGCGGTCGTCGTCAAGCGACACCACCGAGAAGCTCTGCTCAAGAGACGAAGCTGCGTTAGCCAAGCGGAGTCGTTGCTCGATATACGACAAGGCGTGTTTGCCCGACGCGGTCCCGGCCAGCCGGTGCGATTCCTGCGTCAATCTTTCAACGTCGGAAGCCAGGGCGGGCGACGCTAGCGTCGGCAAGCTGGTCCCGAGACCCAAAAGCAAACCCACCAGAACACCGAGAAAGCGTTTCATGCTTCGCCCCCGATCGAGCCGGTGGTGATCTTGAGGTCTTCTTGTTTCTCGACGCGGTCGATGACGCCGTCGCGGACCCAGAAGATGCGGTCGCAGAGTTGGAGAAGGCGGTGGTCGTGGGTCGAGCAGACGATCGTGACGCCGCGTTCTTCGTTGATGCGTTGGAGGATGTCGAGGATGAGCTGGCCGGTCTTGAAATCGAGGTTGGCCGTGGGCTCGTCGGCGAGCAGGATGCGGGGCTGGTTGCAGAGCGCGCGGGCGATGGCGACGCGTTGCTGCTGCCCGCCGGACATCTCCAGCGGCCGGTGGTCGAAGCGTTCGTCGAGGCCGACGAGTTTGAGCAGGTCCATGCCCCGGCGGTGCGCTTCTTCGGGGCCGACGCCCGCAAACGCCATGGGCACGGCGACGTTTTCCAGCGCGGTCATGTATTTGATCAGGTTGTACTGCTGGAAGATGTAGCCGATCTTGTGGCAGCGCAGAAACGCTAACTCGCCCGCCGAGAGCTGAGCGACGTCGACCTCGTCGATCAAGATGCGACCTGCGGTCGGCGCATCGAGCGCCCCGATCATGTTGAAGAACGTCGACTTGCCCGAACCCGACGGCCCCATCACCGCGACGAATTCGCCGCGGGCGATCGTGCTGTCGACGCCGCGCAGGGCGTGAGTCGCCGACTCGCCCTCGCCGTACGACTTGGCGAGGCCGAGCGTGCGGATGATCACCGGGCCGTCGCTGCGGGAAGCGCCTCGGCCTTGCGTGTGCACGCGTTGGTCGGGGGTAGCGTTACTCAACGCGCATCGCCTCCATCGGCGCCAGGCGCGACGCGATCCACGACGGCCCGACCGCCGCGAGCGCCGCGAGCAACACGCCGACCCCCAGCGATAACGCGGACGCGGTGAGCAGTTGGCTCCACCCTTCCAAGCCCCGGCCCATTAACATTCCAAACTCGGCAAAGCCGCGAAGCAACGTAAGCGACAAGCCCAACCCGACGCCGACCGCCCCGCCGATCACGCCTTGAATCACCGCCTCGGCCACGAACATCTGCATGATCGAACGGTCCATCGCGCCCAGGCATTTCATCGTCGCGATCTCGTTGAACCGCTCGGTCACCGACATCAAGAGCGCGTTGGTCACGCCGACGACGCAGACCAGCAGCGACAAACCCACCAGCCAGAGCGTGCCAACGGGCAGGCCGAAGGGGGTTTCGCGGTAGGCGGGTTCGTAGCCTTGGGTGATCTCGGCGAAGCGTTGTTGCGTCAAGAACCCTTGGGCCGTGAGGGTCGCGTCGTCGACATCGACCCGCTCGGGCAAGACCAATGGCCACCAATCCGCGGGTTTGTCTTGGGCGAGCGTCGTCATGACCGCTGGCAATTCCGTCGTGCCCAGGTCCGCGTTGACCTTCGCGTTCGTGTCGTTGTCATGCAGTCGGCTTTGGACCTCAGCGATCAGGGCCTGATCACGGGCAAAGTCACTCAAGACACGCTGCTCAGCTTCGGTCATCATGAAGCCCGCGTTAGCCAACTCTTCGCGCAGGGTGGGCGTGGGTTGAGCGAAACGGCTGAGCACGGGGCGTTCGTCGGCCCGGCGGAAAGTTTCGATAGCCCGCGTGTGCGCAGCGGTCAACCGATCGACGGTTTCGAGGTAAACCGGCCACGCCTCAGCAAGGCGATCCCAATCGCGTTCGCCGTCTCGGAAAGGCAGGTCCCGGTGAAACGACGCGACGGACCGCTCGAATCGATCGCGTTCAGCAGGATCGACGATCAACCGTTGGAAAACCTGGGCGGGCTCCTGGCCGCCGAGCACAACCGCCGCCGCGGCCGGGTCGAGGGATTCGGTCCAAAGTGTGAACAACTTCATCTGCCGCGCGATGTCGTTAAGCAGGCTCAAAGCGGTCTGATCTTCATCTAACCAGCGCAGGAATTGTTCCGAGCGCTCGGCCGAGCCTTGACCGGTGACTTGATCGCGCAACTCGCTCGCGCTGGCGGGTGTGGTCAGATGCAAGAGCCACGCATTGGCGGAGCGCGTCGGCTCGAGCGCGTCCCACGCCGAGCGTTGCACCCGCTCGGCCAAGATCGCGTGGGTCAACACATGCACCAGAAACGCGACGGCCAACGCGAGGATCGCCGTCGTGATGCCCGACCGCAGCAGCCGGTACGACATCCCCGACACCGCGAGGCGGACGCAGCGGGCCACGCCCAAACGGGCTTGATCCTGGGCCTCGATCGGCTTCACGCAACCACCGCCTTCGGGACAACACCGCCGTCTTCTTCCGTGGCGGCGGCGGCGGCGGATGTGCCAACCAAGACCAAAAGATTGCGTTGCGCGAGCATCCGCAGGAAACGCATCACCGTGAGCCGGGCTTCATGAAAACCCAGGCGGTGGCGCTGAGCGAAAGCTTCGACCAACGCTTCGAGATCACGTTGGCCGTCACACGCCCGCCAAACCTCTTGGCCCAGCGCATCGAGGGCGACGCCCTTTTCGCCACGCAGCGGCAGACACCACGACAACGGCCCGCGCAACCACCACCGCCGGCGGATCGGGACGAACAAGACCAACGCTTCGCCACGCTGTTCTTCGCGGACCGCGGCGTTGCGGGTGGGTACCGCGGCGAGCAACTGGGTGATGTTGACCGCGTTAGGCTTCATCGTCGTTCGCCCCCCTGCCCGCAGGTTACGCGGAGTTGTTCCAGGGTGGGCGGCGACTTGGCCGGGCCGATGGCGACCACTTCGTAGACCGCGTTTTCGTCGGGGCAATGCCAGGCGCAGGCCAATGCGACGCGGTGCAGGTTCAGCAGGCGCTGGTAGCGCGGGCCGGGGACGTTCCATGTGGCGGTCAGCGGATACGCCGATGGGTTGTCAGGCGGGGTTGGGGGCGAATGCGTGTCGGCGTTGAACCCGGGTGCCGCCGCGGTCGCTCGACACGCTCCCCCCGCCCCTCCCGCAAGGGAGGGGAGTATGGCCTCAGCTTCTTCATCGAAATTCATGACCGCGCGCGGTGCGTAGGGTTTCAACACCCGTCGCAGGTTGCCGTCGAACCATACGTCGGCCATCGCCCGCCGGCGGACGGTCAGCGTGGGGTGTTTTTCGGGCTCCTTCGCATCGCGATGACTCGAGAAGCGCAGGGCGGCGTCGGCGGGCTGGATGTCGGTCCCGACGAGTTGGTATTCCGCCGGGATGGTCACGTCCAGGCCGAACGCGCAGAAGCGTCGGGCTTCGTCAGCCGGGCCGGTGACGACCAATCGATTGAGCAGGTCGTCGATCAGGTCCGAGTCGGGTTCGTCGTCGAGCACCACCTCGATCAAACGCGACGCCTTGACGTCGTAGCGGGCGGCGCGGGTCAGCGTGTGATGGCCGTCGTCTTGTCGGCGTTGCATCCCGCGCCACCCGGCGGGGAGCACGGGTGTCGTGACGACCAGGTCGGGGTCTTGTTCGCGTTGTTTGGCGCGGTGATCCGCGAGCAGGCGGGCGACGTCGGGCCGTTTGGTGCAGGCGGTCCAAGTGACCTGCAGGCGTTGCCGGGTGCGGTCGGCGAAGACGAGGCTGCCTTTGCGGGGCGAGATGCCGTGGCGGACGATCTCCCAGTCGGCCGGCACGCCGAGGCGCACGCCCAACCACTCTATTTCTCGCATCACTTCGGGGATCAAGGCCGGCATCGAGGCCCATTCTACGGGCCGGGGATGCGGGCATCATGCCGCGGATCGCCGGCGAACCAGCAGGGGCACGCCGAGGGCCAACAACGCGAGGCTGGCCGGCTCGGGGATCAACACGAAGCCTTGAGCGCTCGCATTGCTGGCCCCGAAGTTGTCGGCCCAGATCGTGTAGTCCGCCGCGTCCACCACGCCGTTGCCGTTGCCGTCGGCGGCCAACGCCGTCATCGAACCGAAGTTGTCGGCCCATACGGTGTAGTCCGCCGCGTCGACCGTGCCGTTGCCGTTGTAATCGCCGGCGAGCAGGGCCTGAATCACCTCGAGCGTGATGCGGTCGGGCCCGTAGTCGATGTCGAGTTCGAGGCCGCCGCCGAGGTTGAGCCCCGCGGTCTCGCCGAACGTGCCGAAGACGCCGTTGGCCAAGACGATCTCGAAGCTGTCGCCGAGCGTGGGCGTGAAGCCGCTGACGAGTTGGACGTCGAGGGCGGTGCCTGCTTGGAGCGTCACCACGTCGGCGACGAGGCGGTCGTGCTGCGTGCCGGCGGTCGTGCCGCCGAGTTGGATCTCGAGCGTGGCGTCGGCTTGTTGGATGTACTGGCCGGTGATGTTGAGGTCGCCGATGACGTTGGTGGCCAGCCCCGTGCCCGCGTCGGGGCGGAGCACGCCCGCCTCGTTGGTGAGGTCGCCGGTGACGGCGGCGGTCTGCAGGATCCCGCCGTTGAGCAGGTCGATCCGGGAGACCGCGGTGTTGGCCACGAGCTCGGGCGTCAACACGATGCCGCCGTCGATCTCGAGGTTCGCGTCATTGTTAAGCACAACGCTTTGGGCCGCGGCGATCAGCGCACCGTCCTTGGACTGGATCCGTGACTGCGTACCGCTGGCCAAAATCGAGCGGACCGAGATCGTCGATAGGTTTACATCGCCGCCGCCGTCGGCCAAGACCAAGGCCGAGGATTGATTGGACGTGGTGCCCTGGCCGAGCACCAGATCGCCCGCGGTGTTGAACGCCCCGCCGTCGCGGACAAAGAGTTGGCCGATCGAATTGTTGCCGCCGACATGAGTGTCAACCGTGGTGGTTCCGCCGCCGAGCTGAAGAAATGAGGCGATCCCGCCGTTCTCGCCCACCACGGAGACGAGTCCCGAGCTGCCGAGGCCGTCGCCAATCACCAGCGTATCGCCCAACTCGGCCGCGCCGCCGTTGGTCACGCTGAGCGTCCCCATCCCGCCGACCCCGACGCGGGTGTCGGCGGTGCTCACGGTGTGTTCGAACCGGCTGCCGGGGCCATTGATCGCGAGGATGCCGGCGCGGTTACCCCCACCCGCGACCTCGACATCGGCGACCGTCCGCAGGACCCCGCCGTTCACCGCGCGCAGGGCCGCGGTGTTGTCGTTGGTCAGTGCGGTGCCCACCACCAACGGCCCGTGATTGAACTGCCCCAGCCCGCCGTCGACCACGACTTCGCCGCCTTCGAACGTGATGCTCGAGCCCAGATCGGTCTGCAGGTCCGTGGTGGTGAGTGTACCGTCGAACGTGGTCTTGAAGATGCCCCCGGCCCGGATACGCGTTTGGCCGGTCACGTTAACGTCGGCGTTTTTCGTCAGCAGCAGCTCGCCGGTGGACCCGCCGGAAGCGGCGGGACCGACGAGAAGATTGTCCGCGACGTTGACGACCACCGCGTCCGTGCTGTTCGACGCGGAGCCGTCGCCGACCAGCAGCCGGCTGTCGACGCCGACGCCCGCGTTGCCCGATTGGATCACCAAGTCGTTGCCGACTTCGATCGCCCCGCCCTGCCCGACCAATACGTCTGCCTCGCCGTTGAAGCCCACAAACAGGTTGGAACCACTGCCGTTGCGAGTCACCTCGAGCCGTGAACTGGAGCCGAGGATCATGCCGAAGCCTTCAGACCCGGTGTTCTGACCGAAGATCACGTCGTCGTAGATGTCGGCCACCCCGCCCTGAAGCAAAAACAACTGGCCCCGCCCCGAGAAACCCACGGCCAGGTCCGAAGCGGTCGTCGTATCGACGTTGCTTAATTCTCCCCCGGACACCGTCAACACCGCGGGGGCCGCGGGCGTCCCGTCGACCCGCAGACGGCGGGCGAAGTCGGTTTCGCCGGTGACGTTCCAAGTCCCAGCGGTCGCTAGTTCGATGGGGTTCAACATCGTCGCCCCGTTGAAAGAAATCGTGCCGTCGGTGTGGGTAATCGTCGCCGCGGAAAACACTTCGACGGTGTCGTTGAACTCGACTTGGCCGCCGCCGACTTCGAAGACGGCCGGGGCGGTCAGCGTCGTCGGGCCGTTGAACGTCGTCGTGGCGGAGCCGCCGGCCGGAGCGGTGGAATTGTTCTGCTGGAAGGTGCTCTGCAGCAACGCGGTATCGGCGAACGTGGCGGTGCCGCCGGTGTTGATGAATTCGCCGGTGGTAAAGAGATCAAAGGTGCCGCCGATTTCGACGGTTCCACCGTTCGCCACCGTCAGGCGGTCGGTGCCGGACAAAGCCCCCGAGTTCTGGCCGACGTCTGCGTTGCTGCCGGCCGAGGTGGTCAGCCGGGAGTTTTGGCCGGTCACCAACACCGTGCCGTCGCCGCTGTTCGCAAAGCCGCCGATCGCCAGCCCGCCGGTATCAAACGTCGACCCGTCGCTGATCGTGAGCGAGCCCGTTGAGCCGGTCACGTTGCCGACGACCAGCCCGTCGGACACCACCGTGGAGCCGCCGAAGATATCGACCACCCCCAAACCGGGCGCCGTCCCGCGGACACCAAAAGTCCCCGACAATCCGCCGGCTGAGCCATCGACGGTGATCACGCTGTCGTCGATCTTACCGCTGCCGCCCAAGCCGGCGATCCCGTACAGCATGGAAGCGACGGTCACCGAGGTGTCCGTGAAGTTGACGAACGCGCCATTGGTGACGTTTAAACTCGGCGTCGTCGCGTTGGTGTTGTTGAAATCCAGCCCGACGAAAGAGACTTCCGTCGACGCGCCTTGGATGTCAAAGCTACCCGGCCGCCAGTTCGTCCCGCCGTTGCCGTTGTCGCTCAGGAAGGTCACGTTGCCGTTGGTTACCGTCGTCGACAGCGCCTGAAGGTTGGTCTGATCGAGGGTGACGCTGTAGATGCCGTTGACGTCGAACTCGACGTTGTCCGTCGACCCCGGCGTGGTGTTGGTATCCCAGTTGTTGGCGATGCTGTAGTCGCCATCGAGATCGCTGTCGACCGGGAAGTTGCCGTCCCAGTCCACCGCCGAAGCCGGAACCATCGTGGCCCATAGCCCCGCTGCCGCAAAAACCACCGCCACCGTCTTCGCCGCTCGCTGCCCACCCGTTTCCACTCGCATCACACCCACTCCCAAGTGACAAAATTGCTCAAAGAGTAATCGAAAACCAAGCTATCGAAAGGTCTACGCAGTCTACCGGACACCGCTGCGCGGCTTCAAGGGATTTTTAGGTAACTATTCATAGAGGATCAGGCGGTCCGACCACGCCGACGGACCAAGGCCGGCCCGCTCAACGCCAGCCAGACCAACGTGCTCGGCTCGGGGATGGCGGTCAGGCCCTGACTGACCGCGGCGCTGGTGCCGAAGTTGTCGGCCCAGATCGTGTAGTCCGCCGCGTCCACCACGCCGTTGCCGTTGCCGTCCGCGGCCAACGCCGCCGTCGAGTCGAAGTTGTCCGCCCACACCGTGTAGTCCGCCGCGTCCACCACACCGTTGCCGTTGTAGTCGCCCGCCAGGATCGCGCCCACCACACTCAACGCCACCGCGTTGGCTTCGTACAACACGTCCCACGACAAACCCTCGTCGAGTATCGGCAGGAACACCTGGTCGAACGTGCCCGCCACGCCGCCCGCGGCGGTGACGATGTCGAAACGCTGACCCGCGGTCGGCGCAAACGCGTTGAGGAACGACACGTCGAGCGTGCCGCCTAGCGTGGCGGCGCCCGCGATGTCGAGTTGGTCGTGTTCGCTGCCGGGCGTTTCGCCGGTAAGCTCAACGCCCAGCGTGTGGAAGAAGCCCAGGTTCACGTCGCCGCCGAAGCTCATCACGCCGGGGCTGAAGCCCGGCCGGGTGTCGCCTTCCAGAAACACCGTGCCCGCTCCGCTCACGCCGTTGCCCGAAACCGAACCGAAGAACACCGCGGTCGATCCGGCCGAGACGTTGATCACCCCGCTGTTGTCCACGTCGTCGTAAAACGTCGCGTCGCTGTTGCCCGAGACCAACACCCGGCCGGTGCTCAGGTTCGCGATGTCGCCGTACACCCGGCTGGTGCCGAAGCTCAGCGCCACCGCGCCGCGGTTCGTCAGGCCGCCGTTAAAACGGTACGTCGCATTTTCGCCGCTAATCACGCCGCTGAAAGATTCGTTGATCACGGTGCCGGTGAACTCAAGCTCGCCGAACAACGCTTCGATCCGCCCGAAGTTGGTCGGCCCGAAGCCGGTGATCTGAAGCGACTGTCCCGCCTCGGCCCGGATCACGCCGTCGGTCAGGTTAGTAACGACCGCGTCGATCTGGCCGTCGCCGGTGAGTTGCCCGGTGTTGAGTAGCGTCGGCGCGGTGAGGATGCGGTCCCGGCCGACCTCGATCTTGCCGCGGCCGTTGACCACGATTTCGCCGAGCGATTCGAGATCGCCGCCATTGTTGAGGTTGAGCACCGTTTGGCCGGACAGCACCGAACCCACCGTCAGCGATTTGGCGTAGGTGTTCTGGAAGTCGCCGGTGATCGTCGCCCCGCCGTCGGGCGTCAGGAAGACGTCGGTAAACGAGTTGGGCTCAACATCGCCGGTCCAGTTGCCGTCGGTCGACCAAAAACCGCTGCCGCGTTCGTCCCACCGGCGCTCGGTGGTTAGATCAAAACGCCCGATCACCTCCGTACCATCGCTCAGCGAGGCTTCGTAAGCAATCTGTCCCGAATTATTGATCCCATTCACTGCGGGGCTGATTGTATTGATGACGCTGCCCGCCAAGGCATCTCCTTTGCGTAAGATTTGCAGGGTTTCGATTCCGTTGCTCAGAAAAAGTCCTTCGCTGTCTGTCGGGCCACCCACGGTCCCGGTCAGCGATGCCCGGTACAAGGCGTAGCCTTCTTCATTGATTACCGGCGTGAAGAAAGAAAAAAATGAACCGTTGTTATCCGGGGCGGCCTGGCCTTCCCGAACGAGTTGAGTCACGACGCCGCCCGAGCCGCGGTAGATTCCGGCGTTATCATCCGCGCCGCCGATCGTGTTGGTCAGCGTGGCGGTAAATACCGTCTGGCCCGCGTCGTTCAGGGCGGGAGCCGTCGAGAAGGTAAGGAAGGTCCCGTTACCGTCGGGGGCGGACTCACCTTCGCGGGCAATCCGGGCCAAGGTGCCGCCCGAACTGAGGTACAACGCTCTGTCGTCGGCTCCCCCATTGCTGGTACCGTTCAGAAACGTGTAAACAGCGACTTGGCCCGAATTGTTAAGGGCCGGCTCAAAAAAACTAGACACGACTCCGTTGCCATCCGGAGCCGATTGGCCCTCACGGATAACTTGGGTTAGCGCACCACCCGACCCCAGAAAGATCCCCTCGTTATCCGTTCCGCCGCCGGTCGTGCCGGACACAAAAGAATTAAAAACCACCCCCCCGACATCGTTGACCCTGATATCAAATAAGCCCCCGCTCAACACACCGTTGCCGTCCGGCGCAGCCTGGTCCTCCCGGGAGATCTGGGTCAACGTGCCACCCGAGCCTCGGTAGACGCCAGAATCATCGAAAAAACTCCCGCTGGTGCCGGTCAAAAAACCGCTGACCGCCACCTGACCCAAGTCGTTGAGTACCGGGTTACCAAAAGCCTCAAACGTTCCGTTTCCATCCGGCGAGGACTGCCCCTCGCGGACGACCTGGGTTAATCCGCCTCCACTTGAGAGGTAGACCGCAGAGTTATCCGTCGTCTCCCCGGTGGTGCCGCTCAAGTTGGCTAAAAACGCGACCTGGCCCGATTGGTTAAATTGCGGAACGACAAACAGGGAGCTAAACGTTCCGTTGCCACCCGGTACGACCTGCCCTTCGCGGGCGATCTGAGTATCTCCGCCGTCACCGACAACATAGAGCCCCGAATTGTCGATAATTCCACCGCTGGTTCCGGTTAAAGCGGACGCGAACGCAATCTGCCCCGCGTCGTTGAACGTTGGCGAAAAGAAAGAACTGTAGGTCCCGTTGAAATCCGGGGTGGTTAGCCCTGTTTGCACCAGGATGTTGTTCACGCCCGGGTCGGCCGAAGCCACCCCGCCCCAAACCGCCACCATCAATCCCGCCAACCACGCGCCACCACGGCGATACCCGATAGATTCCCGTCCCATGTCCAAGCCTCCTACAGCCACGTGAAACCAAATCGATCATAACAATAGACTTGCCCTCGTACTATGAATTTCTGGGGTTTAATCGCGGGATGAGCGGCTTTCATACCCTGCCGAGCACGCATACATCGGCCGCGTCACCGCACCATGTTTGTGCAAGATCTAACCGAATCCCGCCGTGGTGTTGAACGAGTGCTCAGCGCTACACGCCCCATGGCCACTGACACCGTAAGGTCGCACTTCAGCTTTATGGGGTGATCTTAAAACGCGCCAAGCGATTCAAACGGGCCGGCGCTTCCGTCGGCCCGCCGCGAGGAGCCCCGCACCCAGCAGCAGCATCGCTTGCGGCTCGGGGACGTTAACCAGCCCTTGACTCACCGCGGCGCTGGTCCCGAAGTTATCGGCCCAGATCGTGTAGTCCGCCGCGTCCACCACCCCGTTGCCGTTGCCATCCGCGGCCAGCGTCGAAGTCGAACCGAAGTTGTCTGCCCACACCGTGTAGTCCGCCGCATCGACCACGCCGTTGCCGTTGTAGTCGCCCAACAGCCCTGAGGCGATCACCGCCAACTCCAGCGCGTTGGCGGTCTGCCGCAAGTCCCACTGCAGCCCCTCCATCAGCCCGGGCAGATCGACGGTGCCGAAGGCGCCGCTCAGACCGTTGCTTGCCGTCAGGATCGTAAACGCGTCGCCGTCCTCCGGCGTGAATCCCGGCAGCAGCACGACGTCCAATACCCCGCCTAACGCCGCCGTGCCCGCGCCCAGGGTGTGGTTCACCTGGTCGTAATCGCTTCCCGGGTTCGTGCCGCCCAGTTCGATCTCCAGCGACCCGGCGTACGTCGCCGCCCCCAGCGTCACCGCCGCCGGGCTGAGCCCCGGCGCGAACGTGCCGTTGAACACGATGTCCTCGAACGTCCCCACGCCTTGAACGAAGCCTTCGAGCACCAGCGGGTCGAAGGCGGATTCGCCGCTGACCCGGCCGTTGTTGATGAAGCTCCGCGTCGCGTCCGCGCCGACCGAGATCGTCGGCGAACCTAAGAAGCTCGTCACCCGCTCGCCGAAATCCACGACCAACCCGTTCGCCGCCGTGAGGGTCGAGCCGCCAGCCAACGCGGTCTGGAGCCCCAGGCTCGCGCGGTTGCCGGTCTGAATCGTCAGCGTCGAGTCCTGCAACGTCAAGATCGTGCCTTCCATCGCGAAGCCCGCCAGCAGCGACGTCTGGCCCAGCGTCAGATCGCCCGTGACGCCCAGTTGCGAACCCAACTGTCCGAAGAACGCGCCCGACACGGACCCGGAGCCCTGCAGCATCGCCCCGGCCGGCAGGACCACGCCGTTGCTCCCCGCGTCGATCCGTCCGCCGTTCAGCATCGTCTCGCTCCCCAGCGCCACCGGCCCGAAGTTGCGGAACCGCGCCGTCACCCCGTCGTCCACCCGCAGCGTGCCGGCCCCGCGGTACGACCCCGCCGGACCGCTGGCCAGGTCCTGCACGTAGTCCGCGGTCGCCCCCGACGCCTTCACCAACTCGACCACGCCCTCGTTCACGATCAGCCCCGACGAAAACGCCCCGCCGGCCTCGACCCGCACCGTCGCCCCCGGCTCGATCAGCGTCGCCCCCGCGTTGCTCAGCGTCCGCTGCGCGTTGAGCGACGGCAGCCCCAGCCCCGGCCCGACCCGCAGCGACGCCGCGGCCGACGTCACGTCGATCGACCCGCTCGAAAAATCCAGCCGCCCGTCGCCCAGGTCCAACGTCTCGACCACCACCGCCCCTTCCGCGACCGCCAGCGTGGCGCGGTCCCGCAGCAACAGCCCCGCCGCGCGGAGTTCGCCGCCGTTCTGAACCCGTGCTTCACTCTGGTTTCCCGTGACCGCCGCGTCGCCCTCGAAGGTAAGTAGGCTGCCCGCGTCACGGACCAACAGCTCACCGATGGTCCCGAGGCCTCCCACCTCCGTCCGCCCGGTCGTCGGATCGAACGAGGCCGTCGCCCCGTTCGTCACCCGGAAGCGAGCCTCCTGGCCCGTTTTCTCGGGTACGCCCGGGGCCAACGTCAGCAGGTCGCGGGCTTCGAACCCCGAGCCCACCCCGTCCACGTCCACGATGGCACCCGGGCCGATCTTGAGGTCCGCGCCAACGTCGGCCGTCGCGCCGTCCAGCACCCGGAACGCGGTCCGACCCTTCGAAGATCCGCCGAGCGAGAGGGTACTCAGCGACGCCGTGGAGCCCGTCCCCGCCACGTCGAAGGACGCCAAGGCCGACGCCGAGCCCGTCGCGTCCACCGTGACGTCCTCCGCGCTCAACGTCGCGCCCGCGCTCACCGTCAGCCGCGCGTCCGAGTTCGACTCTTGCGCGTCGATCCGAATGTCCTCTCCGGCACTATCCACGATCAGCCGGCTCCCGGCGTCGGTTACCGACACGCTGCTGTCACGCCCTCCCCGGTTACCCAATACCGTCAGCCCTTCGAGACGGGCCAATGCGCCGCTGTCGATACGGACATTCGACGAGGAGAATGCCGCCGCCGAAGAAACGTCTACCCGTAACTCCCCCGCGTCGAAGATTGACTCTTCGCTCACGTTCAACGCCGCGCCGCTCACCAGGAAGTCCGGGATCGCGAAGCCCGCGACGGACGGCCTCTCGAGACGGGACCCGCCCGTCACGTTCAGCGTCGCTTGGGTGTCCACCCGCGCGTCGCGCTCGACCTGCAGGAACACGTTCTCCGACGGCATCCCCGAGACGCCCAGCGTCAGGACTTCGCCAAACCGCACGTCCAACCCGAACCCATCCGCGTTCGCCCCGCTCAACCGCAGGTCCGGGCCCGACGCGTCGCGGGTCGAACGCAGCGTGACCTGCCGGTCCGCCCCCGTTTCGTCGGCGACCAGCATGCTCGAGACCGTCGCCGCCGGCGTAGCGGTGGACCACCGGACCGTCGACGGGCTCGGCTGCGCAAAACGCAGATCGGACCCAATGCCCGGCACGATCGACGTGCTCCACGCCCCGGGGTCGTCGTACACGCTGTCCCCGCCGACCCAATCCACGAGTTGGCCCGACGCCGCGCCGGCGGCCAGTATCCCGGATAACGCGATCACCGCCGCCGACCACGTTCCGCCGCCGAACCGTTTCGTAAGCATCTTGACCTCCCTTAACGCACCGCCTTTTCCCCGCGCAGAACCAAAGCAGGAATCTGATTATGGTATGTGCACCCCCATAACTCAAGCATTTCTGTCAACGTACCGCGGGGCTGAGCGGAGGGTGCGTTCGGTCAAATGAGCGTCCCGATTTCCGGCAGCGGGCCGACGATCGGGGATAGGTAGGCCTTGAAGCGGTCGTCGATGTTGCAGTCGTCCTTGATGTACTTCGCGTCCAGGTGACGCGTCTTGGCGGCGACTTCTTTGATCTCGATACGTTTGTATTCGATCTCGTAGGCGTCGCCGGGCTTGCGGATCATGGCGATGCTGCCGGACTTGTGTTCGCCGGCGAGGGCGTGTTTCACGGCCTGCCTTCCGCATTCGCGGGCCTCGGCTTGATCGACGGCGCTGGCGCAACCCACGAACGAACGTTGCAGGTAGCCGAAGGTGTCGGCGCGGACACGCAGCTTCTGGCCGAGCTTTTCGCCGAGCTTGGTCTTGACCAGGTCGGCCAAGAGGTCGCCGAGCGCGCCCGTTCCCGAGAGTTGGACGTTGCCGTGGGCGTCTTTTTCGACTTCGTCCTGGAGCTTGGTCATCATCGGGTTGCCGTCGGCGTCGTGGATGCCTTCGGACACGGCGATCAAGCAGCGGCCGAACTTGGTGTAGACGCGTTCGACATCCGCGAGGAACTTCTCTTCGCTGAAGTCGGCCTCGGGGACGTAAATCAAATGCGGGCCGTCTTCTTTACCCGGACGGCGACCCAACATCGACGCGGCGGTGAGGAAGCCGGCGTGGCGGCCCATGACGATGTTGATCTTGATGCCGGGCAAGGCGGCGTTGTCGAGGTTGTCACCCATGAACGCCTGGGCCACGAACTTCGCGGCGCTGCCGAAGCCGGGCGTGTGGTCGTTGACCATGAGGTCGTTGTCGATGGTCTTGGGGACGTGGTACGCGGTGAGTTCGTAGCCCTCGGCGGCGGCCATCTCGGCGATGATGCGGCAGGTGTCGGAGCTGTCGTTGCCGCCGGCGTAGAAAAAGTAGCGGACGTCTTGCTTGGCGAAGCTCTCGAAGATGCGTTTGCAGTACTCGGCGTCGGGCTTGTCGCGGGACGAGCCGAGGGCCGAAGACGGCGTGTCGGCGATGCGGTCGAGAAAGTCCTGGGTGCGGGTGGTCAGGTCGATGTAGTCGTCTTTGACCATGCCGGCCACGGCGTGGTGGGCCCCGAGGATCTTGTTGATCTTGCCATCGCCCGCGGCGATGGAGGCCTGCAGGGCTTCGACGACGCCGACGAGGGACTGATTGATGACGGCGGTGGGGCCGCCGGACTGGCCGATGACGGCGTTACCGGGGGTTCCTGTACTCATGATCGAGGCGCTCCGAACTCGGGGGATGTTGCGATTTCACGGCCAACTTTTCGGGCCGGGCGCGGCATTCTAAGAGAACCGCCGGGCGGCCACAAAGCGAACCAAAAAGATTCGGAATCGGCGTGTGGGATTCGGGGGTTTACGCGATCTCGCCGAGCGCCTGATCGGCCAGGGCCTGGTCGCCGGGCTCGAGCTTGGGCCGGGCGGCCTTGAGCAGTTCCTGGGCCCGCTCGGGTTGGCGGAGGTAGCGGGCGTAGATCAACCCGAGGATCAGCTTGATCTGCGCCTGTTGGCCGTAGTCGCGGTAGGTCTCGAGGAACAACTCGTAGGCCCGGGCGGCGGTGTCGTAGCGGCCGTCGGCCATGAGTTGGTTGGCCAGGTCGAGCTGGGTGGTCTGCGGCATGACCTGCCGGGGGTGGTCTTCCAGCAACGCGACGTAACGCTCGGCCGCGGCGGGCAGGTCGTGGTCGGCCACGGCCTGGGACACCGCGCCGCGGAGTTCGAGCACTTCGGCGTCCATCGGCGGGATGTTGGGCGACGAAGCCATGCCGACCGATCCCGCCCCGCCGCCGGCGGACGAAACCGCGTCGCCCGCTTCGTGTTCCCAGGGCTTGAACCCTTCGGCAGCCAGCCGTTTGAATTGCGCGCGGCGCCGCTTCCGTTCGATCAGCGCAAGCAAATCGTACGGCTCGCGCGGCAGCAACCGCAGCATGAGCAAGCCCATCCCGATGACGAAGCCGTAGAGGTAGCCCGCGAGGTGGGCCGCGTACGCCACCTGCCCGACCCCGCCGAGTTGGAAGGCCAAGTCCATCACGATGCGGAAGATGATCAGCACCATCGACGACACAATGAACGTGCCGAACAACACGACGAACCAGTACGCGATGGTCACGTTGGACAGAGGAAACAGCGCGAGGTAGATGCCCGTGACCGCCGCGACCGAACCAGACGCCCCAAGGACCGGGCCCGCGGTGGGATCGGCGATGTGGGCCAGGCCCGCGACGACGCCGCCGGCCAAATAAAACCCGAGGTAACCGAGCTTGCCCAGCCGGTCTTCCACGGCGTTGCCGAACACATAAAGGAACAGCATATTAAACGCCAGGTGTAGCGGAAGGCGTAGGCCAATGAGCGGCACCGGCTCGGGACCCGAGTGCAAAAACTGGTAGGTGATGAATTGGTAGAGGTAGGTATTGGGCGCATCGGGCCAGAGCCACAGCCCGACGCCGGGGACGTTCTGGAAGATTTCTTCGATGCTGTAGCCGCCGCCGGAGAACAGGCCGTATTGCTGGCTGGACTGCCAAGTGAAGGCGTAGACGATCACGTTGGCCGCGATCAGGCCGTAGTTCACCCACGGGGTGCGTTTGAACTTGCGGTCGGTGCGGATGGGGAAAAACATCGCTTAGCCGGCCTCACGCAGAGGGAAGGATTGGGCCAAGCCCGTCGCTGCGGGGGCCGAACGGTCGTTCCAAACGCCCGGCTCGGCGGAGTCGGGCTGACGCGGCGGGCCGACGGGATAATCCGCGGGATCGTTGTCGGCCGCATCGAGGTCCGCGGCCGGGTCGGTATCGCTGGTGTTGGCCGGGACATTGTTGCCCTCGTCGCCGCCCAGCAGCACCAAGCCGATGCCCGCGAGGGCGACGCCGAACGCCAGCACCGCGATGATGAGGATGGCCAGGCGCCGGCTTTGCCCGGACATCGCGCCCGGACGCTGGGTCTGCCGGAGGCTGGCGGCGGACTGGGCCAGGTTTTGCGCCGCCTCGGCCGAGGCGAACTTGGCTTCGCGGATCGGCGGAGGTTGCCCCCCCACCGCGGTGTCGCCGGCTTTGCGGTTCGGCTCGGCCTGCATCAGATCGCTGAGCCCGGACATGCCCGTCACGCTGCTGCCGGCCCGGGCGTCTTCTTCGGGCGGATCGTCCTTGAGCGTCGGCTCCGGGGCTGCGCCGGCCGTCTGCGGACTCACTTTCCGGATGTGAGAAGCGCTGATCCGCCATACGTGACCACAGGACGGACACCGCGTCGCCGCGCCCACCCGGACGAAAGACGATTCACGCGGAGCACGGCAGGATGGGCAGGCTAAAACGTACATCGATCCACGCACTTTAGCAGCCGCCGAGACGATCAACCAATAACGAAGCAACGCCTGCAGACCGCCGCCTCGGCTCGATACGCGATCAACCTATAATCACAGCCCGTGCCGATCGCATTGCCTATCCTCGACGACCAGCCCCAGCGGCCGACCTTTGCGCAGGGTCCGCGTTCGTTGTCGGCCGTCAAGCTGTTGCGGCTGTCGCTGACCGACCGGTGCAACCTCCGCTGCGTCTACTGCATGCCCGACGACGGCGTGACGTTTTACGACCGCGACGATTTGCTCTCGGCCGACGACATCGTCGCCGTCGCCGCCGCAGCGCGGGCCGCGGGCGTGACCCACTTCAAACTCACGGGTGGCGAACCCACGCTCCGCCCCGACCTGATCGACATCGTCCGCCGACTCCGCTCCCTCGACCCGGTGGACCTGAGCATGACGACCAACGGCCTGCGGCTCGGCCAGCGCGGCGGCCAACTCGCCCACGAGCTCCGCGACGCGGGGCTGGACCGATTGACCGTATCTCTCGATTCGCTGGACGCCGACACCTTCGCCCGGCTCAGCGGCAACCGCGGGTTCACGCTCGATCAGGTTTGGGCGGGTATCGACGCCGCGACCGCCGCGGGCTTCGAGAAACTCAAGCTCAACGTCGTGGTCATCGGCGGGGTCAACGACCACGAGGCCGGCGACTTTGCCGGGCTCACGATCGATCGGCCGTGGACCGTGCGGTTTATCGAGTACATGCCGCTGGGCGACAGCGCGTTGACCCGCCGATTGGTCGGGGCCGACACGTTTACCGTCAACAACGACCAAGTCATCGAGCGCATCGGCGCGACGCACGGCCCGCTGATCCCCGTCGAACGCAGCCGCGAGCCCGGCGTCGGCCCGGCCCAGGTGTATCGCCTGCCGATCCCCGGCGCCGCGGGTCGGCTGGGCTTTATCTCCGCGATGAGCCAGCCGTTCTGCGAGACGTGCAACCGCCTGCGTCTCACGGCCCGCGGCGAGTTGCGGGCGTGCTTGTTCGACGGCGGCGAGGTCGATCTGTTGCCCACGCTCCGCGGCTCGGCCGACCCGCAGCCCGCGTTGATCCAACGCATGGCCCAGTGCGTCGCCGAGAAACCCGAGACCCACAGCGAACGCGGCAACCGCGCGATGTCCCAGCTGGGGGGATAACGGATTCGGTCGTCGTCGTTGACTTTCCCCCCGCCAGCTTCGACCATACCCCCATGTCCGAATCCGTCCTCGAACGTGCCGAAGAATTCAGCCTGCCCGCCGCGTTGTCCGTCCGCCCCGGCGAAGGTGGCCTCACCCGGCTCGATATCGACACGGACCACTGCGCCGGGGCGCAGTACCTCCACGGCGCTACCGTCACCGGTTGGCAGCCCGCCGGCCACGAGCCGGTGTTGTTCGTCTCTGATCAAGCCATGTACCGCGACGGCCAAGCGATCCGCGGCGGCGTGCCGATCTGCTTCCCGTGGTTCGGCAGCCACCCGGCAGACGACAACGCGCCCTCGCATGGATTGGTGCGCACGATTCCCTGGCAACTCGTGCAAACCGCCCAGGGCCCGGCCGGCGTCGAGACGCAGATGGTGACGAACCTCGACCAGCTTCACGCCGACTACCGCGTGACCTTCGGCAAACAGCTGACGCTCAACCTCACCGTCACCAACATCAGCGACTCGGATCAGAAGTACGAGGCGGCGCTGCACACCTACTTCGTCGTGGGGGATGCCCGCCGGGTGACCATCGCCGGCCTCGAACACGCCGGCTACATCGACCAACTGCAAGACAACCAAGTCCTTACCCAAGGTGACGAACCCCTCGCGTTCGTCGGCGAAACCGACCGCATCTACTTCAACTCGCAAGCCACCTGCGTCTTGACCGACCCGGACATGAAACGCCAGATCACCGTCGAAAAGCTCGGCAGCGCCTCGACCGTGGTGTGGAACCCGTGGATCGATAAAGCCAAACGGCTGGCCGACTTCGGCGACGACGCGTGGACCGGCATGTGTTGTATCGAGTCGGCCAACATCGGCGACGACGCGGTCCACCTCGCCCCGGGCGCATCGCACACGCTGCTGGTAAAGATCAGCGTCGAAGCGATCGATTGACTCGGATATCAAGCTCTAATCATTGGGATAGAGCGGGCAAGTCCAAACCGTCCCTACTGCCGTTCGACCGTGTCGCCGCCCTGCTGCTCGTCGGCCCCTTCGACCGACTCGACCACATTGGGCGGAGCGGGGATCGCGATCGCGGGGTCAATGCCCGTCGCGGTCAGCTCCGCCGAGACCGCTTGCTCCCAGCGCCGATAAGTTCGCGGGGCCAACGGCAGCGTCTCCGAGAAACGAAACGCCGTTTGGTAGGCATTGATCCGGACGATCACGCCGATGTTCTGGTTCTGCATAAACTGCGTGAAAGCGTCTTCGGCCATCTGCTCGAACGGCGGCAGCTTCAGCCGACCGCCGCCGACTCCCAAGCCGGTCTCGTAGTCGTACTTCTCGTTGTACATCCGGTGCACGTTCTGGGCCAACTGCATGTTCTGCTCAAAGACCTGCAAGCCGCGGACGTTACCCACCGCCAAACCGCTGCGATACGCCTCGATAAACCGTGAGTTGATCAGCGACAACATGCCCGGCCGACCCAGGTTGTCGTCGAAGATGAGGAAGGCGACGAAATCCGCCACCGGCAGGTCGTACATGTTGTTACGGTTTTGGGCCGAGTCCCCAAAATCATTGATGAGCCGGCGGTAATACCGCTCCGCCTGGGCGCGGTTGCCGTAGAGATACGCGTACAGCACCGCCTTCTGCAAAAAGTTTTCTTCGCCCGCGGCAAACGCGTCGGCCCGGATGCGTTCGCCGAGTTGTTCGTCGTCCGCCATCGCCTGGGTTTCGGTGACGATCTTGAAGTAGCCGTCGATAAAGTCGGGGTCGGGCAGCAGGTCGATCTGTTGGCCGGCGCGGTTGAATGGGTTGAATGACACGGTCCCCGCGTCCGACAAAGCCTGCAGCGAGTGCAACGCCTGCCGCTGGGTGTTGAGGATGTCGACCTTGCTTTCGTCGCGGAGGTCGAAGTATTGCTCGACGCCCAGACGCGACCAATACAGGCTGTGGGTATGCGGGTGACGCCAATCCAGCGGGCCGTAATCGCCCGGGTACATCGGGTCGTCGGCATAGGCCGCCGGAATGGGAGCCATGTACTGGTACATCTTCACCGGCTGCATGTGATAGTCCTCGATGAGGACTTTGGCCCGCAGAAACGGCAGCAGGTCGTTGAACAATGCTTGGTACAGCCCGCTGTCAAACCCTTCGCTGCGCGCCTGCAGAACCAACGACAAGACTTCCTGAGCCTCGTCGGGCATCAACACGGGCGGCAAGCTCGCGACGACTTCCGGCGAGCGGAAGCGCAGGTACATGATGCACTTGCCCAGCGCCCGCAGCGTCCGCTGATCCATTTCCAAGCCGCGGTTACGCAACTCGGCGATCAACGCGCCGGCGTTGGGGTTCTCCTGAATGAACACCGTGACCGCGTCGCGCTCGGCCCGCGACAGCTGAGCCGCGGTGGCTTCGAGCAAGAGATCAAGCGCCGCGATCCCGCGCTCGTTGTTCGCCGACATGCCACGCCGGATCGACCGCAGCGTTTCGTCGAGTTTCACGATCCCCATCTCGCCAAGTTGTTTGGCTTGTTCGTTGACGGCGGGGATCACCTCCGCCTCGATCAACGCGTCGAGGTTCCGGGTGACACCGACGTTCGGCCGATCGACCGCGAAGTAGGTGTCGGCCATCTGCGCGATCCGGCCCATCTCGTTGATCACGCCGATCGCGGTGAGCTGTTCGGGAGCCGCGCCCAACAGTTCTTCCCACTCCCGGGCGAACTCGCCCTTGTAATACCAGTTCACGTCGTCCGTGCTCTGGCCGATCTTGTGGAACAGGATCCAGCCGAGCTCGCGGTACAGCCGGACCGCGTTCGGGTTGTAGGGGATGCCCTCCTCGCGGATGAGCTTGACGCCTTTGTTGACCCAGTCGTAACGCTCCTGCGGCGTAAACGTCTCGACCGAGATGTTGTAGGCCATGTTCCAGGCGAGGAACCCCCAGACGTGCGGGAACCGCGGCTGGAGGTAGGTGATCCACGTCGCCAAGGTGTTGGCCTCGGCAAACTGGCCGTCACGCTTCATCATCTCGGCCCGGTACCACAACGCGTTGACCGCGACCCCGCGGAAGCTGCCCAGCCCCGCGGCGAGCAGCGCGTACTGGGGCGGGTCGGCTTGGTTGTTGTCCACCGCAAACGTCAATTGCAAATCGCGACGCTGCGCGTTGATCGGGTTGATCAACAACGTGCTGCCCGCCAACGCGGCGATGATGACGATCAGGGCAACGAGTTGGGTGATGCGGTCTTTGGACATGGGGTGATTTGGTGATTTGGTGATTTAAATCGTATGCCGTGCTTTATCTTTGAGGTGCAATAGCCAATCGCCAAATCGCTAAATCACCACGTCGCCAAATTAAACGGTGACTCGCGCGACTTCCCGCCGACCAAACACGAAAGCGGCGAACACCGCGACGACGCCCGTGCTGACCAGCCCGATACGGATCAACGCGCCGAGCATCATCCCGCCCTCGACCGATCGGCCGTAGGCGATCAGCGGGGTCGGGCTGTACCGCGCCATCGGCGGCACCACAAACGTGAACCCCTCGCCGATGAGGCGGATCACCAGCTTGAACGCGTCGTAGGTTTCCCCTTCGCGCACTTGATCAATCGCTTTGCCGACGGTCAGCCAGATCTTGTCCCACCACGGCACTTCGTCCCGCGGGATCGAAGCGTATTGGCTCAACGATTCGCTCAGGTAGTCGCTGCCCACCGCCGCAAAGAAAACCAGGAAGCACAGCAAGCAGGCCGTGGGGAAGCCCAAGAAGGTGGCCGCCGCCAAACCCAGCGCAGCCAGAAACCCGAGCCGGATCCAGACCACCACCAGCCCCTTGGCGAGGTTGGTCTCGAAGCCGCCGACTTTGTAGAAAATCTCCAACCCTTCGCCGGGCTTAAAACTGATCGACGATTGGCCAACGTCGGCCCCGGTGTTGATGATCGTCAGGTCGAGCGTGCCGTCGTCGCGGATATCCTCGCTGAGGAAATAGGCGGTGTGGAACGTGTTGTTGCGCACCGGCGGCAACGGCTGGCTGGTGCGGGGGTCGAGGTACGGCCGATCGTTCACGCGGAACGCCATACGGGCCATGTTGTCGCTCGCCGCCGTCGCGGCCTTGGGGCTAAACCGCAGCTGAACGGTGATGCCTTTCTCTTTGGCTTTTTGCAGGCCCGTGAAGCGGTAGGTCGTCTGGTTGCGTGGCGCGATGGTGAGCCATTCACGCAGCGCATCGAGTTGAATCGCTTGGCGGGTGGCCGGCGAGATCTGCGTGATCGGGTCGCCGATGTTGCCGTAGATCAATGGGTCGGCCCCGCGCAGCCGCAGGTCTTCGAGACGCTGCTCAAAATCGATCGTCAGCCGCGCGTTATCGACCGGAACCGGCGCGGCCGAGGAACGCGCGGTCAACACTTGCTCCTGCACCGCGATGTAGTCCGCCGCGTCCATCGCCGGCGTCCGCTCGATCACCTTCACAAACGCCACCACGCCCACCCCCGAGACCACCAACAACAGCAGGTTAAGCCCCATGATGCCGACCCACTTGCCCGCGAGATACCCCGCCCGGCTGACGGGTTTGGTCAGCGTCAAAAAAGCCTGCCGATCGGTCAACTCGCTGCTCACCGTGCGGGCGGCCAGCAAGATCGTCATCGCCGCCAGCAGCGTCGAAACCAGCGTCAGCGAATAGGTCAAGAACGATTCGAGGCGGTACTGCAGCCGCGTCTCGCCACCGAGCATGAACGGCAGCACCGGGACGAACAGCACCATCATCACCACGAAGATCAGCGCCATCTTCATGCGGATCGCTTCGTCGAGCAGCGTCCGGGCCACCCCCAACACCGCGAAGCCCGGCGAGAACAACAGCCGAAGCAGCTCTAGGCCCAGCATGAACGAAACCGTCATGCCCCAGACGCCCGCCAACATGATCGCCGCGCTGTCGTAACCCAAACGCAAGCAGAAGCCCGCGACCAGGCCGATACCCCACGTCAACACCAGGAAACGGGTGAGCTTGGCGACCCAAGGGTTCGTCCGCCACCACGCCAGCCCGGCGAGCAACCACGCCAACGACCCGATGCCGCCCAACAGGAAGACCACGTTGCCCAGGATCTCGGCCCCTTGGGCGATCAACAGATACGACAAGCCTGCGGTCGCGAATCCGATCGCCAGGTAAACGATCCACCAAGTCAGGGCGCGGGGGCGTTGCATCGTAAAGATCAATCCCCCATCAAATCATCGAGGACCGCGCTATCGGCCTGGGACGAAGGCGGCGGGGATGGGGCGGACGGGGATGCTGGCTTGGCGGCGGGTTTGGCCGGGGCGTCCGCGGGCTTCTCGCCGGTGAGGCCGGCCAGCACTTCGTCGGATTGCTTTTTCTCCGGCGTCCGCTCGGCGGCTTCGGGGGCCGGGCCGGCTTCGGGAGCAGCGGGCGTCACCGCGGTTAACTGGTCGAGCACCTTGGCGCTCTCGGCGTCACCGCCCGAGCCCGAACGCTCATCGGCCTGCGTGAGAAACGCCGCGACCTGGCCCGCGTTGCCCGCACCCGCGGTGGCGGCGCCTTCGGACTGGGCCTGGTGGACGATGTCCAAAAACAGCGACTCGAGCTTTTGCCGCGACTGGGTAACTTGCACCTCGCTCACGCCCATCGCGTCCAGCGCCGCCACGAGTTTTTCCGTGTCCACGTTCGACAGCGTCGGCATCGTGATCGTGGTCTGATCTTCGCTGGCCAGCAGTTCTTCGATGGTGCCGTGGCGACGGACCTTGCCGCCGAACATGATCGCGGCGCGGTCGGTGACGTCTTCGACATCGGACAAAAGGTGCGAGCACAGCAACACGGTCTTGCCGGTGTCGCGGAGTTTGAGGATCAGGTCTTTGATCTGGCGCGTGCCGATCGGGTCGAGGCCGGTGGTCGGCTCGTCGAGGATCAGCAACTGCGGGTCGTTGATCAACGCCTGGGCGAGGCCGATCCGGCGTTGCATACCTTTGGAGTATTCGCCGATCGGCCGTCGTTGGACTTTGTCGAGGCCGACCATTTCCAGCAGCATGTCGATGCGCTGCTGACGCTTCCGGCGGTCCTGATGAAACAACTTGCCGTAGTACTCGAGGGTTTCCCGGGCGTTGAGGAAACGGTAGAGGTAGGACTCTTCGGGGAGGTAGCCGATGTTCTTCTTAACGGTCACGTCGCGGGCCGGCTTGCCGAAGACCGACACGATGCCGGAGGTCGGGTGCAACAACCCGAGGATCATCTTGATGGTGGTGGACTTACCCGAGCCGTTGGGGCCCAGGAGGCCGAAGACTTCGCCACGACGCACGTCCAGGTCGATGTTGTTCACGGCCGTGACCCGGTCGCGCAGCCAGAAATCCTTGAACACCTTGGTCAGGCGGGCGCACTGGATCAGGTGGTCAGCAGAATCGGCGGCGGCGGGTTGGGCGGCGAGTTGGGTCATGAGGGGTTACTGGATTTTAGACTTCGGATTCCGGGCGAACTGGATATGAGCGTTAGCTCAGACCAGATGGAGTCGACACGAATGGCTCGGAAATTCGTCCCGCGAGCCGAAATCATCGGGCCGCGTTTTCTTCCATATCGCGTTCGAGGCGCTCGCGCTCTTTGACCCGGGTGATCTTCGGGTCGCGGTTCATTTCGATCAGCAACCGTTGGCCCGAGGGGGCGTAGAACAATTCGATGCCCGAGTCTTCGCTGAAGACCTCACGGAGTACGTATTGCCAACGGCGTTGCTTGAACAGTTCGGGGTCTTGCTCGAAAGCTTCCTTGAGCTCGACCACGGTCTGGGCTTCGGTTTTGAGGCGTTGGGCGATCTGGGATTTTTCGATCTGGGCGTTGTTGATGATCGTCGCGGTTTCGCCGCCGATGGTTAACATCCCGTTGTCTTCCTCGGAAGCGTCGCCCTCCGAGGTGGGTACCGACAACGTGCGGAACACTTGGCTGAGCTGCACGTCGAGCTCGGCGAGGCGTGCGGTGTCGTCGAGTGTCGTCGCGATCTCATACTCTTTGAGGAGCTTGACGAGTTCGCCGTCCTGGCCACGCACGGGCAGCGCGGCTTTGCCGCCGGCTTCGCCCAGCAGCCGGGTGCGGTCGGACTCGGCTTCGTTGATACGGGTGGCGCGCGTGGCCTCGGCCTGAGCAACGAGTTGATAGGCGTCGGCGACCGACTGCGGCATCTCGGTTTGGTCGATCGTGATTTTTGTCAGCGTGATGCCCACGTTAAGCTCGTCGAGCTTGGCCTGAGCGATCTCTAGCGCGCGTTCGTTATTCAGCCGCCCACCGATCATGTCTTCGACCGTTTGGCTGGCGACGGCGTGGACGATGCCCTGTTCGACCATGTTGTTGACTAAGCCGTCGGCCAACTGCAGACCGGTCAGATTGACATCGGTCATCTCGTATTGCCCGCCGCCGTGCAGACCGATCCGCTGGCGTGTCACGCCCTCGGGGTCGCCGAAGTTTGCCAGGAAGGCAACGGGGTCGGTGATCATATAGCCGGCGTTAAATCGGGCGTGGACGAGGTTGGCGTCGCCGGTGATCAGCGAGCCGTCTTTTTCGGGGTTGAGCGGCCGGGTGCCGCCCTCGCCTTCGTAGAAAAACGCGGTGGACAGGTTAATCGGTCGCTCGTTGATCGGCACGAGGATGACGTTGTTGATCGGGAAAGGCCAGCCGAAGTGCAGCCCGCGTTCTTTGGTCGCGTTCCCCTCGGCGTCCTTGACGATCTTACCGAAGCGGGTGACCACGGCTTCTTTCTGCTCGGGGACCTGATAGATGCCGCTGAACAGGTAGATCACCACGAGTGCGATCATCACGACCCGCAGCAAGAGGAAGCTGACGCGCAACGCGTCCGAGAGAGACTGCTGGGCGGGGTCAACGGCCTGCACGTTTTCATCGGACATAAAACGGTGCGCACCGTCTTGGTCGGTCGTGGCGGCGGGTTGTTCGGGGAGATTTTCGGCCATGGTAAGTGGTAGCGTTTGCCGTGGGCCCGGGGCTTAGCCCGGGGTAATTCATTTAAACGAGGGCGTCACATGCGACGGGTCTCAGAGCCCGGCCCGAGCCGTGGGTTACTCCGATTCCGCTTCGGGCGTGATCAACAGGTCCATGAACTGCATCGCGTTGGCGTCGAGGATGAGGGTCGAGCCCGGCAACATTTTGCGGAGGGTATCGACCTTCGAGAGGAAGATCGCCAGCTCGGGGTTCTCGGCGAAAAGTTTATAGCCCTTAGTACCTTCCCGGACACCCTGGGCGCGGATACGCTCGGCCTCGGCATTGGCGAAACTGAGGATCTGCCCCTTGATCCGCTCGGCTTCGGAACGGATCGCGGTCGCCCGGTTCTCGCCTTCCTGCTCAGCACTGGCGGCGAGACGTTGACGGGTCGAGCGCATGCGTTCGAAAACTTTCTCGGTGGTCGCCTCGGGGAACAAAATCCGTCGGACCCCCACCTGTTCGATCTCGATCCCGTAGTTCAGATCAATAATGTCTTGGCGTAGCTTCTGGGTGATGCTGCTCTCGATCTCGTCGAGGGCGAGTTGATCCGGGTCGGTATTGACCATCTGATCGAAGCGGTACTTGGAAAACTCACCCTTGAGGTTCTGCATCTGCGTGCCGATGCGGGTCTTGGCCGTCTCCATATTCTGCAGCGCGACGAAGAACTGATAAGGGTCGGCGATCCGCCAGGTGACGTAGGTCTTCAAGACGATCGAATTTTCGTCGGCGGTCTGAAGCTGCGAAAGCTCCTGCTCAAGCAGTTGGACTTTGGTCGGGTAGCGGTAGA
Source organism: Planctomycetota bacterium (assembly GCA_039199695.1). Lineage (GTDB taxonomy): Bacteria > Planctomycetota > Phycisphaerae > Phycisphaerales > Phycisphaeraceae > Algisphaera. The sequence goes on along the minus strand of JBCCST010000028.1, from coordinate 3,813 downwards.
CCTTCTGGATCGGCCAGGGCAGTTTCGGACGGATACCCGGCTCGCGGATCAAGCTATTGGCCTCGACAACCGTGACGCCGTCCTCGGCGTAGACCGGACGCTCGGCCTTGGCGAAGGTCGTGATCACGGCCCGCTCGTCGAAGCTGACCTGGAAGAAGAACATGTAGAAGGCGAGCACCAAAACGATGATCGCGGCGATGATGAGGGTGGTGATGTTTCGCATGGCGGGTGGAACAAGGCAGAACGGATCAACGGGGCAAAACGGGAGCGAAAATTAAGGATGGAATTTATTCTTCGGCACCGAACAGTCCGCCCGGAGACGCGGCTTCTTCGAGGTTCAAACGGATGGTGGAGTCGTCGGTGATCGGAACGGTCGAGATGACCCGGCGGTTGCTCTGATTAAACGCCTCGGCGATCGCGTTGAGGTAGTAACGCGTCTTGAAATAGTTGGGGGCGATGTTGAACGCGGCGAGCTCGAAGGCGAAGCGGCCGGACTCCGCCTTCTCGGCGAGCGCGACTTCCCAACGTTCCTGGCGGGCGTCGGCGAGGGTGCGGGCGGCTTCACCGCCGGCCTCATCGATGAGCAGGTTGATCCGGGTTTCCTGGTCGAGGATCTGTTGTTCGATGTCGGCCGGAACTTCACCGTCCGAGCCGTCACGGCGATTACGCAGTTCGGTGAGTTGTTGGATTTCCCGTTCGGCCCGCAACGCCTCGGTCCGCGAGCCCGCGGCGCTGCTGAGGATGCCGATGGCGTCACGCTCGGCGTTTTCCACCGCGGTCTTCTGCGACTGCAACGCGTTGACCTGCTGCAAGAAGGCCGCCGCGACCTCGCCTTCGCGGGGCGGATGCACGTCGTAGAGCAGGACGTCCTGGATGTTGATGCCGTAGGACGCGACTTCTTCGCGGATGATGTCGAACAGTTGCTCGCCGATGAGGATCCGCCCGTCGCCGATCAGATCGTCGATCGGCTGGGTGGCGACGATGGCGTTGAGGTGGCGTTGCGAAACCGCGGCGAGCACCTGCTCGGGTCGGCTTGGCGACCCGGCGGCAACATAAGCCCGCAGGTCGCCGATGTTGTAGGTCACGATCGCCTGGAGCGAGACGAGGCCGCCGAGGCGCGACGTTGGCTCCTCAAACCCGTCGTCACCATCGAATGACTCGAGGCCCTGAAGGTCTTGCTCGACGCTCTGCCGAAGGCTGGGGTCGTCGATCTCGGTGGGAGCGGTGGCGAAGTATTCCTCGCCGCCCTGGATATGGGCGGTGGTCCAGAGGATGGCCATGCCGGGGATCCGCTTAGACTCGGCGTAGGCGCCGATGACGATCTGTTGCGACCGGCCGACGTCGTACTTCTTGGCCCGGCCCAGCGGCCAAGGCAGCTTAAAGCTCACGCCGGGGTCGGCGATGCGGACCAAGGTGCCCTGGTGGGTGATGACCGCCTGCTGGTTGGGCGCGACGATGACCACGCTGGTAAACCCGATCAACACGATCAGGCCGAAAAGGATCAGCGGGGTCAGCGCCCGGCCGAGCAACACATAGAACCAGCTCTTGGTGATCTCGAAGCCGAACTGGTAGTTCAGCGTCTCCGAAACGATCTTGCCCAGCGACTCGGGGCTGGTCAGCCAGCCGAGCAGCCGGGAGTCGAAGGCGGGGCGGACGACCTCGTCCGACTTGCGGGGTCGGTAGATGCCGAAGACAAACGCCAGCAACGTCTCGATGCCCAGGACGACCATCAACAGCGGGATGACCAAAGACAGAACCGCGAGCACGGCCGGGCTCTGCATGAGCACCATCGCCAGCGTCGCGCCGCCCAACAGGATGATCACGAAGACGTTGCCGATGAGGTACGCCGCCCCGCCGCGGAGCAGTTGCCACTGCTCGACACGAGTCATACCCGCGATATATCGGGCCACCAGGAAACCCAGAAACGCCAGCAGCGCCGTGAAGCCAACGAGCATCCACGGGTTGGCCCCGAGGTTAGCGAGCGCGCCGACGAGCAGGCGTTGGTAATCGTTTTCGCCGTCGACATTATCGATCAGATTATAGTTGCCAAAAAACAGCGCGGTGCCCGCCGCGAGCAGATAGATCGCCACGCTGATGGAGACGGCGTTGAGGCCCCATTTGTAGAAGCCGTCGAGGCGTTTGCGGGCGGTGGCAAGGTTGTGGCCGGCCTCGTCGAACAAGGCCGCGGCCCGGGCGTCTTCTTGCGCAAGCTGCTCGGCCTCGAGCGCTTCGACCCGTTCCAAGCGGTGCTGGTTGAACAGCATCCACAGCGCCACCCAGATCGGCAGCCCGCCGAAGAGGTACCACGCCCCGGCGTGGAAGGCGCCGGACTGGGCGTACAAACCCAGCCCCGCCACGATGATCGCAAACACCAGTTGAGTCGCCAGACCCAAGAGCGCCGCCGAGGTCGCCCGGCCGTAGGTTTGTTGGTCGTCGGTGAGGTTTTGAGCGGGTCCAGCGGGCATACGCGAAACGTCCTGGCGGGATGAGAGATTCCGGAAGCTTCCGGAAAGGATCAATGGGTTAGGGGCTTGGGGGCCTTCGTGGCTTTAACAAACGGGGAAAGGAAACCTACTAGAGTTGGGACATCATACGCTTGCGAAGCCGCGGGGTTCGGCCCAATGCCGTAACCGCGGTTCTCGGAACTACCCCCAAGAGATTTCCGAGAACGCCGCCCCACCCCGAGCCCGGGGCCGTTTGGGCCGAGAGGCGGCATGAATCAGGTGCACATTCTAGGCACCCGGGTCTCTCCGACACCGACCCGCGGCGGCGGGGTTGCGTATGATACCCAACTCTCATGATCCGACAGCTTCTGACCATCTCGCGCAACACCTTCACCGAGTCGATCCGCCAACCGATCTTCACCGTGCTCACCCTGGTCGCGGCGCTGGGTCTGATCCTCAACCCCTCGCTCTCGGCCTATTCCATGGAGACCGGCGACGGCGACCGCAAACTCCTGATCGACATGGGCCTGTCCATGATCTTCCTGACCGGGATGCTCCTGGCCGCGTTCAGCGCCACCGGCGTGCTCTCCCGCGAGATCGAACAGAAAACCGTCCTCACCGTGGTCAGCAAACCCGTCAACCGCCCGCTGTTCGTGCTGGGCAAGTTTTTGGGCGTGGCCGGAGCGATTCTGGTCGCGTATTGGGTCCTCAGCCTGCTTTTTATGGGAACCTACCGCCACGGCGTCATGTCCACCGCCCGCGATGATTTCGACACACCGGTGATCTTCCTGAATCTGTTGGCGGCCCTCGTCGCCCTGGGCGTCGCCACCGTCGGCAACTACCTCTACAACTGGGTCTTCACTTCGACGTTCATCAAAACCCTCGCGGCCACGATGACTCTCGCTTTCGTGGGCATCCTCGTCCTAGGCAAGGGTTGGGAGTTGCAGAACCCCGTCCAAGAGTTCACCGACCACGGCGGCCAGCTCTTCCAGATCGCCATCGGCCTGGTCTTCATCTTCGAAGCGGTCCTGATCCTCACCGCGGTCGCCATCGCGGTCTCGACCCGTCTGGGGCAGGTGATGACGCTGCTGATCTGCATCGCCACGTTCCTGGTCGGCGCGGTCACGAGCTCGCTTAGCGGCCGGGTCAACCAACGCCTCTCGCTCCCGGCCGACCTCGACGTGTTTCAGAGCTTCGTCGCCGTGCTCACCGCGAACACCACCGCCGCCCAGAAAACCGCGGACGTCGCTCAGAAACTGCTTTACCTCTTGGCCCCGAACCTCCAGTGTCTCTGGCCGGCCGACGCGATCACGCAAGGGCATTCGTTTGTCCACAACGCCGACGGCAACTTCACCCTCAGCGTCGTCCT
>JBCCST010000027.1:0-46366 GCA_039199695.1 Planctomycetota bacterium | reverse complement strand
TTTCTCCATTCCGGGGGCGGGGCGGGGGGTGCCGGGGCATTTGCGGCCGCGGTGGGCGAGGGCGCGGATTGGGCCGGGGAAGCGGGGACGGGTGTTGCGGTGGTTTTGGGCGGCGGCGGCGCGGGGGGAGTGGGTGGTGGGCGAACGGCTGCCGGGGGAGCGGAAGGTGGCGGCGGCGCTGGGCGTGAGTCGGGACACGGTGCGGGCGGCGATGCACGAACTCGCCGCGGCGGGCGTGGTGGAGCGCGGAAGCCGTGGGCAGGGTTGGCGGGTGCGGGAAGTTGGAAGTCGGAAGTGCGAAGTTTGAAGTGGGGGACGCGGGGCGAAGGCGTGGGGAATGGGGGGTGGGCGTGGGGAATGGGCGGTCTTGCGGTAGGTGTTGAAAAAGCTTGGCGGCTGCCTTCTGATTTCCGACTTCGGACTTCAAACTTCGGACTTCGGACCTGGGACTTCGCACTTCGCACTATGGAATTTAAGGACATCACACGATGCAAAGCGCAGTAGATGGTGGAAAGATGCTTGGGCCCGGACACCGAGTGGCGGGGAAGTGGCCGGAAAGTGGTGGGGTAGTGGTGGGTTTGGGTGCGATGCAGTTGGGGGGGCGATACACTGCGGGGATGAAGTTGTGGACGACGAAGATACTGACGGCAACAGGCTTGTTTGCCTTGGCTTCCGGGGGCGGGGGGTGTGTGCAGCGGACGATTTCGATCACGTCGGAGCCGGCGGGGGCGTTGGTGTGGTTGAACGACGAGGAGGTTGGGCGGACGCCGGTGTCGGTGCCGTTTCGGTGGTACGGTACATATGATGTGCGGCTGGAGAAGGACGGGTTTGAGCCGAAGTGGACGACGGGGGAGGCCCAGATGCCGTGGTGGGAGCTGCCGGGGCCGGACCTGGTGGCGGAGTTGTTGCCGGGGGCGGAGTCGAACGTGGCGTGGCATTACGAGTTGACCGCGGAGGTGCCCGCGGCGGAGCAGGACGTGCCGGCGTTGATCGGCCGGGCCCGGGAGATGCGGGAAGCGACGCGGGGGTTCGTCGCGGAGTGATGGGGTTGGGGTTCGGGTGGGGGTAGGGATAGGGTTAGACCCGCGGGCTAAAGCCCGCTCGCCTCCGCTCGCCGGAGGGCGTGACGTAAGGAAGCGAGTCGATGGCACACCAACCGATCCAGTTTGGGCCTCCCGAGGATCGGGGGGCAGTGAAGGGCTCGGACGACTTTGGTGAAGTCGTGGAGCCGCTGCCGCCGGGGCTCCGGCCGACGGCGTTGGACCTCAAGAAGGACACCGCGTTGACCGTTACCTGGAGCGACGGGCGGGTGTCGGTGTACCCCGTGGGGTATCTCCGCCGGCATTCGCCTTCGGCCGAGGCCAAGGCGTTCCGAGAAAAACAGGCTCAGAACCCGCTGACGGTGCTTCCGACGTCCGGGAAAGACGTGACGCAACCTTTTCGGGCCGAGACCGCGGAACTGGTCGGAAACTACGCGCTTCGGATCGAGTTTTCCGATGGTCATCGAACCGGGCTTTACACATGGGCTTACCTGCGTGAGATCGACCCCGACCGACCCAACCCCCGCCATGTCGAACACTAACGATTCAATGACGACCCGCAGACCGTGCCAAACCAAGGGGCGTGGTGATTTTCCCTACATATCTAACGAATTTGATGCGATTAGCACGTCTTACGGTTTACCCCGATCTTTCACATCGTTAATCATCTTCTAACAGGGTGATTGCTCAATCCTCACATGTGCCCCGTACCTTTCGCCAACCTCTTGCACCCGGACGTCCGGGAATTACAGGGGTGGACTGCTTACCTCCTCACTCTCTGGAGACCTGATCGATGCAACGTAATCTGACTACCGGTGTTCTGGCCGCGGCGCTGTGCACGCCCGTCGTGGCGATGGGCGAAAGCTCGGCCGAACTCGACGCCCTCCGCGCCGAGATGGCCGCGATGCAAGCCGAGCTCGCCCAGCTCAAGGGCGGCACCACCGCCCAAGCGACCGCCGACCTCAAGGCCGCGACCGACGCCGCCCTGCTCGACGCCCAGTCGCGCATCAACTACCAGGCCGAAGAGATGACCGCCGGGCACAACGGCAAGAACTTCTTCCTCGAGTCCGCCGACGGCGCATTCAGCCTTGGTCTCTCCGCCCAAGCCCAAGTCCGCTACATCTACAACAACCGCACCAACGCCCCCGGCACCGGCATCGACGACGGCGACAACCTCGCGGGCTTCCAACTGCGTCGCACCAAGATCAAAGGTAAAGGCCACATCGCCGACCCGAAGGTCACCTATTCGTTTAGCTTCTCGTCGAACCGCGACACCAACAACACCGGCCTCGAGGTGCTCACGGTTGGCTACAAGTTCGATAACGGCATCAACCTTACCGCGGGCCGCTTCAAGGCTCCGTTTGCGTTTGACGAATTGACCAGCTCGAGCCGTCAGCAGGCCGCCGAGCGTGCGTTGGTGACCGAACAGTTCACCCTCGGTCATACCGAAGGCATCCAGGTCGATTTCAAGCCCATGGACGATCTGAAAATCCGTGCGATGCTCAGCGACGGTGCCAACGCCGGCGAAGGCGGCAACGGCGACTTCAACGAAACCCCCGCCGACCTGGCCATCACCGTCCGCGGTGACTACACCATCGGCGGCAGCAAGGGCTTCGCCAAGGACTACACCTCCTGGGTCGAAGACGAGATGGGCATCAACATCGGCGGTGCGGTGCACCACGAAGTCGCCAAGACCGGCGTGAACCAAGCCACGGGCGGCCTCGATTCGTTCACCCGCCTCACCGTTGACGCCCTCTACAACAACTCGGGCATCAGCTTCTTTGCTGCGGCTTACTTCGAGGTCCAGGAAGCGGCCGGCGGCGGCGTCGAAAGCGATCCGTTCGGTCTCCTCGCCCAAGCCGGCTACACCATCGACGACAAGTGGGAACCTTTCGTCCGCTACGAGTTCATCGACACCGACGTCGCCGGTGTCGACGAAGTCAGCGTCATCACGGCGGGCGTGAACTACTACCTCAAGAAGCACTCGGCCAAGTTCACCATCGACGGCGTCTTCGTCCTCGATCCGCTGGACGCGACCAACCTCACCGTCAGCGACAGCCTCGGTCTTCAAGGCGACGCCGCGGGTGAAGACGGCCAGTTTGCTCTGCGTGCCCAGTTCCAGCTTCTGTTCTAAAGCGGCCTGCTCGCCTCTTGATGAACAACCTACCGTAGGGCCCGCGGCCGCAACGCCGCGGGCCTTTTTCATGCGCAGAACCGGAAAACACGAAGGTCGATGCGAAACGTTGAGTTCCGTCTAAGCCCAGATTGTCAATTTTTCGTGAAGGACATGGGGAATGTGAGGCGGTCTGCTACATTCTTCGCTCCCCTCACCAAGGTGTCTGCAACATGCCCGATCTGAAAGTCCTTTTGGTTGAAGACGAGCGCGACCTGCTCGAACTGCTCAAGTACAACCTCGACCGCGAGGGCTACGACGTGCTCACCGCCGAGACCGGCGAGGACGGGCTCAAGCTGGTCCGCAGCCAACCGCCGGACCTGATCCTGCTGGACCTGATGCTGCCGTCGATGGACGGCCTGGAGGTCTGCCGCAGCCTCAAAGCCAAGGCCGAGACCGCCGACATCCCCGTCATCATGCTCACCGCCAAGGGCGAAGAGAGCGACATCGTCCAAGGCCTCGAACTCGGGGCCGACGACTACATCACCAAGCCGTTCAGCCCCCGCATCCTCATGGCCCGGATCAAGGCCGTGCTCCGCCGCGCGGACGCCGACAGCCAAGAGCGCCGCGTAGTCGAGTCGGCCGGGGTACGCGTGGACCTCGAACGACACGAGGTCACCGCCGAGGGCGATCCGGTGGAGTTGACCGCGACCGAATTCAAGCTGCTCACGCTCCTGGTCTCCCGCCCCGCCCGGGTCTTCACCCGCCAGCAGATCATCGACTCGCTGCACGAAGGCTTCGCCGCGGTCACGGACCGCAGCGTGGACGTGCAGGTCGTGGCGCTGCGACGCAAGCTCGGCCCCGCGTCGGGCAAACGCATCGAGACCGTCCGCGGTGTGGGCTACCGGTTCAAAGACTGATCCCGAAATAACAGCGGCGGCCGGGGCTCGACGGGTTACGATAGCTCCACGGCACGCGTCGGGGTTTCGTCAAAAGTTGGCCCGCCGTCCCGCGCTTGTATTCCTAGACACCTTCCCTAATGCACACCACCCTGACCATCCTGTTGGCCTTGGCCTTAGCGACCACGGTGGTCGTGGCGGTCGTGCTGCGTCGGCGGGTACGGCGGCTCAGGGAAGCGTTGTCCGGTCAGCGTGAACACCATCGCCAGCTCACCGAACGGCTGGGCGGCGTCGAGCGTCGGCGCAGCGAACTCGAGGCCGTGCTCTCGTCGATGGTCGAAGGTGTCTTGGCGATCGACGGCGAGGAGCGGGTGATTAGTCTGAACCGCGCCGCGGCGTTGATGCTGTCGCTGGAACCCAAGCGTGCCGTCGGCCGACCGATCCAGGAAGTGGTCCGCAACGCGGCGCTCCAGGGCCTCGTCGCCGAGGTGTTGAGCGGCTCGGCCAGCGTCCCGGCGTCGGGCGAACTCAGCCTGCGTCTGAACCCGGGGTCGAGCACCGACGACCGGTCGATCCAGGCCCACGCCGCGTCGGTCCGCGACGCGGGGGGCCGCCACGCCGGGGCCGTGGTGGTCTTGCACGACATCACGCGTCTGCGTCGGCTGGAATCGGTCCGCCGCGATTTCGTGGCCAACGTCTCGCACGAGATCAAGACGCCGATCAGCGCGATCAAGGCCGCGGTCGAGACCCTGCTCGACGACGAATACATGCCCGTCGGCCCCCGCCAGAACTTCACCGGCATCATCGCTCGGCAAACCGACCGCCTCGACGCCATCATCGAAGACCTGCTCAGCCTGACCCGTCTCGAACAGGAAGGCGCTTCGGTAGTCGACGAAATCGAACCGCACCCGGTCGCCTCGGTGTTGCGGGCCGCGTGCGAAACCTGCCAAGCCAAAGCCCACGCCAAGTCGATCGAGCTGCGAATCGACACCGAGCCGGTGACCGCCCAAGTCGTCCCGACGCTGCTTGAACAGGCGTTGGTCAACCTGATCGACAACGCGATCAAGTACAGCCCCGCGCAGACCGTGGTACAGATCAAGGCCGAGCGTCGGAACGAAGAGGTCATGATCTCGGTCGCCGACGAGGGCCGGGGGATCGAACCCGAGCACCTGCCGCGGGTGTTCGAACGGTTCTACCGCACCGACCGCGCCCGCAGCCGTCAACTGGGCGGCACGGGCTTGGGGTTGTCTATCGTCAAACACATCGCCGAGAGCCTGGGCGGCAAAGCCCGCGTGACCAGTCAACTGGGCGAGGGCAGCACGTTCACGCTGACGTTCCGCGGCGGGCGCGAAACAACCGAACTATCGGAGACCGAAGCCGCCACCGATGCGTCGGTCGCCGGCAGCCTCAGCCCTGCTTCCGATCGAACCCGTGAATCGCCCCCAGCCGAAAGCGCCTGAGTCCGCCCCCTTCCCGCCGGGGGACGGCCGGTGTTACACTCGTTCGCTTCGCTCTCTTTTTCCCTCCCGCCCCGAAAGCCGTCATGCCTCTATTCCTGCAACGCCAGATCAACACGCTCAAGAAGATGCTGCTGAACCTCGGCGCGCTCTGCGAAGAACAGGTGCGCAGCTCGATCGAGTCGGTCGTCAGCCGCGACGTGGAGCTCGCGCAGCGGGTGATCGAAGGCGATAAGAAGATTGATCTTTTAGAGATCGACGTCGAGGAAGAGTGCCTGCACACGCTCGCGCTGCACCAGCCGGTGGCGTTTGACCTGCGTTACGTCGTCGCGGTGCTCAAGATGAACAACGACCTCGAACGCATCGGCGACCACGCCAAGTCGATCGCCGCGCAGGCGAAGTACCTCGCCAGCGAGGGCGAAGTCAGCGAGCCGCCGTTCGACCTCGACGCGATGGGGCGCCGCGTCGAGCAGATGCTGCGTCACGCGCTGGACGCGGTGGTCAATATCGACGTCGAGCTGGCCCATCAGGTCCGCGTGCTCGACGACGAGGTCGACATCATGCACGCTTCGATGTACGGCCGAGCCATCGAATTGATGCGCGACCACCCGCACCAGACCGAACAGATGGTCCACTACATCAACGTCAGCCGGCAACTCGAACGCATCGCCGACCACGCCTGCAACATCGCCAAGGACGTGCTGTACATCACCGAGGGCGAGATCCCCCGCCACGGCCGGCTGCGCCGCGACCGCGCCGCCGCCGAGGAAGCGAACGAGACTTCGGACGCCGAGTAAGCCTTAGTTGAATGCGTGACGTAACGTACGGCGGCCCGTGGTGCAGCGGATGACGGAATACGCCGAGGCGTGCAGCCGTGCCCAAAATCCGCGACAATCGAATCATGGCCAAGATGAAACCGCTCGATGTCGCGATCGAGAGCATGACGTTTGTTGCCGAGGTGCAGGGCTTCGCCGAGCCCGCCCCGCCGCCGACCGATGAAGACGTCTGCGAAGCGCAGGAAGTCTTGGGCGTGCCGCTGCCGCCGAGCTATCTGGAATTCATGGAGCGAGCGGGCGAGGTGTTGCTGCCCGACTGGGACCTCTATTGGGTCGGCGGTTGCGATCTGGTGACCCGCCGCAACCTTGTGCTGGCCAACGAGATCGAACGCGACCACGAGGAGTCGCCGCTGCCGCCGTTCTTGATCGCGTTTTGCGACGACGGCAACGGCGATCAGTACTGCTTCGACACCCGGACCCGCACCGTCGCGGGCAGCGACCAGAGCGTCGAGCTCGAGGGCGAAGTCGGCATCGGCGAACGCGCCGACCCCGCGACCGACCCGTTCAACCTGCAAGCCCTCGAATACCCGATCGTCCTCTGGGACCGTGACCAGGGGCTGAGCCAGATCCGCGACGGGCTGTACGTGGTGGCGACCGATTTTGTGGATTGGTTGAAGGCGCAGGTCCACGAATCGACGTGAAGCCCGACCTTTGCACGATCGTATTTTTAATTTCTCGAAGCAGGCTAAACTTCCGCGTGGATGACTCTTGATGCAAGCCACTTGTTCTTTATTTCACCACACACTCGATTCACCGGTCGGTGAACTCCGCCTCTGCGCGACCGATACCCAGCTCACGCGGATCGACTTCGTCCACGGCCGCAAGATTACCGCCCTGCCGCCGGACGCCCAGCCCGTCGAGGCCGCGGCCAACCACCCTATTTTCGCTGTCGTCGCCGCGCAGCTCGCTGAGTATTTCACGGGTCGTCGGCAAGCCTTCGATCTTCCACTTGCCCCGCAGGGCACCGCGTTCCAACTCCGCGTCTGGGAGCAGCTCCGCCTGATCCCCTACGGCACCACGATCTCCTACGGCCAACTCGCCGACCGCCTCGGCCAACCCACCGCCAGCCGGGCCGTGGGCCTGGCCAACGGGAACAACCCGCTGTCGATCGTCGTGCCCTGCCACCGCGTCATCGGCGCCAACGGCTCGCTCACCGGCTTCGGCGGCGGGATCGACACCAAACGCCAACTGCTCGAACTCGAATCGCCCAGCCTGTTTCACCAAACCGCGATGGGTTCATTTGCCTGAGCCCCAACCCCCCGAGTGGCGCGAGGAAGTCGATCACTGCTTGGCCTGCGGTTATTCGCTAGCCGGCTTGGTATCGCCGGGACGATGCCCCGAATGCGGGTTGAAGTTTGATGGGTCGGCATTGATCGTGACGGGTATCACCCGAAACCGCCGGGTGGCCCTGTCGGGACTAATCACGCAGGGACCGATTCAGCGGATCGTTTTTTCGTTCGGAGGATTCGGCGTGACTTCGAACGCAGAGATGATTCCCCGCCCCTCACTTCGGCCGTGGACGGGCCTCACCGGCTTTCGTTTATCTCGTATCAACGCGAAATGGTGTCTGCTACAACTGGGCACCGTGGCGTATCCGGTGACCCACCAAACTGAGCACGAAATGAAGACGATACTGTTTGAGGCCGGAATCTACTGCCTCAAAAAACATACCCCGCGTATCGAAAACACCCTTGCGCGACTCGTGCATGAATCGATGAGAGACTGAACCCAAGGCGGGTTTTCATCATGCCGCGGCCGGGTCGTCGAGCGCTTCGAGATCGATGAACTCGTCGATCTGAATCAGTTGATCAAACCGCAACCCGATCTCGTGGCTCTGGCCCGAAACGTGTCGGCACCAACTGACCTTGCCGGCCAGGGCCACGCTCTCGCCGTGGCGGGTCTGCAACGCGACGTGGCAGACCGTGCCGGGGTACAGGAAGCTGAGGTGGATGAACCCCATCCCGCCGACCGACAGGTTCCTCGATCGCACGAGGTGCGAGGTCTTCTGCCCGCCCGCGTGGATCACCCGCAACGCGACCCGCCGGACGTGCGGGTAACGCTTGACGTCCAGGTCACGCCGATCACGCGTCGCCGGGACCGTCGGCCCCTTGCCCGCTTCGAGCGTCGCGATCAGCGTTTGCCATTGCTTCTCCGTGAGGTTCAGTGACGTGTGGAGGATGTCATTGGTTTTCGGTGGCATCTATTCCCCAGCGAGAGTCCTTCAACTTATCGGAGGAAACGCATCGCGGATTAAGCTCCGGAATGAAAGAATCCGCGCGATCTGTCATGATCCCGTCATGCCCGCTGCTGCCCTGCAAATCGAAGACACGCCCAACCCCCATGCGCTGAAGTTCATCACCGACCAGCCCTGGCCTGCCCCAACAGGCCACCCCGCGGACAAGGCCCCTCCAATGCGAAGTTATCGCACCCCCGAGGAAGCCGAAACCGCGGGGGACGCGCTGGCGGCCGCGGTATTCGCCGCCGGGCCGATCGTTTCGGTCATGGTCGTGGGCCACTTCGTGACCGTGAACAAAAAGCCCTCCGCCCGCTGGGCGAAACTCAAACCGAAAATCGAAGCCGTCCTCCGACACCACCTCGACGTCTGACTGATTGCCTACGACTTGCAAACGCCTTGGGTGCCACACCTCGCCGAAAGGCGATGGGTGCCCCGGCCGGATACAGGCTCGCACACATCGTGCGTTCGCACGAGGTGTGGCACCCGACTTCTTTGGATTTGGTCGCCCCCAACACACGACCGAGGTCATCCGACCGATCACGATCAATCCACCAAAATCGGCTCGATCACCTCGACTAGTTGCCGCGTGGCTTCGCTGATCTTATCCATGTCCGAACCCGCCTTGCCCAACGCCCGAAACGACTTGCTCAGCGCATCGCGTTGGGTATCGCTGAGCGGGTTCATCGCCCCGGCCTGGGTCTGGTCGACCTCCAACGCCCCGCGCTGGGCGTGCGTCCGCCCCGCAACCAGGCCGTGGTGAAACCGCGCCCGGCCGAGCACCACGAACGGGAAATTCGGGTTCCGCGTCGGGCCGCACCGCAAGAGCTTCCCGCCCAGGTGATGGTTGAGCACCTTGAACTCCGCGAGCTTGCCGCCGCCCTTCCACCCCGCCCACGCGCCCGCCGCCCCGCCGAAGACGCCGCCCAACAGCGTCGCCCCGCCGAGCGTCGAGCCGCCCGAGACCAAATCCAACCAGTGCGTGCCCGCCGCACCGCCGACCGCGCCGGTCACCAAGCCCGCCGCCGCCAAATTCTTCGGCGTCAGCCCGAAGTCGTGCCACGCCCGCTCGGAAAACAAATCTTGCTCCGCCGGATCAAACTCCGCGTCCGCCTCCCGCCGATCCAGCCCGTGGTGGTCGTAGATCGACTCGACCCGCTCCCGCGCCCGCTTCTCCCGCCGACGCAGCTCGCCCTTGAACTTCTCCAACAGCTCCGGCTGCACCGGCTTGGGGTCTTCGCCGGGCCGCAGCTTCCGCGTCACCTCCAACGTCAACGCGTCGGCTAACATCGCCGCCACCTCACGCGCCGACTCGCGCCGCCGCCGCTGCCGATCCGCGTCGAGCGCCTGTACCGCGCGGTCCAACGGCTGCCGCCAGTCTTCTTTGAGTTGGCCAAACGCTCGCAACAGTTCCAGCCGTTTGTCGAACTCGGCCGTCACCGCGTTGAACACGCGCACGATCTTGAAGTATTGCCCCAACGCCGACCGCCACGCCTCGACGTGGTCCGCCTCGCCGATCGGGTTGATCAACGCCAGGCTCGGCCGGCCGGTCCAACGCAGGATCTCCATCTCCGCCTCGTACTCCGGCCCGTACGGCACCGAGCCATCGACCACATACAAAATCCCCGCGGGGTTCTGCTCGTCCAGCAACGGCCGCAACAATTCGACCTCGTCGGTAAACGCGTCGGTCCGTTCGTGTTCGCGCACAAAGTCGCCGACCACCGCCGCGTTTTGGTCGGCCGTGGTCTCGCGCTGCTTCATCCAATCCAACGCCCGCCGGGCCCGCTGGAAGCCCGGCGTGTCGATCAGGGTGTAAAGCGTGGAGCCGTCCACCGACATCGGAAACTCACGCGACCGCGTCGTCGTGCCCGGCTCGGGCGCGACCCGCACCGCGTCGTCCGCCGCCAGCGTCGCGACAATGCTCGACTTGCCCTTGTTGGGGTGGCCGACCACGGCAAACCTCGGCTCGCTCATCCGCCGCTCCCTTCTCCACCCTCTTCGGGCATGGCGGCTGGCGGGTTGTCGTCCGACACCAGCCGCAGCCACGGGTCGCCCACGCTCGCCAGTTTTCGCTGCCACATCGCCCGGTCGCCGTCGCCGATCGGTTGGACCTCAATCGCCCGGCCATCGCCGAGCGCTTGACGCAGATCGCTCAGAAAATCAAGGAATTCCAACACCGGCGGTTCCCACGCTTTGACCCGGATCAACACCGGCCGATCGTTGCCCTCGCCCCCGGAGCCCCCGGAAGCCGCCGCCGCGATCGTCTGCCGGTCTTCGTCGAGCGATCGCCCGCCGCCCGCGTCCAACGCCTCGCCGTCGTACTCGGCCTCCGCCCAGCGGATCACGCAACCCACGCGGGAGGACGCCGACTCGGTAAGCGGCGCATCGCTTGTTTCGACGTCTCCGCCTTCGTGTTCGACCGCTTGGGTCTCGACCACCGCGCACGTCATGCGTTCCAACACCCGGTCCGCACCGGGCGTCGTCGCCATCGCCCGCACCACCGCCTTCTTCAATCGTCGGCGGGTCAGGATCAGCGTTACGAAACGCGGCAGCACACCGTAGACCACCATCGCCATCACGAGGAACGGCCACCACTTGGCCGAGTCTTTCGCTGCAACGCTGAGCGTGAAATTTTCCGCCCGGTAGGTCTGCGTCGCTTCGACCAAACCCGCGGGCGGCACCGCGTCCGGCAACGCCGCCTGCCACGGCAACGCCAGTGCCGTGGTCAATGCGTGCATGTCGCTGGCCTCCCTTTGCAGCGTCGTGCTCCAGCCAAAGCCCAGGTCGCTGAACACGATCAACTGCATCGCCCCCGCCACCGCCGCGAGGTTGAACGCCAACGCCATCGACTGCGACCACGACAGCAGCTGCCACTTCTGCACCGCGTGGTAGACCCGCTGGTGGGCCTGACCCCGGCCGAGGATGTGCTGCACCGCGTCCCGCGTCTCGCCGGGTAGCCACCGCGCCAGCAGCGTCGCCAGCCGGGCCGGGCTCAGGTCGCGCAGCCACGCCGCCCCCGGGACGTTCCCCGGCAAGGCCGCGACCGCAAACAGCACCAGCGTCACCGCCTGCAGCCCGACGAACACCGCCAAGACCCCCACGACATTCACCGGCGTCGAGCCGTCGTAATAAAACAGCCCCATCGCCGCCCCGTAGCCCAGCAGCAAGCCCAGGCCCACCGCGATCAGGCCGACCCACCGCAACCCGTCGCCCCCTCGGTGCGGTGCCTCGTCCAACGCGTCGAGCCAAGCGGTCAACCGGCGCGCCCGCTCGGCGGCGTTCGCCGCCTCGGGGCGTTCATCCAATCCGAGTTGCTGGCCGATCGCACGGTCCCTGCGACGTAGCTTATCCAATGGCTCCGCGTCGTCGCGGTGCAGTTGGGTCGCCAGGTCGAGGAGCGTGCCGGGTTGGGGCGAGGGCAAACGGGCCATGAACAGGTCATGATCGGCCACCGCCCGCCGCGACGCAACGCCGTAACGTTCACGGGCCGACTTCGTTGGGCCGATGGTGATGGGTAAGATGTAAGGGTTGAGCGCAAGAGTTCACCCGGAACCCAAAGGGTTGTCGTTTTGCCGATTGATTTCAACTGTCCATCTTGTGGCCGGTCGTTGCGGGTCGACGACAAGTTCGCGGGGCGACGCAGCACCTGCCCGGCCTGCAAAGCGTCGCTGGTGATCCCCGAAGACGTCCCGACGTTGGAGCTGTTGCCCGAAGACCGGCGGACGTACGACAACGTCATCATCCCCTCCCCCAAACCCGCCCCGCCACCGCCGCCCGCGCCCGATGCCGCTGGTACTCCCGAAAAATCGGGCAGCGACGAGTGGCGCGACCCCCGGCTGGTTCGGCTCGACCGTCTGCGGGAGGAAGAAGAAGCCGCGAACCGTCCGCCGTGGTGGAACCGCGAGTTCGTCAACTTCTTCGGCTGGAAGGTCACGCCGGTGTGGATGCTGCTGATCCCGGTGGTGTTGGCGGGCGTTGGCGTTTGGTATCAGCGCGGGCCGGGGCGGGCGGCTCAGGTGAACTTCGCCTCGCCGGTGTTCGTCGTCGAGGTGCTCGACACCGGCGAAACGCAGAAGCCCTTCGGCAGCGGCGCGGGCAACACGACCTGGGGCACGGCCCTGGGCGGGGGCGGAGCGACCGGCGGCGTCGTGACGCAGTACACCGACGCTTCGGGCAAGCCGCGGTCCAACGTGTTTAGCGTCGGCGGGCGCGACGAACTCCTGGTCACGCAGGCCGACCCCGACGGCGACCACGTCTTGCTCGAAGTCGCGCTGCAGCAAAAAATCTTCAACAACGAGGGCCAAACCTCGGGCAGCGACAACATCCTCAAGGACGCCGAGTTTGAACTCCGCCGCAGCTCTCAGCTCCCCGGCAGCGGCGTCACCGGGCGGCTGGTGACCGCGACGTTTGATCAGCCGATCGACATCGAGTTGGCCGCGGCCCAGACGAGTAACTACAGCGCGTTGCTGCCCGCCTCGGCCACGCCGGACCGATTGGACGAGCAGAAGATCCCCGGCGTGATCAACGGCGAAGCCGAATACGCCCTGGGCCGCACCCGGGGCACGGTGTCCTTCACCGCGTCGCGCAGCGTGCAGGGCTACCCCGCGATGAAAGGGCTGACGGGCAGCGGCCAACTCGTCACGACCCACGCCGACGCGGACGGCCCGACCGTCACCGCCGACTACCGGGGCGGTACGCTGAACGTGAGCTGGGACGCCGGGGCGCAGGCGCACTGGGCCGTGTCGCGGCTGGTGGATGCGTCGCGGACCTCGCCGTTCGACCGCGTGACCTTTGCGTTGCTGTTCCCCCGGCCCGACGACGCGGGGGAATACACGCTGAGCTTTGCCGGCCGGGACGTGGCGACAGTGAAGCTCGGCCGGGCCAAGCAGCCCAGCGCCCCAGCCCCCTCGCCGATCGCGTCGAACCGGCCCGGCGGGCCGCAGGCGCAGTCGAAGAACTCCAACTCGCCCCTGGCGTATTTCGACGTGCTGCGCGACGCCCGCAGCCAGGCCAAAGGGATCGTCTCGGCCAATCAGATGCGGCAGATCGGTTTCGGGTTGCAGATGTACCTCGACCAGAACAACGGCCGGTTCCCCGACAGCCTGCTGGACCTGCGCAGCGTGTTGCCGCAGCTCGAACAACTCATGGAGAACCCCCGCACCGGCGACCGCCCGGGGTTCATCTACGAGAAGCCCGCCCCCGGCGTCGCGCCCAGCCAAGCACCGGTACTGTTCGAGTCGCTGAACGGCCAGAAAGACCCCGATGGCGCGGTGATGTACGGCGACGGCAGTATCCGGTGAAGTCGGTGCATGGTTGGTCAAAAAAGAAAGCCCACGGATGGCCACCCGTGGGCTATAAAATTGCGGCTTTGGTTTCGCGATCAGCCGTTCTGCTTGGCGAGCAGGTCGCGGATCTCGGTAAGCAGCACTTCTTCCTTCGGCGGAGCCGGCGGTTCCTTGGGCGCTTCTTCTTCCTTGCGCTTCATCTTGTTAATGATCTTGATGACGATAAAGATCGCCAAGCCTTGAATCAGCAATGCGATGCAGGCGTTTACGAACAACCCGTAATTGATCTTCACCGGGTCGCCATCCGGCACAGGGATCGGGATGTGAAGCGCGGCGAAATCGACCCTGCCCATCAGGTAGCCAAGCGGCGGCATGACAATGTCGTCAACCAGTGATTTAACGGTGGCACCGAACGCGGCGCCAATCACAAGCCCGACCGCGAGGTCAATCATGTTGCCTTTAAGAATGAATTCCTTAAATTCTTTCACGATACCCATCGATAACTCCTCATTGAATGTGGTGAAGGGCCGGCGTCTTCCTTACGCACGGCCCTGAAATGGTCTTAACTCGATCCGTAGCCGTCGCGCGGGGAGACAGTCCCACACCGACCCCATTCCCACAGATCAAGCTGCAGTGTAATCGGGGCTTGACGAACCGAACCCATAAAAAATCGTCCTCCGATAATCGTGTGGATCAGCGGAGGTCAAGCGTAGGGATCGCCCCGAAGGTCCGTTAAAGTTGCGGCCCTGCAGCACGCACGGCGTCAGATACGCCGTCTTCGTAGGTCTTGAAATTGGTGTTGAACAGCCCCGCAAGCTTGGCGGCCGCAGCGTCAAACGCGCTGCCGTCCCCCCATGTCTGACGCGGCACGAGCAGTTCGTGGGGCACGCCCTCGACCGAAGTGACGGTGTGGATGCCGAAGACAGGATCGGCCTGCGTCGGCGCCTCGGCGAGTTGGCCGGCGTGGATCGCGTCGACAATCGCGCGGGTGTAGGACAATTTGATGCGAGAGCCTTCGCCGTACCCGCCGCCCGCCCAGCCGGTGTTGACCAACCAAACGTTGGTGTCGTGCTGCTTCATCTTCTCGGCGAGCAACTCGGCGTACTTCGCGGGGTGCCACACGAGGAACGGCCCGCCGAAGCAGGGGCTGAACGTCGCCTCGGGTTCGGTGACGCCCATCTCGGTACCGGCGACCTTGGCGGTGTAGCCGGAGATAAAGTGATACATCGCCTGCTCGGGCGTAAGCTTGCTGACCGGGGGTAAAACGCCGAAGGCGTCGCAGGTCAGGAAAATGATCTCGGTCGGGTGGCCAGCGATCCCGGGGATGCGGGCGTTGTCGATCGCCTCGACGGGGTAAGCCCCGCGGGTGTTCTGGGTGATGCTGTGGTCGGCGAAGTCGACGTGGCGGTCGTCCGGGTCGTAGCTGACGTTTTCGAGCACCGCGCCGAAGCGAAGCGCGTGGTAGATCGCGGGTTCTTTTTCTTCGCTGAGGTCGAGGGCCTTGGCGTAGCAGCCGCCCTCGATGTTGAACACGCCGGTGTCGGTCCAGACATGTTCGTCGTCGCCGACGAGTTGGCGGTTGGGGTCGGCCGAGAGCGTGGTCTTGCCCGTGCCCGAGAGGCCGAACAGCACCGAGGTGTTTTCGCCGTCGGCGTCGCAGGTCGCCGAGCAGTGCATCGAGAGATGGCCTGCCTTCGGCATGAGGTAGTTCATGACGGTGAAGATGCCCTTCTTCATCTCCCCGGCGTACTCGCTGCCTAAGATGACGAACTCCTGGTCGGCGATGTTGAGGTCGATGCTGGTGCGGCTGGTCATGCCCGCGGTGAGCGGGTTGGCGGGGAAGTGGCCGGCGTTGAAGATGGTCCAGTCCGGCTCGCCGAAACTGGCCGACTCTTCGGGCGTCGGGCGGATCAGCATGGTCCACATGAACAGCGCGTGGTACGGCCGTTCGCAGATCACGCGGACCTTGATGCGGTACTTGGGGTCCCACCCGGCGAAGGCGTCGACGACGTAGAGCCGCGGCCGGGTGTTGAGGTAGTCGACGGCCCGGCTGCGGTTGATCGCGAACGTGCGGTCGTCGATGTCCATGTTGATCGGGCCCCACCACACGTCGTCCTGCGAGCCGGGCTGCTTGACGACGCGTTTGTCCTGCGGCGATCGCCCGGTCTTGGCGCCGGAGTAGGCGATGAGCGCGCCCGAGTCGGCGATCGACGTGCCGTTCTCGTAGCGGAGTGCTTCTTCGTAGAGCGCCGCGGGCGAGAGGTTGCGTTGGACGTGGGGGGCGTCAAGGCCCAACGATTCGAGGCTGAACGATTCACTCACGGGCGGGAGACCTTTCACGAGACGGAACCCAACGCGGAAGCAGAGCCACGGGGACGGGGGGCGGCAAAGGGAGACATCGTAACGCGCGTCGCCCCCGGTCAACCACCTCGGGCTGACTTTTATTCTTCGCTGATCTCGGCGGCGTCGGCCAACGAGCGGTACGCGTCGGCCAAGAGCAACGCGGGCAGCAACGCCCCCACGCCGCCTTCGATCTGCAGGTGCGACTGGGTGTCGTGGAGCTGCTGCTCGGCGAACATGACGGTGTTGGGGTTCGACAGAAAGGCGGCCAAGCCCCAGGGCTGATAGGTCGTGTAGTCCGGTTGGGTGTGATATTGGTGATAGTCGGTGATCTCGATGACCCGTTGCCGCCAACCGAGTTGGCTCGGCAGGTCGTCGCGCTGATCGGTGAGCTCGACCAGCGCGTGCAGCGCGTGGAGGCCGACGAGTTCGCGGTAGGTCCAGTGGTCGGGCGCATCGTCGGTGGTTTGCGTATGCAGGGGGCCGTCGCTTTCGCCGAGCAGTCGATCGATGGCGTCGAAGTCGTCGCGTCCCGACGCCACGCCGTGCCACAAACGCCAAAGCCGCAACGAGACGTCGTCAGCGTGGCCATCGAGTCGAACCACGGGCGGCGGCGCGCCGGTCTGGCGGTGGTAGAGATACGCCGCGAAGTGTCGGTAGATCGGCCGGCTGTGCCCTCGGCCGTCGACGAACGTGTGGTCCCGGTCGGTCGGCGGCACCTCGGGGTCGTAGCGGTCTTCGCTGATCAGGGTGTAGGCGGTCGCCGACATCTGGGTGAGGCTGAAACGCGTCTCGCCGGGGCGCGGCTGGTGGGCCGAGCCGTCTTCGACGATTTCGAAGGCGTGGATCGCCAACGATTTCACCAGCCCGGCGTACCGACTACCATTGGAAAATTGCTCTGACATGATTGATTTATAGACCGGACCCCCGCCCATGCCCAACTGGACCGACCTCGGACCGGCCGACGACTACCCCGTCGATGCCCAGGCCTGCACGAAAATCGAAAACGCCGAAGGCCAAGACGTGCCGATCGTGGTGTTCAACGTGGACGGCGAGCTGCACTGCATGGCCAACTACTGCCCCCACGCCGGGCTACCGCTGGGCGACGGCGAACGCCGAGGCCTGACCATCACCTGCCCCTACCACGGCTACACCTACAGCCTCAAAAACGGCAAAGACCTCGACGACCCCGAGTTCGGCGAGCCCGCGACCGTCTACCCGATCCGCATCCAGGACGGCACGGTGCAGATCGACTTGAACCCCTAAACCGGGCCGAGCGATAGCCTGAACCTATCCGGCGATACTTTCTGTCTACCGTAGCGCATTATTAGCTTTCGCTACTTGCGCCCGCCGGTAGTATGCAGTGATGAAAACCATCCCATTTTTTACCGCTCTTACCCTTTCCGTTCTGACCGTCGCGGGCAGCGTCCTGTTCACGGCCCCGCGTGCCGAAGCGCACTGCCAGGTGCCCTGCGGGATCTTCGGCGATGAGTTGAAGTTTGCCGAGCTGTCCCAGCACATCGACACGATGGAAAAGGCGATGGTGCAGATCGTCGGCTTGGCCGACAGCGACGATGCGGATAATCAACAAAAACTGATCCGCTGGGTCGTCACCAAAGAAGACCATGCCCAGAAGATCATGGACGAGGCCCAGGAGTATTTCCTGGCCCAACGCGTCAAGCTGCCCAAGGATGAATCCGAACACGACGCCTACCTCGCCAAGCTGGTGTCGCTGCACGAGATCATCGTCTACGCCATGAAGTGCAAGCAGACCACCGACACCGCGGCGATCGCGCCGCTGCGCGAGTCGCTCGAAACCTTCCGCAAGCAATACTTCGGCGAAGCGGACCACACGCACACCCACTCCCACGACGGCGAAGAACACTCCCACGCCCACGACCACGGCGATGGCGAGCACCGCCACGACCACTCCGAATAATCACCGCCCAGCTGCCTCCCCAGACCCGCCGTTGCTCGGCGGGTTTTTGTTTCGCACCGCGCGTTGGTGCTTTCATTAGAATCCTGACATGCCCGACACCGCCCCCCTCGATCACCTCGCTTCCGATCACGACCACGCGGTCAAACGCCTGTCGAAGCTGCTGTCGATCCCCAGCGTCAGCACCGACCCGGCCTACACGAAACACGTCCACGAAGGCGCGACGTGGATCGCGACGTACTGCGAAGAGCTCGGCATGAACGTCGAAGTGATGCAGCCCACTTCCGGGGGCGGGGCTGATGGTAAACAAGGCCACCCCGTCGTGGTCGCCAAGACGATGCCGAAGATGGTCGCCGACGACGCGAAGAACCGCGTGTTGTTTTACGGGCACTACGACGTGCAGCCGCCGGACCCGGTCGAGGGCTGGACCGCCCCGCCGTTCGAACCCACGGTCCGCGACGCCCCCGGAACCAAGACGCCCGCTCTCTTTGCTCGCGGTGCTTCCGACGACAAGGGCCAAGTGATGTGCTTCCTCGAAGCCGTCCGCGCCTACCACGCCACGGGAACGAAACTACCCTGCCACGTCACGATCCTGATCGAGGGCGAAGAGGAATGCGGCAGCGTCAGCCTGCCCGCGTTTCTCGAACACCACGCCGCGCTGCTGGACGCCGACGATAAGACCGTCTGCGTCTTCAGCGACACCTCCATGTGGGACGCCCCGGACACCGAGTCGGGCTACCTCCCCGCGATCACCTACGCCCTCCGCGGGCTCGTCTACTTCGACGTCAAGCTCCACGGCCCGTCCCGCGACCTGCACTCGGGCGTCTACGGGGGCACCCTCGCCAACCCCGCCACCCAACTCGTCCGCGTCCTGGGCAAACTCATCAACGACGACAACCAGGTCACCATCCCCGGCTTCTACGACGACGTGTTGCCGTTGACCTACCAAGAGCGCGACGCTTGGCAACAACTCGGCTTCAACGAACACGACTTCACCGGCGACGTTGGCAGCGTGCCGTTCGGCGAGAAAGACTTCTCCACCCTCGAACGCCGATGGGTCCGCCCGTCCTGCGACATCAACGGCCTCTACGGCGGCTACATGGGCGAGGGCGCCAAAACCGTCATCCCCACCTTCGCCGGGGCCAAGGTCAGCTTCCGCATCCCCGCGAACATGTCGCCCGACAAGGTCGCCCAGCAGTTCACCGATTGGCTCCACCAGCACGACACCGGCGGCTGCCGGTGGGAACTCGAGAACCACGGCGGGGCCCACCCCGTCGCCACGCCCACCGATTCGCCGTGGGTGGTCGCGGCGTGCAACGCCATCGAAGAGACCGCCGGGCAACCCCCCGCCCTGGTCCGCGAGGGCGCGACCATCCCCGTCATCGCCGACTTCAAGAACCAACTGGGCATCGACACGCTGCTCATCGGCTTCGGGCTCAACAGCGACAACATCCACAGCCCCGACGAACACTTCGGCCTCGATCGGTTCCTGTTGGGCTGCCAGACCCACGCCGCCCTGCTGCAGCACCTCGCCAACGCGTGATTCGAGCGAATGATGAAACACCCCTGGCCCGCTTAGCGGGTGACGCGAAGCGTCCCGCGGCGCGTCACAAAAAACGCGGGCCTTGGGTTGGTTCATGTCGACCAACCTTTGAATAAAAAAAGAACCGGGTGCGTTTCCCGTTCGCACCCGGCCCGGTCCTCCGGTTCTCTAACCCGCACACCCGATAGTTCTTAACGCAGGACCCCCTTAAGGGCGTTTTTATCGGTTGCACGACTCGACTCGAATCATACGGTTGCCCCCGAAACCCCTCGACCCCGGATTTTCCCGCGCCGCGGGCACCCGGGAAGTCTTCTCACCGCTCAGGGAACCGCCACCATGAAGTCCACCCCCACGATCCTCCTCGGCGTCACCGCCGCCGCCCTCACCGCCGCCGGCTGCTCGTCCACCGTCGCCACCGTCGAGGGCCCCGACCACCGCCAGAAGCTCGGCACCCCGCACGACATCGCCGTGAACCTCGACGCCAAGCGGGCCGACCCCGCCAGCTTCTCGGCCAGCCTCAACGGCACCGACATCACCGACGCGTTTGTCTTCACCGACCACGGGGCCCAACTCGCCGACGACTTCGTGTTCGAGCCCACACCCGGCCGGACGCCGCACCGCGTCACCGTCTCGGCCGACCCCGCCCTGAACGCCAAGGGCCGACCGCTGGGCCAGCCGTTTGAACAGACGCTCACGTTCTTCCCGCCTAGCATCAGCCTGCAGGGCAACGTCGGCATGGGCACCAACAGCCGGATCGACGTGCCGCAACAAGGCCGCACCAGCGTGATGATCAAGCTGCCCCAGGCCCCGACCCAAGAGACTACGCTCAGCGTCATCCCCGTCGCCACCGACACCCAGGTCGTCGGCCAACTCTCGGCCCAGGACATGATCGACTGCGTCGCGCTCAACGACCACGACCCCGGCGAACCCATCACGGTCACCGTCAAGCCCGGCCAACGCGTCGCCGTGTTCACCGTCCGCGGCCACACCGCCGGCGTCAACGAACTCCGCGTCGAAGCCCCGGGCTACGTTGCTTCATCCATCGATGTTTACGTCGACGGCCCCGCCATCACGGCGTCGGTCGAGACGTACTGAATCCACCTAAATGATCGAAACACAAAGCCCACGGATGATCTCTGATCATCCGTGGGCTTCTTTTCAACACGATTTCGATCGTGTTTACCGCGCCGGCAAAAACTTCACGCACACCGGCCGCGGTACCGACACCGGCTCACCCACGGGGGACAACCGCCCCGTCTCGCCGTCGATCGCGAAGACCTGGACATCATCCGTGTTCTGGTTGGCCGCCAGCAGCCAACGCCCCGTCGGATCGATGTTGAAGTTGCGCGGTTCCCGCCCCCCAGACGGCTGAAACCCGACGAGCGACAGCGAACCCTCGGTCGGATCGATCGCGTAAATCACGAGGCTGTCGTGGCCGCGGTTCGAGCCGTAGAGAAACTTGCCGTGGGGGTGGACGACGACCTCGGCCGTGGACTTGCGGTCGCCCGCGGGGTAGTCCGCCGGGAGGGTGCTGACCGTTTGAAATTCCTCGAACCGCCCCGCCTCGGCGTCGAACCGCGCGGCGGTCATCGTCGCGTCGAGTTCATTGATGATGTAGGCCGTGGGCAGCGTCGGGTGAAACGCAAAGTGCCGCGGCCCGGCTCCGGGGTGCAAGTCGAAAGCCGCGGGATCGTTTGGCGTCAGCTCGCCGGTGTCGGCGTCGAGCCGATAGACCAACAGCTTGTCGAGGCCCAGGTCGGCGGTCACCGCGAATCGGCCGTCAGCGGTGATATTAGTCGAGTGGGCGTGCGGGCCTTGTTGCCGCTTGGGGTCGACGCTGGAGCCTTCGTGTTGAATGTTCGACACCGCGGGGCCGAGCGTGCCGTCGTCGCGGATCGGGAACGACGCGATGCTGCCGCTGCCGTAGTACGACACGATCGCGGTTTTCCCCGCGGGGTCGAGGCCGATGTGGCACGCGCCCCGGCCGGTCGTCGTCTCGGTGTTGAGCCGCGTCAGCCCGCCGGTGTCGGCGTCGATCGCAAACGCGGTCGCCCCGTCGTCCCTGCCGGCTTCGGCCACGGCGTACAAGAACGCGCCGTTCGGATGCAACGCCAGGAAACTCGGGTTGGTCACGCCACCGAAGCCTTCGACGATCGTCAGTTCTCCGGTTACCGGGTTTAATTGTCCGTGGAAGATGCTCTCGTCGCGGTCTTGGCTATATGTACCGAAATAAACAGGCGTGGGCCGAGCATTTTCAATCATAGTTTCGGTCAATATGCTGCTGTTGTGCTGGCAACCTGCCAAAAGTAGACCACAGGTCAAAAGCAAGATAAAACGATTCAAGTAAATACACCGCATAAACACTTCAGTGCCCAAACAGATTCGTCTGCGTGAACATGCCCTCGTCTTCGAAATACTGCATCGCTTCGTCCACCGTGCGGAACCACTTGGTGCTCGTCTCGGTGATGAACGGGCTGGGGTTTTTCTCGGGGTGCCAGACCACGTACACCTCTTTGCCGTGCTCGAAGGCGTGGTGCAGTTCGCGCTCCACGCCGCTCGACAGCCCCGGCGAGCCGTCGGGCAGGTTCGGCACCAGCGAGACGATCATGTCGCTCTGCCGGACCATCTTGAAGTCGCGCGTGTAGATCTGCCCGTCCACGTCCCCGGCGATATCGAGGACCTGTTTGACCGGCACCCGCAGCTTCTCCTTACCCCCCATGAAACTGCCCGGCTCGACCTCGACGAAGTCGTTGCCCTCCCGAGCCGCCTCGATCGCCCGGTCGAGCAGGATCTTTTCGTCTACGTCCGCCGGGTCAAACGCGATGAAACGGTCCGCCAAGTCGGCGCGGAACTTGTCGATGACCTTCAACACCTCCGGCAGCTTCTCGACGTGGGTCATCGGGAAGCTCGGGTACACCGTCTTCATGCCCGGCTTGCAGATCAAGCGGTAGCCCGTCTCGGTCGTGTCGGCGTGTCGGCCGCGGCTGAGCACGTAGAACCGGTCCTGCAGGCCCAGCGCCTGGGCCATGATCTCGGTGGCCATGATCTCTTCTTCCCGCCAGACCATCAGGTCCTTGAGCGTGGCGTCCACGGCGTGGTCGCGGTGCAGGCGGGCGTGGACGATCTCGATGTTGTCCAGCAGGCAGATCAGCACGTCGGGCTTGAGGGCCTGGACCTGGTCAAAGTCGAAGGCCGAGAACAACCCGTGCCGCCAGCGGAAGGTGGCGTGGGTGTTGACGATGATGTTCTCTTTGTCCTCCGAGTCGCGGATGATGTCTTTGAAGGCCGAGCGGCGCAGCGCGTGGAGTCGGCCGAGCTGGAGGTCGAGGATGCGGCCGTCTTTCACGTCCGGGGCTTCCTCGTACATCATGTCGCCGACGTTGTAGAGTTCGACCGTCTCGCCCCGCGACCCCGCCAGGTCGACGATGCCTTTGAGGTAGTCTTTTTTATCCATGCCGACTTGGCCGGTGACGATGGCGCGCATGATGCCTCTCTTCTTTTCTTGACTTCAAAACCGTTTGGGGATCGCAAACAACGCTCAAGTATACGGCGGAATTCGCATATTGGGGTCGGCCCCGCGTTGCCGTGGGACCCGGCGTGGGCATACACTGGGGTACAGATCAATCCAGGGTCGCCCCCGTCGGGGGTCTGATCGTCAGTCAACTTTCAAGGAACGCTTCAATGCCTGCTTCGCCCCTTCCCGTCTCCCCCACGCTCGCCCAAGTCGGCGGCGGCGGGGTCGTCATTGTCGTCCTGATCATCGCCGCGATTTTCGTCGTCGGCGTGCTCATCTTCCTCTCACGCTTCCTGAACCTCTGGGTCCAAGCCTGGGTGTCGGGGGCCAAGGTGTCGCTCGGGGCGTTGGTCGGGATGTGGCTACGAAAAGTCAATCCCAAGACGATCGTGCTCAGCCGGATTCAATCGACCAAAGCGGGCTTGGAAATTTCCACCAACCAAATGGAAACCCACTACCTGGCCCGCGGTGACGTGCCGCGCGTGATCAACGCATTGATCGCCGCGGACCGCGCGAAGATCGAGTTGGACTGGAACACCGCCTGCGCGATCGATCTGGCGGGGCGTGACATCCTCGACGCGGTGCAGACGTCGGTGAACCCCAAGGTCATCGACTGCCCCAGCCCCGAACAGGGCCGAAGCACCATCGACGCGGTCGCTCAGGACGGCATCCAACTCAAGGCCCGAGCCCGCATCACCGTGCGGGCCAACCTCGCGCGACTCATCGGCGGGGCGACCGAAGAAACCATCGTCGCCCGGGTCGGTGAAGGCATCGTGACCACCATCGGCTCGGCCCAGTCCCACAAGGCCGTGCTCGAAAACCCCGACTCGATCTCCAAAACCGTGTTGGGCAAAGGCCTCGACGCGGGCACCGCCTTCACGATCCTCTCGGTGGACATCGCCGACATCGACGTGGGCGAAAACATCGGCGCCAAACTCCAGGCCGACCAGGCCGAGTCGGACAAGCGTCGCTTCCAGGCCGAGGCCGAGCAACGCCGGGCGATGGCCGTCGCGCTCGAACAGGAAAACCGGGCGGACATCGAAAAGAACCGCGCGATGGTCGTGTTGGCCGAGGCCGAGGTGCCCAAGGCCATGGCCGACGCCTTCCGCGCCGGCAACCTGGGGATCATGGACTTCTACCGCATGAAGAACATCCAAGCCGACACCGAGATGCGCGACAACATCGCGGGCAACGAAGAGTGAAATAGAAGTGCGAAGTGAAAGTTAATGCCCGCGGATCGCGATCTGCGGGTTTCTTTTTTGCTTGATGCCCCGTCGACTCAATCTACCTCGGCATTACGGCCCCTTAAGTAATCTTCCAACTCAGTTTCATCCCGCCCTGCTGCGTTCCATGTCATAAGCCACGGCGAAAACAGCCAGGGCTGGTCTCGGTCCACACTCCGCAAACCGAGCGAATCCAACACCGCCTCCGACAACGCCCCGATCCCGTCGCCGGTCGCGGCGCTGATCCGGACGACGTCGTCGCGGTCTGTCGTCGTTTCCGACTGGTCCGCTTTGTTGATCACCCATACGTCCGGCTCGCGCGGCAGGTTGCCCAAATCGGGCCAACCATGCTCCGGGTCGCGCATCGCCACTAGCACGTCGGCGTCCGCGACCACCCCACGGGCCTGCTCGATCGCCCGCTGCTCGACCGCATCGTCGCTGGAGCGCAGCCCCGGCG
Organism: Planctomycetota bacterium; assembly: GCA_039199695.1. Taxonomy (GTDB): domain Bacteria; phylum Planctomycetota; class Phycisphaerae; order Phycisphaerales; family Phycisphaeraceae; genus Algisphaera. Next base: position 21,490 of record JBCCST010000027.1, on the reverse strand, counting down.
TGTCGAGCCAACGCACCGCCACGGCATCGATCGCCGGGTCGCCGTCACCCCCGCCCGGAAGGGTCGGCACCAACTCGACCAAGCCGCCGACCCAGTCGCGCGTCGTGCCGGGCAGGTCGGCGACTACGCTGGCCGATCGGCCGACGAGTCGGTTGAGCAACGTGGACTTGCCGACGTTGGGCCGGCCGACGACCACCACCGTGGGCGGAACAAACAGATGGCGCAGCGAGGCTTGATATTCGGGGTCGGCTCTCGGCATCGATTCGAGCCAACGACGCCACCGGCGAGGCTGATCGGCGAGCCTTTCGATGGCGGCGGGACTGCTCCAGGTGGCGATCGCGTGGAGCATGTCGGCTTCGAGGTGAGAGGCCGCCTCGGGATAAAGCGTGCGGGCATCGACGGCGACGCCCGTCGTCGGGTCAGGCTCGACCCCGTTCGCCCGCAGCCACGCTTCGAGTTTCTGTACGACGCGCAGCCCGCCGTGCGGCATGAGTTGAGCGGTGGTTTCGGAGATGCGCCCCGCGAGCCCCTCGTCGATCCCCGCGAAGTCGCAGAGCCGTAGCCGGCCGACGGGCCATCGCGCTATGAGCCGGGGACGCGTCGCGTCCCGGCTGCGCGGCGGTACGTCGCTCGTAAGTGCATCAAGCAGCTCGACCAAATCTTCCACATGCCCTGATACCTGCAAGATCGCCACCGCCCCGGGTTGGTTCGATGTGGTTACGGCGTAATAAACACTCATTGGCGTGCTTCGACTGACTTACCAAGTCGCACCGCTTCGGCATCCATCGGCCGCGCAGAAGGATAATTGACCATCAAAATAAATAAATTGGCCAATAACGGAACGCCAAAAGGCAGGGGTTGCTCCGAGATCATTAGACCCATAAACGCTCCGAGCCCCGAAAACGTAATGCACATAATTAGCATGATGTTTCCGCTTAAGTAACCCTCAGGCGTCACCGCGTCCGCTTGCCAGTGCGACTTGTAAACCTGGTTACGACCAAAATAGCCGACGGGGATCAAAAGGATCATCACCAAACCGGCCAGCCACGATATCCATCCTGCTCGCGCACTGATGCGTAGAGTCGATTCGCCGCCGACTACCAGAATGGCCGCGAAAATTAGGCCAACAAACAATACATGCCACAAAGTCACCGAGAACCAAACGACCCAAAGGGCCACGATGACCTTACGGCGTGTCCAATTGATAGGGCTCCGACTGCGCACGACCTAATGCCCGTCTTCGTCCGCCTGCTCCCGCGCGATCCGCAGCGTTGCCGCGAGGCCCATCAGCGTGAGGTCGGGGGCGATGCGGTCGATCAGGTCGTAGTCCTGGAACAGCAGCGGCGCGTCGCCGCCGGTGGCGACGACGAGGGGGAACTGGCCGGCGTGCTCGGCGAACTGTTCGACCAACTCGCGGACCATGCCGCGCAGGCCGTGGTAGACGCCGACCTTCATCGCTTCGATCGTGTTGTGGCCGATGACGTTTTCGGGCTTGCCGAACTCGGCCTCGGGCAGCTGGGCGGTCCGCTGGTTGAGGCTGTCCATCATGAGCTGAGCGCCCGGCGCGATCGCCCCGCCGTGGAACGTCCCGGCCCCGTCGACGAAGTCGACCGTGATCGCGGTGCCCGCATCCACCACGACGCAAGCTTGCTTGAGCACGTCGTAAGCGGCGGCCGCGTTGAGCAGGCGGTCCTCGCCGGTCATGGCTTCGGGGTCGAGTTGGCGGCCGATGGGGATGTTGAAGTCCCGCTCAACCAGATACACCTCGCGGCCCAGGTGCGCCGCCAGGGTTTTCTGGATCGGCTCGGCGATCGTGGGGTTGACCGACGACAGCAGCACGACCGCGTCGTCCTTCCCGCTCAACGGGGCGTAGGCGCGGTCGATGGCGTCGATGATCTTGCCGTTGCGGTCGTTGACGAACGTGGCGGTCTCGGCGAGCTTGCCGTCGACGAATCCGCCGATGCGGGTGCGGGTGTTTCCGACGCTGACGGCGAGGAGGTTGACTTCAGACATACAGCTTCGGGCTTGGTGAATAAAAACAGGTTGGAGTCGGAGTGAAAGCTCGGCGGCGGGCTACGGCTTTTTCCAACCGGGGGCGGTCTCGGGCGTGGCGTGCAGCTGGGCCCAGGCTTCTTCGAGCAACTCGGTCAGCCCGAGTCGGGTCGCGGAACTGAACGTGAACACCGGCTGGTCCAACGCCTCGGCGATCATCTGCCGCGCGACTTCGTGGTCTTCGGGACCACCCACCAAATCCATTTTACTTAACGCGATGATCTCTTGCTTGTCCGCCAACGCGGGGGAATGCGACGCGAGTTCCTGCCGGATCACGCGGTAGTTCTCGATCGGGTCGCTGCCGTCTTCGGGCTCGGGCTCGAGGACGTGGATGAGCAACTTGGTGCGTTCGACGTGGCGGAGAAACCGCGTGCCCAGGCCCGCGCCCTCGCTCGCTTTTTCGATCAAACCGGGGATGTCGGCGATGACCAGCCGGCGGTTGTAACCCTCGGGCGTGCCCCCGGAATTATTTTTGCCCGCACCGCTCGAAAGCTCGGCGATACCCAACTGCGGCACCAGCGTGGTAAACGGGTAGTGGGCCACCTTCGGCTCGGCGGCGCTCACCACGCTCAACAACGTGCTCTTGCCTGCGTTGGGCTTACCCAGCAGGCCGATGTCGGCGATCAGTTTGAGTTCGAGACGGAGGTTCAACTCGACCGCGGGCTCGCCGGGCTCGGCCTCCTTGGGCGACTGGTTGGTTGCGGTCTTGAAATACTCGTTTCCCCGGCCGCCCTTGCCGCCTTGGGCGACGACAAACGTTTTGCCGTCGTGGTCGAGGTCCACGATCAATTCGTCCGTGTCGGCGTCGTAGACCAAGGTGCCGGGGGGCAGGCGGACGGTGAGGTCTTCGCCGTTCTTGCCGTGCTGTTGCTTGCCCCGCCCCATCTCGCCGGGCTGCGCCTTCCAGTGATGTCGGCCGGCAAAGTCCAGCAGCGTCTCGACCTCCGGGTCGGCCAACAAAACCACCGAGCCGCCGTCCCCGCCGTCCCCGCCGTTGGGCCCGCCCTTGGGGATGTACTTCATACGCAGAAACGAAGCACACCCGTCCCCGCCCTTGCCGGACTTCACGTAAATGTTGGCGGAGTCAATGATCATGACAGACGATCATCCTAACGTGTGCTTGAGCCGGAGGTTTGATTGGAATGAGATCAAAACCGAGCCTTCTCGAAATTTTTTACCATCCACTTGACTTAGTGTTTAAATGACATTATCTTTTAGTGAAATTAACACTAAGATTGAGTACCACGCCATGACCCACACTTACGATTATGCCCGACCGGCCTTGACTACAGACTGCGTGGTATTTGGCCTAGATGAAGAAGAACTCATGGTGCTACTGATTCAACGAGCAGCGCCACCGTTTAAAAACCAGTGGGCTTTCCCAGGCGGATTTGTCGAGGTCGGCGAATCCATTGAAGATGGAGCCCGCCGCGAGCTGGCCGAAGAAACTGGCCTGCAAAAAGCTTATCTCGAACAGCTCTATAACTTCGGCGATCCCGACCGAGACCCCCGGGAGCATGTAGTCAGCGTGGCCTACTACGCGCTTGTCAACCTGAACGACCACCGGGTCCAGGCGGCCACCGACGCCGCCGACGCCGCTTGGTTTGCCGTGGACGATGTCCCGCCACTGGCTTTCGACCACGCCCGCATCCTCAAAGTGGCTCTGGAGCGTCTGCGTGGAAAGCTCCGCTACCAACCCATCGGCTTCGAGTTGTTGCCCGGCAAATTCCCGCTACGGAAGCTGCAGCACCTCTACGAAACCGTGCTCGGCCGATCGCTCGATAAGCGCAACTTCCGCAAAAAAATCCTCTCGATGGGGGTTCTCAAGGAACTCACCGAAGTCGAGCGTGACGTCTCTCACCGCGCCGCCCGCCTCTACCGTTTCGACAAGAAGAACTACCAGAAAAAGATAAAGCAGGGCTTCAACTTCGAGCTCTAGAAAGAAGAATTAACCGTGATCGGAATCCAAACCATTAAACAAGGTCAACGCGTCGCGGTGTGGAACCGCGACGGCACCGTAAAGCTGGTCGATGGCCCGCGTCGCCTGCGTACCTGGGGTCGCGACATCCAGCCGCTACGACGCGTTATCGCCGACGAGCAACACTACCTCGCGGTGCGCTACCGCGACGGCCACACCGAGCACTTGCCCGGCCCCACCGAGTTGTTCTTCGACCCCGTCGCTCACGAAACGATCGACGTCGAGGCGGTCACCGCGCTCGACGCGGGCATCGCTTTGCTGCGGTATACCCGGGACGACCCGGGGCACGTCACCCGCGAAGTGGTACGAGGCCCGGCTCGATTTGTCCCCGAACCCAACCAATGGCTACGGCCGCTACCACTGCACACTGCCGATGAAAACGAGTACCTCATCGTCCGTTTCCGTGACGGGCAGACCGAGCACCGCCCCGGCCCCGCGGCAATCCACGAGGACCCCGTGCTGCACGACGCGATCGAGGTAGACGGGGCCCTGCCGATTAGCACCCACGAAGCCGTCGTCGTCTACGGACGCGACGATGAGGGGCAAGTCAATCGGCGGGTCCTACGCGGCCCCGCTCGGTTCGTGCCGGCCAGCAACGAATGGCTGCACGATTTCCGTTGGCACGGAGCCGACCCGAAGAACCCCCGCGTCAAGGTCCCGCGGGCCCTGCAGTTCAACAAGCTGCGGGTGATCCCCGACCAGATGTATGTGGACGTCGACGACGTGCGGACCGCCGACGACGCTTTGATCACCGTCAAACTGATGCTGTTCTTTGAACTCATCGATATCGAACGCATGCTCGACCAGACCCACGACCCCGTGGCGGACTTTCTTAACGCCGTCACCGCCGACGTGATCGATTTCGCCGCGGCCCTGACTTTCGAGCAATTCAAAGCCCGGACCGAACAACTCAACGAACTCACGGCCTACGCCAACCTCACCGGGCGGGCCGAAAGGATCGGCTACCGGATGAACAAATTGGTATACCGTGGCTACGAAACCAGCACGAAGCTCCAGGTCATGCACGACGATGCCATTGAGGCCCGAACCCGGCTGAAGCTCGAAAGCGAGACCGAACGGCAGGCTCAAGAACTCGCCGACCTTAAACTGGAACGCGAAGGCCAGCGCGAGGCCACTCGTCGGCAGATGCAGAAAGATCAGGCCGAACACACCCGAGAGTTGGATCGCGAAGCCCACGCCGAGCGGATGCGTCAGCAGGCCGAAGAAACGGAGCAACAAACCATAGGCCAACGGTTAATCAACGAGGTCGAACTCGACCACATCCGTGCAAAGGACGACCAACAGGCCGAGTTACTTGGCAAATTGCAAGCAATGGAAGTCGATATGACACGGTATCTCGTCGCCCAGTACCAGCATCCGGATCGGTTGGTCCGGATCGAAGGAAATGACCCGCCGATTCACCTGCATGAGCAGGCGTGACACCTCAGCAAATAAATGACAAGCCCCGCGAAGGATCGCGGGGCTTGTTTGTGTGTGTTAAGTCAGTGTGCGTTCAACTTTATCCCGAACCACAAATTCTGTCTCAGGCGACCGCTTCGGCTTCGCGGATGTGGATCTTGCGGCCTTGGAACTCAACGGTGCCGGGGACGAGGGCGAAGAGGGTGTCGTCTTTGCCGATGCCCACGTTGAAGCCGGGCTTGAACTTCGTGCCGCACTGGCGGACGATGATCGAGCCGGCTTTGGCGGTTTGGCCGCCGTAGAGCTTGATGCCGCGGAATTGGGGGTTGGAGTCGCGACCGTTTTTGGTCGAGCCTTGTCCTTTTTTGTGGGCCATGATGGAACTCGGGGTTGGGGGGTTGGTTTGGGGGCTGGCCGGTTTCGGCGAGCCAAGCAGTTTATCCGATAACGCCCCCGCTTGGCAAGCCCGGGCTGAACGCCGGCCCGCCAGCCCCCGGGGCATCGGCTCTGATGCCCCGCTGATACCGTGCTCGGCCCCCGTTTCCACCGCATCGCCGCCGTGAAAAATTAGCCCGCCGGGGTTCAGCACCTCGGCAGGCGAGCGTTTTAGAGAACCCGAATCCCGCGTGGCGTACGGGGTTAAAACAGGCAAAGCCCGGGGCGGCGAGCTTGGCGTAGGCGGGTGGGTCTACGGGCAACGTCCGACAAGAGCGTAGCGGTCAACACTGCCGGCCCGGACGCCCGGTCTTCTCGGACCCACAGCTTGGGTGTTTAAAACCACTTGCGTCCCGTGGTGGGGGCATTTAGACTGGCCGACCGGGCTGGTTGATCCGCATTCATTTACGGATCACGTTTGTTTACCGTTTCGCCCCTTGAATGTCTATCGCTAAACCGCGATTCGACTCCCGCCTGATTTGCTTTTAGTCCCCGCATCGGAGGCCTTGCTTTGCTCAAACGTCAACACGCTGCCGTTGTTCTCGTGACGTGTGTCGCCTTATTTTCCGGGGCAACGCCTCGGGCCTTGGCTCAAGACGCCACCGCCGCCGAGTTGCTCGAACAAGGCATGGCTTTGATGGAAGCCGGCGACGCACAGGCCGCCAAGGACCTGCTCGATCAAGTCGATGCGATCGCCCTTTCTAAAGAACAACGCCAAGCGTTGTACACCGCGTTGACCGATCTCGAAGCGGCGATCGCCGAGACCGCTGCCCCGGCCGCCGAAACGGTTGTCGTCGCCGAAGCCCCCGCGAACGCCGAAGCCAGCTTCACGGCCGACGAAGTCCTCGCCCAGGCCGACGCCGCCACCGCGACCGACCCCGGCACCGCGATCGCCCTCTACACCTCGCTCATGGAAGCCGGCGGCCCGACCGCGGCGACCGCCCAGGCCCGCATGGCCGACCTGCTGCGTGAACTCAACGCCGACGTCACCCAAGCCAAGCGGGCCCTCGACTCGGCCGAGGCCGACCTCGCCGCCGGCCGTTTTGAATCGGCTCAGACCAAGTTCGCCGCCGTGACCACGTCGGGCGTTGAGCTCGGCTGGTTCGACCAGCAACGCATCGCCCGCGGCAACGACCGCATCGCCGAGGCCGGCATCGCCGCCGAAGCCGCGGCGGAGCCCGCACCCGCTGCTCCGGTGGCCGCTGAAGCACCGGCGGAGCCCGAGCCCGCCGCCCCGGAGGTTACCGAAGCCCCGGCCCCGCCCGCCCCGGCTCCCGCTCCGACCCTCTCGGCCGAGAGCGACCTGATCGTCGAAGCCCGCAAATACCAGGCCAACCAGTTCTTTGCCGACGCTCAGCAAGCGATGGCACAGGGCTACGACACCTTGGCCATCACCTTGCTGAGCCAAGCCGACGAACTCGACCCCAACAACCCCGAGATCGAAGCCAGCCTCGCTCAAGCCAACGCCACCGCGGGCAACGGCATCGTGTTGGGTAACGCCGTCGACAACTTCAAAATCCAGAAAGAGGCCGCCGACAACGCTTACAACGAAGCCATGTCGCGGGCCGAGTTGAAACTAATTGCTGGCGATTACGCCGGAGCAGGTAACGACGTGGCGGAGGCGAAGGCCACCATCGATCGTAACCAGCAATTCTTCAGCGTCAGCGAATTCGAGAAGCGGCGCGATGCGGCCACACAACTCTCGATCAAGATCAGTGACCAAGAAATCGCCGCCGCGATTGAAGCGGATCGCGAAGCACAGAGAATAGCCGAAGCAGACAACGCTAAAGCGGTTGCAGCCGCCAAGAAGCAAAACGCCGAGGAAGTCCGCAACCTCATCATGCAGGCCCGTCAGCTTCAGAAAGAAATGAAGTACGAGGACGCGCTGTTGCTGTTGGATCGTGCGCTCTTCATCGAACCCACCAACTTCACAGCCCAATTGCTCCAAGAAGTCATCGAAGACTCCAAAATTGCCGTAGATTACGGCACCATCGAACGCGAACGACGCAAGGAAATGGCGCTCGATGCGTTGCGGAATCGCGAAGCGATCATCCCCTACGTCGATCTGATCACCTACCCCGAAGATTGGCCGGAACTGTCCGACCGCCGTATCCGCGGGCTCGACGACACCGGCGGGGAATCCGAAGCCAACCGCGAAACCGCCCTGCGGCTCAAGACTTCGGTGCCCATCAGCTTCGACGCCAACCCGCTCGAATCGGTCATCGGCTACCTCCGCGAAACCACCGGCGCGAACATCTTTGTCAACTGGCCGGCCCTGATCGACGCCGGCGGCATCGAGCAAGACGCCCCGATCTCGTTGACCCTCAATAATGTCTCGGCCGAGAAAGCCCTCGAACTGGTCCTCCAGCAAGCCTCATCTCAAGGCTTTGGCGATCCCATCGCCTATTCGATCATCGACGGCGTGGTCACGATCTCCACCATTGAAGACCTTAAACGTTCGACCGACCTCCGCGTCTACGACATCCGTGACCTCTTGGTCCAGGTCCCCAGCTTCACCGACGCCCCCGAGTTCGACCTCACCGACGCCCTGTCCAACACCAGCTCCGGCGGTGGCGGCAGCGGCGGTGGCGGTGGCGGCGACACCAGCATCTTCGGTGACGGCGAAGATGACGAAGACGAGGAAGAAGAAGTCACCCGCGCGGAGTTGATCGAACAGATCACCGGTCTGATCGAAGAAACCGTAGGTGTGATCGACGACTGGGAAATCGAAGGCGGCGAATCCACCGTGCGGGAGCTCAACAGCAACCTCATCATCAAGACCACCCCGGACAACCACCGGGAGGTCAACGACTTGCTCGCACTGCTCCGCGAGACCCGGGCGATCCAGATTTCGGTCGAAGCCCGCTTCCTGCTGGTTGACCGCAACTTCCTCGAAGAAGTACAGGTCGACTTCGATGTGGCTTGGCAAGGCGACCAAGGCGAGGAGCGCATCAACCCGTTCGACGGCGAGACCGCTCCCCAAGGCTTTAGCAACACTCAAGTCAACCAAAACTCCGTCGGTCTCGCCGAAGCTGTGCAAGACGCGCTCAGCTATGAGCCTTTCTTTACCGGATCTCCCGGCTTGAGCCTGGGAGTGAGTTTCATCGACGACCTTTCGGTCAACCTCTTAGTTGAAGCCACGCTGGCCAACCGAAACTCCATCTCGTTGACCGCACCGCGGGTGACCTTCTTCAACGGCCAACGCGCTTATGTCACCGTTGCCCGCCAGATCTCCTTTGTTTCGGACCTCGAAGCCGTGCCCGACTCCGCGGGTTTTGATATCACGATCTCGGTAACTCAGGCGGGTGTCGTCCTCGACGTCGAGGGTACGATCTCTGCCGACCGCCGGTACGTCACGCTAACGCTTCGGCCGAGCCTCGCCGACGTCGTCGAAATTCAGGATTTCCCGGTCAACTCTGCTGTGATTATCGAAAACGATGACGGCCCACCGACCATTATCGAATCGGATATCGCGGTGCAGCTTCCTATTCTTGACATCACCACCGTCCGGGCCACGGTCAGCGTGCCCGATCGCGGCACCCTTCTGGTCGGCGGCCAACGCCTGGTCGGCGAAGCCGAAGTCGAAGCGGGTGTCCCCGTGCTGTCCAAGATTCCGATCCTCAACCGGCTGTTCACCAACACCTCGAAGGTGGAAGACGAGCGGACGCTCTTGATCCTGATCAAGCCGACGATCATCATCCAGAGCGAGCGTGAAGAAGACGCTTTCCCCGGCATCGGTGAGAACCTGCAAGAACTCGGGCAATCGCTCAACTGATTAACGGATCCCGACCCACGCTAACCCTCAACCGCCCACCCCACGGTGGGCGGTTTTTTTATGCCGCCGTGTTCGCAATCATGAACGTGTGCTACGACGAGCGATTCGATGGATTGAGTGTCAGCGTCGCGGGCGGAGAAAGGACGGATAAACATCCACTCAATTATCCGCGGTCGTTTTCGTAGCCTCCGTCGAGTCGAGCGTCTCTATTGCCATCTCCGTTCCATGGGTGTCGTACTCTCGCCCTTGGTTCCCGAAAACTTGGCCATGTCGATTGTAAAACGCCTGCTTAGTCCGAATCGCCCCCTCGCCTTGCTTCTGGCCACGCTGTTTGTGATCAGCCGGGCCTATCCTGCAAAACTACCCAAGGCGGGTGCCGGCAGCCCACCGCTTACCCCCGCTTCCCAGACTCCAGCAGCGCGAGCACCGTCAGCACGGCCACGGCCTGGGCCGCCACGATCGCGGCCTGCCAGCCTTCCAGCGTGCCCAGCATCACGCCGCCGAGACCCGTGGCCAGCGTCGCCAACAGGATCACCGCCAACGCGGTCCGTTTACCGAGCCCCTTGCGCAACAGCCGGTGGGAAAAATGGTTGTGGTCGCCCTGAAACGGGCTCTTGCCCGCCAGCAGCCGCATCACCGTGACCGACGTGAAGTCGTACAACGGCACCGCCAGGACCAGCACCGGCATCAACGCCCCGTACCACCCACCCGAAACCGCCACCGCCCCGCCGGCATAATCACTTCCCGATGGAGCGATGTAGGTCGTGCGGACCGAGATCACCGCCAGCATCAGGCCCACGACCAACGACCCGCTGTCGCCCAGATACAGCCGGGCCGGGGGCAGGTTAAACAACCAAAACCCCAGCAGCGACCCGACTAAGAGGGCCGCCAGCCCCGCGACAAACCACTGCCCGCCGATAAGCGTCGCCGCCAGGTACAACCCCCCCGCCACCAGGCCGACGCCCGCCGCCAGGCCATCCATGTTGTCCAAAAAGTTCATCGCGTTCGTAATGACCGCGATCCACAACACGCTGATCACGATCGACAGCAACGCCCCGGGCGTCGCCCCCAGCACGCCGGGCGCCGCTTCGGGGTTGCCCAGCACCGACAAAATACGCACGTCGCAAAACAGCACCAGCCCCGCCGCCACCGCGAGTTGCACCCCCAGCTTGGGCCAGGCCCCCAGCGCCCGCCGGTCGTCGATCAGCCCCATGACGTGTATCGCCGAAAGCGCTACGAGCAGACCGCCGCCCAGTTTCGTGGTTTCCTGCAAGCCCGGCAGGTGGGTGATGAGCGCGTCGGACGCCACGCCCGGCAATCGCCCCCAAACCTCGCTCGGCACCAGCCACACCCCCCACAACACGCCGACCATCGGCCACGCGATCGCCGTAAAAACCGCCACCCCCCCGGTATTGGGCACCGGCGTCCGCCCCGGCAACAGCGCCAGCTTGTGCGCCTCGGTCCCCGCCCGATCCACCAACCCCCACTTGAGGCTCATCCGCCTCACCAGCACGCACAACGGCGTCGCAATCAGCCAGGCCACCAAAACCAGGACCAGGCAGAGCCATACCATGTGATCATTTTGATCGCGTCCAGGCTTTTTGTCTAACCCGCCTTGATTTTCGGATTTTGGGATGGACCGACGTGGGGGAAATGCCTATACTTTGCACCACGAGTAAATTTTTAGGATGAGGAGAGATTCGGGATGTCTAGTTTGATTTATCGTCATTGCTTAGCAGCCTTGGTTGCTGTTTCGGTTGTTTCTTCGGTAGAAGCGACGCCGATCTTTGAAACCTTCGGCCCGTTCCCCAATGCCACCTTCGGCGGATCGGGGATCCCCAACGACTCGGTCGCCGCTTCGAGGCAGATCATCGATGGCGATACCCAGATCACCATTGCACTCTCCGCAACGCAGCGTTTCAGCAATCCACCACTCGTGGTCGATGCCTTGAACGCTCCGGGCGTCTACACCGCCACCAACGGCTCGAACTTCGGCGGGGCCGGACAAAGTACGACCGAAGGGGCCAAGTGGAATTTCAATTACTACGTCGAGGTCAGCAGCATCAGCGGCGTCAACGACCCCTCGATCAGCGACTACGACATCCAATTGCTCTACGACTTTGATCCCGGTGCGGACACGCCGTTTTCGAGTCTTGGGTTTATCGACTTCGATTTATTCGCCCCCTCGGCCACCATCTCGACCTTTGAAGACGGGCCCAGCGGGGAAGTCGCCCAAGGCTCGCAGAACTTGTTGTTCAACTTCCTTGGGCTTCCGCTGTCCGTCAACAATAGTGGCGTGCCGGTGGCTCCGGGTTCGCCAGGCTCCATCCCGCTCATCGTCCCGCCCGTAACCAGCTTCGACCCCGACGACACGGGCGAGTACACGTTCGCCATCGGCGTTTCGTCCGGTGCGTTCCCGCTGGAATCCGTGGCGATCGACGTGGTCGTGATCCCCGAACCGGCGGGGCTGGCCCTGCTGGGCGTGGGTAGTCTCGCCTTGCTGAGTCGCCGCCGGGCGAAGTAACGCCGCCGCCGGATTGTTTTGATTCAATCGAACCTCCCTTAGGGGAGGTTTTATCTTGCGCGTCCCGTGGTCTTCAGTCGCCGAGCACATACCCAAAGATCAGCGGGGCAACGATCGTCGCGTCCGATTGGATCATGAACTTCGGCGTTTCGGGGGCGAGCTTGGCCCAGGTGATCTTTTCGTTGGGGACCGCGCCGCTATAGCCGCCGTAACTGGTCACCGCGTCGCAGATCTGGGTAAAGAAGCCCCACAACGGCGTGTCTTCGCGTTTGAGGTCTTGTAGCATCAACGGCACCGCGCAGATCGGGAAGTCGCCCGCGATCCCGCCGCCGACCTGAAAGAAACCCACCCCCGGAAATGCGCTCGGCGACTCGGGGTTGTCTTTCATCACCGCGGTCTGCTCGGTGTACCACTCGATCAGCGACTCCATCGCTTCGGTGCCGAGCTTGACCACCTGGTGAGAAAACTCGCCGCGGATCGCGCCGGCTGTGAAGACGTTACCCATCGTCGAGTCTTCCCAGCCCGGGCAGTACACCGGCAGATTTTTCTCGGCCGCCGCCAGCATCCACGAGTCCTCGGCGGGCATCTGGAAATGATCGGCGAAGTCCGGCTGCTTGAAAACCACGCGGTACCACTCGTGGGGGAACATCCGCTCGCCGGTCTTCTCCGCCTCGGCCCAGAGGTCCAGCAGGCGATCTTCGAAATGCCGCATCACCGTCTCGGGGATGCAGGTGTCGGTCACGCGGTTCATCCCGCGTTCCAACAGGGCCTGCTCGTCCTGGGCCGACAGGGCCCGCCAATTCGGGACCCACTCGTACTGCTTGCCCGCCAGCAACAGGAAGATGTCTTCTTCGAGGTTCGCGCCGGTGCAGGTGATCGCGTGGACCTTGTCTTCACGGATCATCCGGGCCAAGACCCGGCCGATGCCCGCGGTGCTCATCGCCCCCGAAAGCGTCACCATCATCTTCCCGCCCGCGTCGAGGTGGGCCTCGTAACCCCGGGCTGCCGCCAGCGTCTCCCGGCTGTTGTAGTTGGTGTAGTGCCGCTCCATAAAGCTGCGGAGCTGACCGGTGGTTTCTTTGTAGGTCATGGGCGTGGGGTTTCATGTACGGCCTTCATCACGAAGACGCGGAGGCGCGAAGGCTCAAAGTAAACAATTCTAATTCATGCGTATGGTTGAGGATCGTTTTTAGCCACCCACCGAGACGGGGTACGCTTCCTTGATGACGCTTGTCTCCGCGTCTTCGAGCCTCCACGTCTCCGTGACGAAGGCCTTTAACAAAGAATCAAGCCAACCCCATAACATCTTTCATTGTGTACCGCCCCGCCGGCTGATTAACGAGCCACTTCGCGGCCCGCAGCGCCCCGGCCGCGTAGCTGTCGCGGCTGGTGCTGACGTGTTTGAGTTCAAGGCGTTCGCCGGGCGCAGCGAGAAACAAGGTGTGTTGGCCCGCGTCGTCGCCGATGCGGAGGGTCTGGACGGTGATGTCTTGGGGCTGACGGGGGTCGTCGCCGTGCCGGGTCAGTTTGACGTGTTCGTCGAAGTCACGGCCCGCCGCGTCGGCCACCACCCGGGCCAGCGTCAACGCGGTGCCCGACGGGGCGTCCTGCTTGTAGCGGTGGTGGGCCTCGAGGATTTCCAGGTCGTACTCATCGCCCAGAAGTTTGACCGCCTGGGCGGCGAGGTGGTTGAGCACGTTGACGACCTGGCTGAAGTTGGTCGCCTGGAGCACGGGGATGGTCGCGGCGGCCTGGTCGAGGTTGGCTTGGTCTTGGTCGGTAAGCCCCGTGGTACCGACGACGAGGGGCGTTTGGGTCTCGACACAACGGGCCAAGGCCGCGCGGAACCCTTCGGGGAGGGTGAAATCGATCAGCACGTCGCCCGTGGCCGGATCCGCCCGCGGGCTCAGATCGGCGAGCTGCGGGCCGTCGGCGTCGGCCGCGTCGATGGCGAGGGCCACCGAGAGTTCGGGGTATGCCTCGGCGAGGGCGATGAGGCGTTGGCCCATGCGGCCGGCCGAGCCGTGGATGGCGAGAGTGGTCATGGCATTCGCTTTCGTGAACGGCCGCGGCGGATAAGCTGCCGAGGCGGGCCGGGTACATTACAATATCACGGACCAAACGTACGAATCTATTGGCAAGATTCGGAACGGGCCCGAGGGGACCCCGGCGGGGGCCGGGCGATACAACATTCTTTCTCTAACTTGTAGGTGTTCGATTGGCGTTCTTCGGTAAGAAAAAAAACAGCGACGACAGCAGCACCGCTCAGACGGAGGCCGGAGGGGCCGGGGACAACGGCGGGGGTGAGGCCGCCGCCAGCGGGCCGAGCTTCCCCCGCGACCCGCGCAAGGCCCGCAAGTTCTTCGATCACGCCGAAACCGTCGCCGAGGCCAAGAACTACGACTACGCCATCGAGATGTACATCAACGGCCTGCGTCACGACCCCGACAACATGACGCGCCACGAAGAACTCCTGGACGTCGCCAAGCGCCGCAAGGTTGGCGGGGGCAAAAAGGCCGGCCTCAAAGACAAACTCAAGTCCATCGGCCCCGACGCCGTGGCCAAGATGCTCGACGCCGCGCGGGTCTGGGCGATGGACTTCGGCGACGCGGCGCTCATGCGCGAATTCATGAAACGCGCCGTCGACGCCAACGACGCCGAGCCCGACCTCAACCTCGGCGAAGTCGCGTTCTGGATCGGTAGCATGGCCCTGGACATCCCCGGCCTCAAGCCCAAGAGCAAAGACTTCGTCCAACTCCGCGACCTCTTCGCCCGCATCAACAGCTTCGACAAGGCCATCATCGCCAACAAGAAGGCGTACCACCTCGATCCGAAGAACGACAGCCTGCTCGCCGAGCTCAAAGGCCTCGAGGCCCAGAACTACGCCGAGAAAAACACCAGCACGGAAGAAGGCGGCTTCCGCGAAAACGTGGCCGACGCCGAGGCGGCCCAAGAAGCTCAGCAGGGCAACACCCGGGCGGTGTCCGTGGTCGATCAGAACATCGCCAAACGCCGGGCCGAATACGAAGAAGACCCCGAGGACATCGACCTGCTGTCGAAACTCGTCGATGCGCTCTTGAAGAAAGAAGAGTACGACGAGGAAGAAGAAGCGATGAGGTTCCTCGCCAAGGCCCACGAACAGACCGGGCAGTACCGCCATAAAGTCCGCATCGGCGATATCAAGATGAAGCAGTTCAACCGCGAGCTGCGCGACATCAAGAAAAACCTCGAGGTCGCGCCCGGCGACGACTACTTCACCGGCCGACTCGAAGAAACCGCCAAAGAAAAACTCGAGTTCGAGCTCGGCGAATACCAGGAACGCGTCAAGAACTACCCCACCGACCTCAAGCTCAAGTACGAGCTGGGCAAACGCATGTACCAGGTCGGCCTGATCGACGAAGCCATCGGCCTGCTCCAGGACGCCAAACGCGAACCCAAATCCAAGGGCCAGGCCTACCTCCTGCTCGGCCGATGCTTCATGCAGAAGGAATGGACCGACGAAGCCCTCGCCATCCTCACCGAAGCCATCGAAAACCACAACGTCCCGGACGACGCGTTGGGCAAAGAACTACGCTACGACAAACTGGTCGCGTTGATGAAGTCGGCCGAGCAAACCGGCAAACTCGATCACGCCGAAGAAGCGAACACGATCGCGTCCGAGTTGCTTCAGGCCGACATCAAATACAAAGACATCATGGACAAGAAGAAGGCCGCGACGGAGTTGCTCAATAAACTGCGGAACGGTTGAGGTGAAATCATTGGCAAATGGGCCCGTGATACATCTTTGTATGCTCACCGGACTTTTACTGAGTCTTTCATTAATTCACGGGTGCCGGCTTCCTGTTCCCGAACAGTCCATTGGCGTCATGCCCGATAGGTTGGTTCTCCGTGATCCAAGCGAAGTTCTGAATTTTGTTGGCGTATGGGTAACCCTCGAAGGTGAAGTATCAAGAAGTAAAATTGCTCAGATCAATGGCGTAGACATCAACGCAGACTTCGATGGCAGAGACATGCGGGGTCGTTATGCCCAAGCGAGTGGGATCTTGGAAACATGGACGGTTACTCAGGACCAACTTGACCGTGCATACGCAGATAATCGCGGCTTTGTGAACCGTGGCCCGGGGCAGTTCTTTCGGTTGGTTCAACCTGGGAATCAGAAACGCTTGGCCGTCGCTATCCCGCTCGATGGTTCCTCTCTATAAACTTCCATGTCCCAAGCCCTCGCCCTCATTCCCGCCCGCTACGGCTCGACACGGTTCCCCGGCAAACCGCTGGTGGCCGAGACGGGGAAGCCGTTGATCCAGCACGTCGTCGAACGCGTGCAGCAATGTCAGACGATTGATCGCATCGCTGTGGCGACCGACGACGAGCGTATCTTCGACGCGGTGCGGGCGTTTGGCGGCGAAGCAGTCATGACCTCGCCGGAGCACCCCAACGGCACGTCGCGTTTGGCCGAGGCGGTTGAGAATCTCAAGGCCGAGCATGAGTTGATCATCAACGTGCAGGGCGACGAGCCCGAAGTCCCCGCGGCGACGATCGACCAACTGGTGCGGGGCTTGGCGGCTGACGCGTCGGCGGACATGGCCACGCTCGCTTCACCCTTCGAGCCGGACGAAGACCCGACCAACCCAAACGTGGTCAAGCTGGTGATCGACCGCCAGAACCGGGCGCTGTATTTCTCCCGCGCGCCAATCCCGCACGACCGCGACGCCGCCCCCGGAAGCCAAGGCACCGCGGTGAAGCCAAGCCGAAGTCCGGGGGGGATGTACAAACACCCGGGGTTGTACGCTTATCGCCGGTCGTTCCTGGCGTTGTACCCGACGCTCGAGCCGACGCCGTTGGAAGAAGCCGAGAAGCTCGAACAACTCCGCGTCCTCGAGCACGGCTACCGCATCATGGTCGTCCACGCCGACGCCCCCCACCCGGGCATCGACACGCCCGAGCAGTACGCCGCGTTCGTGAAACGCTGGCGCGACCTCCACGTCTGATTCGTGTTGAACTCATTGATCCGCACGATACGCGTTGGTTAGAGGTCGAGCAGCCGGCAATATTTGTATTTGCTTGGTACCCGTCGGGTCCGCCGGTATGTTAGAACCAGCCAAGTGCTCATCAATTGAAAGACTTCAACATGACATGTTTCCGGAATCTGTGGTCCTTATCGGCGGTGTTGTTTCTCGTTTGGCCGACCGGGTTATCCGCCGGTTGGCACGCCGACTACATCGCCACGTTGCCGACCCAAACGGTCCGGGTGGTGGATGCCGAGGGTCGGCCGGTACAGGGGGTGAGCGTTGGCCGAGGGCTACGGATATCCGAGGCCGATGATGGGTTGGCGGGGGGTAACACCGGCGGGACGCTGATGCAATGGAGTTGGTCCGAAGACGGCCGGACCGCCAGCGTGACCGACGCCGAGGGCACTGCACTCATCCGCGTGCCGGATCAACACATCGCCGACGGCCGAAAGATCGCGGTCTACGCCTGGGACCCTTACGGCGGCGGCGTGGCGTTGGCTGAGTTCGGGGCCGAGGACATGGAGACGGACGGCAGCGTTCTGGAGGTTAAGCTGCAGCCCGGCTGCCGGGTCAACGTTGACCTGCATTCCCCCGAGCTCGACGCGATGGGAACCCCGCTTTTCGAAACCACGGCCTATCTGAAGTGGGGAGATCATTCGATTCTGTTGATGCAACGATCCACACAGCGTCGGGCATCGTTTTTCCTGCCGCCCGGCGAATACCACCTCCGCCTGTTCGGCCACGGCCTGGGTATCCCTCTGCCCGAATCAGGCGGGGTGCCCACCGAGGAAATCCAGAAAACCCTCAACATCAACACGGGCCAATCGACCCTCGACCTCGGCACCCTAGACCTGCCGGTAACGCCGCAGGGCCAACTCTTCGGCCGACCCGCGCCGCCGCTGGGCCCGATGTCTTTTTGGAAGAACAGCGAGCCGCTGACGCTTGATGAACTCCGAGGCAAAGTCGTGGTGTTACTGTTCTGGTCACGGCATTGCCCCAGCGCCGCCACGATCCCCGCCTACGCCGACCTGATCCGGGACCGACTGGGGACAGAGCACCTCGAAATCATCGCGATCCACGAAGCCGACGAAGAACTCGCTAACCAAGCCGCGTTCGACCGATTGGTTCAACCCAGCCTGGATGCCGCCGCGGCGGGGTATGCGGAATACGACCCCAAAGATGATCCGGGTGAGATCGGCCTGCCGATTGCGGTCGAAATCAGATTGACAAAAGAACATGGCATCGGGCCAACCGGATTGGCTTACCGCCAAGACCGATGGCCGACGGGTTTGATCATCGGCACCGACGGAAGGCTACTGCATCAGATGTTTTATGGCATCGAGGAACATGTGATTCAAACCGCCGTGGAAGCGGCGAAAACCGAGGCTTTGACGGCCGCCGCTGAAGACCAAGACACGACCCCGTCACACTCGGTGCCATAAACCGACTTATCTTTTAGCTTCTTTCGAGTTCGCTCCTGCCTGATCTCGGCAGCAAAAAAGAAGAAGTACCCGGATCAACCTGGGTTCCGCACGCCTGAACTATAAGCTGCGCTCGTCGAACGAGGGAGCAAGTCGTCAGGATGATCGCTTTGCGTTATCCGTACTCTCGAGCGGGCTTTACGCCCAGTGTTGACTCAAGGATCAGAAACCAACGACGCCCACGCCTCGGCTTCGACGCGGGCCAGGATGGAGAAACCACCTTCGCCGTCCGGCTTGAGGACGTAGGCCACGCCTTGAGGCTCGGGGTAGATACCCGTCACCGCTTCGAAGGGGTCGTCGTGGCCGACGAGGACGGTGTTGAAATTGTCCGGCGGGACCTCGGTGACCAGCGGTATGACACGATCCCGCATCGCCGCGAACTGCTCGGGCGTGTAGTCTTCGGCGGGCTCAAAGTTCAACGCGGCGTTCTTCTCGTACCGGCCGAACGCGAGGTCGGCGGTTTGCCAAGCGCGGAAGTATTGGCTGCTGGTCACCTGCCCCACGGGGATTTGCAGCGTTCGGAACGCCTGGCCGATGCCTTTGGCCTGGTGCCAGCCGGCTTCGCTGAGAACACGCTGCGTCGAGCCGTCGTTGGGATCAGCGGTGACCTGGTCGGCGTAGTCTTTTTCGGTCTGGGCGTGGCGGAAATAGATCACGTGGCCGCCCGCCTGCAGCGCCTCGACAAGCTCCGGGCCGGCGACTCCCGCCACGGGCATGGGTTCTGCGGCTTCTTCGGCCGAGGCGGTAAACACCAAGGCCACCATGAAGGTAACCGCCATCCAGCTCAGAGTGGCACAAAACGGACGAATATGCAGAGCGATTTTGTCAGACAACATGGACTTTACCTCTGTAAAATTTCTAGGGCCGAGTAACTTATGATTCTAAGACTCATTCTCAAATATATTAAATTCGTGTTGAATTAGCAACAGGTATGCGCGTATGAATCAGTTGTATATCACCTGTTCCGCCCTTCAAGCCGTTAACCGCGATGCCATTAAACGACTTGGCATCATGCAGGTATTACAATTTGATGGCTTTCTTCACGGTCAGGCTTTGGGCAGAGCGAAAGCACGCTTTCGCCCCATTGGAGTCTGGCGGGTCGAGTAACGTGACACGATCGAATCGTTCACGGCCAACATCACGGCGCCTCGGCACCACGATCGTCATTGGGTTGATGGAAGATAAGAACAGGGGACCATTGCTTCTGCCCAAGCTACTCATCACTAAACCGCAAGCCAACGGCACACCGGTATTCATCTGATTTAGTCGGCGTTGACCGGGACTTGACTCAGTTGCCTCTACCCCTTGAGCCGTGTATCGACGGCCCAACCATGCTCAAAGTCTATGGTTTGCCCGGACCGATCCCGCGCGGTACGGTAGGACATGCCCCCCACACAAGACCTACTGCAAGAAGCCGGCCACGCGACTCACGAATCTGAGTTTTTTAACCCCGTGCCCAAGGGGTACGAGCCCGGCAAACACAAGTACGTCGTCGTCTTCGGCACGGTCCTCTCCGGACTGGGCAAGGGCATCTTCTCGTCATCGCTGGCGAAACTGCTGAAAGACAAGGGCCTGACCATCGCTCCGATCAAGATGGAGGGCTACCTCAACATCGACTCGGGCACGCTCAGCCCGTACCGCCACGGCGAGGTGTTCGTGCTCGACGACGGGCTCGAGACCGACATGGACCTGGGCACCTACGAACGCCTGCTCGACCAGAACCTGACCCGCGATAACTACACCACCTCCGGCCAGATCTTCAAACGCGTCCTCGAAAAGGAACGCCACGGCGGCTACCTCGGCCGGGACGTGCAGATGATCCCGCACGTCACGGGCGAGGTGAAGTACATGCTCCGCGAGTTGGCGATGAAGCAGGACGCCGACGTCGTCTTCATCGAGGTGGGCGGCACGGTGGGCGACTACGAAAACGCGTTCTACATCGAAGCGTTGCGTCAGCTGGCGTTCGAGGAAGGCGAAGGCAGCGTGTGCTACGTCGCGCTGACCTACGTCATCGAACCCCCCGCGCTGGGCGAACAAAAAACCAAGGCGGCGCAACTCGGCCTCAAGAAACTGCTCGAAGCCGGCGTGCAGCCGCACGTCATCGCGGCCCGCGCGAAAAATCCCGTCGAGCAGGGCGCGAAAGAAAAGATCGCGATGTTCTCGAACGTGCCGATGAACCGGGTGTTCTCGATGCACGACCGAGACTCGGTCTACACGATCACCGAGTCGCTACGCAGCGAAGGGATGGACCGCGAGGTCCTCACCATGCTGAACCTGCACAGCCGGGTGGACGCCAACCACGAAGACCACGCCCGCGAGGAGTGGCGTAGCTTCGTCCGTAAAATCACGGCCGAGCGGAAGTACAACATCAAGCTCGGCCTGACCGGCAAGTACGCCCAACTCCGCGACGCCTACGCTTCGATCGAAAAGGCCGTCGAACACTGCGGCGCTCACCTGAACGCCAAGGTCGAGATCGACTGGATCGACACCACCCTGCTGAAGCCCGAAGAAGTCACCGAGACGCTCAAGTCGTTTAACGGCGTCATCGTGCCCGGCGGCTTCGGCCACCGGGGCACCGAATCGAAGATCGCTTGCGTTCAGTACTGCCGAGAGAACGGCCTGCCGTATCTGGGCATCTGCCTGGGTTTCCAGATGGCGGTCGTCGATTTCGCCCGCAACGTGGTGGGACTGAAACACGCCGGGTCGACCGAGTTCGACCCCAACTCGCCCGACCCGGTCATCGACATCCTGCCCGAGCAGAAAAAAATCGAGGGCCTCGGCGGCAACATGCGGCTGGGCGGCAAGGACGTGCTGATC
>JBCCST010000026.1:0-46551 GCA_039199695.1 Planctomycetota bacterium | reverse complement strand
GGGTGGGGGCCACACCCTCTTTTGGGGGTTTTTGGGGGGCTCTGTCGGGGGGGGGGGGGGCCCCCTTCCCGCCCCCCCGCCGGGGGTGGATTCTGGGGCCGAGAGCGACGACATCGGCTACCTCGCGTTTTTCTTCCCCGGCATGGTCGTGCTCATGGTGTTGTTCACCGCGATCTTCTCGACGATCTCGATCATCGAAGACCGCAAGGAAGGGTTTCTGCAGGGCGTGCTCGCGTCGCCGACCAAGCGGTGGGCGATCGTGCTGGGCAAGGTGCTGGGCGGAGCGAGCATCGCGACGGTGCAGGGCGTGGTGCTGTTGGGGGTCTGGTGCGCGTTCTTTGCGTGGCCGGGCACATTGAACCTGATCGCGGCGGTGGGCGTGATGTTTGTAGTGGCGATCGGATTGACCGGGCTGGGCTTGTGCATCGCTTGGCCGATGGATTCCACGGCCGGGTTCCACGCGATCATGAACCTGTTGCTGATGCCGATGTGGTTTTTGTGCGGCGCGGTGTTCCCGGTCGAGACGGCCGGGCCGATGAAATGGGTCATGTACGCCAACCCCTTGACCTACGGCAACACCACGTTCGCATGGGCGTTGCAGGGCGAAGACGCGGTCGGCATCGGGATGTCGCCGTGGATCGCGGCGGGCGTGATGGGGGTGGCGGCGGTCGCGGCGGTGGCCGGGGCCACGCGGTTGGCGTCGAAAGCGGGTAAATCATGAAAACGATGAAGCAACTCAGCCTAGCCGCGACCGCGGTTCTGTTGATTATTCTGGCGCTCGTGATTTACACGAAGACAACGGGGATGCAGACGGCATTTTCGGGACTCACCCCGGCCGCCGCCCCCCTGCCGGAATACTGGCCCGCCCCCGACTTCACCCTGACCAATCAAGCGGGCGAAACGCTTACCCGTGAGGACATGCTGGGCAAGGTCTGGGCGGCCGACTTCTTCTTCACCAGCTGCCCCGGCATCTGCCCGATGCTCTCGGCCAACATGCAGGCCATGAACGCCGATCTCGCCGACCACCCGCGGCGCGACCAACTCCGACTCGTCAGCTTCAGCCTCGACCCAGCCAACGACACCGTCGAAACCTTGGCCGAGTACGCCGAAGCCATCGGCGTTACGCCCGACGACTGGCAATTTTTCACCGGCGACCGCCAGGCCCTCTGGGACCTGTCCATCGAAGGCTTCAAGCTCGAAGTCGCCGACACCCCCGACGACCCGGTCAACCCGATCCTGCACTCGGGCAAAGTCATCCTCATCGACCGCGAGGGCATGATCCGCGGCTTCTACGAAGGCCTAGTCCCCGAAGGCATGGCCCAACTGCAGGCCGACCTGCGGCGATTGCTCGAAGAATGAACGCCGCCGACGCTCCCAACCCGACCACCCCCCAGCCGTGGAAACCGCCGACGCCCGAGGCGCTCGAAGCGCATCTAGCTCAGCACGCCGCGACGCCGCCGTCGCCCTGGGTCCGCCGGGCCCCGTTGATCGCGCTGGGCGTCGTGATCCTATTGGCGGTGTTGTTACCGGGCCCCGCCGCGTGGGTGTTGCCGTGGTTCGCGTTCGTGGGCCTGATCATCTACGGCCGACAAAAAGTCCTGACGCTGCGCCGCTTCGAGAAACGACTCGCCCGGGCTCAAGAATTGGTGATGCTTCGCCACCACCGCCCCGCCCTGCGCAGCGCGTGGCGGCTGATCCCCGAACTGGTGCATCACCCCGCCCAGCAGCACCGCGCGGTGGCGGTGTTGGCGCACGCGCTCGACAACGTCGGCGCGTACGAAACCGCCATCGTGGCCTACGACCGCTTGCTCGACGACCTGCCCAGCGACCACCCCGGCGCGACGCACCTCAAGGTGCAGCGGGCGATCGCGTCGTTGTTTACGCATCAACTCAGCGACGCGGACGATGCGCTGCGTCGGCTGCGCGGGCCGATCGAGCCGTTGGCCCAGACGCCGATCGGGGCTTCTTACCGCTTCGCGCTGCTGTTTCAATCCGTGCAGACCGCCCACTACGCCGAGGCGATCGACGAGTCCGACGGGCTGGTCGAGGCGCTACGGCCGCTGGGCGTCGAGGCGGGCTACGGCCACGCGCTGCTGGCGTGGTGCTTCGCCCAACGCAACGACCCCGAACACGACGACGCAGCCCAGGCCCGATCGTGGTGGAAACGGGCGACCGCCCTCCTGCCGGCCTCGGCCCTGCGGGCCCGCTTCCCGGAACTTAAGACGATCGCCGAGGTGGCCGGTGAGTGAGGAACCCCGCCGTGCGGAAGAACAAGACGCCGAGCAAACATCGAAACCCACGCCGCCCTCGGCCGAGCCGAGCGTGCGGCTGCCCGCGTTTGTACCGAGTCGCCTGCAGCGTGACTTGGCCCTCGACGGCTTCTTGCGCGTCGCCGCGATGGTGCTGTTGTTCCTGGCGTTCTTCGTGTTGCTATCGGTCGGGCTCAGCGGCTCGTTGGTCACGGTGGTCCTGGCCCTGGGCATCGTGGTCGGGTGGGTCGGCCTCAACACGGTGGGCGCCCGCGTCGCCCAAACACTACCCGGCCTGACCGCGCTGATCGACAACGACCCCCAGGCGGGCGAGGCGATGTTGGCCGAGTTGATGCGGAAGCGGGCGTTGCCGCGTTTCGTTCGGCTGATGCTGGGCCACCGCTGGGCCGTGCTGCGCCACCGCCAGCAAGACTTCGTCGAGTCGGCCGCGATCGCGCAAACCCTGCTGACCACGCCCCGGCCCGGACCCGCGGCGGGGCACCGCGCCCACCTGCTGCTGATCCTCGCCGAAGCACGCTTGGAGATGCGCGACGCGGCCGGGGCTTGGTTGGCTCTGGTTGAGCTTGGCCGAACGCCGCTGAGCCTGACCGAAGCGCTGCAGCGCATGGCGTTGCAAACCCGCTACGAACTGTTGATCGGCAAGCCCGCCCACGCGCTGTCTCAAGCGGGCCACAAGATCCGCTTGGCCGAGTTGATGCCCGCGCCCCAGAGCGGGGCGTTCCACGCGATGCTCGCCGCCGCTGCCCAACGCCTCGGCCGGGACGACTGGTTTGATCGGCTCTGGCCGCGGGTCGAACTGCTCTGCAGCGAGACCGAAATCAAACAACTCCGCGAGAACGGGTTGCTGGGTTGATTATGTGATTTGACGATTGAATTCAATTTTCAACTCCGCAGGGTTGGCTTTTCAATCGCCCCATCACGCAATCGCTAAACCGCCAAATCCCTTATCATCCGCGCCATGATGGATAGCCCCTTCACGCCTGCCTTAGCCTCGCTCATGCCCCACGCGGCCGAGGATTGGCTAGGCAGTCAATCCACCTGGCTGCTCATGCTGTTTGCCGCGATCGCGATGGCGATCGTGATCAAGGGGGCCGACTGGCTGGTCGAGGGGGCGGCCGGGCTCGCTAAGAAATTCGGGATGCCGGAGGTGGTCGTGGGCGCCACGATCGTCTCGCTCGGCACGACTTCGCCCGAAGCGGCGGTGTCGGTACTCGCCGCCTTCTCCGGCGACGCGGGGCTAGCGATCGGCAACGGCGTGGGCTCGATCATCGCCGACACCGGGCTGATCTTCGGCGTCGGGTGTTTGATGACCCGGCTGCCGGCCGACAAGTTCGTGCTCTCGCGTCAGGGCTGGATCCAGCTGGGCAGCGCCGTGATCCTCGCGGGGTTGTGTTATTTCCTCTACGCGATCCAGGGCAACGACGCGACCATCCCGCGGATCGCGGGGGCCGGGTTCGTGGTGCTGTTGGTGGGCTACCTCGCGATCTCGGTGAAGTGGGCCAAGCAACACCCCAGCGGCGAACCGCACGTGCTCGCCGAGCAAGACGGCGCGATCCACACCGACCACGACAAGCACGCGGAGCGCGGCGTCGCGTTCCTCTTTTTCATCGGGGTGATCGGCCTGGCCATGGTGATCGCGTCGGGCGACGTGTTGGTCGGCTCGGTCACCGTCGTCGCCGAGCGCTGGGGCATCCCTGACGCGGTGATCGCTTCGACCATCGTCGCGCTGGGCACCAGCCTGCCCGAATTGGTCACCGGCCTGACCGCCATCCGCAAGGGCCACCCCGAACTGCTCGTGGGCAACGTCATCGGGGCCGACATCCTCAACGTGTTGTTCGTGATCGGCGTCTCGGCGTGTGCCGCGGACCTGCCGCTCGTTCAGACCGACGACGCCGGCGCGGTCGTCACCGGCGGCCTGAGCATCCTCACCGTCATGATCCCCACGATGCTGCTCATGCTCTTCTTCTTCCGAGGCTGCATCTTCAAAGCCACCACCACCGGCCACTTCTCCCGCTGGATGGGCGTCCCGCTGGTTGGGATGTATGTGGCGTATCTGGTGGTGTCGTACGCCGTCTCCGTCTAAGGACGGAGAAGTGATGAGTACACAGTGAACAGTGATGAGTATTTGAATTTACTCCTAACTGTTCACTGTGTACTCATCACTGCGTTTCGCCCGGCGAAACGCGCCACAACGGCTTGCCCACGCCTTCGGCGGTGAGCACGAGGGTTTCGCCCTCGGCGTCGTAAGCGATCGCTTCGCTCTGGCCGCGCGGGCCCAGGGCAATCGGTTGGCCGGGCCGGGCAAAAGCCTGGGCCCACGATTCGTGGTCTCGGCGGACGTATTGCCAGGCGTCTCCGTAGGTGGCGACGACGGCGCGTTGGCCATCGGGTGAGATGTCGGCCGCGGTGGTGATGCGGATCGCGAGCTCGGCCGCGCGGTCCAACACAACAGGGCCCTCACCCGGCGCGAGCAGATCCTCATCCGGCAACGGCAACACGTACACCCCCGCCAACCCGACCGGCGGGCGACGCGGATCGACCTTGGTGACCAACACGATCTCGTGTCGCACCGGATCGAACGCGATCGACTCGCAGTCCTGCGGGCCCTCGGCGTAGGTGAACTCGATCTTCCGGGTCGGCTTGATTTTTAACGGAAGCTCCGACTTCCGCTCAGGATCAAACGTCGGCTCGGGCACCAGCCACAGCGTGACGTGTTGGCGTTGGTGGCCGTTGTCGCCGACGTCGCCGATGAGCAGGTACGGCACGCCGTCGAGTTCAAACGAACACACGTCTTCCCAGTCGGTCGCGAACGGCACGTCCACCCGGTACGTGGCCCGCAGCGTCCCGCGTGCGCTGAGCAGAAACAGCCGGGGGAGATCACCCGAGTCGTTGTGGGTCCACAGCAGGCCCACGTTGCCGGGGGCCCGCGCCGCGGCGAGGCCGCTGCTCTCGCCGATCTGCGCATCGGTGATCGCCCCGGCAATACGCATCGGGCCGTACTCAATCGCCTCGGCCCTCGACAACGGTTCGGCGTCTTGCGGGGCATCAACCGCCTGCGGCGCCGCGTGGAGCGCCAAACATAAACTCACGGCCACCCAACAAACAATTCGCATAGTTCTTTTACGCCTCGCCCCGCTCACGGTTCAGCGATAGGTTGCGGCTCCACCACCGTGCCGTCGGTCAGGGTCGCTTTGACGTCCGTGAACCACAAGCGGAAGCCGGAGCCTTCCGGCCCGTGGTGATCGAGACTTACGATGATCGGCCCGAGTTGCTGGTGGTCTTCCCAGGTGTGGGCCCGGCCGTTGTCTTGCCCACCCCAGCGGAAGACCCACTGCTGGATCAGGCCGTCTTCGCCGAGGTAGAGGTCGTAGGCGTCGCCGGGCGTGTAGCCGCCCTCGGCGGGCCATTGGCAGATCAGCTTTTGGCCTTCGCCGCCGCCGAGGGGCAATGGCTGCATCCCCGCGTCGGTGACCTTTGGGTCCGACCAGACAAGTTGAAAGGGAAACACCAGCCAATAGGAGTCGTTAATAAACTGCGGGTGCCCGGCGGCCCCGCTGCCCACATCGCCATCGCCAGCCACGGGGTGGAAGATATCGTCGCCGTTGGCCACGGTGCGCGTTCCGTCGGGCGAAACCATGATCGACATCGAGGCGGTGAAAACCCCCTCGATCGGACGCCAAATCCAAGCCCGCGTGATCGTCCGCCCATCCGGCAACGACACGTTGAAGGTGTATTGGATTGATTCAATCTCCCCCCAACCTGACAGCCCGTAGCGTTCGGCAAGCGTGGCGGCGGGTGAAGTGGCGTGATCTTCGGCGTTCACCGACGGCACACCAAGACACACGAACGCCAGAAGCAGAACAAAAGGATGAAAAGGCAATCGCATAAAAAACTCCGGAGGATCGTATTTAGCCCCCGGCGAGTCGCCGGGGGTGCCGCGGCAGGCGGCGCCATGTAAACGTTGAGTTTTATCCATCCTAGGCCGCGGCGGCCCGGGGTCATGGACCCCGGGCTAAATTTTAGAACAGCGCTTCGTCACCACCCGTCGCGTTATCTTCCGCCGGGCGAAACTTCACCCCCACATGCTCCGCCCCCGCCTTGGTCAACATCCGGCCCTTCCGCGTGCGGGCTAAAAATCCGATCTGCAGCAGGTACGGCTCAACCATGGATTCCAGCGTCCCCGAATCTTCGCCCAGCGTCGCGGCCACCGCTTCCAGACCCACCGGGCCGCCCTCGTAGGTCGTGCCGATGACGGTCAGGTATTTGCGGTCGATCTCATCGAGGCCGAGTTCGTCCACGCCTTCGAGTTTGAGCGCCTCGTCGACCAACCCGGCGGTGAGCTGGCCATCGGCTTTGACCTGGGCGTAGTCGCGGACCCGACGCAGCAGCCGGTTGGCGATCCGCGGCGTGCCGCGGGAGCGGTCGGCGATGGTCGCCAGCGCTTCACGCAAAGCCGCTTGCGGCGTAGCGCTGCCGCCCCCCAAACCCAACAACCCCGCCGAGCGCTCGAGGATGCTCAGCAGGTCGTCGTGGTTGTAGAACTCGAGGTTGTGCGTGATCCCGAAACGCGACCGCATCGGCCCCGACAGCAGCCCGGCCCGCGTCGTCGCGCCGATCAGCGTGAACGGCTTGAGCGTGATCGGGATGGTCTTGGCGTGCATGCCGGTGTCGATGGTGAAGTCGATCTTGAAGTCTTCCATCGCGGGGTAGATGAACTCTTCGACCGCGGCGGGCAGCCGGTGGATCTCGTCGATGAACAGTACGTCGCCGCGCTGGAGTTTGGTGAGCGTGCCCACCAGATCTCCGCCTTTGGTCAGGGCCGGCCCAGCCGTAACCGTAACGTGGGTGCCCATCTCGTTGGCGATGATGTGCGACAGCGTCGTCTTGCCCAGGCCCGGCGGGCCGTGGAGCAGGACGTGTTCCATGGGTTCTTTCCGCTGCTTGACCGCTTCAAGCGTGATCTTGAGCTTCTCGACCAGCGAAGGCTGCCCCACGTATTCATCCAGCTTCCGGGGGCGCAGCGAGAGGTTGAACGTCTCTTCGTTGAGGTCGGTCGAAGCGGCGGTGACGATACGCTCGGTAGGCATAAGGATTGAATGATACCGGGTTACTTTTGGCTGGTCGTGACATGCGCTTTCGGATCGCCTCCGCGGCGAGCGGTCAGGGCTTCGCCCCGACCCCCCCCAAGGCATTCCCCGGGGAATGGTGCTTCGGCGTCTTGGCCTTTACGGGGTGCAGGGGCAGGGCCCCTGGCGCTCGCCGCGGAGGCGAACCGAAACCCCACGCCAAGCCGAGCGTCTTGCGTATAGTGACCCCATGTCCGACACGCCCGCCACACCCCATCCCGGCCCGACCGAACTCTACATCCTCGCCGCGGGCCTGCTGCTGGGTATCCTGCTCGGCCCGGCCGCCTTGGGTCGCGTCGCCCCCATCGCTCACGCCAGCCTCTTCGGCGGCGGGCCCGCGACGCAGCAACTGATCGACTACGACGAAGAAACCGCCGCCATGGTCGCCGCCCTCCAAGCCACCGGCGTCACCCCCGCCGCGATTGATGAACAAATCGAATTGAGGTCGCTGCAACGCGACGCCATCGCGCAGGCGGCCCAAGCCGTGATGGACCTGCGCGCATTTGGGTGGATCACGTTGATCGGCTTGGCCTTGGCCGTGTGTCTCGCCGGGCAGGCCGCATTAGGGAGTAGCCGCCGCGTGTGGACGGTTAGCGCGTACGCCTTGGTGGCACTCGGGCTGGCGGTGATTCTGGCTCGTCCCAGCATGCTCAGCCAAACGCTCCTGTGGCCTTGGGCTTAAAAAACACGAGCCTACGGCCGCCCCGCTTGAGCCAACACCGGGTCCAATGCTTCGCAGATCGTGTGGTACAGCATCAGGTGCATCTCCTGCACGCGGGCGGTCACGTCGCTGGGCACGATCAATTCGATATCCGCCAAACCCTTGCACGCCCCGCCGCCGTTGCCGAGGAACGCGATGGTTTTCAATCCCTCGGCCTTCGCCACGTCGAACGCGAGTTTCACGTTTTCCGAGTCGCCCGACGTGGTGAAGCCGACAAACACGTCCCCGGCCGTACCTTGCGCTACGACTTGCCTCGCGAAAACCTGCTCCGGCGGATAATCGTTGATCAGCGCGGTCAGGATCGAATGGTCGGCGGTCAGGTCGATCGCGGGGTAGCCCTTGCGCTCGATCTTGTAACGCCCGGCGATTTCGGCGGTGAAGTGGGCCGCGTCGCAGGCGCTGCCGCCGTTGCCGCAACACAACAACTTGCCGCCGGCGAGCAGCGACGTTTCGATCAACGCCGTCGCCTCGGCCAGCGGCTTGCTGAGCGCGGGCATCACGCCGGTGAGCTTGGCCATCGTTTTAAGGT
Organism: Planctomycetota bacterium; assembly: GCA_039199695.1. Taxonomy (GTDB): domain Bacteria; phylum Planctomycetota; class Phycisphaerae; order Phycisphaerales; family Phycisphaeraceae; genus Algisphaera. Next base: position 37,905 of record JBCCST010000026.1, on the reverse strand, counting down.
TGGCCGCCAACAGGTCCTCGCTCATCACGCCTCGCTTTTCGCTTGCTCGGCCGTGGCATGAGCTTCGCTCGAATCTGGGGGCGGTCCGTTTTTTTTCTCGTAGCCCTTACGCAAAACCCACGCCGTCACCCCGGGCAGGGCCGTGGCCACCGCCGCGGCGAACCTGGCGGTGCGCATAGGCCAAACCTCGGCGCACGGCCGACGCAGCGCCCCGACGATCCGCTTGGCCACCTTCTCGGGCGTCTGCATCAGGAAGTCCGGCGTGTCCAGACTGTCGGCGTACTTCGGGTCGGTGTTCTTCTTGGCCTGATCGAAAAACTCCGTCTTGGTCCCCACGGGGTGGACCGAGGTCACCGAATAACCCTCGCCCGCCAACTCCGCCCGCATCGACTGGGCGAGCATGTCCTGGGCGGCCTTGGTCGCCGCGTACACCCCCGACGCGGGCGGGCCGACTTCGCTCAGGCAGGACGAGCAAATCAACAGATGCTTCAAGCCGTCCGGCGTCGTGCCCAGGCACGGCAGCGCTTCGCGGAGCAGGTGCACCGTGCCGAAATAGTTGACCTCAAACATCGCGCGGTGTTGGGCGAGCGACATCTCCATCGCCGGGCAGACGATGCCGTAGCCCGCGTTGGCGTACACCGCGTCGACCCGGCCCATGGTGTCGTAGGCCTCAGCCACCCAGGCTTTCACTTGCTCGGGTTGGGACACGTCGCAGGTGAAAAAGTGGGCCTTGCGGTTGAGGTCGCTGACCTGCTTGGCGAGTTGTTCGAGCTTGTCGGTCCGCCGGGCGGAGATCGACACGTTCATCCCGGCCCACGCGCACGCCAAGGCCGTGGCCCGGCCGATGCCGGAGCTGGCGCCGGAGATGAGGATCGTTTTGTTTTGGAGGCTGCGGGGCATGATGGTGAGTAGTTTACTTGGGGTAGCGGGCGTCATGCATGGCGTGATTTAGCGATTTCGTGATTGGGTGATTTGGCGATTGGCCGACGCAAGCGACGGCGTGTCGCTGTGGGTTTCTTCATTCGCCAAATCACGAAATCACCAAATCGCTAAATTACCCCCATGACCCACGACGCCCTCATCGAACGTATCCGCGAAACCGCCCTCTTGCACGGCGACTTCACCCTCCGCTCGGGCCGTAAGAGCAAGTACTACCTTGACAAATACCTGTTCGAGACCCAGCCCGACATCCTCGCGGCGCTGGGCGAGCGGTTTAAGGAAGTCATCGATGCCGACCCGCTGGGCGTCGACCGACTGGCGGGCCCCGAGCTCGGCGGTATCCCGCTGGTCACCGCCGCCGCGATGGCCACCGGCAAACCCATGGTCCTGATCCGCAACGCCAAGAAAGACTACGGCACCGCCAAACAATTCGAGGGCGTGCTCAACCCCGGCGACCGCGTCCTCATCACCGAAGACATCGCCACCTCCGGCGGCCAGTCCATCGAAGCCGCCAAGTTGTTGCGTGATGAAATGAAAGCCGAGGTCGTCAAGATCGTGGTCGTCATCGACCGCCAGGAAGGCGCCCGCGAAGCCATCGAAGCCGCAGGCTTCGCGTTCGAGTCGTTGTTTACCAAAAGCGATCTGGGGATCGACGAGTAGTCTGATCGACGGGGGCAAGATGTCTCGCAAACCACTCATCCTGCCGAACCAGGTGTCGCAGCGCACCAAGGTGACGTGCCGACAAGGCGACGGCGAGCTCTGGTTGACGGATCGCCGACGCGGGGTTCAGTTGACCACGGTCGGCTCGACTGCCGTTCTGGTCGCCGCGATCGTGGGGGGTATCGTCTGGATCGAGACCGCCCAGAACGCGCCGATTTATCAGTGGCATCGCCACACCGATGCGGTCATGTTTGCGATGTGCCTCATCGTCATGGGCGTGATCGGCCTCGTGGCTTTGCCGTTGGTCATGGTGGCGAAGAACCACCACCGCCGATTCCGTGTGCGGGTGGATGACTTGCGTCGGGCAATCTACTGCGAGCGCTGGTGGTTCGGTATCCGGTTGAGTCGGCGTGAGGTCGAGATCAACGCCGCGACGTGGGAAGTCGATTCGGTCTATATCACCTACATAATCAAGCGCAAGGGCGGTGGCGGCGGCGCGGTTAACGTGATCCTCGGCTTCATGTTGCTGTTTATGGGGCCGTTGGGTTGGATCATCGCGCTCGCCGCCAATTCCAGCCGAAAAGAGAAGCGGCGGGCGGCGGAGGCCGCCACGTGGGGCGGGATAACCATGCCGCGTCTGACGTTGCTCGATCAAGATGAAGTCGCGGCACGAATCACCGTCAGCGACGAGGCCACCGCACAAGACTTCCTCCTGGCCTGGGACCGAGCGTATACGCGGTGAACCCGAACAAGGCGCAGCTTTCGTGGTACAACTCGACGGACGGTGAATCATTGAAGACTCTGCCCACACGATTGAGATGAACCCATGGAAATCCTCGCCCCCCACTCCAAACGTCACCGCGAAGCGATGATCGATCTGTGGTGCAAGATCTTCGGCTTCGGGGAAAACGCACGTTACTTCAACGGCCGGGCGTTTTGCGAAGAAGGCTACCTCGACGGCAGCCACTACGACTGGAAGGCGTCGCGCATCGGCATGGTCGACGGACAGATCGTTGCGCACTACGGCGTGTGGGGGTACGACATGCGGGTCGGGTCCGCGACGATCCGCTGCGGCGGGATCGGGGCGGTGTGTACGCACCCGGACCACCGGAAGCGCGGGTATCTGCTGCGGGTCGCCAACGCGTCGATCGACGCGATGCGTGACGAGGGCTACGACGTCTCGCTGTTGTTTGGGATCAACGACTTCTACGATCGCGTGGGGTACGTCCGCGCGTTTTCGTACCGTCAACACGCCATCGAGACCGACGACCTGCCCACGGCCGATCCGCTGCGGCCGACCCGCAAGTTCAAGCTGGTGCGGCGGGAAGACACCGATAAGTTGTACAACCGCACGTTCGCCGGGCAGACTGGCACGGCAGTGCGGCCCACGTTTCGGCGGGCCGGGGACATCCGCGGCGAGGGACACGGCTGGCGCGACGATCGCGATCGATTGGCCGGGTACGTCTACGTGGAAGAAGATCGTCGGGGCGATCGCCTGAAGTGTTACGAGGCGGTGGGTGATCCCGAGCAGGTGCTGCGCGTGCTCGGGCGGTTGGCGCGACGCCGGTCTTTCTCGTCCGTTGCGCTGATGAATCAGCCGCGGGCCACGAAGCTCATCCAGCGGGTGGAGGCCGAGCGCTGCGAGATCACGACCCGGCTCAACGTCAACGGCGGTCCGATGGCCCGGTCCATCAGCCTCGCCTCGACGCTGACCAAGATCGCGGACGTGCTGCACGCCCGGCTACGCGGTTCGTCATTGAGCAAGTGGCGCGGAACGTTGCTCGTCGACGACGGCGACGAAAAAGTCTTGCTGCGGATCGGGGCACGCGGGGTCACGGTGGGCGAGCCCGTCAAGACACCGCACGTCCTCAAAACCAAGGGCTACGCGGTGCAACTCGTGTGGGGCACCGACGCTCCCGCGACGTTGATGCAAGACGCGGGGATGAAAGCAACCGGCGACGCAGCAGCGTTGGCGGCGGCTTTATTCCCGGCGCAGGACCCGATGTTGCTGACGTTTGATCACTTTTGATCGGAAAACGTTTGTGGGTTCACGCCGACATACGTTTCACTCAAAAGGCTGCGGCGGCACGACGGGTCATCGGCCCGAGATGAGCTGGGCGACTTCGGTGTTGGTTCCGACGTGTTCGTGGAGGATACGTTTGAGTTCGGTCACGGCGTCGGGGTGATCGTGTGCGTTATGGCCGGCGGGGACGAAGGTTTCGGTGGCCGCGCCGTCGAGGCGGGACGACCAGTAATCAACGATGCCGTCAGACGTGCCCGCCGGGTCGTCGTCCTCGGCCAGCGGGGTGCGGGTGCCGATGATGCTGTGGTAGGTCACGCCGTCGCGGATGGGGATGAGGTCGGGCGCTTGGGACGCGGGAGAATCGGGGCTAAGGATATCAATCGATGAGGGCGGGCCGTTGAGCATCCACCGGCCGTAGCCGGGCTGGAGCTTGTCGCGGTTGGCGCGGGCGATCTGCTTGGTGCTTTCGATGCAGAAGGCCGGGAGCTTGATGAGCGAGTTGCCGAACGCGCCGATGAACTCATCGGCTAAATTCGCGCCCCGGTGCGGGGTGGCGACAAAGACGACGCGATTGATATACGGCTGCGATTCATAGATGTAGACATTGCGGAGGAACTCGACCATCGCCGGGTCGCCCTCCAGTTCTTCGGGCGGAACCGTAAACGCCACTTCCCACGCATCCATGCCGGTGTCGGACACCAAGGTTCGGGTCAGGATGCCACCCATGGAGTGGCCGACGACCACCACGTCCTGCGACGCGAAGTCGTCGAGCTCGGGGTCGAGCAGCTCGCGGGTCGAGGCCAGCTTTTGCCGGAGCATATAGGCGGAGTAGTAAGGACAGGTCGCGGTGGGGTAAGAGAAATGCCAGACCTGATAACGGTCGCGGAGTTCGGGGTCCGCCTGAATCTCGTTGGTCAATTCGATCCACGTCAGCGGCGTGGACATCAGGCCATGGATCATCAGCAACGGCGTCTTGTGGGGGTCGTAAGGCTCGAGCAGGTAGATGCCCAAACGATCTTCGCCCTTGGTCGGGTCGAGCATGCCCGCAAAGCCGAGGCTGGCGAGCTCCTGCGTGCGGGACAACAGCTCGGCGTACGGCGCGGAAAAATCCGCGGCCAAGGGAAACTCGGTGTCGGCCTCATCGATCACTGCTTCTTCGTCCGCCCCATACGGACGGCCCAGGTGGACCCGATCCGTTTGCCGTGGGTCGATCAGGTCGAGCGTAGGCTGAGCCGAATCGAATCTCAGCACCGCCGTCAAAGGTCGGACGACGCCTTCGGGTGGGTAGAGCGCTTCGACGCCTTCGCGTTCGTCGGTGGTGCGTGACGCGATGAGCGGAGCGCCGATCCCGCGGTCCACGTGGTGCTGGCGTAACCCTTGAATCCGAACGTCGGCCGAGGGGCTGTAGCTGTCGAAATAAAGCGGGTCGGGCCAGCGATGTTCGCCCTCCGCGATCACCACGAGATCGCTGTCCTCGTTCGGCGGAGCGCAGCGGATGTACCCCGCCACGGCGCGGTTGTAGAACTCCGTGATGATGAGCGCCCGGTCCTGGTCGGGCGTCTGCGGGTCGAGGATCACGCCGTAGGCCAAGCGGGCGGACTCGAGGTAACGCTCGGCCGCCAAGTCCGGCAACACGGTTTCCACCCGGCGGGCCGCACGCAGGGATTCGAGCAACTCGGGGTGTTGCAGCCGATCCGCGAGGTCCACCGGCCGGTACTCGTAGTGCGGCGTGAGATCGGGTCGGCCGTGGGAATCGAGCGTCGTCACCTGCACCGGCGCAGTGCAGGCCGGCAACAAGGCCAACAGGCCAACGAGCCACAGGGAAACCCCAAAGCCACGGGATGAAAAAAGCAGTTCCATGTTGAAACAATTATAGGCGCAAAAAACGAAGAACTGGTGAGATTATTGGGATGACGCAGGTGGCGGCAGAAAAGCGCTCGTCCCCTCGCTCGCGGACGGCGATCCCTACCCGATCAACTCGACGCCGGAGATCGATTCGCCGGGGTCGTTTTCTTTGCCTTGGATCACGACGGGGTCGGTGGGCGCCTCGATGGTGACCCGGCCGTCGCCGTGGACGACGCAGACCGGGATCTTGCCCGCCTGCCAATCCGCCAACGGCAGCAACGGCCAGCGTTGGGGCATCCCGCGGTCGGGGTCGACCGTGATGTAGGTGCCCACCGCGCCCGGCGCCAACCGATCAATCATCAGCCGGGGCGAGGCGAGGAAGTAACCCATCGTCACGACGCCGCGGGGGTAGTTGTGCAGGCGGTTCTGGATGTAGGTGTCGGTGTAGCCCAGCGATTGGGAGTGGGTGTTGCTCATCACCTGCAGGTCCCAGTATTCCTGGGCCGAGGACTCGCCGCCCAGGTGCAGGTAGCGGGCCAAAAGATCACGCCAGAGGTTTTGGGAGATGCGGGGGTTGTTGGGTTCGATCGACGAGTGGCCGTCGCCGTAGCGTCCCTGGCATTCACGGTTGCCGCGGTAGACGTCCTGGGTCAAACGTTCGCGGTCCAAAAGCGGCGGCTGGCCGATGAGTTCGGGCAGCAGCAGCCCGTTGCCGGTGTAGATCGAATACGCGTCCCAGCCCGGCAGGATGTCGACGTCGAGCGGCTCGCCGGTGACCGGGTCGGTCAACTCGACGGCACTCTTGTCCACCGCCACGGCGTAGTGGTCGCCCAGCCAGGCGGCCTTCTCGATCTTGCGGGTATCGCGCTCGACCAACTGTTCGCATTGGCGGGCGAGGTCGCCCTGGCCGGTCCGGCGGAGGATGCCCGCGGCGGCCCGCAGCGCCGCGACCCGTTTGACCGCGAGGTAGGTCTGTTTGCGGGCGTACTGCATCGCGGGGGCCGCATCGACCATCGCGTTCGCGACGCCCTCGGTCGGGAAGCCCGAGGCATCGCGGTCGGTCCAGACCAGATGCCGGGCGACTCTTTTGACCACGTCGAGGTAGTTGGTGGTGAGGCGGGTGTCGCCGGTCCAGCGGGCGTAGGTTTCCAGCAGCAGCAGGTAGTTGGTGTTTTCTTCCACCGGCATCGGGTGGTCGTACGCGTTGCCGGTGGCCTGCATCCCCCGCCCCAGGTCGTGGGGCATCACCAGCCCGCCCGACGCTTCGTGAAGCTCAGCCCGCTCGGCCCATTGCTGCAGCTGCAGCTTCAACAGCCGCGGCCAGACCGACAGGTAAAACATCGCGTTGTTGTATTCGACGTCCAAAGGCGAGTGGTACGTCGGCGAACCGTCCCACACGCTGAACCACTCCATCGAATCCGGCAGCACCCCGCCGGGCGCCGCTGCCGCGGCGGGGATCGTGTTGCACCAGAACGTGTTGCTGACAAAATTCTGAAACGATTGGTGGTTCAGGTGCGCTTGCGACGCGTCGAGCGGCGCCTGCTCCAGCAACTTCTCGAACCGCCGGGACAACGCCAAGCGTTCGTCGCGGGTCTTGACCGCTTCCTCCGCCACGGCATCCACATCGGGCCAATGCCGGGTGTAGCGCAGCTTTGCTTCATGTTCCTGATCGTGTCGCTTGACCGTCAACACCGGGTCGGCAACATGCGCCGCCCACACCAAACGCCACTTCAGCCCCGAACCCGACCGCGTCACCGGCAGGTCCAAACTCAGCCCGTTGCCGTCGGGCGTGACCTCGCAGCCCGGGTTCAGCGACACGATGCGTTCGTGGGCCCGGACCGTCGGCACCTCGGCGGCCCGCTCGCTCACCGGACGCGGGCGCTCCCACGGATCGCCGGGACTCAGCGGGATGTCGTACGCCATCCGGATCGTCTGATCGGTCGCGCTCAGCTCGGTCTCGGGCCGACGCAGCCGGATGAACAGCTTGACCTTGCCCGGCGAATCCACGTCGCGCTTCACCAAACGGAACCGCCGGAGCGGGTTGACCCGCATCTCCAGATAAAACGCGGGCATCACGCAGAGCCGCTCGTTCTGCGGATAAAACACGCTGTGCACGTTGAGCTCAAACCGCAGCCCGTAGCGTTCGCTGTAGCCGCGGAAAGTGATCGAGTTGATCCGGTCGAACTGTTCGCAGTTGGCAAATTGATCGACGCCGTCGTGGTCGTTGTCGGTGGTGAACGGCAGGACCCGCTCGCGCCCGTCGGGCTCAATCAAACCCACCGCCAGGTCGAGCGGTTGATCCAGGAACCGCCCCAACGCCGAGTGCATCACCCGCCGTTCGTACGGCTCAAACATCAGGCCGAACCGGCTGCCCAGTCGGCCAATCATCCACGACATCAATTGCATCAGGCCGAACCCTTGTCGAGGCGAATCATTACGCTACGAAGCATTGTGCGCCCCGCGGAGTCGCGGGACAAGCGGGCAGATGATTTTTGATTTTGGATTGAGGATTTTTGATTGCCAGACCTTGCGGACGTCCCAGCGCCATCGCTTGCGTCCATTCAATCCAAAATCCTCAATCAAAAATCCCCTCACCCCATCGGCATCACCTGCGCCAACCGCCCCACCACCTCGGCCAACACCGCCGCGGCGTGATCGACTTCGTCTTCGGTCGTGAACCGGCTCAGCGACAACCGGATCGAGCCGTGCGCCACCGCCTCTTCCACCCCCATCGCCCGCAGCACCGGCGAAGGCTCAAGGCTGCCGCTGGAACACGCGGCGCCCGCGGATGCGCACACGCCCCGTTCGCTGAGCCCCAGCAAAATCGCCTCGGCCTCCAACCCGCGGAAGCCCAGGTTCGTGGTGTTCCATAACCGCGGGATATCCGATCCGCCCGAGTTGACCGTGACCTCGACGCGATCCGCCAACGCCTGTTTCACCTTGGCCTCCAGCCGATCGCGCCGATCGCGCAAGACCGAGACCGCGGCGGCATCTTGGACAAACTCGGCCGCCGCGTCCGCCGCTACACCTAACCCGATCACGCCCGGCACGTTCTCCGTGCCGCCCCGCCGTTCGGTCTCCTGCGGCCCGCCGATCTGCTGCGGACGCACCCGCACGCCGCGGCGCAGCCACAGCCCGCCGATCCCCTTGGGCCCGTGGAATTTGTGGCCCGCAAAACTCAGCAGGTCCACGCCGATCGCCTGCACGTCCACCGGCAGCTTGCCGACCGCCTGCGTCGCGTCGGTGTGCAGCCAAACCTTCTTGCCCGCCGCCCGGGCCTCGGCCACCACCGCCGCGATCTCGGACAACGGCGAGATCACCCCGGTCTCGTTGTTCGCCCACATCACACTGACCAACGCCTCGCCGCGCAAACCGTCCAACGCCTCGCGCAACACGTCGAGGTTGATCGCGCCCCCCGCCGCGGCTTCGAGCCGAACCGCGGCCCGGCCACGCTCTCCACGATCGTCGATCGCGTCGCACAAGTCCCGCACCGCTGCGTGCTCCGCGCCCGTGCTGAGTACCGTAAAGCTGCCCGCTCCCGACCGCGCGTCCATCAAGCCGCGGATCGCCAACGCACACGCCTCGGTCCCCCCGGAAGTCAAAACCACCTCGCGCGGTTTGCCACCGATCAACCGCGCTACCGACGCCCGGGCCAGCTCCATCCGCTGCCGAACCGATTGCCCAAACCGGTGCACGCTCGACGGGTTGGCCCACAGCGACTCGTGCACTTCCGCCACCGCCGCCGTCACCTCCGGCAACGGTTTCGTCGTCGCGTTGTTGTCCAGGTACGTCAAATCCATATCGTGATTCTAAGCGGCGGTTTCGGACCGAACCATCTCGTCCAGCCAACGCTCGGCGTCCCGCGGCGACCGCAACCGCACCGCTTGCACGTCCGCACGCCCCGCCAACTCCTCGAACATCGCCCGGTACTTCCGACGGTTTTTGCCGTGCGTCTTGATCGACCACCAGATGATCGAGTCGCGGCTGAGAAACGTCAGCCGGAAACTCTCGCGGTTGCCCGCCCACAACTCCCGCTTCGTCCACGCCCGCCCGACCGAGCGACGCAACACCCGCCACGTGACCAACCAGCGCGGGTAGTCGAGCCAAACAAAGCAGTTCACGCGGTGAGTAAAGACAGGGCGGGTGTTGGTGTAGTTGCCGCAGAGCACCCAGGAATCCGCCGCCACGAACGCGCGGAGGTCGCCGTGGAAATCTGCGTCAGGTCGGCTGGTCCAGTCCGGCCCCCAATGCAGGGCGTCCAACTCGACGTGCGGCACGCTCAGGCGTTCGCCCAGCCGCGCCGCGAGCGTCGTCTTGCCCGCCCCGCTCGTGCCGATCACATTGATCCGAAGGTCCGCCCGCCGCATTTACCCATTTTACGATACTGGCAGCACGCTCTGAGGCCGGATAAATTGGACGGGCTTATGCCCGTCCTCGAATTGATTTCGCCCCACCGCACGCACCGGGTCTCGTTTAACGCGAACCGTTTCGTTTTCGGCCGCGACGAAAAATGCGACGCCACGCTGCTGGGCGACAAACTCATCAGCCGCAAGCACTGCGAAGTCGTGCTGTACAAGGGCCACTACCTGATCCACGACCTGGATTCGCGTAACGGCACCCTGGTGGCGGGCAAACCGATCGAGGCGGTCAAGCTCGCCGATAAAGGCATCTTCCAGGTCGGGCTGACGTTTGTCCGTTTTTTCCTGACGCCCGAGTCGGCCAAGGCCACGCCTTTGGCGACCTACCCCGAAAACGCGCCCGCCCACCCCAAGGCGGCGCCCAAGCCCGCCCCCGCCAAGCCGCGCGACCCCGACGACCTGCAGCTGGCCGATGACGACGACGAGCCGATCTACGACGTCGCCACGCTGGTTGATGAAGACGAAGCGATCGAGCTCGAGCCCGCCCCGACCCACAACCCCCCGCCGCCCTCCGTGCCGGGCCTGCCCCCCGAGGTCGCCACGCCCCAGCCCGGCGACGTGCTCACGCCGAGCGTCGCCCGGGCCCGCAGGGGCCGCGACCCGGGCTTCGGGATCGAATCGCTGTCGCTGCTCAACGCCCGCGGCCAAGTCGTCCACGAAGCGGGTGCCGCGTTGTCGGACTCGACCGAATCGCTGTCGCACCTCCAACTGCTCACCCTCGGGGCGTTGCGCTCCGGGGCCAGCGATGTGCACCTCGAACCCAAGCAGTACGACGCGCTGATCCGAGTCCGCGTTGACGGGGCGATGCTCGAGGTCTGCCGGCTGACCGCCGAGCAATCCAAGCGGTTGATGTCGCTGATCAAGGTGTTGTGCGACATCGACATCTCCCGCAAATCGATCATTCAGGAAGGTCATTTCTCGCTCGCCGTGCCCGGCCGAACCATCGACTACCGCGTCAGCTTCGCCCCGGCGATGTACGGCCAAAAGATGGTCGTCCGCGTGCTCGACCCCTCGCAAGCCCCGCAGCAACTCGCCGACCTGGACATGCCCGCGTTCATTCAGGACAAGCTGGTCAGCACCTCGCAGCAGTCCACCGGCACCGTTTTGGTCTGCGGTCCCACCGGCAGCGGCAAGACCACGACGCTCTACGCCGTGCTCCGCCAGATCGACGCCCACGTCCGCAACGTCATCACCATCGAAGACCCGATCGAATACGAGATCGACCACGTCACCCAGATCCCCGTCGATACCCAGGAAGGCCACACCTTCGGCAACCTCTTGCGGACCTGCCTCCGCCAAGACCCCGACGTGATCGTGCTTGGCGAGATCCGCGACCAGGACACCGCCGTGACCTCGATGCAGGCCGCGACCACCGGCCACCTCGTGCTCTCCACCGTCCACGCCAACGACACGGTCAGCACCGTGCTCCGGCTGCTGGACCTGGGCGTTGAGCCGTACCTGATCGCTTCGACGCTCAATGTTGTGCTCGCTCAACGGCTGGTCCGTCGGCTGTGTTCGGCCTGCAAAGAAGCCGTCGTCCCCACCGCGTTGGACCTCCAACGCCTGCGCAAAACCGAAGACGACGACCTGACGATCTACGCCCCGGTCGGCTGCGACGCCTGCTTCGGCACGGGCTACGCCGGCCGCGTCGGCGTCTTCGAGTTGCTCGACGCCACCGACGCCATCCGCGACGTCATCCTGAGCAAGCCCAACCTCGTCGACCTCCGCCAGGCGTTGGACGGCACGGGCTTCAAGACCCTGCAGGAACACGCGATCGAACGCGTGCTGTCGGGCGTCACCTCCATCGACGACGCCCACCGCACGGTGGGGCTGGATTGATCCGACCGGGTTTCGAGTTTGACGTTTAGCGGATGCGGCGAAGCCGCCCGCGCGGTTGCCGTCATCCGACGCGGGACGCTGCGCGTCACCCGCTAAACCATGATCGTATTGCCGGCGCTAACGATCCAGGGCGATCAATCACCCGCACATCAACGGCGGTACAGGTACGTCGCGCCAGTCTTCGCGGGCCGTGGCTTGGTGATGCACCGCCCGGTGGACCCGCAACGTCACTTCCACCAGGGCCTGAGCTTCGTCGTTGACGCTTTCGTCGAACACCGGGTCGCCGGCGTCTTCGATGAAGGTGTGTTCGTCGACGAATTGGCGGACGGTGAGGACAAAGTCGCACGCCGGCCGGGCGTGCTGGTCCGCGATCAGCCGGGCCAAATCGGGCAGCATCCAATCGACCCGCGCCAAACGCAACCGGGCGTGAGCTAAGGACTGATCTTGGTTTTCGCCAGACGCCTCGGTGCGGCGAAGCGCCTGACGACAGAGTTTGAGGGCGGCGGTTTCGAGCGGGGAAGACGGGTCCATGCGACACCTCCTTGGGTCAAGGACAGATCAAACTCTTCCCTCCGTGGTGTTGACGCCGACCTTCACCAAACAAGAGACGGGGCGTGTCGTGCCGCAAGGACTGCGGAAACCAAAAACAGAAACACCAGATACACATTCAGTGTAGCGCGCAGCCGATTTTCCCCAAACGGGGATTACCCTAGAAAACAACGGAAAAATCGCGTTCGCCGTGAACGCCGGTCAGGGAACCAGGAAGCTGTCGCGTTGGCTGTCAACGGGGACTTCGGTGCCGTGGTAATCGCCGGCGTGGCCCTGGATCTGCCAGACGTTGTCGTCGCCGACGCGGGGGGCGACCGACCAGCTGACGCGGTTGTCGAGGGTCAGGATGTTCTGACCCGCGCCGTTGTGCAGCGTGCTCGCGGCGTCGTGGTCGGCGTCGCGGTCGTGAACGACCTTGCCGTCGCGGAAGACGAACAACGGGTTCTTGTCGGCCAGGACCGCGAGGCGGGGCGAGGCGAGGTCGAGACGGATCGGGGCAACGCCGTGCTGATTCTGGTAGCTGTAGGAAATCGCTTGGTGCGAATCCCAGTCGAGTTGGCCGCTACCGGGCATGCTGACGACAGCGGTTTTGTTGGACGCGCACGCCAGACGCGACGGCGCGGTGTAGCCCTGGCGGATGAGCAGGTACAGGTGGGCGGAGTTGGATTGGTAGCGGCCGGCGTCGTCGATGGCGTCGGGTTGGCCGGTCTTGATCCACGAGTCGCCGACGGGCCCGCGGGGGAGGATGCCCGCGTGGTCCAGGGCGTATTGGCCCATCTGTTGGCCGGCGACGCCGAGGTTGTAGCTGCAGGCGGCGATTTGCTGGGCTTGCTGCTGATTGGCGAGGGCGGGCATGAGCAACGAGACGCCGAGCAGGATGACCGCGGCGGCGGCGAACACCTGGCGGAAGCTCACGCCAAGGGTGCGACGCGGCTCGGCAAACATCTCGATCTGCTGGGCAAAACGCTCGCGCTGCCGGGCCTCGGCCGCGGCGGCGAGGGTGCGCTGGACCAGGTCTTCGTGGCCAGCGGCGCCGCCGGAAACGTCAAACGACGACTCGTGGTCGCCGGGGTATTGATCGAGCAGCGACAACACGCCGCTGACTTTCGCGGCCCGTTCGCCGAGGCCGGCGGGCAGGGGGCCCGGCTGTCCGCCGTTGGCCAGGACCGCGTCCAACGCCCGGCCGTCGTCTTCGCTGAGCGTCGTGACTTCGACGGGCTGTTCGCGTTCCCGCTGAGCGGCGACCCGGGCGAGCGTCGCCTGGATCAGCGATTCGCCGGAATCCTGGTTCACGGGAGCCGAGGCGGCATCGGTTTCGAGCAGGCTCAGGACTTCGCGGACCGCGGCAACGCGTTCGCCAGACCCGGCGGGCATCGGCCCGGCCTCGCTGCCCACCGCCCGGGCACCCAACACCGCGTCGAGCGCTGCGGCGTCCTCGGGCGTGAGTTGGACGAAGACTTCGGGTTGGTCGGGGTCGCGGGGGTCGGGCATGGTCTTCAGCGGTGGGTTCGGGGCGGTGTAGCGGGCGTATCGGGTTGGTGATCAGGCGTTGAGCGAATCGGGCGGACGCGGTTTATTTCGGCGGGTTCGACGGGGCGTAGCGGGCTTTCCAGAGCTGGGCGAACGTGCCCACCGCGGCGTGCAGCCGACTCTTTACGGTGCCGAGCGGGATGCTGAGCATGTCGGCGATTTCTTTGTAGGCAAACTGATTGAAGTACGCCAAGAGCAGCACTTCCCGCAGGTGGTCGGGCAGCGACTCGACCACCTCTTTGACCAACTCGGCCGTCTCGACGTCCTGCACCAAGTCGTCGGGCAGGGGCAGATCGGCCTGCATCAGGTCGATGAACGACGGGCCGTCTTCTTGTTTTTTGTCGACCAGGGCCGAGAGCGGCACGGTCTTCTGCCGTTTGTTCTTACGCAGGTAGTCCCGGGCTTTGTTCGCGCCGATCGTGAAAAGCCAGGGTTTAAATCGTTTGCTGACGTCGAAGGTGTGGGCGGAGATGTGGACCTGGAGGAAAGTCTCCTGGAACAGGTCTTCCCCCGCCGCGCGGTTGCTGGCGAAGCGGATGAGAAAGTGCAACAACTCCGGCCGATAACGACGGATCAACGCCTCGAACGCCTCCAGCCGGCCATCGCGGTAGGCCCCGAGCAGTTGCTCGTCGGAGAGGTCTTCCAGAGGGGTCGGGGTTGCGGATTCGCCGGACATCACGCGGGATTGTACGTCATCGCGTTTCGCTAACACGGCAAGCTGGGAGAGGTTAAGCGTCGTCATGGGCAAGTCTGCTGCCCCACTGCTACGCCCGGTTCGCCGAACGGGATCGCGCGGGTTTCGCGTTTTTGCCACGGTTTCCACGACCACGCTCCGCACGGACGCCCATCCCCACCGTTCGCCTTTACCCAGTCCCCCTAACCTGTCAATCCAACGGGTTGATCACCAGCCCCGTCGCGAGCTTGGGGTAGAAGTAGGTGCTCTTGGGCGGCATGACTTCGTTGGCTCGCGAGACGGCCATCACGTCACGCAAGTCGGTTGACTCGAGCAAGACGCCGATCCGGTCGTCGGTACCGGGCGTGCCCTCGCCCGCCCAACGCACCATCTCGTCTTGGTCCGCGGTGTATTTGAACGTGACCGCTTCGCCGCCGAAACGGGAACGCAGGATCTGATCGATAAACAGGTCGTGGAGCACGCTGACGTCAAGCTGAGCCCGCGGTCCCGGGGGTAACTCGACGTCCGTCTGCCCTAGCCCCAACTCGGTCGCTTCCCAATGCGTGCAGTCCGCTCCCCGTAGCCAGACCCAGTAGGGGTCGTCAGGGTAGGCCGGATCAACCAACCGGAAGCGTGGCGTATTGAGGTCATGTTCATGAACGTAGGGCCACGGCCGAACGACAAATCGCCCGTCGGCCTCGACCGCCCCGATCAATGCTTCGAAACTGAACGCCTGGAGCCCGCAGATCACGCGATGCGTCGGCAGCACCATCATCCCCGGCGCGTTGGCCGCCACCAGCATGAACAAACACCCGTCCGCCCCCGGCAACTCGGGGTGATCTCCGGCAAACTGCAAGGCCGTCGTGTAGCGGTGGTGGCCGTCGGCGATGAACACGTCCGTCGCAGCGAAGAATTTCTTGAGCGCCTTGATCGTGGCCTTGTGACGGACGACCCAGCACCGGTGCGTGACGCCGTCGGCGGTCGTGCCGACCATGTCCGGCTCGGCCGAGTCGCAGGCTTCGTCGATCAGCGCGACCGTCTCGTGCTGAGAGTCGGGGTAGATGCCGAAGATCGGCGAGAGCTGGGCGCGGGTGGCCTCCATCAGCTTGGTGCGGTCGCTCACGCCGCCGGCGATCGTCATCTCGTGGCGGAAGATGCCTCCGTTGGGCCGGTTGAACTCTTCGACGCCCAGAACCGCCAACACCCCACGCCGACGGAGTCGGTCCTCAGCGGGCGTCGATCCGTAAGCCTGCTCGTAAATCACCACGCCCGGCCGATCGTCGCGGACCAGCACGCCCTCGCTCAGCCAACGCCGATACAAATCGCCCGCCTCGGCGTACGCCGCGTCCGGCCCGACCGTCTTGGGCGGGGTCACCGGCAGATCGATCGCCACGATGTTGTGCGGGTCCTGCTCCAGCAACGCCGCCTTCGGCCCCGCGTCCAGCACGTCGTACGGCGGCGCGATTTTTGTCGAAAGTTCCGTCGGCCCCGCATCCAAACCCGCCGGCCCCGCGTATCGAACCCCGTGAAACGGTCGCAACTCTGGCATCGTCAAGGCTCCGTGAAACAAGACCGGCCGCGCCGCCCGGCAACGGCGGGGCCATCAAACCACCCCGAGCGTAATCCTTCGCCGACCGCGAGGCCAACCCGATGTGTTTTCGTCAGCCGCTTCTCGAAAACCTGCCGCAACCCCGGGAGACCGAGGTTCACCGTTCCCATCGCCGGGAATTATTGAAAACCGAACGTAACAAACCACAACTCGCCGCGTAGCATCGAACGTACATCCACGGCCTGCCGCCGTTCCAAACCGGGAGTAAACCCTTGACCCCTGCAACCTCCGAAGCCCAACTCGCCCCCACCCCCGCCCAACGCATCCAGGCCCTCATCGGCCGGCTGCGTGCCCGACAACTCGAGTTGGCCCAGCGTGGCAAAACCACCGACTCGGCCCGCTACGCCGAACGCGCCCACCGCGTCCGCCAAGCGCTCGCCGTCTTGGCCTAAGGGAATGATTCAAGACGCATTTGCTTAGCGGGTGCGGCGAAGCCGCCCGCGGCAGTGGCCCACACGCCGGCGCGGGACGCTTCGCGTCACCCGCTAAACCACTTACCCTAAACCCGGTTCCGCGACGTCACCCGCTATCCTGTGTCGCGATGTCCCGGATGACCCACCTCACCGTTCCGATTACCGTCCACGACCGCCCCGCCGCCTTGGCCGACGCCGCCCGCGCCACCGAGATGGGGGCGGACCTGATCGAGTATCGCGTCGACACGTTTTGCCCGCCGGACGTGGATGTCGAAGAGATCCAGAAGCTGGTCGCCGAGTCGCCGCTGCCGTGCATCGTGACCTGCCGGCCGACGTGGGAAGGCGGCGACTACGACGGCGACGAGATGCACCGCATCAGCCTCATCGAACACGCAGGACTTGGCGAGCAAGGCATCACGCCGGCCTACCTCGACGTTGAGCTCAAGGCCTACCAGACCTCGGCCAACCTCCGACAAAAAGTCGGCCTCGTCGTCGATCACGAAGACCAGCCGCGCCCCGACGTGACCACCGGGCTGATCCTCTCGTCGCACGACTTCGTCACCCAGCCGGCCGACCTGGACCGCAAGCTCATGGCCATGGCCGAGGCCCCGACCTGCCGGGTGATCAAGCTCGCCTGGCGGGGGCGTTCGCTGCGCGACAACCTCGAAGCCTTCGAGATCCTCCGCCGTAAACTCAAGCCCACGATCGCGCTGTGCATGGGCGACGAAGGCCTGCCGTCACGCGTGTTGGCCAAAAAGTTTGGGGCGCTGCTGACGTTCGCCGCGCTCGACCCGGCCCAGGGCACCGCGCCCGGACAACCCACCGTCAGCGACCTGAAAAACCTTTACCGCTGGGACGCGATCCGCGAGGACACCGCGGTCTACGGCGTCATCGGCTACCCCGTCGGCCACTCGATGTCGCCCGCCTTCCACAACGCGGGGTTCGACGAGACGAACTACAACGGCGTCTACCTGCCGATGCCCATCCCCCCGGAATATGAACACTTCAAGGCGACGGTGCTGTCCTGGCTGGACTACGAACCGCTGCACTTCCGCGGAGCTTCGGTCACCATCCCGCACAAGGCGAACCTGCTGCGTTTCGTTGAAGAACAAGGCGGCGAGATCGAACCGTTGGCTGCGACCATCGGCGCCGCCAACACGCTGTCCAAGCGGGATGATGGAACGCTCTACGCGTCCAACACCGACTACGCCGCGCTGCTCGACGCGACGTGCGAGGCGTTGTCGATCACCCGGGAAGAGCTGTCCGGCAAGACGCTGGGCATCCTCGGCGCGGGCGGCGCGGCGCGGGCCGCGGTCGCCGCGTTCACGCACTACGGCAGCCGGGTGACCGTCTACAACCGCACCGTCGATAAAGCCGAAGCGTTGGCGGATCAATTCGACGCGACCGCCAAGCCGATGGATCAGTTGGGCGAGACCGCCTACGACATCCTGATCAACTGCACCCCGCTGGGTATGTTCCCGCAGACCGACGCCACGCCGTTGCCTTCGGAAAAACAAGGCATCCTGGGCCCGGGCGTGGTGGTCTTCGACACCATCTACAACCCGCTCGAAACCGTCCTGCTCCGCGACGCCAAAGCCGCGGGCTGCCTCACGATCAACGGCGCCGAGATGTTCGTCCGCCAAGGCGCAGCGCAGTTCGAGTTGTGGACCCAGCAAACCCCGCCGCTGGACGTGTTCCGTCGGGTGCTGCTCGAAAAGCTGGCTTCGGCCGAGTGATCTGCTTGGTTTGGCTAAGGCTCAACCACAGAGACACAGAGGCACAGAGAAAGGCAGCGAGCTTGCTAAAACCCCTGCCTTTGGTTTTCCTCGGTGTCTCTGTGCCTCTGTGGTTCGCTCATCACACAACGCATCAAGAACCCACGGCAACGACACCTTGTCGCAAGAGCGAACACGTCGGGGCGTGACGCAGTGGGGCGTCGTCTTGCAACAACGCGGCCTCGAGGCCTGCGGTTTGATGCAGGCGTTGGTCGTAGGCGAGGACGATCGATTCATCGCCGGGCTGGAGGAACGTCGTTTCGCCGAGCGGGGTGTAGCGCGTCGCGCCGATGCTGATCACCGCGTGGTGCGGATGGCCGGCAACCGCGAGCCAGTGCGACAAATCTTCGAGCGGGCCTTCGTCTGACTGCGTGTTGAGCCGATCGACCAGCCAATCGAGCAGTTGTTGGTACATGTACCCGTAGCCGTCGGGCCCGGCGACGGGCGAGTCTTCGCCGTAGGCGTGCAGTTGTCCGTCGCGGAGCAGATAGCAGGCGACGCGGAAGTGTTGCAACACGCCGGCGTCGTCGAATGAATCGAGCGGCAGCCACTGGTCCGACGCCAAGCCTTTGGTGTTTGCGCCCCAGTTTTTCTTCTGGCTGATCTTGGTCGCGTCGGGCCGCCGGGTGGAGCAGTCGTTGTACGCCGCGGCGTGCGTCGGCCGAACCGAGGCGACGCGGTGCTGCTCGTCGTAATCCAAGGCGCAGAGCAGCGCAAGCTCGGGCTCGATCTGCAGGTTCGCGGCCTGGCCCTGAATCTTTCCGGGGTGTTCGATGGTGTCGGCCGAGAGGGGAAAGGTGTGCAGGAAGTGAGTGTCGTCTTCGGGCGCAGCCGGCGGGACGTAGAACGGGAAGACGCCTTTGGGGGCCCCGGCCGCGGCGTCGATGTTCACGAAGTCCGAGGCTTCGCCGGCCTGTTCGAGGTGGCCGGTGAAATTCCCCGCGACGCCGAAGCCGATGACTTGGGTGAGATCGATCATGCGAGGAAGATAACAGACGCTGAAAAAACACCCGCGATCTGCGATGGTCCGCTAAACCTGTGACGCGAACACGCCGACGTGGTGGCGGATCACCGGTTCGCTGGCCTCGCGGAATTCCACGGCGATCACGTCGAAGCGGAAGGGTCGTTGGGTGAGCTGGTGGCGTCGGGCGAGTTGCGCGGTGAGCGCGACGATCCGGCGTTGCTTGGCGGGGGTGACGTGAAGCTCGGGCGGGTAGTTGGGGTTGGCGGCGCCGGCTTTGACTTCGACCGAAACGACCGTTACCCCGTCGGGGGTCAGCGCGATGAGATCGAGCTCGCCGTGGGTGTTGCGGACGTTGCGGGCGAGCAGACGATAGCCCTGTTTTTTGAGGTGTTTGGCGGCGAGGCGTTCCCCGCGCTGGCCCCGTTGGCGGTGGGCACCACGGAGCGTTGGCGGCAATAGATTGAAAAGGCTTTTCACAAGCAACCGCATACCCCGCGAAGCCGCAAGCGGCGAGAAGCAGCAACGACATCACGGCGAGGCGTAACGCGCCACCGCAATGTCCAACACCGCTTCGGTCATCCGGCGTTCATCGGTGAAGCTCGCGCCGCGACGCAGCTTCTCGCCGAGTTCGATCTGGAGTTGGCGTTCCTGCTGGGTGCGCAACGCGCGTTCGATATCGACCTGCGCCTCGAACAGCGTCCGGGTTTCGGGCTTGTCGAGCGTCGCGATGTAGATGAACCACTCCTGCCCACGGTTGGGCAGCGGGCCGACCCACTGGCCCGCTTTCAGGGTCTGAACCGCTTGGTTGATGTTGGGCTCGAACATGTCGTCGCCCTCGAGCGCGAGCTTCATGTCTGCCCCGCGGAACGTGTTGCGCGGGTCGAGCGCGAGCTCGGCAAAAGGAACGCCCGCTTCGAGTTGGGCGGTGAACCACGCGGTGTCGGATGGGCTGGCGGAGTAGATCAGGTTGAGCTCCCGCTTGGTCGGCGGGTTGAACATGTCGTCGTTGTCCCGGTAGAAGCGCTCGATATCGCGGCGGGTGACGTTGATCAGCGGTTTGAGGTTGCGGTCGAGGTAGGTGCTGATGATGATCTGGGTGCGGATGTCGCGGAGGCGTTGCTGCAGGGTTTGGCCGGTCTCTTCACGGATGCGGCGTTCGGCGAGCGCGAGCGAGCCTTGGCCGTACTGACGCAAGAGTTCTTCGCGTCGGCTGGCGATGAAGAACTCGAGGCCGGCCCGCTGCTGGGGGCCGAGGCTGCGGTTGGCTTCGTCCTGGATCAGCGCGTCTTGCACGAGGCCACGCACCTGCTCGAAGATCAGCGCCGCGGCCTGCTCGCGGAACGCCGAGGCGGGAAGGCGTCGGCCGAGGGTGGCGAGTTGATCCTGCATCTCCTCGAGGATGTGGTGAGCGTAGATCGGTTGGCCGGCGATCTGGCCGACCATGGCCTCGACGGGGGCCGCGGGTTCGATATCGACCGAGGGCGTATCGCCGAGAGGCTGAACCGGGCCCGTCGATGCGGGCGGGGAGGGCGCATCGGTCGAGCGAACGATGTCGGGCGTGCGGGGAGCTTGAACGGGTCGGGGGGAGCAGCCGACGGTCATGGCCAAGGCCGCCAAACACGCGACCGTCAGCCACTTAGGTTGTTTCTGGGCCAAGCCGAACATTTCTACAGCATAGCGGGCCCGGATGACCTTCGCGGAAGCGAAACAGGTGGCCCGAAGCGGCGGTTCGGGGCATAAAAAAAGCGGCGAGTGGGCCGAAGCCCAACTCACCGCCTTCCGGGGGTGATTTGATTGCTTTGATCATATGACATTTCGTCCATTTCGGTCTTAAGACAATCCCTTATTTTCTCATAGGTGACATAAGCACAAGGTTAAATTTATTAGCGAGTCGAATGAATACTCGGGCAAAACCGCGGGCTCGAAAGCCACCTCGATGCGTTAAACTAAGACCGCCTTGGATTCAAAAACTTCAGATTTACTCTCAAATAATTATTTTTATTGGGTTTATAAAATGAATACCGCTAATGACTCGTCTCCCACCAAGATCTACCGACGTGCTTGGATTCGCTGGGCCTTGCTGGCCGGGGCGAGTGTGCTGGGCATGGCGGCGATCCTGCCGTTCGCCGAATCAATGCAAATCAATGCCAAAGCTTGGTTTATTGCACCAACCCTCTGGTTATTGCTGGCGGTGCCTGCCACGATCGGCGTTTACGGGCACTGTTTTCGGGACCGCAGCACCGGCGACGACGGCCCGCGCGCGGGGGCGTCGGCCGAGGATTACCTGCGGGGGATGACGTCGGTGTGGTCGGTGTTGGCGGTGGGTGTGGGGCTTTCACTGGCGGCGTGTTTGCTGGCGGGGTCGGCCTCGCCGGGGATTTGGCCGGGGGCGTTGATGCTGATGTTGTTGGTGCTGGCCCGGCCGACGTCCGGCCCCGGCTTGGCCTGATCAACACGGGCCACGACGACCAAAAATCGCGTCCAAATTTCAACGCCGATCCGCACCGCCGGGCGATAAATAACTCGGTGCAACAAGCGTTTTTTTTGCGACGGCGTATCAATACCCACGGGCATTTTCGGACGTGATCTTTGGTTTTGTCACGGCCACTAAATAACGTTACTCTGGCGTCGTTGCAGGGGGTCAGCACAACCCGCGGGAGGAAGTGTCGGCGATGCGGTCATCGACGACTTCGGTGGGGTCATCCCCTTCGCCTGACTCGCGACTCAACCAACCCCCGAACGACCGATCTCAAATTTGACCAGGCAATCATCACGTGACTGATCAAGAACCTTCGAACTCACAAAAATTTGTCTTCCCCCGGTGGGCCAACTACCTCTTACCGCTGATGCTGCTCGGAGCCATGGGCGGTGGCATGTACGTCCCGGCCGTGGTCGGACTTGGGCTTAACCCCAACACGCTCAACAAAAACTACCAACCCAAACAACCCATCCCTTACAGCCACGAGCTCCACGTCGGCCAGTTGGGTATGGATTGCACCTACTGCCACACGTCGGTCAACAACGCCGCGTTCGCGGCCGTGCCCCCCGTCGAAACCTGCATCACCTGCCACAACCCCGCCGACGGTTCGGGCGTCAAGAAGACCAGCCCCAAACTCGAACCGCTGCACCGTGCCGTCCAGCCCTACCTCGACGCCGCCACCGGCTACCCCACCCACGAACCCGGCACCGAAGACGCTCCCAACCCTCGCAACCCCGATCAGGGCAAGCCGATTGAATGGATCAAGGTCCACGACATCGCCGACTACGCCTACTTCAGCCACCAGGCCCACGTCACCAAGGGCGTGAGCTGCGTGTCTTGTCACGGCCGGGTCGATCGCATGGGCGAAGAAGGCGTCTACCAGGTCGAAAACCTCTCCATGGGCTGGTGTATCGACTGCCACCGCGCCCCCGAGAAACACCTGCGTCCGCCCGAAGAAGTGACCAACCTCGCCTGGACGCCGCTCGACGACGAAGAGGTCATCGCCGCGATCAAGGCCGGCACCATCAAAGAAGGCGATGTCGATGCCGCGCAGCTGCTCGTCGGCCTCCGCGTCAAAGAACAATACAACGTCCACAACGCCGCTTACATGCAGGCCTGCTCCACGTGCCACCGATGATTGAATCCACCCCCACCGCAAACGACGATCTGCAGGGCCGCCGATACTGGCGCAGCCTCCACGAGTATTCCAACAGCCCCGAACTGTTGGAGAAGATCGCGCAGGAGTTCCCCGACTACGACCCTGACGAATTGCTGGGCATGTCGCGGCGTAAGTTCATGAAACTCGCCGGCGCGTCGATGGCGTTGGCGGGTCTGACGCTCACCGGCTGTCGGCGTTGGCCGAAGGAAAAAGTCGTCGCCCACAACGCGCGTCCCGAGGGCACCCTGCCCGGCGTCCCCGAAATGTACGCCTCGATGGTGCAGCGCAACGGCGTGGCCCACGGCGTGTTCGTCACCAGCTTCGATGGCCGACCGATCCACGTCGCCGGCAACCCGCTGCACCCGATCGTCGGCGACCCCAAACGCTACGCCGAGGGCGATCTGAAGATGGGCGCGGCCGATGCGTTCACCATCGCCAGCATCCTCGACATGTACGACCCCGACCGCAGCCGGTCGGTGTACCGCTATTCGGGACAAGACGGGGTGCGCGACCGCAAACGCTCCACTTGGGCCGACTTCGAAGAAGCCACGGCCGACCTCAACGCTGACGCCAAGATCGCGGTGCTCAGTGAAGCCAACGCCGGCCCGGCCTTCGTCGACGTCAAGAAACGCTTCCTCAAGCACTTCCCCAACGCGACCTGGACCACTTGGGAACCGCTTCACCGCGACAACGAGATCCGAGGCTCGGCCTTGGCGTTCGGCCAACCGATGCGTGCGCAATACGACGTCTCGAAGGCGATGACCCTCGCGTCGTTCGACAGTAACTTCCTCGGCGACCACGCCGCCGCCGCCAAGCACGCCCGCGGCTGGGCCAAGAACCGCAAGAGCTGCGACGAGGGCGTCATGAGCCGGGTCTACGCCGTCGGCTCCGCGCTCGACCAGACCTCGTCCAACGCGGATGTCCACATGCAGGTCAAGCCCTCGGCCATCCCCGCGATGCTCGAGGCGCTGGCCAGTGCGATCGGCGTGTCCGGCCTGGAGGTCACCCCCGACCTCGACGATGCGCAATCTTTCTTCGTCGAAAAACTCGCCAAAGACCTCAAGGCCAACCAGGGCGCCTCGCTCGTGGTGGTCGGCCCCGGCCAGCCCGCCTCCGTCCACGCCCTGGCGTGGTCGATCAACGAGACGCTGGGTAACCTCGGCCAAACCGTGTCACTCACCGAAGAGCCCGCCGCGGAAGGCGGGTTGTACGTCGATGGCATCGCCAACCTCGTCGATCAGATGAGCGCCGGCGAAATCGATACGCTGCTCATCCTCGGCGGCAACCCCGTCTTCGACGCCCCGGCCGACCTCGGCTTCGCGGCGGCGTTGGGTGAAGTGGGCAACTCGGTCCATCTGGGCCTCTACGAAAACGAGACCTCGGCGTCTTGCGATTGGCACCTGCCTGAGGCGCATTACCTCGAAACCTGGGGCGACGGCCGGGCGTGGGACGGTACGATCTGTTTGCAACAGCCGCTCATCGAGCCGTTGTTCGGCGGCAAATCGGCGATCGAAGTCCTGGCCATGTTGTCGGGCGACGAAGCCACGCAAGGCTACGACTTGGTGCGTCGCGCCTGGACCCCGGCGATCAAGGCCGGCCAGTACGACGTGAGCACTTCGTCCTGGCCGGGCGGGCCGATCGACACCTCGGCCGAGCGCGCCTGGCGGGCCGCGGTCCACGACGGGCTGTTGGCCGGCACCGCTTTCCCGGTCGTCTCGGCCAAGACCCGAGGCGCCCGTCCCACCGGCATCTCGGTGACCCACCAAGACCTGCAACTCTGCTTCCGCCAAGACCCCAAGACCTACGACGGCCGGTACGCCAACAACGGTTGGCTGCAAGAAGTGCCCGAGCTCATCACCAAGATGACTTGGGACAACCCCGCGTGGATCAGCGTGGACGACGCGCTGAAGTACGAGCTCGAGAACGGCGACGTGGTCAAGATCGCGGTGGAGTTCGACAACAAGAGCCGCGGCGAAATCGAATGTGCCGTATTCATCACGCCCGGCCAAGCGCCCGGCGTGGTCGTGTTGACGCTCGGCCAGGGCCGGTCCTACGGCGGACGCATCGCCCGCGGCGTCGGGTTCAACACCTACCCGCTGCGCGGCTCGGGCAATCAGAGCCTCGCCTATTCGGCCGAGCTCGAAAAGACCGGCAAGACCCACCCGCTCGCTTCGACTTCGATCCACCACCTCATCGACACGTCGAAGCTCGGGCCCAACGCGCTCAGCGGCGGCAAAGACCGCGGCGGGGCCGACGCCATCGCGGCCTGGGGCATGGATAAACGGGTCGGCAAAAAGCCCGGCGACGAAGGCAAGCTGATCAAGCAGGCCAGCCTGGAGCGATATAAGCTCGACCTCAAGAAACCGGGCCAAAAATCATTCGCCAACGACGACGCCCACGGCGACCTGTCGCTGCAGCTCTACGACGCCCCGCTGGCGGATGAATTCGCGCAGCGGGCGGTCGAGTTGAAGAAGCGGGCCGAGGAGATGGTCGCCGCCGGCGAGTTGGACGCTGAACTGGTCGAGGGCTGGGAGCCGGCCGATCAGTTCAACGACAAGCACGCCTGGGGCATGTCGATTGACATGACCGCCTGCATGGGCTGCGGGGCTTGCGTCGTTGCCTGTCAGAGCGAGAACAACATCCCGATCGTCGGCAAAGACCAGGTCATGATGTCGCGCGAGATGCACTGGGGGCGGATCGACACCTACTACCGCGGCAAGCCCGAGGCGACGCGGAACTTCAAGCTCGACAAGAAAGACGAAGACGTCGTCGATGCGGTGCACATGCCCGTGAGCTGCGTGCACTGCGAAAACGCGCCCTGCGAACAGGTCTGCCCCGTCGCCGCGACGGTGCACGACACCGAGGGCCTGAACACCATGGTCTACAACCGCTGCATCGGCACGCGGTACTGCTCGAACAACTGCCCGTACAAGGTCCGGCGGTTCAACTACTTCGACTACCACTCGAAGCTCGACTCCGACAGCTTCCGCAACACCCGCGAGCCCGGCGGCATCAGCAACAACCCCTGGCTGAAGATGCCCGACCAGCAGCCGGGCGACGTGATCGACCAGATCCGCCGGATGGTGTTCAACCCCGACGTCACCGTGCGGATGCGCGGCGTGATGGAAAAGTGTACTTACTGCACCCAGCGCATCACCCGCGCCAAGATCGAAGCCAAGGCCCGCTGGGCCGAGGACCTGACCGCAGGCAAAGACGTGGCCGACTACCCCTACGTCCAGGAAGGCGACATCGTCACCGCCTGCGCCGCCGCGTGTGCCACCGAGGCGATCACCTTCGGCGACCTGAACGATCCGAAGTCCAAGGTCGCTCAACTACAAAACAAGAACAAGCGCACGTACATGCTGCTCGATGAACTCAATACCCGACCCCGGACCAAGCACATGGGCCTGGTCCGCAACCCGGTGAAGGCCTGATCCGACTATGGCAACCCTGACCCCCGGCACCCTGATCTCCCAACGCGTGGACAACACCCACGACGACCCGACGCAACGCGCGCCGCTCGTGCTCGGGGGCAAAGACTTCACAGACGTCACCGACGCCGTGGCGATTAACGCCGAGAAGAAGGCCAACCTCATCTGGTTGATCTGCTTCCTGACCGCGGCGGGCTTTGCGGGCCTGTTCTTCGGGCTTATCGGCTACCTCTTCGCGACCGGCGTCGGCGTCTGGGGCAACAACCAGCCCATCGCCTGGGGCTTCCCGATCATCAACTTCGTGTTCTGGGTCGGCATCGGCCACGCGGGCACGCTGATCTCGGCCGTGCTCTTCCTGTTCCGTCAGAACTGGCGGACGTCCATCAACCGCTTCGCCGAGGCGATGACCATTTTCGCGGTCATCTGTGCCGGCATCTTCCCGGGCATCCACGTCGGCCGGCCTTGGTTGGCGTACTGGCTGTTCCCCTACCCCAACCAGATGGCGATGTGGCCGCAGTTCCGCTCGCCGCTGCTCTGGGACGTGTTCGCGGTCTCGACCTACGCCTCGGTGTCGCTCTTGTTCTGGTACACCGGCATGGTGCCCGACCTCGCCACGCTCCGCGACCGGGCCAAGGGCAAGATCAGCCAGATCGCCTACGGGATCGCGTCGCTGGGCTGGAACGGCAGCTCCCGCCACTGGCACCGTTTCGAGCGGGCCTACATCCTGCTCGCCGCCCTGTGTACGCCGCTGGTGTTGTCGGTGCACTCGGTCGTGTCGTTCGACTTTGCCGTCGCTCAGATCCCGGGTTGGCACACCACCGTGTTCCCGCCCTACTTCGTCGCCGGGGCGATCTACGGCGGCTTCGCGATGGTGCTTACGCTCGCCGTGCCCTGCCGGGTGTGGTTCGGGCTGAAAGACATCATCACCGAACGCCACATCGACAACTGCTGCAAGGTCATGCTAGGCGTCGGGATGATCTGTACCTACGCCTACGTGCTCGAGTTTTTCGTGGCCTGGTACTCCTGCCACCACTACGAGCAGTTCATCTTCGCCAACCGCGCCGGCGGCAGCTCGGCCCCCGGGTTCTGGGCGCTGATCATCCTCAACTGCGTGATCCCGCAGATCCTGTGGTTCCGCCAGGCCCGCCGGCACTGGTTCACCATCATGCTCGCGGCCATGGCGGTGAACATCGGCATGTGGTTCGAACGCTACGTGATCGTCATCTCCTCGCTGTCCCGCGATTTTGTCCCCGGCAGCTGGGCCGACTTCAAGCCCACCTGGGTCGACATCTGGATGTTCGTCGGCAGCTTCGGCCTGTTCTTCACGAACTTCCTGTTGTTCCTTAAGTTCCTGCCCATCGTCGCGATGGCGGAAGTCAAGACCGTGATGCCCGAGGCCCACGCCCACCCGGCTCACGACGACGACCATGACCACGCCGACGAATCCCACACCAACGGGGAGGCTCATTGATATGACCGTGCTCGACGCCCCACATACCACCCCGTTCGACGACGCCCGCGACGCGGACGTGGCCGCGGCGGACGACGTCAAGGTGTTCGGCATCATCGCCGAGTACGACAACGTCACCGACGTGATGGCCGCGACGCAGGCCGCCTACGACGCGGGCTACCGCCGGATGGACGTGCACTCGCCGTTCCCCATCCACGGCATCGATGATGCCTTGGGGGTCAAGTCCACCATCCTCCCGTGGATCGTGTTGTTCATGGGCCTGCTGGGGATGTCCACCGGCATCTTTTTGACAACCTACACCATGGGCGTCTGGGAAGAGGCCGAGCTGATCCCCACCACGTTTGAGCCCTACGACTACCTGATCTCGGGCAAGCCGTTCAACAGCTTCGCCGCGTTCATCCCGGTGATTTTCGAGTTGACGATCATGTTCAGCGCCTACACCGCGGTGTTCGCGATGTTTCTGCTCAACAAGCTGCCGCTGTTGTACCACCCGCTGTTCAACTCGAAGAACTTCCGCCGGGCGACGCAGGACCGCTTCTTCCTGGCGATCGAAAGCCAGGACCGCCACTTCGACGCCGACCGGACCGAGGCGTTCCTCAAAGAACACAAAGCGATGTCCACGGAATTGATTAACGAATAACGAAGGAGTGATGAGTGAATAGTAAACAGTGACGAGTAAAGGCCAATACCTCTTCATCACTCGTCACTCGTCACTCATCCCTGAAACTACCATGCTCGACTTCCGCCTCTTTTTGCCCAAACGTGTCCCGATGGTGATGATCGCCCTCGGCGTGTTGTTTGTGGTCGCCTCGTGGGTGCCGCTCACCGCGATCCTCAAGCACACGCAGGTGAAGCACGAGAAGCCCCGCATCCACCTGTTCCAAGACATGGACAACCAACCCAAGCTCAAAGCGCAGGCCGCCTCGCCGATCTTCGCCGACGGCCGGGCGATGCGCCCCGAAGTGGCTGGCACCGTTCGCCGCGGCGAGCTCCGCGAAAACGCCGAGTTGGAACAAGGCTACACCGTCAAGCGTGAAGGCGAAGGCTTTGCCCCCGTCTTCGTCACCGGCATGCCCGACGAGATCGAGGTCGATCACTTTTTCCTCGCTCGCGGACAGCAGAAGTACGACACGTTCTGCTACGTCTGCCACGGCAAGGCGGGCTACGGCGACGGGCCGGTGAACCAGACCGCCATGGGCCTGGTCGCGGGCGACGCGACGCTGTCCTGGGGCACCGCTTGGGTGCCGTCGGCCAACCTCAACCTGGTGGACGAGAACACCGGCCAGCTGACCTACGGCCCCGACGTCTACCCCAACGGTCAACTCTACAACGTCATCGTCAACGGCAAGGGCAACATGGCGGGCTACGGCCACGCCATCGGCGTCGAAGACCGCTGGGCGATCGTCGCCTACGTCCGAGCGTTGCAGCTGTCCCAGAACACCGGCGCGACCCAAGTCGCCCTCGACCGCGTCGCCCCATCGAATACCCAAACCGCCGACGCCTCGGGCCTGATCCCCGCGGCCGTGGGTGAACCCTCGGAGTAAGCCTCACGTGTCCGCTCATCCGCCAAAAGAACTCAACGACATGGACAAAGCCGTGCTGGGCGATAAAGCCTGGCCGCTGCGTCGCAACCTCCTGGTCCTCGGCATCGTGATGCTGCTCCTCGCGTTGGCCAGTTCGGCCCTGCCCCAGACCTTTTTCTTCGGCGGCTGGGATCGGCTGGGCTTTGCCTACCTGATCGGCTACGCCTTCGCGCTGGCGATCACGCTCGGCAGCCTGTTTTTCGTGTTGGTGACCACCGTGTTTCGCGCCGGCTGGTGCGTGGCCTTCCGACGCGTGCCCGAAAACATCGCGGCGAACATGCCCATCATGGGGATCTTGGCGCTTCCGATTTTGGCGCTCGTGCTGCAAAATGATGGCTCCCTGTATCCTTGGGCCGGCGGAAAAGACTCGCACACCAACCTGACGATCTACGAGACCGGTAAGAAGATCGCCAGCCACAACGAAGACCTGATCAAAAAAGCCGCCGGCTACGACGAAGCGGAAGCTGAACCCGAAGACGATTCGCACAGCGCCGCGCCCGCCTCGGACCAAGCGTTTGAAATCATCACCGTCGCCAGCCCCGGCGAAGCCGAAGGCAAAGACACCCACGCCTCCGAGGGGCATCACGACGCGGCCAAACACGACGGCCACCACGCCGAGGGCGATCACCACGAGGCTCACCACGCCTGGACGTATACCGCCGAGCACTGGAAGGACCACAACCACGGCGTGCCGTACTACGTGTACAAGCGCGGCCTGTGGTACACCCCGTTCTTTTTCATCATCCGCTGGATCTTCTACATCGCGGTGTGGTCGTTCCTGGGTTGGTTCTACTGGAAACGCAGCGTCACCCAAGACAGTGACGGCGACGTGCAACACACCCACAAGCGCGAGTGGTGGGCGCCGCTGTCGCTCGTGGCCTTCGCGGTCACGATCACCCTCGCTTCGTTCGACCTGCTGATGTCGCTCGACCCGGCGTGGTACTCGACGATGTTCGGCGTGTATTTCTTTGCCGGCTGCTTCACCGCGGCGATCTGCACCATGATCATCACGCTGATGCTCGGCCAAAAAGCCGGCTACTTCCAAGCGGTCACCACCGAACACTTCCACGACCTGGGCAAGCTGTTGTTCGCCTTCGTGTTCTTCTGGGGCTACGTCGGATTTTCGCAGTTCATGCTGATCTGGTACGCCTCGTTCCCGGAAACCACCTATTGGTGGGAGATCCGGGGGATCACCTCGGTCTCGGGCGACGCGCTCCAAGACGCCCCGCCGACGTTTGCCGGCGGCTGGACGTTCCTGGCCTGGACGCTGCTGTTCGCCCACCTGCTGCTGCCGTTCGCGATCCTGCTGTCCAAGCACGTCAAGCGCAACCGCACCGCCCTGTTCACCATGGCCTGCTGGATGCTGACGCTGTGCTACATCGATATTTACTGGGTCACGATGCCCGCGTTCGCCAGCCCTGATTTCATCTTCGGCCTGCCGGAGATCGGCTGCGTGGTGGGCTGCGTGGCCATCATGCTGGCCGAAGCGCTGCGTCGGGCCTCGCGTGTGAGCCTGACCGCCCACCGCGACCCGCGGATGCACGAATCGCTGGCGTTGGACACAACGGCCTGGGCCCCGCTGTACTTCAAGCACTGACCCGCTCTTTCCCGCAACGCGGGATGGACTCAAGTCGGCGCGACGCCCCGGTTGGGGGCGAAAAACTGAGACACACCGGCCCCAGGTCATTGACCCGGGGCTAAATTCGAGACTTTTGGAATTGGACTGACCGCATGGCCGTACCCACCACCCGAGAACTGAACGTCAAAGTGATCTTCGTGGTCACCATCGTGTCGGTGCTGCTCCTGATCGCAATCATCTATGCGGCCCAGGCGGGCTTCTTCTACTTCCAGAACCAGCAAGAACTCCAGCAATACTCGAAGGGGGCCGAGCGGACCTACGCCGAGACCGGCCTCCGGATGGACAACCTCGACCTGGCCCGCATGAAAGTGGAGCAAGCCGCCGAACTGGAGCGTGAAGGCTCGGTGGACGTCCTGGACGCGGACGGCGAAGTCGTGGGCCAGGTCCAGATGACGCCGATCGATCAGGCGATGCAGCAGATCGTCGAACAATACGCAAAATAACTGGGGTTAACCCTAGTCGGACGGAGAAACGAGTCGTAGAGTTGCAATGGCCCGTGGTGGTGGATGCCCGGGCCGATCACCCCGTTGAACGCTGAACGAGCCATGCCCGCGATCGAATCGCCCATCTCGACGCCTCGCCCCCGTGCCGAGGCCGACCGGCCCGGCCGACCCCGTTGGGGTTCGGCCCGCGGGTTGGCGTGCGGACTCGCCTTGCTGGCGGGCGTCTTGACGTCGTCGGCCTTCGGCCAGTCGCGGGTCGGGCCCAACCCGTTGGGCAACGCGGCGGCCCCGATGCCGCCCGAAGTCGTGGCGGTGGCCGAGAACGGCGTCGAGCAGAAGATCGGCAACGTCTTGCCGCTGGACACCCCGTTCGTCGATCAAAACGGTCGGCCGGTGAAGCTCGCGGATTACTTCGACGGCGACAAGCCGGTGATCCTCGAATTCGCCTACTACGACTGCCCGCTGCTTTGTCCGATGATGATGAGCGGGATCGTCGACGCGACGCAGCGGGTCAACGGCATCGAGTTCAACGACATGGGCCAGGCGGTCAACCCCGAAGCGTCGGGCGACTGGCTGCCGGGCCGGGATTTCGTGCTGCTGACCATCAGCATCAACCCGGATGACAACCCCGTCTCGGCGTTGCAGAAGCAGGACGAATTGGTCCAACGGTTCATGCGGCCCGGCGACGACGGCTTCGAGGCGACGCCGCTGAGCGAAGCGGTCCGCGAGGGCTGGCATTTCCTGACCGGCCGCGAAGTCGACATCAAGTGGGCGGCCGACGCGGCGGGGTTCAACTACGCGGCGGTGCCCCAGACCAACGATTTCGCCCACGCCGCGGTGCTGACGTTTGTCTCGCCCGACGGCGAGATCACCCGCTACCTGCCGGGCCACGTGTACCCCCAGCGGGACTTCCGCATGGCGTTGGTCGAGGCGTCGCAGGGCAAGCAGGGCTCGTTCTTCGATATGATTTTGCAGCTTTGCTACAACTACGACGACTCGGCGGGGACGTACACCGCCGACGCCCTGGCGCTGATGAAGCTCGGCGGCGCGGTCACGCTGGTGACCCTGACCGCGATCATTGGCGGGATGTTCTACTTCGAAAGCCGACGACGCGGCCGATTATCGGACGACGCCGGCGTGGAGCCCGATGCGGCGTGACTTGGCCCCATAAGCAAAGATTGAGCTGGTTTTTAAAAAAATATTGCGAATTTCCGGGGGGAACGCGTCGGCTGGCCGACTAGGATAAATACTAAGGTTTACACCATGACACTCGCTTTTCTTTCTGAATTCTTCCAATGGGTCAACGCCCCGTGGATGCCCGAGGACGCCGGCGGCTTCTCGGACAACGTCGATGCGCTCAACGGCTTCGTCCTGGTGGTCTGCTACTTCTTCTCGTTCCTGATCGGCGGGCTGATGATCTGGTTCTCGATCAAGTACCGCCAGACCGACAAGAACGAAGTCGCCAAGGGCATCACACACTCGACGCCGTTGGAGATCGCCTGGACCCTGCCGCCGTTGGTGATCGTGCTGATCATCTTCGCCGTCGGCTTCACCGGCTACCTGGACATGTCCACCGCGCCCAAAGCGGGCAACGCGTACGAGATCCGGGCGGTGGCAAACAAATGGGACTGGAACTTTTACTACCCCAACGGAGCGGTCAGCAAGAAGCTGTACGTTCCCTCGGATCGGCCCACCAAGCTGACTCTTGAATCCGTTGACGTCTTACACAGCCTGTTCATCCCCGCGATGCGGGCGAAGAAAGACGTGGTGCCCGGCCGATTCAACCAGATGTGGTTCCAGCCTGATGCCAGTGTGGTCTCTGCCGCTGAACCTGAAAAAGGCTTCATCCTGCACTGCACCGAATACTGCGGCCAAGGCCACTCAAAAATGAACACCGAAGTGGTCGTGGTCCACGCGAGCCTGTGGGAAGATAAGCTCGAAGAACTCAATATCTGGAATCCAGGTGAAATGACCCCGGTGCAACTTGGCAAACAGCTTCACGAAGCCAACTGTGCCAGTTGCCACTCCGTCGATGGCGGACGCGGGACCGGCCCCACATGGAAAAACCTATACGGTAAACAAAACTATCAGATGGAAGTCGGCGAAGACGTAGATGTCGTGGATATCAACTACATCTACGAATCGATCCGCTACCCGAACCGACGGAAAGCGGCGGGATGGGGAGCGGGCAACATGAGTGCTTACGCTGAGGGTGTCATCAAACCTGGCGACGTGTACGCCATCGTCGAATACATGAAAACCATTGCACCCGAAACTTATCCGCAAGGCGCGGACCTCACGGCCTTCCCCGAAGAATATAAGGGTGAAGAACCACTTAACGACGGTGACTTCGAATAGTCCGTGCTGACTCGCGTAGCTATACGTCGCTCGGCCTGAACAACTCAAGACTCGGAACCAAAGTACCCCCCACCGCCGACGGCATGATTCGCTCGGCGCAGCAGAGAAGTGAAGGACAAACACCATGTCTGTCATCCCCAACCCCGCCCCCGGTGACGTGGTCACCGAGAAGAAGCCGTCGCCCCAAAAGCCGCACGGCGACAACTACATCAACCACGGCAAGGGCTTCCTGTCGTGGGCGTTGACCATCGACCACAAACGCATCGGCCTGATGTACATGGTCGGCGTGCTCGCGGCGTTCTTCATCGGCGGTGTCATGGCGATCGCTCTGCGGACCGAACTGCTGCTGCCCGGCCCGACACTCATGTTCTGGGCCAAGTCCGACGCCCAACTCAACAGCAACTGGCAGCTCTACAACCAGCTGTTCACCGTCCACGGGGCGGTGATGGTGTTCATGTTCATAATCCCCGCGATCCCGGCGATCCTGGGCAACTTCGTCCTGCCGATCATGCTCGGGGCCAAGGACGTGGCGTTCCCCAAACTCAACCTGCTGAGCCTCTACTGCTGGATCGGCGGGTCGATCTTCTTCCTCTGGATCCTCTTCGGCGGCATCGTCGGCACGTTGTTCGGCATCCAGGAAATGCCCTGGTTCTTCCCCAAAGGCCTCGACACCGGCTGGACGTTCTACACCCCGTATTCCACGACGACCAACACCGGCGTGATCCTCGGGACCATGGGCGTGTTCATCCTCGGCTTCTCGTCGATCCTCACCGGCGTGAACTTCATCGCCACCATCCACATGCTGCGACCCAAGGGCATGGGCTGGGGCAAGCTGCCGCTGGTGCTCTGGGCGCTGTACGCCACCTCGATCATCCAGATCCTCGCGACGCCCGTGCTGGCGATCACGGTGCTGCTGCTGCTAGCCGAGCGGGCGCTGGGCATCGGCATCTTCGACCCCGCGCTCGGCGGCGACCCGGTGCTGTTCCAGCACTTCTTCTGGTTCTATTCGCACCCGGCGGTGTACATCATGATCCTGCCGGGCCTGGGCGTGATCTCCGAGATCATCTCGGTGCACAGCCGTAAGCACATCTTCGGCTACAAGTTCATCGCGGCCTCGTCGCTGGCGATCGCGTTGTTCGGCTTCATCGTCTGGGGCCACCACATGTTCACCTCCGGCCAATCGGCGCTGGTCAACTCGGTGTTCAGCCTGCTGACCATGTCGGTTGCCATCCCCTCGGCGATCAAGGTGTTCAACTACCTCGCGACGATGTACGGCGGCCGGATCCGCCTCGACGCCCCGATGCTCTACGCGTTGGGCTTCATCTGGCTGTTCACCATCGGCGGCCTGACCGGCCTGCCGTTGGCCGCCTTGTCGACCGACATCCACTACCACGACACCTATTTCGTCGTCGCCCACTTCCACTACGTCATGGTCGGCTCGACGCTGTTCGCCTTCCTCGCGGGCATGTACCACTGGTGGCCGAAGATGTTCGGCAAGATGTACGACGAAAAGTGGGCCCGCATCGGCGCGATCCTGACCTTCGTCGGCTTCAACGCCACGTTCTTCATCCAGTTCATCGCCGGTTCGCAGGGTATGCCCCGGCGCTACGCCGACTACGAGGGCGAGGCTTGGGCCTTTGGCCCCGAGGCCGGCTACTTCTGGTATCACCTGTTCTCGACCATCGGCTCGTACGTCCTGACCGTCGGCCTGTTCATCATCCTCTTCAACTGGATCCACTCGCTGCGTAAAGGCAAGCCCGCCCCGGCCAACCCGTGGGGCGCCAACAGCCTGGAATGGCACACCCCTTCGCCGCCGCCGCACGCCAACTTCGAAGACGGCGACGAGCCCGAAGGCGTCGACCCCTACGACTACAACGGCTGGGAATACGACGAAGAAACCGACGGCTACACCAAGAAAGAGGGCTACGTCCCCGAGCCGGCCCACTAAACCCCGCCCCTTCAACGCTCACGCCTCGCCGGGCGTGGGCGTCTTTTGCCCCGAAACCGCCGCGTGGCGGTGTTCGGAACCCCGGAGTATTGAAGACCGGGACAACACGGACCGTCAGCCCCCGACAACCGCCGGGGTGATCTGATATTTTGCACGTTCAGCCCGGCCCCGGCCGAGCGTGTTCCCTGAATCCCCGCCGACCCTGGCCCGAGACACCATGAGCGATCACGCCCACGACCACGATCATCCCGCCCACCTGGCGCACCACTTCGAAACGCCCGAACAGCAGATGGAATCCGGCAAGCTGGGGATGTGGGTCTTCCTCGCCACCGAAATCCTGATGTTCGGCGGCCTGTTCTGCGCCTATTCGGTCTACCGCGGCAACCACCCCGAAGTCTTCCTCTTCGCCCACCAATACCTCGACACGTTCTGGGGCGCGGTCAACACCGCGGTCCTGCTCGCCTCGTCGTTCACCATGGCGTGGGGCGTGCGGGCGGCACAGCTGGGCCAAACCAAACTGCTCGTGGCGCTGTTGTGTGCCACCCTCGCCGGCGGGGCCGGCTTCATGGTGATTAAGACCGTCGAATACCAAGGCAAGTACTCCCACGACATCTGGGTCGGCGGGCTCAACGGCTTCTACCAGACCGACGGCATGATCGCCAACGATGAACGTAACGAAGAGGCCCTGAAGTATCTGGAAAAGAAACATAAAGAGAAGTACGGCAAGTCCGATTACGACCACGGCGATAAGGCTCACGCCAAAGACGACGCTCACCACGACGACCACGCCAAACCCGCACCCCCGGCCGTAGAACCCGCTCCGTCGGTGGCCGAGGTCTCGCTGATCGCCCGACCCGCCCCCGCCGCGGCCGGCCTGATCCCCAGCCTGACCCAGAACACCGTCGCGATCCCCGAAGGCGGCGAGGCCTTCACCACCGGCGTCGGCGCGCTTCAAATCCAGCACGGCGGCAGCCACTACCCCGAGTTCGACGAGTTGGCCCCCCAGGACGCCAACTCCACCCACATCTTCTTCCAGATCTACTTCATGATGACCGGCCTGCACGGCATCCACGTGCTCATCGGCCTCGGCCTCATTGGTTGGATCACCTACCGCGCCGGCGGGCCGCTGGTCAAAGCCCTCGTCGGCCCGGCCGCCTCGATCAGCCTGGGCCTGTACCTCGTGTTTCTGGGCACGCAGATCGGCTTCCCGGTCTGGCTGTGGGTGTCGGTCGGCGTGTGCGTCGTCGCCGCGCTGGCCAGCGGCGGCCTGAACTTCGCCGCCCTCGCCAACTTCGACGGCCCGACCTTCGGCCCCGAGTACTACACGCCGGTCGACCTTGTCGGGTTGTACTGGCACTTGGTCGACCTCATCTGGATCTTCCTGTTCCCGCTGCTGTACCTGATCCACTGATCCCCGCCCCCCGGCGAACCTCGGGCAACGCCCGGGATTGTTTCGCTCAATCAATCACACCGCCCCCGGGCCGATCCCGGGGCTCACGGAAAACTCCGATGTCTGACACCGCCGCCACACACGACACCGCTCACGATGAAGAACACGACGACCACGCGCATCACGCCGTGCCGTTGCCGCTGCTCTTCGGGGTGTTCATGATCCTGATGTTCCTGACGATCGTCACCGTCGGCGTCACGGTCTTCGACTTCGGCTACACCATGAACCTGGTCGTCGCCATGGCGATCGCGTTGGTCAAAGCCGCGTTCGTCGGCCTCTACTTCATGCACCTGCGTTGGGACGCCCCGCTCAACGGCTTCATCCTCGTCGCGTCGCTGCTGTTCGTGACCCTGTTCATCACCATCGCGCTGATGGACACCGGCCAGTACGCCACGCTCCAAGAAGCCGCGGCCCTCCGCAACTCCGCGCCGTAAACCGGCCGGCCGCACCGAAACACCCCGCTCTATACGACCCGCTACGGCGGGTTTTTTCTTGAACCGGCCCGTTTCGTTTGGCCACGCCCGCCGAACCGCCTAAAGTCCAAGCCGTGAACGAAGCCGCCCCGACTACGCCCAACAGCCCGCCCCCGGAAGGGCCCCCCCCCGCGGCGGGGGCCACCAACGTTTACCCCCCCCGCCAACGCCCCCCCCCCCGCCCGGGCCAGCGGGGGAAGGAACTGTTCCACCCGGCGGTGGCGAGGCGGTTTT
>JBCCST010000025.1:0-47827 GCA_039199695.1 Planctomycetota bacterium | reverse complement strand
GCGGCTTGCTCCCCTGCAGCCAAGCCAGGAGGGGGGCCAGCAGCCCAGCCGAGGTACACCAGTTGTCGCAGGCCAGAGGAGCACTCCACAGCCCGCTTAGCCGTCGATCGCAGATCGACGCTGCCCCGCGACCCGAAACCCGGCTATCTCTGATCGCCCGCTAAACAACCCCAACCCCGACCTCGAATCCACCCATGTCCGACGCCACCCCGACCGCCCCCGGAAACGCCCCCCTCGACCCGTCCCAGAAGTCCATGGATGACCTCGTCGCCCTCTGCAAGCGACGCGGCTTCGTTTACCCCGCCTCGGAGATCTACGGCGGCCTCAACGGCTTCTGGGATTACGGTCCGCTCGGCACCGCGCTCAAAAACAACATCCGCGACCACTGGTGGAAACACATGGTCGAATGCCCGCCCCTCGGCCCCGACGGCCAACCCGTCTCCATCGTCGGCCTCGACTCCTCCATCATCCAAAACCCCAAAACCTGGGAAGCCTCCGGCCACGTCGGCGGGTTCAGCGACCCCATGGTCGACTGCACCGAAACCAAGAAACGCTACCGCGCCGACCAGCTGATTTGCCTGGGCCGTAACACCGAAGACAACGAGCCTGTCTTTACCTATGTCGAACACGACGACAAGAGCGAAGCCACCGCAAAGAAAAAACTCGATAAACAATGGAAGACCAAACTCGAGGACAACGACCTCTGTCGTGTGTCGTTCATGGAGATGAAGCCCGAAGAGTACGGCATCATCTATAGCCCTGAAGGATCGAAGCCCGGTACCCTCACCGAGCCGCGTGAATTCAACCTGATGTTCGACACCACCGTCGGCGCGATCAAGTCGGACGACAACAAGGCCTACCTCCGCCCCGAGACCGCCCAGGGCATCTTCCTCAACTACAAAAACGTCGTCGACACCATGCGGGTCAAGATGCCCTTCGGCATCGCCCAGATCGGCAAGTCCTTCCGCAACGAAGTCACCCCCCGCAACTTCATCTTCCGCTCCCGCGAGTTCGAGCAGATGGAGATGGAATGGTTCTGCGCCCCCGACGAAGCCCTCCAGTGGTACGACTTCTGGAAGCACGAACGCATGCGGTGGTGGAAGACGCTGGGCATCGAAGAGTCCAACCTCATCTTCCGCGACCACGACGACAACGAGCTGGCCCACTACTCCAACGCCTGCGTGGATGTCGAATACAAGTACCCCTTTACCGCCCCCGGCTACGGCGAACTCGAGGGCGTCGCCCACCGCGGCTGCTTCGACCTCACCCAGCACCAGACCCACTCCAAAACCAAGATGGAGTACTTCGACCAGCCCCGCCAACTCGCCGCGAAGGAGGCCGGCAAGTCGAAGGAAGAGATCAACGAAGTCAGCAAGTACATCCCCAACGTCATCGAGCCGGCCTCCGGCCTGACCCGGGCCGTGCTCGTGCTGCTCTGCGAAGCGTACACGCCCGACGAATCGCGGCCGTCGAAGGTGTACATGAAGTTCAAGCCAAAATTCGCCCCGGTCAAGGCCGGTATTTACCCGCTGGTCAACAAGGACGGCATGCCCGAAAAGGCTATGTCGCTCTACATGAGCCTCCGCGAAAAATACGCCGTGGAGTACGACGCCAAACAAGCGATCGGCAAACGCTACGCCCGCATGGACGAGATCGGCACGCCGTTCTGCTTCACCGTCGACGGCGACACCGCGGCCGACGACAGCGTCACCGTCCGCCACCGCGACACGCAGGAACAAGAACGCGTGAACATCAGCCAAGTCGAGGCCTTCCTGGCCGAGAAACTGGCGGAGTAATACAACCTAGAACTAACCACAGAGACACAGAGTCACAGAGAAGAAAACGAATCAAAAAAGTTTTCTCTGTGCCTCTGTGTCTCTGTGTCTCTGTGGTTCAATAATGGCTGCCATGAACAACAACAAACCCTCGCCCCGCTTCCGCGCCTCACTACTCGCCCTGCTGCTCATCGCGCCGATCCAGTTGATCGGAACGACCACGGCGATGGTGTGGTTCCCCGACGCGGCGTGGGCGAAGATCGCGTTTGGGTTCGCCAAGGTCATGCTGATGTTGGCCCCGCTGATCTGGCTGATCAAGGTCGAGAAGGTCAAGCCGCGGATCCCGAAGTGGGAGAAGTTTCCGTTTGGGCCGGGCATGCTTGGGGCGCACGTCACGGGCGTCTTGATCTTCGTGATCATCGCCGGGGCGTACTACGGGTTTGCGAAAGCGTGGATCGATACCGGGCCGATGCTGGAGAAGGTCCAGCAGATGGGGCTGGACAACATCTGGCTGTACCTGGCCGGGGCGTTGTACTGGTGTACGATCAACTCGCTATTGGAGGAATACTTCTGGCGGTGGTTCATCTTCAGCCGGCTGCGCGACGTGTTGCCCGCGACCGCGGCCGGGGTCGCGGGGGCGGTGGTGATCGCCGGGCTGCTGTTCATGGCCCACCACGTCGTGGCGCTCAAGGTCTACTTCGACTGGAACGTCACGGTCCTGGGCTCGCTGGGCTGCTTCATCGGCGGCGTGACGTGGTCGATCCTGTACCTCAAAACCAAGAACATCTACACCGCGTACGTTAGTCACGTGTATCCCGACCTGATTATTTTCTATATCGGGTGGGAGTTGATTTTCCGGGGGTGAGAGTCATTTCATCGGTGACGTTGGCCGCGGCGGCCCCGGGTCATTGACCGGGGCTAAATTTGTTTTGGCGGCGCTATCATTGCGTTGAACTACTTTCGACCAAGGAGCTTTCACGATGAATCTGCACTCGATCACCGCCGCGATGTTGGGGCTGGGCCTGATGGTGTCTTGCGCCCAGGCCGACGATCAAACCCCCTGGACGCCGCCGACCTACGGCAGCGCGTTCGCCGAGACCTGGCACGACGGGAACGCGGAGATGGCGACGTACACGCTGACGTACCCGCGCTACGGCGAAATCCGCACCGGCACGGCCGTGGCCATCACGGTCACCGAGCCGTTCAACCCCGACCTGCGCGTCAAGTCCGACACCGGGGGGCAAGGCACGCACAACGTGGTCAAGCTCAACCTCGTCGAGGATTTTCAGACCGGGATCTACGACTACAACCTGATGACGAGCGTGTTCGTCGCGACGCAGCCGGTGAACGGCCTGCCCGCGGGGTCGCCGACCAAGGTCAGCTTCTCGATGCAGGAATGGTGCGGACACGTCTACCAGCAGGCGCTCTTCAGCAAACCGCGACGCGGCACCTCGGGGGTCCGCCAATCGGTCCACAGCTACTTCGAAAAAGTCGCCGACCAACGGACCGACATGGACCACCCCGCGGGCGGGATTTCGGAAGACGCGTTGATGCTATGGGCCCGCGGGTTAGCGGGGCCGCAACTCGATCCCGGCGCGTCGATCGAGATCCCGGTGTACCGGTCGATGGCGGTGCAACGCAATCGACACGTCGCGGCGGCGTGGGAGACCGCAACTTTGTCACGCCAAGACGAGCAAGTCACGGCGTCGACCAACGCCGGCGATTTCGTCGTGGATGTGTATACCGCTGAGGTTGGCAACCGGTCTTACACCTTCCACGTCGAGGCCGACGGCGACCGCAAGTTGATCCAGCTCGAACGCAACGACGGCTACTCGATGCAGCTCACCGCGGCGGAGCGTCTGCCGTACTGGCGGCTCAACGGCAACGCGGACGAAAAGATGCTCAAAGAGATCGGGTTGGAGCGGCGCGGCGACGGGACGATGTGAGGCGGCGGGCTTAGGTTTTATTTTTGACGAGACATCACCGAAAGCCGCGGCGGCCCCGGGTCAGTGACCCGGGGCTAAATTTTTTGCGCTTCGGGTGAAACACAAGCGGGTCCGGTGGCGTATGCAACGGTGGAGCCGTGGCGTCGTGTGCGCGGCTCAAACATTTCTGCTTGTATCGGGTGGCTAAACATGATGAACACGGGTTGGCGGCTGCGGCGGCGGGGATCGTTTTTGTTGGCGTTGGTGTTGGGGCTGGTGGTGTTGGCGGACTGGTTGTTTTACGGCCAGCCGATCGGGTGGACGGCGAGTCTGTTTGGCGGGGCGTTGTTTATCGCCACCGCGCTGCGCGGCGGGGCTTTCTTCCGGGGGAAGCCCGGCCGGGCGGTGGCGGGGGCGACGTTGGGGCTGATCGCGGCGTTGGTGATCCACCCCGGCGTGCTGCCGGTGACGCTGGGTCTATTGAGCCTGATCACGCTGGCGGCGATCGACCGCGGCGGGTGGACCAGCAGCGTGATGCAGTGGGGCAAACGTTGGGCGGTGTTTCTCGGCAAGGCGGTCGTGCAACTGGGCCGGGACACCTGGCTGCAAAACCGTTGGCTGCGCTCGCACCACGGCGGCCAGGCGGGCTTAATCGACAGCGGCCGAGTGACGGGGTTCGGGTCGGTGCGGGCCTGGGTGATCCCGGTGGGTTTGAGCGTGGTGTTCGTCGGCTTGTTTGCGGTGGCCAACCCGGTGGTGCAGCGCGGCGTGAGCCAAGCGTGGGACGCGGTGAACATGCGGATCACGGGGCTGAGCGAGTGGCTGTCGTTGGGGCGTATGGCGATGTGGATCGTCACCGCGGTCGCGGTGTGGGGCCTGCTGCGGGTCCGGCTGCGCACGACCTCCAGCCCACGCACGCCCGGCCTGAATCCCGATGGCAAAGCGGTGCGTCAACTCGACCGCGTCACGGGCACCTCGTTGGTCGTGCGCTGCTTAATCCTGTTCAACGCGGTGTTCGCGGTGCAGACGCTGCTGGATGTGCGGTATCTCTACGGCGGCGCCGCGCTGC
The DNA here is from genome assembly GCA_039199695.1 of Planctomycetota bacterium. GTDB lineage: Bacteria > Planctomycetota > Phycisphaerae > Phycisphaerales > Phycisphaeraceae > Algisphaera. Next base: position 43,058 of record JBCCST010000025.1, on the reverse strand, counting down.
CCGAGGGGATGACCTATGCCGAGTACGCCCAGCGCGGCGCGTACCCGTTGGTGGCCACCGCGTTGCTGGCGGGGCTGTTCGTCTTGCTGACATTTCGTCCCAACGGCCCGGCCCAACGCAGCGCGTGGTGCAGGCGGCTCGTGGGTTTATGGGTCGCCCAGAACATCGTGCTGATGGCCTCGGCGGCGTGGCGGCTGAACCTGTACGTCGAGGTCTACAGCCTGACGCGGTGGCGGGTCGCGGCGGCGATCTGGATGTTGCTCGTAGCGGTCGGCTTTGCGTGGCTGATCTGGCGGATCGTCGCGGACCGGGACAACGGCTGGCTGTTGCAACGCGTCACGCTGAGCGCGGCGGTGGTGTTGTACGGCGTCTGCTTCGTGGACGTGGATCGACACATCGCGGACTACAACGTGGCGCACTGTGCGGAGGTCGGCGGCGGCGGACAGCCGATCGACCTGGCGTATCTCGAAACGCTCGGCCCGGCGGCGCTGCCCGCGACGCAACGACTCCTCGAACAATGGAACCCCGACGCGGTGCTGCCCGCGGTTGAACCCCAGCCCAAGCCCGACGCAAGAGGACCGGCCGACGATTGGCGGCGCTCCGATTCGGCGTCGCGGTGGACCGCCCACGAAGCGACGGCCCCCTACCGGCCCGCCGACGCAGAGGCGTTGGCCCAGCGGCTGGAACGCGAACTCAACCGTGACCTGTCGGGATGGCGGGGGTGGACGTGGCGGCGAGCGCAGTGGGCGCAGCCGACGTTGGCGCTGTCGCGGTGAGGGTAGAACGGGGGTGGCCATCATGCGGGCTCGAGCCCGCATGCCTTGGGGTCTCGGGGAAATAGCCGCGTGGTCGTGACGAAATAAAAAAGCACGACCCGGCATCTAGGATGTCGGGCCGCACTCGATCAGGGGCGGGAGAAGTTGTTGGCTCGACGAAGCGGAGTTAAGAACTTCGCCGAGCGTGTGCCTGGAAGCGGGTCTCTTGGTGTTCCTGCGGGTGTGGGCCGCGGGTGTTTTCTGCCGTTTCCTGATCTGATGCTTTGACGAGGTGATCCGTTTCGGGGGGCCCAACCCTCCGTGGGTCCGCCGAGCGGGATGACGTTCGTCGTGAGTCTCCGTGGGTTCGGGGTGTTGGCCTTCGCCACGGTGGCGGGGCCGGCTCTCTCGGGTGCCGGGTTCTCAGGTCCGGCGGTTCTCTTTTCGCCGATTCGGGCGACGAAAAGGGATATCACAACAGGCGTGCCAGTTGATCTTTCCGGGTTTAAATTTTTATAAACCCCTTAAAAACATTGATCTTGATCGAATTTTGGTGGGTTGGGACGGTGGCCCGAATACGCCGCGTGTGGCGTGAAAACCACACGCCACCCCGGCGGATTGAGGCCCCCGCACCACAACCGCGGCTGGTATCCTCAGAATCGCCCGCATTCCCAAGCATGTCCGGGTCCGGGATGACGATTCCTGGTCAACCTTGCCCACAGGCCCTCCCGATTGATCCGCCGGGCGGGTTTTGCTACACTTCGCGGCTCGCCACGGCGAACCCCACCCCGAAATCCATGCGTGCCGCCCGGCTTGATCCGGGTTCACCGCCCCGAAAACCCCACTCACACCCGAGAAACCGCCATGTACGCCATCATCGAAGACTCCGGCACCCAGATCAAAGTTGCTGAGGGCGACGTCATCAAAGTCGATGTCCGCGACCTGCCCGAGGACGCCGCCAGCGTCACCTTCGACCGCGTCATGTTCGTCGGCAACCCCGAAGGCGAAGCCCGCATCGGTGCTCCCTTGGTCGACGGCGTCTCGGTGACCGCCGACATCCTCGAAGAGGGCCGCGGCGACAAGGTCAGCGTCGTGAAGTTCAAGCGTCGCAAGACCTACAAGCGGATGAAGGGCCACCGCCAGAACTACCTCAAAGTTCAGATCACCGCCATCAACGGCTGATCACACGGCGACGCCTCACGCTTTCCGGACCACCTCAGAGGTTTCAAGCCCGTGGATTTGTTGCCTTGAGCGATAACTCTTGTTGAAACCTTGCCGATAACTATAGAGCAAGGGTTTGTGGCTTGCGGTGTGCAGCCACGGCCCGCTAGAATCAAAAGGTAGTTCAATCACATTTCACCTCCCCGCGAGTCGGCTTCCTCCCCGGCTTGCGGTTTTTTTATGCCGCCGCGTACTGCAGGCGGAAGTGGGTAAACAGATCGAAGAGCCACGGCCGATCGCCGAGCAAGCCGATCACCGATCCGGCGGTGGCCGCGAAACCCAGCAGCCACAACACCAACGCCAGCGAGCCGCGTAGCGTCGTGGGCACGCCCGTGACCGGATCGGTGTCGCTCACGGCTGCGCGGTCCCCGAGTTGGCCGAGGCCGTCTCCCGCGCCGCCACTTCATCCGCCATCTCGCCGCCCCACGCCCCGCGGATCACGTCGCGCATCGCGTCGTACTGCAACACAAACTCGTCGCGGTGGTCCCGGTCGCCGGGGAACCACTTCCACAGAAACACACCCGCGATCACCGGGTCGGCCTCGATCTGTTCGAGCGCGATCCGCATGCAACGCAGCTTCAACGCCGCCGCCGCGTTGCGGTCGCCGACCATCCGGTCCGACCACGGGTGCAGCGCCGCTTCTTCCGACTCGGCGTAGCCGAGTTCCGCGAGCAAGATCGGCTTGTTGTGTTCCGCCGAGAAAATCCGCAGCTCCGCCAACCGTTTTTGCCAGCCCGCCCGCAGATCGTCGTCGCTCGGCGGCATCGCGTCGCTCAGCGGGTAATAAAACTGCACGCCCACCAGGTCCAAGGCGTCCCAGAACGGCACGTCCCCCTTCTCGTCCCAGTTCGCCGCGTAGGTCAGCTTCCCGGCATACACCGCCCGGACCGCCGCGATGACGCGCCGCCAATCCGCCTCGCGGTGCAGGGTTTTGTGCAGTTCCGTGCCGACGGCAAACACGTCCGCATCCGCCTGCTCGGCCAGCTCGGCCTGGTGCACGATGAACGCCTCGTACTCGCGGAAGAACGTTTGCCACTCGGCTTCGTCGTCGAACGTGATCGTGCCGCGCCAGGAAAACCCGCTGCCCCAGTACGCAAGGTGCGGCTTGAGGAACGTGGTCATGCCGCGTTCGTTGGCCCAGCGGATCGGCTTGAGCGTGGCGGGCGTCACCGGGCCGGCCCGATAGCCCACCCGGCCGTTGTTGGAAATCCGGGCGTAGGGGTGGATCTGCATCCCGGTTGCGCCCAGCGTTTTCAGTTCATCGAGCAGCGGCTCCATGCCCGGCCCGTCCCACTCGCCCGGGCCCCATCGGTAGCAACTCACCACGATCCCCCGGACCGGATCGCCCGCTCGCTCCACCGCGGGCTCGGAGACTTGAACCGTGGGTTCCACCACCGACGCCGTGGCTTCGGTCCGCGCTTCGCGGGGCCGGTCGCACGACACCGCGGCCAGCAAACCCAAAAACCACATGAAAGTGAAGCTCTTACGCATCGCTGCATGATAGCCGTCGAAGCGGTTCGCTATCATGGCGGCGATTCGTTCCCCCGGAGTTTTCCATGCCCGCCGACCGCCCGAACATCCTCGTCTTCTTCGTCGATCAGCAACGCCACGATACCACCGGCGTGCACGGCTGCCCGTTGAACCTGACGCCCAACTTCGACCGCCTCGCCCGGGCCGGCACCGACGTCCACCGCTCGTTCACCTGCCAGCCCGTCTGCGGCCCGGCCCGCGCCTGCCTCCAGACCGGCACCCACGCCACAACCAACGGCAGCTTCACCAACGGCCGGGGCTTGACCAAAGACCTCCCCCACCTCGCCGACCAGTTCAAGTCGGCCGGCTACCACACCGGCTATCTGGGCAAGTGGCACCTCAGCCACGCCCGCGACGACGGCCCGGTCCCGGCCGAGGACCGCGGCGGCTACGACTACTGGCTCGCCGCGGAGGTCTTGGAGATGACCTCCGACGCCTACCGCACCCGGCTCTGGGACAACGACAACCAGCCGCACGACCTGCCGGGCTACCGCGTCGACGCGTTGACCGATGCGTTGATCCGCCACGTCGACGACCGCATCGTCAACCACGCCGAGCAGCCGTGGTTCGTCATGTGCAGCTACCTCGAGCCGCACCACCAGAACCACGTCGACGACTACCCGCCGCCGATGGGCTACCGCCAGCCCTACGCCGGGCAGTGGTGCCCGCCCGACCTCGCCTCCCTGCCCGCGGCGAAAGACAACGACATCCGCGCCGGGGGTTCGACCCACGCGCATCTCGCGGGCTACTGCGGCATGATCAAACGGCTCGACGAAGCGCTGGGCCGGGTGGTCGACGCATTGCACTCTCGCGGCGAGTTCGACAACACGGTGATCCTCTACACCGCCGACCACGCCTGCCACTTCAAAACCCGCAACGCCGAGTACAAACGCTCGGGCCACGAGGCCTCGATCCGCGTGCCCACGTTGCTCCACGGCGGGCCTTTCACCGGCGGCGGCCGGGTCGACCAACTCGTCTCGCTCATCGACCTGCCCGCGACGCTGCTCGACGCCGCGGGGATTGATCGGCCGGACACCTTCGAGGGCCGCAGCCTCGTGCCGATCGTCCAGCGGGACCCCGAAGCGCTCCGCGATTGGCCCGAAGAAATGTACGTCCAGATAAGCGAGTCGAACTGGGGCCGGGCGGTGCGGACGCGCCGCTGGAAGTACATCGTCCAGGATTTCGAGCGCGGGCATTTCCAGAGCGAAGGCTTCGACGGCAGCCACGAAAAACTCGTCGAGGCCGAGCTCTACGACCTGCAGCACGACCCGTACGAGTTGACGAACCTGATCACCAGCGAGGCCCACACGCCGGTCCGCGAGGTGATGCGCGGCCGCCTGCTCCGCCGAATGGAAGCGCTCAACGAACCTTTGCCAACGATCATTGAACCCGAGGGCGTCGGGTCGATGAATCAACGTGTCGTGACCGAAGCCGAGACGCTGGCGTAGTTGGCGTTATCGCGTGACGTTTGAAGTCAGATCAACAACTCGCCGCCCGCTTCGACTTTCGCCGGCAACTCGACGGTTTTCAGATCGTCCGGGTAGATCGCGGTGGTCTGCTTGATCTCGATTACCGCGTCGACCGCGCCGTCGGCATCGCGCGGCACGTCGACGCCGTTCGCTTCCAGCCAGCGGGCCGCCCGTTCGGTCTGCAGCTTCTTGCTCGACGCGGGGCTGTCCGTCGCGTCCGGCTCGCCTTCGGGAGTATCGGCGTTTTTGATCGGGGCGAACTCGTCGACGCGGTCGGTCTCGTAGATGATCGAGTCGGCGCACATCGGCAGCGCGTCGAAGACAAACGTCTCCAGCTTCACCGCGTTCGGCGAGTCGGGCTTGACGGTCTGCCCGGCCGACGCGTCCCAATACGCCACCTTCTTCTCGGCCCGGTTGAACGGCAACGAAAAACCCTCCGCACTCGTGTTGATCGACTCGACAAAATCCACGCGGATGCAGTGCAACGCGATCGACCCGGCCCGGAACCGCAACTCGCCGGCGTCCGTCGTTTGCACCGCCAACTCGTCGGGCAGGTTGGAGTATTCGATCACGGTCATCTTGCCGTCGGCCAAACAGAAGTTGCCGAGCTTTTCTTTGGCGAAGGCCTTGGGCAACATCTTGCTCGACATCTGCGCCCGGTCGAGCGCGTGCAGCCCGAGGAACAGCGGGTCGATCATGCGCACGGTCGGATTGTCGACCTGGGTGTAGCTGATCTGCTCGACGCCGCGCTTCTTCATGTCGGCGATCGCGCCGCTGGTCCACAGCGCCTTGAGCGACCCGCCGTGGCCGTTAGGCGACAACGCCAGGCTCGACGGGGTTTCGAGCAGCACTTGGTGCGTCGCCATGTCGATCGCGGGCATCATGGCCTGGGGGAAGATCATGATATTTCCCGAATCCAAGCCGAAGTAGTCGTTCTCTGCAAAGAACGCGCGGGTCGGCGCGTCGTTGATCGGGCTGGTCATGACGTACCACGGCACCGCCCGGCCGTACTTCGCCTCGACCTTGTGCAGGTACTCCGCAAAACAGGCAAACAGCGTGGTGCCGCGGATCGGCGTCGCGGGGAAGGTGCCCTTGGGCCCGTCCCAGCCGAGCCGGGTGCCCTGACCGCCGGCGACGGTGAACGCGGCGATCTTGCCCTCGCCCAGCATCTTCTCGCCCAGGCTGCGGGCCTCGGCGTACTTGGCTTCGAGGTCCGTGGTCGGCGTGTAGGGGTACCACGGCGCGGGTTGGATGTCGTCGGACAGCACAAACTCGGGCTTCTGCTTGACGTGCGACTCGATCAGCCGGGCGACCTCGGGCCAGTCGATGCCTTCGCATTCACTGAGCAGAGCGTCCTTCGCCGTGTCGTCGAGCGACGCGTAGTGCTCGAGCACATGGCTTTGACCGACGTTTTCAAGGGTGGTGCTGACCGCGGCGTAGCGTTGATCCAATGACATGCGTCCCGACTCCAAGGTTCAAAGAATTATGTTTAAGGCCGTAACCACAGATTTCGCAGATTAGCACAGATTTAAAACCAAAGAATAGATTTAATCGGCGCTCATCGGCGGAGTCTGCGGTTGCGGTTTCACGAGTCCATCGGCGACTGGTACACCGCGCGACCCACAAAAAACGGGCCGAGCTTTTCGAGGTAGGTCGAGGTCTGCACCGTGCCGCGCATCGTCTGCACCAGCTGCGACAACGGCGTGAGCTCGGGACCCATGAGCCCGATGACGAAGTCGTTATCGTTCGCGTCGAGGCCGTGACACGCCAGGCGGATGTCGCGGGCCACGCCCGCGCCACCGAACGAAAACCCGATCGTGCCGTGCTCTTTGAGGATGGCTTTCTGTTCGTCGTCGGGCAAGCGGGTGAACGCGCCGCTGCGCCGCAGCGGGTACCACACCGCCCAGGGCATGGCGGGGTCCAGCGCGTGACGCTGGGGTCGGCCGATCAGCGTGTCGTCGAGGTCGCGTTCGTAACCGAGGGAATACGACCGGCCGATCATCGTGAACTCGGGGCGAGGCGTGAGGTCAGCGAGCGGGCCCTGCTGGACCAACGCCCGGGTGTGCTTCACAAAGTCGCCCGGCTCGGTCGAAAACGTCAGCAGGCCGACGCCGAAGGGATCGTTGAGGTCTTCGTAAAGCACCGCGCCGGTTTGGGCGTGTTGCTCCACATAGGCCGCCAGCGCAGCGGTGTCGCGGCAGCCGGTGAACGCCAGGAGTTGCATGAACAGGCGGGTGTTGGACGTTTGGCCGCCGCCGCCGTGCTCGTTGAGATCGGGGGCGGGGGGCGCGGGTGGCCCGCCGGCGGGCGGTCGGCCGGGCGTGGATGCGGGTGGGCTTGAGGTCATAGGTGAAGCATAAAGCCCGGCCGGGCCGACCGCTAGCCGGGCCGAGCGCGGGCCCGGAGTCCGGCCGGTGTCCGGCCGGTGTCCGGATAAAGCGAAATCGCTAGAGAGTTTCCCTAGGAATCGGCTTGCCCGGGGGCGGTTTATATCGTTGGTTATTGGTAACGCCGTTCGGGGCGTAGTCCACGCCCCCCACCTTTCACGATCCGTTTCTCTTTCGATCAGGAGGCCGTTGCTGTGTTCTGGAAAAAATATGGAAAGCTGTTTGTGTTGCCGGCCGCCGCGATCATCGGCATCGGCGCGGGCGCGGTCGGCGGAGCCTACGCCATCGATCAATTGGCCGCGAAATACCTCTGGCCCGACCCCGAAAACCTAGCCGTGGTCCACGCCACGCCCGAGCCGGCGAGCTACCACGAAACGGCGAGCGAAACCGCGTTGCCGGAAGTCGACGCCGACGCAATCGACTAAACCGGTTCCACCACGGCAACACGCGAGAACGTCAACCGTCCACGCGATTGACGTAGCGCAGGATCGCCGTCGCCGCGGTTGCCGCCGCCTCGATGCGCAAGACGTGCTCCGCCATCCGCCAACGCACGAAACCGGCCGCCTCGGCGTCCGCCAGTTCTTCGTCCGTCCACCCCCCCTCTGGCCCCACCAACACGATCACCTCGTCCGCCGAAGCCAGCCGGTCCCCCAACGCGGGGATCGCGCCGCCGCGCGGGTCGAGGATCAATCTCACTCCATCCTGGGAGCGTCCGAGCAAGTCGACCAAGACCGTCGGAGGTTCGATCACCATCCGCCACGGCCGCCCCGATTGTTTCGCCGACGCCAGCGCCGCTTTTTCGTAGCGTTCGACTTTACCCGCGCCCGGTTCGACCACGCCGCGGGCGCTCTGCACCGGGACGAACACATCCGCACCGAGTTGGCCGAGCTGATTGACCATCGCCTCGGCCCGCGGGCCTTTGGGCACCGCCGAGGCCACCACCAGCCGCGGCCGGGCCCGGGGCACCTCGCGCACTGCGCACACCCGGCAGCGTGTCTCGGCCACGCCTTTGCTTTGCCGGTACTCCACGATCTCGGCGTCGCCCAGGCGTCCGCCGCCGTCGAAAACCTCGATCGGGTCGCCGACCGATAACCGCAGGACTTTCCGGGCGTGGCGGGTTTCTTCGGGGCCGAGGATGCAGAAGACGTAGCCGGGACGGTCCGCGCCCAAACCAATGGCGTGACCGGAGGATATTCCGGGGGCAGTTCCGGGGGCGGGGGCACTTCCGGGGGCGGGGGCCGATAAATTCGCGGCGGGCAGGTGGGAACAGAAAAAACGTGGGGGCATGGCGAAAACCTCGCGGCAAGTATGCCAGATTCGCCGCGCAGACGTAGCCCCGCCTACCCCGTGCCGCGGGACAACTCGGACCGTGCGTCGGGCCCGATCAAGGTGGATTCACGGACCCGGCCGGTCGATAAATCCAAGAGATTCGGGTCGGGGGACACCCGCTTAAACCGCCCTGTCTGCTTGCTTGGAATCCCCCAACCGCCGCCCCGCCATGACCGACGCCGCCGCTTCATCCTCCAACGACTCGGCCAACGACCTGGAAGCCCAGCTCGAAGCGCTGATGAAACAAGCCCGCGAAGGCGACGGCGGTGCCGCGAGCGATCCCGAAGACCAGACCGAGGCGGACAGCGCGGTGGCGGTGGAGACCGCTCCTGAACCCGCGCCCGAATCAGCCGCCGAACCGGCCGCCGAGGACGCCACCCCGGCCGAGGAACCCCAAGACCTCGCGGCGCAGCTCGACGCCTTGATGGCTCAAGTCAACTCAGACGACGACAGCGCGACCGAAGAAGCCCCCACCGCCGAAGAAGCCGAAGCCGATGCCGTGTCCACCGCCGCCGACACGATCGCCGCCGGCCCGTCCGACATCGAAGACGCGTTCGACGACGTGCAAGGCGCGTTCGACGCGGTGCAGGACGTGATCAACGAAATCGAAAACGCTGAGGGCGATCAAGCGTCGCCCGATGACGACTCGACCGCCACCGCGGAGCCCGTGGCCCAAGCCCCCGCGACCGAGGCCGAGCTTCAACAACAGGAAGACGACCTCGCGGCCCAGGTGCAGTCGCTGCTCGACGAAGCGAGCGCCGAAGAAGCCGAGGGCTTTGTCAGCCCCGAAGAACTGCTTGGGCAAGAGGAAGCGGAGCCGGCCGACCCCGCCCAGAACGCGGCGGAGCAGAGCAGTACTCCCGACGAAGAACCAGACGACGATGAATTCGACGGCCACTTCGACGCCACCGTCGAAGACGTCATCGCCGAAGCGGAAGCGGCCGCCGAACCCCAAGCCGCCGCCGAACCCACCGAAACACCCGCCGAGCCCGTCGAAGCCTCAGCCGAGCCCGAAGCGACCGGCGAAGACGCCCCGCTCATCGAGCAGATCGATTCGCTCCTGGCCGACCACGCCGAGGACGCGATCAGCGGGGAATTCGAGAGCGTCGACGAGTTGCTGGGCGTCTCGTCTAATCCGGGCGAAAACGTCGCCGACCCCGTCGACGATCTCGAAGACGAAGCGGACGAAGACGACGAGTTGGGCGGCGAGTTCCAGTCGATGGACGACCTCCTGGCCAAGCCCGACGACACCGAGGAAGCCGAAGCCGAGGCGGAGACCGAGGCCGCGGAACCCACGCCCGCCGCCGTCGCCCCGACCGAGCCGCGAAACGAAGAGCCGGCGATGGAGCTCGATGAACTCGACGGGCTCTTCGAAGCGCCGAAAGCCATGGCCGAGTCGCCCGCGCCCGCGGCCGAGCCCACCGCATCCGCCGGGGGCGAAGCGTCCGCCGACGAGGAAGATGAGGACCTGGACGCCGGCGGGTTCGAGTCGCTCGACGCCCTGCTCGACGCCCCGCCGCCCTCGGTCGAAGACCGCGACGGGGCGCCGCCGTCGGCCGAGCCCGAAACGAAGAAGAAGACCAAGCCCGCCCGACCCGCGAAAGAAAAAGCCTCGGCCGGGTTCTCGTTCAAGATCAACCTTGCCGCGCTGCAAACCGCCGCGGTGTTGCTGCTGGGCTGGACGCTGTGGGTCTGTGCGATGGTGAACAAGCCGCTGGGCAAGCTGCCCGAAGAGATCCAACAGACGGTGGGTTGGGTGGCGTTGGCGGTGGCCGGGCCGGGCGTGCTATTGGTCGCCTACGGCCTGCTGTTCAACTAACCGACCCCTCGGCACCCTCGCCGAGGTCGGGGCGGGTCTCAAGAAAATCACGCAGGATGTTGGCCGCGGCGAGCGCATCGCGGCGGGCTTTTTTTTGGCCGTGCGTCAGCCCGGACTGCGCCATCTGGTCGTCCGCCGCGGCCGAGGTCAGCCGTTCGTCCATCGGATGCACCGGCAACCCGAACCGCTCGGCCAACGTCTTGGCCAACGCCACCGACTTCGCCGCCGCCGGCCCCAGCGTCCCGTCCATGTTGAACGGCATCCCGAGCACCAACGCATCGGGCTGCTCCGCCTCGATAAACTTACCCAACTGCCGCAACCGCTCGTCAGCATTGCTGGTCACGATCACGTCCAACGGCGAAACAATCCCCGTCTCGTCGTCCCCCGTCGCGAGGCCGGTCCGCTTGCCGCCAAGATCAATCGATAAAAAACGCATAGTTTTGGCAGTTCTATTCGGTCGAGATCGGTGCCAAGGTTTTTCTAAGGCAAGCGCCTGCGCGGCGGGCGGTCAGGGCTTCGCCCCGACACCCCGAGAAACACACGGCGATCTACGATCGCCCGCTAAACCCAAGCCGTTACGACGATGAGCTTGCCTTGGGGGTTGTAGGGGCAACGCCCCTGCCGCTCGCCGCGGAGGCGAACCCAAACCCATCAATCACAAGTAACCTTCCCCGATCTTTTCACCCACTTCCCCGTGCAACTGCTTGATCTTCTCCGCGTGGTCTTTGTGACAGACCAGCGTAGAGTTTTCGGTGTGGATCACGATCAGGTCTTCGCAGCCCAGCGTGGTGATCAGGTGTTTGGGGTCATCGGTCGCGGTCAGGATGTTTTGGCTTTCGACGTGGACGGTTTGGCCGCCCGACGCGGCGTTGCCGTGTTCGTCTTTGTCCAGCGTGTCGGCGAAGCTTGGCCAGCTGCCGACGTCGAGCCAGCTCAGCGGCATCGGCACGGCGGCAACGGTCATGTCGTTGTCCTGCGAGGCGGGCTCCATCACGGCGTAGTCCACGCTGACCTTTTTCAGCGTCGGGTACACCTCGGCCAACTTCGCGTCACGCTCCGGCGTGTCCCAGTTCTTACCCAGGTCGTCGAGCTTGGCGAAGTTCTCCGGGGCGTACTTCGCGATGCAGTTCATCACCGCCGAGGCCTGCCAGACGAACATGCCCGAGTTCCAGAGGTACTTCTCGGGGCCCGCGGCGAAGTAGCCGTCGGCGATATCCGCGGCGGGTTTTTCTTTGAACTGGTCGACGACGTAGCCGTTGCCGACGCCCCCGGAAACCGCTTCGCCGAGTTGGAGGTAGCCGTAACCCGTCGCGGCGTGCGTCGGCGCGATGCCGAAGGTCACCAACGTCTGGTCGTTGGCCTCGGCGAGCTCGAAGCCTTGTTCCACGATTTTCAACAACTCGTCGATCGGCTCGATGATGTGGTCGGCCGTAAAGATCGCGACCGTGGCGTCGGGGTCTTTGTGTTGCAACACGCTGCAACCCAGGCCCACCGCGTTCAGCGTGTCGCGGCCCATCGGCTCGCTGATGAAGCGGTCCTCGGTCAGCCCCGGCAGCTTGTCGAGCATGACCTGCTTCGTGGATTCGCCCGCACAGACGTAGATCTGCTCGGCGGGGAGCAGCCCTTCGAGTCGTTCCATGGCGATCTGCAGCAGCGATCGGCCGCCCCCCCCGGAAGCGCCTTTCTCGTCCGAGCCGATAAACGGGATCAGCTGTTTGGGGAGTTCCTTGGTCGACATGGGCCAGAGCCGCGTGCCCGAGCCGCCCGCGATGATCAGTGCGTATCTCATGCCCCGGAAGATAACCGGCCGTTGCCCGGCGTGTCGAACCGCGGCTAAAATCAGCCGGAGTATCGCCCCAACCCCCCTCTTTTCCGAGGCCTGCCCCCATGAACGACACCCAACGCCAAGCCATCGTCGACCTGCTCCGCACCAGCTACAACATGGAGATCGAGACCGTCGCCAACTACCTGGCCAACTCGATCCACCTCGACGGCTTCAAGGCCAAGCACATCAAGGACGCCCTCGCGGCCGACATCACCGAAGAGCTGACCCACGCCACCCAACTCGCCCAGCGGATCAAGGTCCTCGAGGGCCGGGTGCCCGGCTCGCAGGAGCTGGCGATGAATCAGACCTCGCTCCAGCCGCCCGAAAACCAGCTGGACGTGCTCTCGGTGATCCACGGCGTCATCGACGCCGAGGAAGGCGCGATCGCCCAATACCAAAAGATCATCGAGGCCTGCGACGGGGTCGATCCGGTCACCGAAGACCTCGCCACCACCCTCAAGGGCGACGAGGAAGAGCACCGCCGGCTGTTCAAGGGCTTCCTCGCCGAGATGCTGGCCGACCAATAATCCAATCGGGGGCTGTTCGATCGGCCTGCCGCCCGCTACGATAACCCTCGGTCTGTTCTTTCCATCCTCACCCCTCCGGGAAATCACCACCATGCTCAGCAGTAACCCCGCACTCAACAACGACACCTTCCGCAACCACGCGATCGACGTCTACGACGCCGAGAAGCCCGACGTCATGACCATGCAGGGCGCGGTCAACAAGACCCTGATCCTGCTGGCGATCTGCGTCGGCACCTCGATCTTCTCGTGGAGCGCCGCGATGTCGGGGGCGTCCTACACCATGCCCATGTTGTTGGCCGGCGGGATCGGCGGTTTTGTCGTCGGGTTGATCACGAGCTTTAAACCCACGTGGTCGCCGTTTACCGCCCCGGTCTACGCCCTGCTGATGGGTTTGTTTGTCGGCGCCGTCTCGGCGTTTTATGAAGCCAGTTTCGGTGCCGGCCCCAGCCAAGCCGCCAACGGCCTGCCCCTGAACGGCATCGTCGTGCAGGCCCTGGGTTGCACGCTGGGTGTCACCGCGACGATGCTGCTCCTCTACACCTTCCGCATCATTAAGGTCACCGAGAAACTCAAGGCCGGCGTGCTCATGGCGGCGGGCGGCGTGTTCCTGTTCTACTTGGTCGCGATTGTGATCAGCTTCATCGCCCCCGAAGCGTACAACATGATCCGAGGCGTCACCCCGCTGAGCATCGGCATCAGCGTGCTGATCGTCGGCATCGCTTCGTTCATGCTGCTTTTGGATTTTGATCGTATCGAGCAGGGCGCCGCTCAGGGTGCTCCCACCTACATGGAGTGGTACGCCGGCTTCGCGCTGCTGGTCACCCTGATCTGGCTGTACCTCGAAATCCTGCGGCTGCTCGCCAAGTTGAAGAACCGCTAAGCCAAACGATTCGAATTCCATCACGCTTGCGGCGGGCCGATCTCGATCGTTCTGCCGCAAGCGTTTTTTATTGAGACACCGATGAGCCAGCCCCAACCACCCGCGCCCGACGTCGACCCGTTTGGTGGGCTGTACGACCGCATCGGCGAGGCCGGCTTCGCCCGGCTGGTCACGGGGTTTTACGACCGCGTGAAAACCGACGACCTTTTGGGCCCGATGTACCCCGCCGACGACTGGGTGGGGGCCGAGCAACGCCTCCGCGACTTCCTCGTCCAACGCTTCGGCGGCCCGACGCGCTACTCCCAACAACGCGGACACCCCCGGCTACGCATGCGTCACGCCCCGTTCCCGATCGACGAAGCCGCCCGCGACCGCTGGCTGGACCTGATGGGCCAGTCGCTCGACGAGGCCGACCTGCCGGCCGACACCCACGCCCCGTTGACGCAGTTCTTCGCGCAAGTCGCAAACTTCATGGTCAACCGGCCGAGCGGGTGATGGGCGCGGCAAGAACCGAAATCACAGAAGCCGAATTCAAATGTAGGGACCCGGTATTATCCCCCTCCCTTCAGGGAGGGGTTAGGGGAGGGTGACAAACCTCGCCGTCACCCGCGGGCATGTGTGCGCCCTCGCACCCTCCCCCGGCCCCTCCCTCAAGGGAGGGGAATCCAGACAACAGGTCGAATGAAGTTAGGCTGCCTCAAACCCGGTCCTTGTAAAACTCCAAGTCCGGCCCCGCGAACTCGGCGGCCTTGTCGACCAGCGCCAGCCGGGCGTCTTCGGGCAGGTCGCGGTGTTGTCGGGCGATCGCAGCGTTTTCACGCAGCATCTCGACCGTCGGCGTCCCGCTGATCAGCGTGCTGATCGGCAGCGACCACACAAAACCCAACGCCTCGGCCAGGGTCATCCGCTCGGGCACGACCGGCGGGGCGATCTTTCGGCCGCGCGTCCAGCCGTTGTTCTGTCCGATCAGGTGGCCGAACGCCAACGTCTTCATCGCCAGCACGGCGTAGTCTTTTTCGAGCAGCTTCGGCAACGCCTCGACGATAAAGCTCTCGTAATTCGGATCGACCACGTTCATCGGCATCTGCACCGTGTCGAAGTCGACGCCCATTTGATCAAGTCGTTCGAGCATCCGCAGGTGGGCCTTGGGCGTGTCGTGGCCGGTGAACCCGAGGTGGCGGATCTTGCCCTGCTCGCGGGCTTCGAGGAGCACGTCCACGACGCCGTTGTCTACGAGGTTGTCCACGTCCCGCGGGTTGTGGATGTGGTGGATCTGCATCAGATCGATCACGTCGACGTTCAGGCGCTGGCGGCACTCGTCCATGTCCTGCAACGCCCGGCCGCGCTCGCGGGCCTGCGTCTTGGTCATGAGGTAGATCACATCGCGGTACTTGGGCGTCAGGTGCCGACCCATCCAGCTCTCGCTCTTGCCGTTGCCGTACTGCTGAGCGGTGTCGAAGAACCGGACCCCTTCTTCGAGCGCCGCTTCGATCAACTCGGCCCCCGCGGCCTCGGAGTTGCCGCGTTGGATCATGTGCGAACCGCCGAAGCCGAAGATCGTGACCCACTCGCCGGTCCGCCCCAGCCGACGCATGGGCAAGAGCTTGCCGAGGCGGTCTTCCGTGGGCGGGCCCGCGGCGTCGGTCGCTTTGGCCACCGCCCCGGTGGTTTGTGCCGAAAGCGGGGCCCGGCCTACCGCCAACCCCGCGGTCAATCCCATCAGGGAACGTAAAAATGCGCGTCGATCAAACATGACACGATCTTACGCGGCCGGGCCGCTTTTCGGGTGGGCTTTTATCGGATTTTGAGCATGAAACTTCACCCAGCGCCGTATTTCAAAATCCGCACAACCCGCACCACACGCTCAAGCCGACCCGTCATCTTCCCGATGGTACGGATGCAATCCATCCGTCCCCGCCGCGATCAAGAGAGAGATTCCCATGGCCCGACGCACCGCGAAAAAGAAATCCGTCGCCAAAGCCGACACCCCGAAACCCCTAAAGAAAACCACGGGGCAACCCGCTGAAGCCACCACCGACGGCGCCGCGCTTTTGGCCGACCTCGAACAACGCTGCGTCTCGCTGCGGGCCTGGCACCAACAAGCCTCGGCGACCCTCGAAAGCCGCGAAGCGTTTCTCGATACGCAAGGCGAACAACTCGCCGCCCAACAGGCCACGCTCAACAAGACCAACGACCAACTCAACGAAGAACTCGAACAGCTCCGCCTCGCCCAAACTCAGGTCGAAGCGGAGCGTACGGAGTTGGCCGAGATGCGCCGCGAGCTCGACGCCGAGTGGTCCGCGCTCCGCAACATGCGTGACGCCCAGGCGAAGCTCGGCCGAGAGCTCGACGCCGAGCGTCAACGCCTCAACCGCCGCGCGTTCAAGCTCACCACGCCCGCGAACGCGACGAACACCAAGCTCAAAGCCGCATAAATCTACGAACGATTTATCCGTTGCTATCTCGCAGCAAACGCTTGACCATCAACCTCCTGCCACGCATCGCATCCTCTACCGGGCTGAGGCCGGCAGCTGGATCAACACACACCATGAACACCGCCGCTGTTCGCGGCGGTTCGTACGCCGCGCGGTATGAATACCGGACGTTTCCGCAGAATCCGACGGGTAAACCCTAGCCCCGCCCTGCGAAAATCGCGGCCCCGATTCTCGAACCCCGCCTGCCGCCTGGCGTATGATTTATTCGATTCATTCACCCCCCTCCGGAGACTCTTCATGATCGTGCAAGTCAACGCCGGCGACATCCAATCCAGCCAAGCCCTGACCGACAACGCCACCCAAGCCGTCGAATCGGCGCTGCGCCACGTCATCGAAAAAGTCACCCGCGTCGAGGTCCACCTCCGCGACGACAACGCCAACAAATCCTCGGCCAACGACAAACGCGTCACCATGGAAGCCCGCATCGCCGGCCAACAACCGCTCGCCGTCGACCACGCCAGCGACGATCTCTACGTCTCGATCAGCGAAGCCGCCGGCAAGCTCGGCCGGGCGGTGAAGAGCAAGCTCGAAAAACTCGCGACCACCTGACGCGTCCGCCCCGCAATCCTCCAAACCCTCACGGCCCGGTTCGTCTGCCCAAGACCGAACCTCGGCCGTGATTTTTTGCGCCCCGCCAAAAACAAAGCCCGGCCGCAATACGGCCGGGCTTGTTCAAATTCAACGAGGTGGCCAGAAACTACTTAAGTTGCTGCCAGTAGCTGGCGGGCATGTCGAGGGCGAGTTGCAACGCGCCGTTGGCCCCGGCGTACATCGGCTCTTCGACGACGGTCACCGCGCCGCCGCCGACGCGGTCGAGCTTGTCTTCGATGGCTTTGTTCAGGCCGTCCATCAGACCGCCACCACCCGACAGGATGATGTTGCCGCGCAGCGTGTCCTGGAACTCGGGGTCGAAGGTCGCGATGAGCTTGTGGATGGCTTCGACGATCGGGTCGATCAGGATCGAACACGCCCCGCGGACGATGTCGGTGACGTCGTGCGGGGTCGGCTTGCCGTTGACCGGGAACTCGACTTCGATCTTGTCCTTGGCGTGGTGGACGTAGCCGAACTTTTCCTTCAGCCGCTTGATCATGTTGATGGTGACCTGGGCGTTGGGGTACTGCTTGTTGATCAGCTCCATCATCTTCTTGTCGACCGCGTCGCCCGCGACGTTCAGCGAGATCTGGTCTTCGACCGACGGCACCGTGCCGTGCATCCGGCAGAGGTCGGTCGTACCCGCACCGATGTCGACCACGAGCACGTCGCTGATCCGGTCCAGGCCGTAGGCCACGCAGAACGGCTCGGTGACGATCATGACCGAGTCGAAGATGCCCTTGGTCGATTCGATGATGGCTTCTTTGTTCTTATCCGAAGCTTCCGACGGCACGCCGACGACGCCGTAGAGCGCCTGGCCGCGGCCGGGCTCGATCATCTCGACGAGGTAGTTGATCAGTTCGCGGGCGGCTTCCATATTCCGGCCGCCGTCCTTGTCGTCTTGGATCACACCCTCCGCCAGCGGGCGGTAGAGGTCCAGCGACATGCGGTTGTCCAGCGCGGTCTTGCCGAAGATGATCTCCTGGCCGCCGAACTTCTTGAGCGACACCGCGTCCTTGGGCCAGCCGACGTAGGACTCGACGGTCTTGCGGACGCCGGTGGCGCTGGCGATCGACGATCGGCTGGTGCCCAGGTCGATGCCGAAGTACAGGGCGTTCTCGGCGGCGACGCTGTCGTCTTGCGGGGCAGATGCGGTTTCTTTACTCATCGGAGGGACTCCTGATCGAAGGGCCGACGCGGGGGGAACGTCGAGCCGGGTTTCAAAAAACGGGTGGTTGCGTTTCGGGATAAGCCTTGGGTTTTATCGGCCGGTTAGGCCGGGGCCTTGGGGTCGGCGGGTTTTTCCTTCACGCCGCGTTGCAGCTTGAGGTTGGTCTCGAAGATCTCCAGCAGGACCTTGTCGTTCTTGGGGTCCTTGACCGCTTTGATCATGTTGCCGCGGGTGGTGTGGTCGGCTCCGCCGCCGCCCCAGCCGCCGCCGCGCCGCATGGCCATGGTCAGCTGGGCCATCGACTTCTCCATCGTCATGACGACTTTGTTGAGCCGATTGATCTGGTCTTCCATCGCCACCTGCTGCGGCGACAGTTCGCTGGTGAGGTTCTGGTTGTCGCCGAACATCTTGCTCAGCGCTTCCTCGACGCGTTCGAGGGTCTGGTCGCGGTCGTCCTTGCCCGAGACCGATTGCTGCAACGCCTTGGTCACCACGTTCATCACGCGGTTGCGGATTTTGTCGCGGTCGATCACGCGTACTTTTTGCCCGCGGTAGCGTCGCCAGAGGTCGTCGACGTTGACCTGGGTTGAGCTGGTGTCGAGGGCCGAGTCGATCGCGCTGGAGAACTCGTCGGGCGCGCCACCGGCCGGACCCGCGCCGCCGCCACCATTTCCGGGGACACTTCCGGGGGCAGTCGCCGAGGTGAAGTCGCCCATCCGCGGGTCTTCGCGCATCGCCTCGCAGACGATGCCGTTGTCGGCCATCAGGTCGTAGGCCTGATCCACGGTCGGGGCCTCGACGTGGCCTTCGACGGCTTTGCCGGTTTCGCGTAGTAGTCCTCTAAATCGATATCGCACAGCTAGATTGATCCTAAGGACAAGAACAGCCCCGGGTCCGTTTCATCGGGTGGTTCACACTCCATCATCACCCTGAACCCCCAAAACCGTCAACCGGAATCTCCCGCCTGGCCGATAACGCGGCCCGTCCCAAGCCTCGTAAGCCCTTCCGATAACAAGGTTTTTGGCCCCCGCCGTCCCCGCCCAGACATCGAATCATCTCGGGTTGTTTGGGGATGCTCGCCGTCCGCGGCGGCATCGCGGTAGGCTGGTGGTGCGCCGCCCCAAACCTCGAAAGCCCCTTTCCATGAATCCCACGATCCCGCTGCTCGCCGAGATCACCGACTACACGAACGACCCGTCGTTCGTAGCGAACCTGTTGCTGCTGGCCGACCTGCTCATCCGCGTGGGCTTGTCGCTGCGGGTCATCATGCGTCGGCAGACGTCGGTGGGGATCGCGTTGTCGTGGCTGACGGTCATCCTGCTGATCCCGTTCGCCGGCGCGGCGATCTACCTCGTGGTCGGCGAAAACCGCATCGGCACCCGCCGGGCCAAGACCACCGTCGAGCTCCACCACGCCTACGCCGGCTGGCGGGCCGAGCTGCGCGAGCAACGCCCGAGCCCGGACTGGGCCGCCCTGCCCGCCGATGCGCTGCCGATCCACCGGCAGGCCGTTCGTGTTGCCGACGTGCCCGCCCTGCCGGGCAATCGCCTGGACCTCTACAACGATTCACACGATGCGCTCTCGGCCATCATCGACGAGATCGACGGCGCAAAAGAACGGGCCCACCTCGAGTTCTACATCTGGTTCGACGGCGGCGAGGTCGATCGCGTCGCGGACGCGCTGGTCCGCGCCGCCCAGCGCGGCGTGGCGTGTCGCGTGTTGGTCGATGCGGTGGGCAGCAAGACGTTTCTGCGCAAGTCGCCCAAGCTCGCCGCGATGCGGGCCGCGGGCGTCGAAGTCGTCGCGTCGCTGCCGGCCGGTTTGTTCCGGGCGTTATTCCGCCGGCTGGACCTACGCAACCACCGCAAGCTCGTGGTGATCGACGACCGCGTCGCCTACACCGGCTCGCTCAACATGATCGACCCCAAAGTCTTCAAACAGTCGGCGGGCGTCGGCAAGTGGATCGACGCGATGGTCCGCGTCGAAGGCCCGGCGGTCGAAGCCCTGAGCATGACCTTCCTCGAAGACTGGCGGCTGGAAACCGAACAAGACCTGGGACAACTCGGCCGACGCTCGAACCCGACCACCACCAATAACGAAACAAAAAACGATCCGCCCCCGGCCCGCAACAACGCCGCGGTGCAGGTCGTGCCGTCCGGCCCGTCGCTCAACCCCGAGTCGATCCACCGCCTGCTCATCGCCGCGATCTACTCGGCCCGCGAATCCATCACGCTCACCACGCCCTACTTCGTCCCCGACGAATCACTCCTGATCGCGCTGACCTCGGCCGCCGCCCGCGGCGTCGACACGCTCATCATCCTGCCCGAGCAGAACGACTCGTTCCTCGTACGCCACGCCAGCAACGCCTACCTCGGCGACCTCCTGAGCGCCGGCGTGAAAGTCGCCAAATTCCGCGGCGGGTTGCTGCACACCAAATCGGTCACCGTCGACTCCCACCTCACCGCCTTCGGCACGGTCAACCTCGACATGCGTTCGTTCTACCTGAACTTCGAACTCACGCTGTTCATCTACGACGTCGCCTCCACCCGCCGACTCACCAGCCTGCAGCAGTCGTACCTGATGAACTGCAACATGGCCGACCTGGCCGAGTGGGAAGCCCGCCCCTTCCACACCCGCCTGCTCGACAACACCGCCCGCCTGCTCGGGCCGTTGCTCTAACCGGATGCTCACCGCTTCGCTTTATCGTGTGCGGTCACCCCAACGAAAGGACCACCGTGAGCAACGCCGACCAACCCGACCGTGATCTGGAAAAGACCTATCCGATCGACCAATTCATCGCGAAGCTGCGGCGGCTGGCCGACGACCTCGAAGCGGGCGAACAGTTCGAGATTCAGATCGCCGGCGAACGGATCTACGTCCCGGTCCGCGCGACCTACAACATCGAACACGAACGCGAAGACGGCGAACACGAGATCGAGTTTCAAATCAAGTGGTCGGACGAGTGATGCGGGGTTAACCACCCACGCGGGACGCTGCGTGTCACCCGCTAGACGTGGTTTGACCAACCGGAGCGCGGACCCAGGAGGTTCAATAGTTCTTCGGCCGATACTTCTTGTTGGGGCGGATCGGTTTCTTGCCGCCGCCCGCAAACGGGGCGGGGCTGAGGGTATGGCGGTCCGATGAGGGTTGGCCTTGTGGCTTGGATTTGGACTTGGGCTTCACGCCGCTGCCGGGTTTGCCCGCGGGCTTGGTGCGTTTGGTCGGCTTGCTCGCCGAGGGTTTGGGCTTGCCGCCGGGCTTGAACTTCTTGAACGGCTTCGCCTCGCCGGAAGGCGGACTGAACTGACCCTTGGGTTTGAATTTACCCTTGGGCTTAGGCTTGGCTTTGGGTTGGGCCACGTCGGCCGGGCGCGGTTGAGACTTGGGCTTCGCGGCGTCGGCCGGGCGGGGCGGGTGATGAATAGGTTGGTGCTTGGGCGGATGGCGCTTGGCGGGCGCGTGGTGCGACTCGGGCGAAGGCGAAGCGGGCTTGATCCGCAGCGGCTTGCCGAGCACGGTCAGGCGTTGGAGCAGATCGAACACGTTGCCGGGCATGCCCGCGGGGAGTTCGAGGGTGCTGTAGGAATCGAAGATGCGGATCTTGTTGATGTCCTGGCCGTCGAGGCCGGTCTCGTTGGCGATCGCGCCGACGAGGTGGCCGGCCCGTACGCCGTCGGCCCGGCCGACCGCGACGCGGTACATCTGCCCCTCCCCGCCGATCGGACGACGCGGGGCGGGGCGATCTTTGCGATCAAAACGCTCGCTGCCCGAGGCATGTCGCCGTTCGGATGGAGAGCGCTCGGATGAAGGTGAAGAAGCGTTTGTCGCTTTCGTGCCGCCGAGCACCGACGCCATCGCCGGGCCGACGAGGAATGCCGCGACGTCCGCGGCGTCGCGGCCGGTGGCTTCGCAGACCTCCTCGATGAAGCCGCGGAGTTTGGCGGGCCGGTCGTCGATCTCGCCGTCGGGCTTGGTCTTGCGGGTGAGGCGTTCTTTGAGTTGGTCGCCGAAGCGTTCGAGCTGGAGCGCGTGGACATCCGCCGGCGTGGGCAGGTGCATCTTCTCGATGGGCTTGCCGGTGGCGCGCTCGATGTTGAGCAGCAGTCGGCGTTGGCGGTTCTCCACGAACAGGATCGCTTCGCCGGTCCGGCCCGCCCGGCCGGTGCGTCCAATACGGTGGATGTAGGCTTCCGAATCCTCGGGCACGTCGAAGTTAAACACGTGCGAAATGCTTTCGACGTCGATCCCGCGGGCGGCGACGTCGGTGGCGACCACGAGTTTGAGTCGGCCGCGACGCAGCGCCTCAATCGTGCGTTCACGTTGATGCTGGGGCACATCACCCGACAGCGGCGCCGCGGGGAAGCCCGCGTCTTCCAAAGCGCGGGCGAGCTCGGCCGTGGCCCCGCGGGTCCGCACGAACACGATCGCCGCGTCCACCGGCTCGAACGCGAGCAACCGGCACAACGCCTCGACCTTCCGCACACCTTCGACTCGCCAGTACCGCTGCCGTACGGTGTCGGCGGTCTTGCTGCCGCCTTCGATCGTGATCCGCTCGGGGTTTTCGAGTTGCTTCTCGGCGATCTTCTTGATCGCGTGCGGCATGGTCGCGCTGAACAAAGCGACCTGTCGGCCGGGCGGGGTCTCGCTCAACACCCACTCGACGTCTTCGACAAAACCCATCCGCAGCATCTCGTCCGCTTCATCGAGCACCAGCGTGCGGACGTTGGAAACGTCGAGCGTGCCGCGACGCATGTGGTCCATCACCCGGCCGGGCGTGCCGACGACGACATCGACGCCGCGCTGCAGCGGGATCGCCTGCCCCCGGAAGTCCGCCCCGCCGTAGACCGCCAGGACGTGGACCTTTTTCATCTTCCGGCTGTACTTCGCAAACGCGTCGGCGACCTGGATCGCCAACTCGCGGGTCGGCGCGAGGATTAAGGCCTTGGGGCCCTTGCCCCCGGATTTGTTCTTACCGCTGCGATCGCCTTCGTGGCTCGCCGCCGCTTCGTTCGCGAGTTGGGCCAGGATCGGCAACGCAAACGCCGCGGTCTTCCCCGTGCCCGTCTGCGCCTGACCGATCACATCACGGCCCTGCAAGAGAAACGGGATGATCGCCGCCTGGATCGGCGAGGGTGTTTCGTAGCCGTCCTCGGCCAACGCGGCACGGATCGCGTCGGGTAGGTCGAGGTCCGCAAAACGCACGGCGGCCGCCACATCGTCCCCGTTCTCCCCGGCAACGGGGGCGGGCGTGGAATCAGAATCAGCAGTCATACAAATCGCCAGGGGTCGGGGGTGGGATCGCGGGCCGCGTCGGGCGTCCACGAACCCACCAGCCTACCTGAATCCGCCGACAATCTCTATCGCTCGCCGTCGGCGGGTCCGCGTCAACCCGTATCATGCGTGTTCCTTTCCTCCGCTCCCGCCCCCTCATTTTGGAACCCGCGATGAACCTCGACACCCTCCTCGCCGCCATGGCCGAACACCACGCCTCGGACCTGCACCTCCAGGTCGGCTCGCCGCCCACCGTCCGGCTCAACGGCAAGCTCGTCGCCATGCAGCTCGACAACCTCACCGACGACTCGCTCACCCAACTCGTCGAGCCCATCCTCGACGACGACCAGAAGCAACGCTACCGCGATCACCGCGCCGTCGATCTGTCTTATGCCGTGCCCAACCTCGCCCGGTTCCGTGTCGCCGCGTTCCACGAGAAAAGCCACCCCGCCTGCACCATCCGCCGCATCACCAGCGACGTGCCGACGATCGACGAACTCAACCTCCCGCCGGTCGTCGAAGAGATCGCGCTCATCGAACGCGGCCTGGTCCTGGTCACCGGCACCACCGGCTCGGGCAAGTCCTCCACCCTCGCCGCGATGATGAACTACCTCAACCACCACCGCAGCAACCGCATCATCACCATCGAAGACCCCGTCGAGTTCGTCCACGAACCCATCAAGTCCCTCGTCGCCCAACGCGAAGTCGGCCCCGACGCCGCGGGCTTCCTGCCGGCGCTGCGCGAAGCGTTACGTCAAGACCCCGACGTCATCCTCATCGGCGAGCTCCGCGACCACGACACCATGGCCACCGCGCTCCAGGCCGCCGACACCGGCCACGCCGTGTACTCCACCGTCCACACCACCACCGCCGCCCAATCCGTCCAACGCCTCATCGCCCTGTTTCCCCCCGCCGAACGCGACCTGTTGCTCGTCCAACTCGCGACCAACCTCGAAGCCGTCATCAGCCAACGCCTCGCCCGCACCGTCGACGGCAAAGGCCGTGTCCCCGTGGTCGAGGTCCTCCGCTCCAACTCGTCGGTCCGCAAGTTCATCCTCGAAGGCCGCGCCGCCGAGCTCAACGACATCATCGAAAACCGCGAGAACGGGATGCAGACCTTCGACCAACACCTGCTCGAGCTCTACACCGCCAAAACCATCTCCGGCACCGAAGCCCTCCGCCTCGCCACCAACCCCGAAGCCGTCTCCCTGGGCATGCGCAGCGCGAAGTTTCAGATGCTCAAGTAAGGCTACCCCTCCACCTCCCGTGGGTGGTGAGCAAACTGACGACGTGCAGCAACACTACACACGTGCTTCAGCATTGACGGATCACAAGCACCACATGACAAAAAATGACGACGCCCTTCGCGCAAAGTGATGTGGTTGGGACCCGATACACGATCCAGAGCATCGACATCCTGTCCATCGTCTTCCCAAAAGCAAACCGGACAGATGTCGTAAACGCCCCGTTCCTCTAACGTGGCGTAGTCGCAGCATGGACACAGGTGCAAGCTCATCAACACAGTTTATCCGTAGCCTTGCGGCTGCTTCTACGCCACGAGCCATCCACGGGTTTCCGCTTCAAATTTTCAAAGAGCGAACGCTCGGCCTCAAGGTCCGCGGTGCATCGGCCCACGCGCAAACCCTTCTCAAAACTCGCCAAGGTCCTCGACCCGCGTCCGGGGGGCGGCCGTGCGATTACGTCACGGTCCATCGTGTCTGTTGCCGGCAAGGTGGCTCACCGACGAACGCCGAAACCCCCCGCGTTGAATAACGCGAGCCCGGCCCCCCGGAAGTGATTCACGCCGAAGCTCGACGCGTCCCACAACCAAGGGCCCCATGTGCCCTGCCGGAATTTCCGAGGGCGGGGTACCGGATATGAGCGTGCCTGGCGCCTTGCCACAAACAACCTTCACGCTGAAAAAACCACCGGGGCCGACACCCAGGGCCGCGGCGACAGGCTTGTGCGCGCCGTGACCACTGAAGCCACCGCACATTCCCACGCAACTCTCGCCGTCGGATACATTTAAATAAATTTCCGTAGCCCGCGATTTTTGTTCAACTTTTGCAACAAACCGTGCGCACAAGCGCGTCGCTCGCCCACGCTTTGGACTTCATTTCTGTGATCATCACGATTACACTCCGAACCACGCGACACGCACGAAAGGCGTATCGCGTCATCTTCTGAAACGAAAGGTCGATCATGAGGCGAATGGCGTGGGCGAGCGGACTGGCGTTGGGCGTGGTGGGTTTGAGTTGGGGCTGTGTGGGCGGGCCGGGCACCGACGGTAAGCCCGTGGCGTGGGCCGACCCGGCGTTGGACGACAGCGCCACGCCACGCGTGTTCCCGCCCGACGACATCCTGATCTACCCCAAGCCCGACGACCCCTTTGCCTTGGCCGAACGCATCGCTTACGGCTCGGCGTCGCTGACCAAACTGCCACCTGATTATTTGTACCCACGCTTAAAGGACGCTGTGTGGTACCACCAGCGGAAACAGATCGCCATGCCGCAACCGCCCAAATGGGAACTGGGCGAAGCCTTCCACCGCCTTGCCTCCGGCAACCTCGACGCCCACGCCGACCTCATCGCCGCGGTCGAGCTCGAGTTCGTCCACGCCGCCGGCACCTCGTCGCTCGACCTGCTGGGCCTCGAACTCAGCCAACGCTTCCGCGACTTCGATTGGCAACACGAAGACTACCCCGGCGGCACCGAAGGGCCCGGCGAAGCCTACGCCATGACCCTCGCCGACGCCCTCGACGGCGTCACCCCCGAACGCCGGGCCAACCGCACCGCCGTGTCCGTCATCACCCGCGACGAAGCCACCGACGACCTCTGGCAATACATGCTCGACCAGTGGACCCCCGTGCCCGGCGAAGACAACAAGAAACTCAACCGCCACGCCGTGGCCGCCTACCTCGCCATGCGCGACGCCGCCGCGGCCGACGGCATCGACCTGGTCATCCTCTCGGGCCACCGCGACCCCAAACGCGCCGCCGCCAACGCCGCCCGCGTCGGCAACTCTTTCGCCGTCGCCAGCTTCTCGTCCCACTCCCTGGGCCTGGCCATCGACTTCGAACTCACCCGGCCCCAAGGCGACGCCGGCCCC
The DNA here is from genome assembly GCA_039199695.1 of Planctomycetota bacterium. Classification (GTDB taxonomy): domain Bacteria; phylum Planctomycetota; class Phycisphaerae; order Phycisphaerales; family Phycisphaeraceae; genus Algisphaera. Next base: position 16,680 of record JBCCST010000025.1, on the reverse strand, counting down.
GCCACGTCCTACGAATCGTCGTTTGGCTCGGGCGCCGACGACCCCGCGTTGGCCGAATCGCCCGACCGCTTCCGGCTGACGACTCGGCCGATGTCGGCCGTCGTCGACATGCGTCGCTCCCCGGTCCACAAATGGCTGCACCTCCACGCCCACGAGTTCGGCTGGTACCCCTTCCAACACGAACCCTGGCACTGGGAATACAACCCCCCCGCGTTTCGGGACGTGTTCTTCGCGGAGTATAGGGAAGGCCCGCCGCCACGTGACTAAATTCAAATCGCGTGATCTATTCTTCTGTTTGAACGACCGCGTCAACCTTTACTCCAAACCAAGAAACAACCCATGGCCCAAGACGACTTTCTCCCCCAACTGATCGGCAGCTGGAAAGGCACTTGCCAGACCTGGTTCCAGCCGGGCGTCCTCGCCGACACCGCCGAAGTCGTCGGCCGATTCGAATCTTTGCTCGGCACCCACATGCTCCGCCACACCTACGAGGGCACGCTGCAAGGCGAACGCCGCGTCGGCGAGGCCTGGCTCGCCCACAATCCCGTCACCGGCCAGTATCAGGAATCTTGGGTCGACAACCACCACATGAGCGTCGCCGTCATGTTCTCCGTCGGCCAAGCCGCCGACCAAACCCTCGGCGTCCTGGGTCAGTACGACGCCCCCGAAGGCCCGCCCTGGAGCTGGCGCACCACCTACGAACTCGGCGATCCCAACCACCTGACGATCACCGCCTACAACATCCCGCCCGGTGGCGATCCCGCCAAAGCCATCGAACTCCAGTATGAGCGGACACCCGACTAATCCGTACGACGCAATCCGACCGCCTTACTTCTATGCCAAAGGGATATAACCTCGCGTTTATCCTAAGTGGTGGCCCGCTGCGTACCACTTACAATCCGACGCATGAAGAATCGGGACAAGATCTACAACATGCGGTGTGGGGATGCGTATCCATACCTTCTCGCCAAGATGGAGAAGAAGGGCCGGACCAAGGCCGAGCTCGACAAAGCTATCCGTTGGCTCACCGGCTACACCCAACGCCAGCTCACCGCCCGCCTGAAGAACGACACCACCTACGAAGCCTTCTTTACCCAGGCGCCCGATCCCAATCCCGCCCGCGAGCTCATCACCGGCGTGATCTGCGGCGAACGCGTCGAAGACATCGAAGACCCCACCTGGCAGGACATGCGCTACCTCGACAAGCTCGTCGACGAACTGGCCCGCGGCAAAGCCATGGACAAAGTCCTGCGCCGCGAGGTCCCCGCGTGACCCCAACCGCCCCGCGATTCCGCGAGCTCTACCTCTTCGTAAACAACATCGCCGACACGGTGGCGTTCTACACCGCACTGGGGCTGGAGGTGGAGACCGTCAGCGAGACGTTCGCCCGCATCATCTGGCAAGAGCGGGCGGTGGTCACCTTCGGGACCGCCGAGCTCACCCGCAGCTACGACCCCAGCTACGCCGAGCCCCGCAAGCCCGGCGGGTTCACGCTCGGCTTCGAGTTCGACACCCACGATCAAGTCGACCACGCCCACCAGGCCATGGTCAACGCGGGCTACACCTCCCATCTCGCCCCCTGCACGCCGCCCTGGCAATCCCGGTTCGCCATCCTCCTCGACCCGGATGCCCACTACGTCGCCCTCCACGGCCCCCGCGACCTGCACGAAGACCGACAACGCGAACAAGGCGGCTAAACCGCCCCCGCAAGTCCGGATAATTCGTAGAAAACAGACCCCGAGCAAAAAATACGTTCTTTGCAGAGTTCGTAACGTTCGTTGCGCGGTCTGAATCGTTCGTTGCAGACTGGGTAGCGGACGTTCAAGACTTTCTCGCGAACGTTTGCGACCTCGCCACGTCCGTTGCAACCCCCGTAACGCGCGTGGTAAGCACCTGCAACAAACGCCCCAGACACCCCGGATTGGATTCGCGTTTACCCCTCCCGCCATCCTAACCGACCGGGGACTCGCACCGCTCTACCCCCGCCACCCGCCGCTCGACGCTCGACGCGCAACCAAGGCTGGGAGATGAAAAATCCGAGTTTTATATTGACACAATTAATACTTTGTATTAATACATTAAGATCGGCGTTCGTTGTCGTTTTTCATTTTCATCCCGGTATTGGCTGCCCTCGATGTCCATTGGCTGAATTTCAAATAGTGGAAAAAGATCGCCCAACGGCCTGGTCTTCAGTGAAGCGGGTCGATCTATCGCGATCCGTCTCGAGTCTTACACCGGCCCGCAGTTTCTCGGTCTCGCGCCGGTGCAACGTGACAAAGCCGGCCCGACAAAGTGGTGGGCCGTTCATCTTGTGTGATCCAAACATTCTTTTTGGGGCCCTCATTCCCCATGTCTTTCCCGTCACCCGTTCATACCTCGAGCATGTTTGAAGCCTCGTCGTCTCGCGGCCCATGCTCATTCCGATCTAGGAGATCCATGCGATGACTTTTTCCCCCTTCACCTTGCACATTCCCCGCAGACGCCTTTTTCTGTCGACACGGCTGCTGGCTGCGTTGACCGCCAGTTTGGCCTTGGTCACCCACGCTTCGGCCGATTGGACCACGCCCAGCAGCTATTCAAGCCCGGGCCAAACCGTCCGTATCGGGGACCCGGGCTACGAAGTCGATCTAACGGACGACTTCGACGACGATACCGACGCGTTCCAAGACGCTATTGACTACGTATCCAACCACGGCGGCGGCCACGTGAACGTCCCCCAAGGCACCTACCGCTTCCTGGAGGTTCAACTCAAGAGCGACGTGCATCTGATCTTCCAAAACGGATGCACCCTTTATCCCTACACCGCCAACCGCGACCCCAACGATCAGACCAACGTGATCATGCTTCATCTGGGCAAACTCGAGGCCATCGAGAATGTATCGGTGCGTTCCGTGGGGCCCACCAGGACCAAGTTCATGCTCGAGGGCTACTTCAACCTGCTTCAGGCCATCAGCTGCGCAGACGTGCGAAACTTTGAAATCCGGCGGTTCGACTTCGTAGACACCAAAACCGCCAAAGCATCGGTAGGCCTGACCTGGCGCCAGAGCACCGCCAACGGCAGCTCTCTCAACCCAAATCGCATCCCCATCGATGGGTCGTTCCGCTGGTTGAAAAACACCGACGCTCACTTCGGCTTCGGCACGATCCAGGCTAACGCAGGCGATAACATCCATTTCCAAGGCATCGAGTCCGTCGGCGGCGTCGCGTTAAGGCTTGAAACCGACTGGAAAGCCATGACGTTAGCCGACTACAACGACAGCGATCCTGATCTCGACCTCGGCCTAAGCAATATCTACGCCAACAACATCACCAGCCGCGACGGCCAAAGCGCCATCAAGCTCGCGCCGCACGCCCTCGACAACGGAAGCGTCACGATCAACGGGGTGTATTCCTACAACAGCTTATACGCCATCGAGATCATGGAGGGCTCGCTGCATAAATTCACCGAATACAGTTATATGCAACCGGGAACTTTCTCATCCATCACGATCAATAACGTCACCGCAGAATACACCGCCGGCCCCGTCGTCGTCGCGTGGCATAATCTGTTGCATTACCACGAAGATCTGCATCACCTGGTCTACGACAACGGCGGCCCCGACTTGTCGTACCGCGGGCCGATGAACGTACCGATCGAACTCAAGCAGTGGCGGGGCCCGTCGATCGCCCCAATCCTGAACGAAAGACACCCCGATCCCGCAGTGGTGATCAACGAAAGCTCAATTTTGAAAATCGGCTACCCCTCGTTCATCAACAAAGTATGGACGCCCACCGATTTCTTTACCGGCACCCCTCAACAGGTCCTCGCTGACGACACCCCCCCCGATCCCTAAAACAACCCCAAGGGGGCTGCCGCCGAATACGCGTCAGCCCTTTTTTTGGCCGCGGCCTCGGCCGACGTTCACCCCCGAACACTTTACTCCGACGGCCGACCACGCCTTCATTCGCGAGCCACAAACAGAAATCGTTCCTTCAGATCGTTTGCCTGAATAGATTTGGCCGTTCTGGGGACGAGAGGTGCGGATGACTGTGGCGTGTAGTGTGGCACGGGCCGCGTCGCGGCCCGGCTGCGAGAGGTTGAGGAGGTGAGGAGAGGGAAGAGTCAGGAGCGGTGTCGGGGGTTGATCCAGACTTCGCCGCGGTGGGACGGGAGGTAGGTCGTGATCAGGTGGTCGAAGTGTTGGCGATCGGTGACACGTTTGCGGCTGCCCGCGGCGGCGAGCCATTTCTTGGGATGATAATTCGCGTTGAGTTGCCGGGTGATGGTGGATTTGAGGCCGCGGCGGACGTCGAGCCAGGGGGTGTAGCGTTGCCAACTCAGGAGGATGTGGGCGTGGGTGGGGTCGGCGGCGACGGCGTGGACGGTCCAGCCTTTGATGTCTGCTTTTTCGCGGACGGCGGCGATCAGGGTGCGTTGGGCGGAGCGGTCGAAACGGACGATGTCGGTGGTCATTTTGTCGCGGTAGCGGCCGGCCATGTGCGGGTCGGCGGGGAGGATGCCTTGCTGGCGTCGGGTGTAGCCGCGAGCGCAGTCGGGGAGCCACGAGCCGTGGGTGTGGAGGGTGAAGAGGTAGACGGGCATTTGGGGCGAATCGTAGTGAGCGGGAACCACACGTGATAGCCCGCGGGCGATGCCCGCGCGGGGAGTTTTGGGGCGTGGGCCGGGGCCGCGTCGCGGCCCGGCTATGAGCGAGGGGGCTTAGGTTACGACTTGGCCATGTTGCGGAGGACGGTGTGGAGGATGCCGCCGTTGCGGTAGTAGTCGACTTCGACGGGGGTGTCGATGCGGCAGAGGGTATCGAAGGTGACTTCGGTGCCGTCGGACTTCGTCGCGGTGACGGTGAGGGTTTGGCGAGGTTGGACGTCGTCGGTGATGGGGATGTGGAAGGTTTCGGTGCCGTCGAGACCCAAGGTGTCGGCGTCTTGGCCGTCGGCGAAGGTCAGGGGGAGGACGCCCATGCCGACGAGGTTGGAGCGGTGGATGCGTTCGAAAGACTTGGCGATGACGGCTTTGACGTTGAGGAGGAACGTGCCCTTGGCGGCCCAGTCGCGGGAGGAGCCCATGCCGTAGTCGACGCCGGACAACACCACGAGCGGGGTGTTGGTTTGTTTGTAGTTTTGCACGGCGTCGTAGATGTAGCGGACGGGGGCGCCGCCGGCGCCGGTTTCGGGGCAGTCGGCCGGGAGGTCGCTGAACGAGTCCTGCGCGCCCTCTCCACTGAAGTCGACGGTGAAGCCGCCTTCGGTGCCGGGGGCGAGTTGGTTTTTGACACGGATGTTGGCGAAGGTGCCGCGGGTCATGACGCGGTCGTTGCCGCGGCGGCTGCCGAAGGAGTTGTACATGCTCTTGGGCACGCCGTTGGCGTCGAGGTAGTCGGCGGCGGGGGTGCCGGTCTTGATGGCGCCGGCGGGGCTGATGTGGTCGGTGGTGACCGAGTCGCCGAGCTTGGCGAGGACGCGGGCGCCCTCGATGGGTTGGATGGGGTTGGCTTCGGGGGCTAAACCTTCGAAGAACGGGGGTTCCTGGACGTAAGTGGACTTTTCGTTCCAGGCGTAGAGGTTGCCGGTGGCGGCGGGGATGGACTGCCAGTCTTCGGGGCCCTTGAACACGTCGACGTATTGCTCGACGAACTGGTCGCGGGTGACGCAGGAGGCGACGAGGTCGTCGACCTCTTGCTGCGTCGGCCAGATGTCCTTGAGGTAAACATCGTTGCCGTCTTGGTCGGTGGCGATGACGTCGTTTTGCAGGTCGATGTTGACGGTGCCGGCGATGGCGTAGGCGACAACGAGCGGCGGGGACGCGAGGTAGTTGGCCTTGAGGTCCGGCCCGATGCGTCCCTCGAAGTTGCGGTTGCCCGAGAGGACGGAGCAGGCGACGAGGTCGTGTTCGTTGACGGCTTTGGAGATCGGTTCGGGCAGCGGGCCGGAGTTACCGATGCAGGTGGTGCAGCCGTAGCCGACGGTATGGAAACCCAGGGCTTCGAGGTCGTCGGTGAGGTTGGCTTTTTCGTAGTACTCGGTGACGACTTTACTGCCGGGCGCGAGCGAAGTCTTGACCCAAGGCTTGCGCTTGAGACCCAGGGCGTGGGCCTTCTTGGCGACGAGGCCGGCGGCGAGCATGACCTCGGGGTTGGAGGTGTTGGTGCAGCTGGTGATGGCGGCGATGGCGACGTGGCCGTCGGTGAAGGTGAAGGTTTTGCCTTCGTAGGTGACCTCGGCGGACTTGGGCTCGGCGGCGGTGGCGGTGCCGCCCGCAGCATCAACACCACGCATCGACGCGTGGGTTTCGAGCCACTTGGGCTTCATGTCGCTGAGGTTGATGCGGTCCTGCGGGCGTTTGGGGCCGGCGAGTGCGGGCTCGACGGTGGACATGTCGAGCTCGAGGTCGTCGGTGTAGGTGATGTGGTAATCGTCGTTACGCCAGAAGCCGTTGGCCTTGGCGTACTGTTCGACGGTCTTGATCAGCGCCTCGTCGCGGCCGGTCAACTCCAGGTACTTGGTGGTTTGTTCGTCGATGGGGAAGAAGCCCATGGTCGCGCCGTATTCGGGGGCCATGTTGGCGATGGTGGCGCGGTTGGCGAGGGGCATGGTGGCGAGGCCGGGGCCGTGGAACTCGACGAACTTGCCGACGACGCCGTGGGCGCGGAGCATCTCGGTGACGCGGAGGACGAGGTCGGTGGCGGTGACGCCTTCCTTGAGTTGGCCGGTGAGTTTCACGCCGACGACTTCGGGGATGAGCATGTAGATCGGTTGGCCGAGCATCACGGCCTCGGCTTCGATGCCGCCCACACCCCAACCCACGACGCCCAAACCATTAATCATCGTGGTGTGGCTATCGGTGCCAACGAGCGAGTCGGGATACAGCACGCCGTCCTTTTCCCAGACGCCCTTGGCGAGGTATTCGAGGTTCACTTGGTGGACGATGCCGGTGGCGGGCGGGACGACGCTGAAGTTGTCGAAGGCTTGCTGGCCCCACTTGAGGAATTCGTAGCGCTCGTTGTTGCGTTCGAACTCTTTTTCCATGTTGACGGTCAGGGCCATGCCGTTGGCGAACGCGTCGACCTGGACGGAGTGGTCGATGACCAAATCGCAGGGCACCAGCGGGTTGACCTTGGTCGCGTCGGCTTCGTCGCCGGTCATGCGCACGATGCCGGCCCGCATCGCGGCGAGGTCGACCACGGCCGGCACACCCGTGAAGTCCTGCAGCACCACGCGACCCGGCATGAACGGGATCTCGACTTCGCCAACGTTCTTGGCGTCGTAGCTCGCCAAGGCCTTGACGTGGTCTTCGGTGTAGACGTAGTTGTCGAGGTTCCGCAGGACCGCTTCGAGCAAGACCTTGATCGAGTACGGCAGCGCGTCGATCTCGCCCACGCCCCGCAACGCCGAGAGGTCGTAGTACGCCTTGGCCCCCTGCGCGGTGTCGAGCGACTGGCGGGCTTTGAAGGGGTCTTGGTTACCGGGGGCGGGGGCGGTGGTCATGCGGGGGTCCATTTCGTGCATTGCGGGCAAAAAGACAGCGTGCCCCATGAGTTTAGCATGGCGGCGCGGGCCGTAGCCGGGATGACGTTTCCGAGAGAGCCGCGCGTGGGCAACGGCGAGAAGCGATCAGCGACGCCGACGCCGTAGCACGAACACCGACGCCACGGCCGAAACCGCCAGCGTCGAGGGCTCGGGGATCGGCTGGTAGTCGCTCAACTCGACCTGCCCGGCCCCGGTCGCGGCGTAGCTCACCAAAAAACTGCCCGCGCCGTCTTCGGTGAACAGCCGGTCGCCCGATGCGATGTTGGTGAAGGCCCCGCCCGTGCCCGGTGCGCCGAAGACCCCGCCGAGCACGGAGAAGGTCGTCGACGCGTCGGGGGTGAAGCCGTTGATCAGCGTAACCGACAACTCGCCGCCGAGGCCGACGTTGCCCGCGACGAAGATCTGGTCGTAGTCCACGTTAGTCGTGCCGCCGCCGATCTCGATCTCGATCTTGGAGGTCGAACCCAAAAGCAGGTCGCCGGCGATGTTCAGGAACCCCGCCTCGGGCAGGCCCGGCGAGGTCGTGTTGCCCGGGGCGATCGTGCCGAAGTTCGTGAGGCCGTCGTTGGCGACGTAGCTCAGGGTCGACAGGCCCGCGCCGCGCAGCGTGCCGGTGGCCGCGTTGGTCAGGCCGCGCTGCGTCGCCAGCTGCGAAAAGTCTTCGAGCACGATCTCGCCTTCGTTGACCCAGCTGGTGTTGACCGTGAGGAAGCCCGCGAAGCCGAGCGTGAGCTTGTCGTCGGCCCCGATCGCCAAGCTGTCGATCGTGGCGGACAGCCCGGTGAAGTCAACATCGAACGCGCCGCCGGCGTCGATCGACGCGCTCTCGCTCGGCGAGTTCGGCACGTCGTCACCCGACCAGTTCAACGCCTGGTTCCACGTGACTCCATCGCCCGCGTCGCCGTCGGTGCTGCCGTCAAACGCCCGCACCTGGCCAAGCGCTGGGTTTACACCCAATCCAAATAGACAACCCGCAACCGCCACGAACACGCAGCCACGTCCCAAACGTTTCCCATCCCACCGATTCATGCTGAAACTCCCCAAGCAAAAGTTAGCCCAATAAACTCAATCAGCATAGATAAAACTGACTTCGATTCAAGGGTAAATCTGCAAGGGATGAGATCAAAACGCCGGGCCACACAAGTCGATCTCGCCGTCGGGCCAGTCGGCGTCGGCGGGGTAGATCATCGCGTCCGAGTCGCCGAACGGGTCGCGGTCCACGCCGGCCTCGGCCGTCGAATTGATCAACGGGTTATCGATCATCCGGGCCCCGAGCTTCTCGTAGAACCGCCGGGCGCCGCTGGTCTTGAGCAGGCACGCCGCGGCCTGCCCATCGTCCACCGCCGACCACGCCGTGCGGACCAGCCGCACGCCCAAGCCTTGGCCGCGCGTCTCGGGCAGCGTCGCTACGTCCATCAACCCCAGGACCGTTAACGGGCCATGCGACGTTTGGATTGTGCGGGTCAGCACCGCCGCGTTGCCCAGCCACCGCCCTGCCGCGTCGCGCACAGCAAAACGCACCGGCGGCGCATCCGACGCCAACGGGCCGGGCACGACCCCGCCGCCCCGGCCGTCGCCGATCCACACCCGCCGCTTCTTCGCGATCACGTCGTCCAGCGTCCGGCCCGGCTTCGGGAACGCCGCGTGGTGCAACACGCACGACGCGAGAAATTCCGCTTCGCTCATCTGCCCCGCGGTCCAGGTTTCAATCGGCGTGTCTGAATCTTTCATGACCTTCATCTCACGCCGACCCCACCGAGACCGAGCCCCGGCGCCGAATTAATCCTGCCACCGCGCGTCCAGCGTGTACGGGCTATCGCCGTCGGTGTACCAAGCCGTGACCCGCACGTACACCACCTCGCCCTCGCTCACGGTAAACTCGACCGACTCGTTGCCCATCAGTTCGCCCATATCGAAATCGCCCTCCGCCACCGACCAAGCGAAGTCTTGCGGGGTGAACACCTCCAAGCCCAGGTCCGTCTCCGAGCCGTTGGGCACGCGGGTGCGGAAACTCACCACGCCGTTACGGCGGGCTTCAAATTTAAACCAGTCGCGGTGATCGCCGGCGTCCATGTCCGCGCTCTGCTCGATCGGCACGCCGACCTTGACGACTTCCGCCGCGTCCGGCCGACCCTGCGGGTCGACTTCGATCTCGAATCCGCCCAAAGGGTTGAACGTCGCGAGCAGGTCCCCACTCGCCCGGCCCTCCCAGCTCCGCAGCACCACGAAATACACGCCGGGCTTGGCCAACGCGACCGCGCCGTACTCCCCGCCGGGCGCGTCCGTGGGGTCCCAGTCCAGATGACCGTTTTGCAACACCTGCCCCAGATCGTCCGCGACCAACAACATGGAGTCGGTTCCCGTCTGCGCCGTCAACGCCAAGGCCAGCAGGCCGGGCTCGTCGACCTCAAGACGCAGGAATTTTGACTTGCTCTCATCAAACAACACAAACGCCGGCTCGCCCATCACCAACGGCTCGGACTCTGGCTCGCCGAACCCCGCCGAGTCGGCATCGGCCCGCACTTGGGCGGGCGACGCCACCAGCGCCGCCAGCAAGACGACCCCAAAAATGCCACGGAATAAGTTCATGGTGTTCAGATCGGTAAACTGCGGTGTTGGCATAACGCTTCCTTTTGGTTTGGTTTCATGACCCCGATGCCCCCGTCGAACCCCCGGCCTCCCAGGCTCCCTCGGCCCGTTGTCGTTTTGGGTCCCACGGCGGGCGGAAAATCCGACCTCGCCGCCGACCTCGCCCAGCAACTCCACGGCGAAGTGCTCGGGGCCGACTCGATGCAAGTGTACAAACACCTCGACGCCGGCACCGCCAAGCCGCCCCCAGCACTTCGCCAGCGGGTCCCGCATCACCTGGTCGATCTGGTCGAGCCCACCGAACGCTTCACCGTGCACGACTGGCTCAAGCTCGCCGACGCGAAGATCGCCGAGCTGCAAGCCGACGGCAAGACCCCCGTGATCGTCGGCGGGACCAACCTCTACCTCAAGGCCCTGCTCGAAGGGCTCTTCGACGGCCCGGGACAGGACGAAGCGTTCCGCGCCACGCTCGCCGAGGTCCCGAGCGCCGAGCTCCACGCCAAACTACTCACGCTCGATCCCACCGCCGCCGACCGCATCGCCCCGGCCGATCGACAACGCCTGACCCGTGCTCTCGAGGTCCACCACCTCACCGGCCAACCGATCAGCGAGCTCCAACAGGAGTGGGCCGACCAACCGCCCGACACCTACCGCCACGACCCGGTCCTGATCGGCCTGCACTGGCCCCCGGAAGACATCAACCCACGCATCAACCTCCGCGTCAAGGCTATGTTCCACCCCGACAAAGTCCCCCCGGAACTGGCCGAGGCGGTATGCATCAACGGCGAGAGCCTGCCCGACGAGGTCCGCCGATTGGTAAACGAAGAGAAACTACTTCCGGGGGGCCAGGCCGCCGAGGCGTTGGGCTACAAACAAGTCCTCGCCGCGTTGCACCCCGACCAGTTCCCGGGGGCCGCTGACCGCCTCATCAAGAACTTGGACGACGCGTTCGAGCGCACCAAGATCCTCACCCGCCGTTTCGCCAAACAACAACGCACCTGGCTCAAACGCTTCCGCGGCGTGCGGTGGATCGAGATGCCCAGCAGTGATCCGACCGCCGCCGCCTTGGCCGTGGCCCAGAACGCCGAGGCTTAGTTGTCGCTTGACCGCAAAGGCTCAATCACGAAAAACTCGACCGGCCGCGTCTCGATCGACACTTCAAAACCCAGACTCTCGCGGATCATCGTCGCCGCCTCGGCCAACGTGTCTCCCTCAAACCGCGGCAGGCGGAAGTCCCACTCGCCGGCCAATCCGGTCTCGTCGATCACCGGCCCGGGTACGCGGTGCTCCAAGTTGGCCGCCAACGACTGGCTGTTCATCCCGGTGAACTGGGTGTAGTCCCGATGCCCGGTCGCGCCGCTCTTGGTGCGGTCCGGGTCACTCGGCGTCAGCCGGTGCGTGCCGTCGGCGGGCAAACGCAGCACCAGCCCCTCCGTCGGCTCGACGACGCGCCGCAAGTCGAACCCGAACTCCAGCGTCAACAGTTCCCGCAACGCCGCCTTAGGGTCCGCCGCCACTACGCGGCCGTCGTAACGTTGATCCAACGGCAACTCCAGTTCCTCGACCCGTGTCCGTGTCCAACTCATCGGGTTGTGGGCTTGTTGGATCAGGTCGCGTAATGACCATCGTTCGAACTCAATCCGATCATTCGACTCGCTCAGCCGGCCACCCGATTCGAGAGCGGACACGCCGAGCCGATTCACCACCGGCCGATACCGCAGCGTCACTGACCCCGCCGCCGCGTCCACCGCCGCTTCGGAATCGATCGCCACGTCCATCCCACCGCCCTCGGCCGTCAGCAATGTGATCTCGAAGGGAAAACGCGAGACCGGCGTGCTGGTCGTCGCGTTGGCGTACCACGAATCACTCACCAGATGAGCCCAATCACCGTCGTTAAAATCTACATGGAGGTCGTAGCCTTCCCGCTCCATTGACGCCAGCAGCGCTCGCTGACCGCCACCCTGCGACCAAGGTGTGATCCGGCCCGTCTCCACATCCAACAACTTACCCGCCGTCTCCGACGGTAGCTCCCAATCAAACAACGTTGCGGTTCGCCAATCTTCGCCGTCCGCGCCCGATGCGGTCACGGTGTTTCGCTTCCATTCGGTCCCAGGGCGGACGAGAAACTGCCGATGGCCCAAGGGGTTGAAGCCGCCGGCGGGGATGGTTTCAAGCTCACCGGTATCCGGGTTCTGGAACTGCACTTGTGCATACACACGATCACCTTCGATGCGGTGGCCGACGAACGACAACGGCCGAGGGCGATCCAATTCAGAAGCAAAAGGCGGTAGGTCGGCGGGTGCTTCCACCACCGTCTGGAACCAGCGCGGCTGCCCCGCCTCATCAGGTTGCTGACTAAGCTTGAAACGTATCCGTTCGCCATCTTGCAAATAGATGACTATTTCATCGGCCTGAAAAACCATCTTCGCATTTTCCGCCCAGGGCTGAACGTCTCCGATCACGGAGCTGCCCTGACGATCTTCAACCTGCATCAACCACTCGCCGGTCAACGCGGGGTCGAGGATGGAGGGTTCGAATCCGCCTGATGATCCGCGGTCGTCTTGAGTTGCATCAAACCGTTCGACGTTTGCTTCTTCGGGCGCCGGCTGTTTCTCAAACCGAAAAACCCGTGACCCGTTGCCGGGCTCGAAGTCCTCGGGGTAGTCCGTTGCGCCGGGGCCGAGGCTGGCGTAGGTCAGGACCTTTCGGCCGTCGATCTGCTCCCGCTTCATGATGATCGGAACAGGTTGCCCTTTGAGGAAGTCGGCCGGGGCGTCGCGGATGACGCAGTTGAAACGCGGCGGGTCGGCCTCCGGGATCGAAGCAACCACCTCCACCATGTACCACTCCGGCCCGTCCACCGCACGCAGGTCCAGGGTGTTGCCCCGGATCGTCAGCGTCCGCGTGACGTCGGGGTCGTTCACTTCGACGCCGATCCAAACACCTTCGAGGGCGGGATCGACCAGCGGCAATAACTCTGGCTCTGCACGAACACCCGCACCCACGGGATTGCCGAGTTGAACAATATCGCCACTCTGTAACATCGTGTCGCCTACAGGAGTTTCGAGAACTTCACGGATCGTGGTCTCCGCCAGAATAAAGACCATGTCCGACGTGGAGCGGTTGGCGGAGACTCGGGTGTCTGGGTCGTTGTCGTTCCAGTTAATCGACGTGATCACTTGCTTGAGCGTAACCGGTTCATCCGCCGAGAAAGATGATTCGTGAGGCTCGGGACGAGCGGGATCGCCAACAATTGTGATACGGAGTTGTTCACCACTGAATGAGACCGATGGCAAGACTTCGGCTTCTGCATCAGCAACACGCACGATGGCGGATGTGTCGGCCGGACGCGGGGGTCGCGTGGGAGTAACGGGGAATTGATTTGGAATGACGGGCTGGCTGGCAGGTTGGGGCGTAAGGCGATTGGATGACGGAGCGGGAGCGGACGGCGTGACCAATGTCGAGAGCCCCGGCCCCAGCCAGAGGACGACGCCGACGAGCGCGGCGTGGATGCCCAGCGAGCCGAGGATCGCGGTGGACAGCTTGATCTTGGTGCCCAGCCAAAGCCAACCCCCGCCCCCCCCCCCGGATGCGGACACGGACGTGAAGCCCCCGCTGGCGGAAGGTAAGGCGGCGCGGCGGGACGCCGGCAACGCGGCGCGGGCGTGAGCGGTAGCGGTGGTCGCCGCGGCCGTGGTTGCAGTCGTGAGCAGCGCGGCCGAGAGGTTGGCGGGCAGCGCAACAGCGGCTTCCGCGCCGAGCCCCGAAGTCAACGCCGCCAACCCGATACCAAAGCCCTTGCCCCGCAGGCGCTCACGCAATGCGTCGAGGGCGGCGTGGACACGGCGACTCATCATGGACGGCGAGATGTCCGCTTCCGCAGCCAGATGGGCTTGCGTTCGGCCCATCAGATACCGCTGCACGATCAGGTCCCGCTGGGCGTCGGGCAACTCGCCCAAGGCTTCGTCCAATGACGATCGCACGTCGTGCCACGGCAGGTCCGACGCATCCACCCGGTCGGCCACCGCGGCCGCCCGCTCACGCCCCCGCCGACGCGACTCGCTCCGCATCAGGTCGATGCTCGTCGTGGTCGCACACCGGTGCAGCCAACCCACCACGCTCCCGTCCGCAGCACGAATATCCCCCGCCGACCGGGCCAGCTTGACGAAGGTGTCCTGAGTCGCGTCGCGGGCGTCGGCCTCGTGGCCCAGCCGACGGAGGCAGACCGCGTACACCATATGCTGATAGCTCTCGATGAGGTGGGCAAAGGCCGCGGGGTCGCGGCGGCGGGCGTAGCGCTGCAGGGCATCGGTGTCGGTCATCGCGGCTCGAACTCCAGAAGGATTGTCACCCTGTAGACGCTGGCCAGCAAAAAAAATGAACCGCCGGTTTGCCCAAGCCGAAGACAACCACCGCGTCACACCGTCATTTATTTTATAAATATATTTATAAAATAAATTTATGGAAATTTATCGGGTTGCCCGCTTGATCCCGTTCAAGGGTCGGGGCCCGGTCGGCCCGATAGACCCGATGCGGGGTCGAGTACGGCCGACGATGAACCCGCGGGTTGGACATTGCGTAATCCGTCGATATGCTCCCCCGCCGGGCCGGGCTTGATCCTGGCCCTTTCCCGGCACCGGGCGAACTGAATTATGGCGAAGAAAAAACCCACCACGAAAAAGACCACGAAGAAGAAGGCCCCCGCCCGCAAGGGGTCTCGGCGGGCCGCCGCGCCCGACGCCGCGGGCAAGCACCTGGTCATCGTGGAGTCGCCCACCAAAGCCAAGACTATTAATAAGTACCTCGGCGACGACTACGTCGTCATGGCCAGCGTCGGCCACATCCGCGACCTACCCCCCCGGAATCCTAAAGGGGTCAAGTCGCCCGTGCCGGGCGTCGACCTCGAGAATCGGTTCGAGCCGACCTACGAGGTGATGCCCGATTCGAAGAAGACGGTGGGTGAACTCAAGAAGGCCGCGAAGAAGGCCGCCGACGTCTGGTTCGCCGCCGACCTCGACCGCGAGGGCGAAGCCATCGCCTGGCACTGCGCCCACGCGCTGGACTACCCCGTCGCCGAAGCCAAGCGGGTCGTGTTCAACGCGATCACCAAGTCGGAGATCGAAGCGGCGTTCGAAAAGCCCCGCCCCCTCGAAACCAACCGCGTCGACGCCCAGCAGGCCCGCCGAATCCTCGACCGCATCGTGGGCTACCAGGTCAGCCCACTGCTCTGGAAGAAAGTCGCCGGCGGGCTGAGTGCCGGGCGGGTGCAGTCCGTCGCGACCCGCCTCGTCGTCGAACGCGAACGCGAGATCGACGCCTTCATCCCCGACGAGTACTGGAAGCTCACCGGCCTGTTCACCCCCGAGATGGCCCAGGCGGCCGGCCTCGGCGAACAGTGGCGCGACTTCATCAACGTCGGCGAGATGGAAAACGATCGCACCATCAAAGACCAGAACGCCTGGCTGTCCGACCACGGCTGCATCAAGGCCGAGCTCACCGAATACCAAGGCAAAAAGTTCAGCCCCACCGACCGCGACACCGCCCTCGCCGCGGCCCGGGCCCTGGGCTTCGAGTTGCAAGACACACGCGTGTGGGAAGAAGAAAAAGCCAAGGGCCCCGCGAAAAACCGCGTGAAATACACCGGCGTCCCGGGCGGCAAAGGTAAAGCCCCAGACTATTCGATCACCGCGATCGAAACCAAACGCACCAAGTCACGCCCCAGCCCGCCGTTCATCACCTCCACGATGCAGCAGCAGGCCTCGACCCGCCTGGGCTTCAACCTCCGCCGCACCATGCGCGTCGCCCAGCAGCTCTACGAAGGCATCGACCTCAAGGGCGCTCGCGGCCAGACGGGCCTGATCACCTACATGCGGACCGACAGCACCCACCTGTCCGGCGAAGCCATCAACAGCGTCCGCAGCTTCGTCAGCAAAAAACACGGCGATCAATATCTGCCCGAAAAACCCAATTTCTTCAAATCGTCGAATAAAGACGCCCAGGAAGCCCACGAGGCGATCCGCCCCACCGACGTGACCATCACCCCCGACTCGATCCGCACCAAGCTCAGCGACGAGCAATTCCGGCTGTACGACCTGATCTGGCGACGCTTCACCGCCTGCCAGATGGTCCCCGCCGAGTGGGACGCGACCGCGGTGACCATCAAGCCGACCGGCGTCGACGCCACCTTCCGCGCCACCGGCCGAACGCTCGTCTTCGACGGCTTCCTCAAGGTCATGGGCATGCCCAAGTCCGATGACGTGATCCTGCCCAAGCTCGAAGAAGACCAGCCGCTGGCCCCGATCGATCTCGACCCGACCCAACACTTCACCAGCCCCCCCGCTCGCTTCACCGAAGCGTCGCTGCAGAAGAAGCTGGAAGAAGAAGGCATCGGAAGGCCTTCGACCTACGCCGCGATCATCAGCACGATCCAGGACCGCAAGTACGTCGAAACCCTGACGCCCCGCGACAAACGCCTCAAAGCCACCGACATGGGCATGGTCGTCACCGACAAACTCATCGAAGCGTTCCCCACCATCATGGACGTGGGCTACACCCGCGAGATGGAGG
>JBCCST010000024.1:0-48153 GCA_039199695.1 Planctomycetota bacterium | reverse complement strand
CTCACCGCTTCGTCGGCTGCTTCAACCCAACCCCATCGCAGCGCACGTTGGCACTATGACTCTGACGTATTGATCGCCGACTCGCCCCGGTGGCCGTCGCGTTTCGTCCCGGTTTCCCGCTCCGGTTGATTCAATCTTCGTCTTTGAGCCGCAGCGTCATCTCCGGCTCGCCGATCGGCAGCCGCGACATGGTTTCCCACGAGTCGAACATGTGGCACATCAGTCGGCCGACCGATTGCGCATCGTCGAGCGCGACGTAAGTCCGCGGCGGCGAATCGTGGATCCACTCTTCGGGCATGAAACGCATCTTCGATTTGCGGTGCGGCTGGTGCAGCAGGGTCATCGCCATGGTGCGCAGGTCCAGCGCCCCCCGGCCGAAAGGGTTTCGTCCGACGTAGCGGTGCAGGTACCAGGCGACGAACATGTAGCCGCCCGCCGCGGGGTGGCCGACGTAGATCGGTCGGCCGGGCAGGTGGTCGAGCCAATCGACATAGTCGCGCATCGCCGGGCCGATCGGCTCGGGCTCGTGGCGACACACCGCCCACGCCTCGGGTTTACTCATCCACCACGCCATCGTGTCGTGGTCGCCCTCGGCGTCCGGCAGCAACTCCAGATTGACCGTGAACGTCGAGACCAGCGTCTTGTCGCGTTGGTACGCCGCCGAGGCCAGGCTCAGCATCGAGTGCGGCCCCGGGATCGGGCCGTCGGTCTCGATCGCCGTGGCGATATAGATTTCCGAGTTCGGCATGACAAGACCCACTCAATCCAAGAACCGGGGCAGAACGCCCGCTGAAACAGAAGCCCCAGCATAACTCACATCGGAGAACCCCTCGCCATTCCTGAACCCCAAATCCTCAATTTAGCCCCGGGTCACCGACCCGGGGCCGCCGCGGCGCACACCTGTTTTCAACCAAATCTTCTCAGCAAAAATCGAAAACGACACGGTGGTGCGCACACGTTGCCACACCTTCCGAACAAAATTCGGGATTCCGCGGAAATTATTTTTCCCTTACCCATCAACGTTTTCTGCGGTGTTGCTCCCGCCGAACGACACACCCGTGCGCACCCCGCTTGCGTCGCGTCCCTCAGTGTCGGATCGCGGTGGTACTCTCAGCGTGAAGGTCGCACAGGCAAGGCGCCAAGCACGCTCATATCCGCGGACTCCGGACTGACGCACAGCCGTGGTGCGTGGCGACGTTCGGGAACCCCCACCTTGCCGGTAGGTCCGAAGTCGGAACCGCGGCTCGTTGGTCGAGGGTTGGTGATTGAGGAAGACGCAGCAGCCTTTTACGCAGATTTCGCAGATGACGCAGATTTAGCAAACCGAATCAAAGTCATGGATTGGAAATCGGTGCAATCTGTGAAATCTGTGTGAAAGGCTGCTGGATCCCACCGCATAACTCAAGCCGGCCACGGCGAAAGCAAAGCGGTAATCACCCACTCGCTCTTTGAAATCTCAATCCGCGTGGTCAGCTCGGGAGGGCTTCGAGCAGTTGGGCTTCGTTCCACACCTCAACGCCCAGCGACTCGGCTTTGGTCAGTTTCGACCCGGCCGACTCGCCGGCGATGAGCAGGTCGGTGTTTTTGCTAACGCTGCCGCTGACCTTCGCGCCCAGCGCTTCGAGCTTGGCCTTGAGGTCGTTGCGTTTGAAGTGTTCGAGGGTTCCGGTGAGCACGATCTTCTTGCCCGCAAAGGGCGAGTCTTCGGCCGCCGCGACCCTAGTCGGTTGCGCTTCGGTCAGATCGACGCCGGCTTCTTTCAGTTCGTTGATGACGTGCTGTCCCGCGTCGCTGTGCAAAAAATCGTGGAGCGATTGGGCGGTGATCGGGCCGACGTCTTCGAGGGCTTCGAGTTGTTCGAGGTCGGCGGCGGTCAGCTTGTCGATGTCGCCGAAGGCGCGGGCGAAGAGGCGGGAGCCGTTGCTGCCGACGTGCCGGATGGTCAGCCCGGCGAGCACGCGGGCCAGGCCGCGGCCCTTGGCGTCTTCGATGCCCTGGATGAGGTTGTCGACCTTCTTCTCGGCCATGCGTTCGAGGGCGAGCAGGTCGTCGCGTTTTTCGTGCAGCCGGAAGATGTCGCCGAGGTTGGCGAGCAGCCCGGCGTCGGCGAGTTGGTGGATGGTCTTTTCGCCCAGAGCGTCGATGTCCATCTGGTTGCGGCCGACGAAGTGGATCAGCCGTTCGCGGAACTGGGCGGGGCACTCGGGGTTGGGGCAGTACCGGGCGGTCTCGTCCAGCGGGCCCAGCGGCTCGGGCGGTTCGATGGCTTCGGGCGACACGTCCGGGGGTCGGCCTTCCTTCTCGGCCTTGGCTTTCTCGCGTTCGATCTTGCGTTGGTAGACCTCGTGTTCCTGCACGCGTCGGCTGTCCATTTCGATCTGGACGGGCGTGCCGCACTCGGGGCAGCGGTCGGGCGCGGTGGGGGGCTGGGTGTTCTTGGGGCGTTTTTCGAGGACAACGCGGACGACCTGGGGGATGATCTCGCCGGCCTTTTCGATGACAACGGTGTCGCCGACGCGGATGTCTTTGCGGAGCATCTCGCCGAAGTTGTGGAGGCTGGCGTGGGTGACGGTGGTGCCGGCGAGGAAGACGGGGGCCATGGTCGCCCGCGGCGTGAGCTTGCCGGTCTTGCCGACCTGCCATTCGACGGCTTCGAGTCGGGTCTCGGCTTGCTCAGCGGCGAACTTGTAGGCGATGCACCAACGGGGAGATTTCGACCGCGTGCCGAGGGCGTCCTGCACGTCGTAGCGGTTGAACTTCACCACCATGCCG
The DNA here is from genome assembly GCA_039199695.1 of Planctomycetota bacterium. Lineage (GTDB taxonomy): Bacteria > Planctomycetota > Phycisphaerae > Phycisphaerales > Phycisphaeraceae > Algisphaera. The sequence continues at coordinate 45,381 of JBCCST010000024.1, read as the reverse complement.
TCGGTGGCGTAAGGCAAGCGGTGGCGTTTTTGATCGAAGGTTTCGATGAACGCCCAGGCGTCGTCGGCCGAACCGCAGACTTTGAAGTCGTCGTGCGTGGGCAGGCCGAGTTGTTGGATCGCGTCGAGGTAGCGGTCGTGGGTTTGGTTGAAGTCTTCGCCCGAATCGTCAGAAATCTCGCCGCGGCCGTGGGCGATGAAGGCGAGGCCGCGGATGACTTTGGCCGGGTCTTTTTGTTTGAGCGTGCCGGCGGTGGAGTTGCGGGGGTTGGCGAAGAGGTCGAGGCCGTCTTGTTCGCGTTGGGCGTTGACCTTGTCGAAGACGGCGTTGGGCATGTAAATTTCGCCGCGGACTTCGAGGATTTTGGGGACTGGCCCGCGGGCTGAAGCCCGCTCGCCCGAAGTAGTGTTGAGATTGAGCGGGATGGCTGCGACGGTTTTGATGTTGTGGGTGATGTCGTCGCCTTTGGTGCCGTCGCCGCGAGTGAGGGCCTGGACGAGGATGCCGTTTTCGTAGCGGAGCGACAGGGCGACGCCGTCGATCTTCGGTTCGAGGACAAGTTGCTCGATCGGAGCTTTCACAACGTCGAAGTCATTTGGAGTTCCGAAGTAGTGTTTTGTCGCTATCTCGTCGCATATCCGCTGATACCAAGTGGCAAGTTCTGCCTGGCTGTAGGTGTTGTCGATCGACAACATCGGCGACGAGTGGGCGACGGTGACAAAGCCGTCGATGGGCGCACCGCCGACGCGTTGGGTGGGCGAGTCGGGGGTTTGGAGTTCGGGGAATTCGGCTTCGAGGTCTTGAAGCTCGCGCAGCAATTCGTCGAACTGCTGGTCGGAGAGTTCGGTGGGTTCGCCGAGGTAGTAGAGGCGGTTGTTGCGGTGCAGCGTGTCGCGAAGTTCGGCGGCCCGCCGTTGTTGTTCGGTGGATGCAGATGGCATAAGGCCGATTGTAAGGCGAAGCGGTTACGGCTACCGTGTCGCGTCATGCAAGAGACCGAACCCACATCAGAGCGAGCGTCCCGCGTGGAGTTACTTGCGGTCGACCCGAAAAACCTCGGCAAGGTTTTACGGCTGCGCGTGGGGCCCGGGAAGGAAAAGTTTGTGGCGGACAACGCGAGATCGTTGGCCGAGGCGTACGTGTATCCCGACCGGGCGTGGCCGCGGGCGATCTGCGTGGATGGCGAGCCGGTGGGTTTCGCGATGCTGGACGTCGTCGGGCCCGATCACCCCGAAGCCGAAGAGGGACGGGCGTCGTACTTTTTGTGGCGGCTGATGATCGACGCGGATCACCAGCGACGCGGCTACGGCCGGGCGGCGATCGCGGCGTTGGTCGCATACGTCAAGACGCTGCCGGACGGCCGGGATCTGAAGACCTCGTACGTTCCGGGTGAGGGGACGCCGGGGCCGTTTTATGAGGGGTTGGGTTTCGAGCCGACCGGTGAGATGGACGACGACGAGGTGGTGCTGAGTTTGTCGTGGTGACGCGGAGCCGGCCGATCAGTTGCGGATGGCTTTGTCGAGGGCGGACTGGGCGGCGGAGAACAGGCCGCGGCCGGCGTCTTTGAGGGCGGCGAAGTCGTTGGCCCGTTTGAGTTGGCGGACGAGGTCTTTGAGGTGGGCGTCGCGGTCCCGGACGTAGCGGGGGAAGGCCTGCTCGAGTTCGGACCGGGTGTATTTCGAGAGCGGGTCGTTGAGGCCGGTCTGGACCACCGCCCAGTCCATGAGGGCCCGCGGCTCGGTGGAGAAGCGATAGGTCTGAAGCGTGGCTTTCAGACGGTCGGCGAGGCTGGCGAAGGGATCGCTGAGCTCGTCGGGCAGGTCCCAGAGCTCGTTGGACTTGGCGCCTTCGGGGTCGAGGGCGTCGAGCCAACCGCTGCCGCCGGACGTGCCACCCGAAGCGTCGGTCGAGCCGTTGGCCGAGGCGACGGCCGCCGTGGCTTTCGGGGCTTGGGGCTGGGGCTGGGGGGGTTGGGGGGTGTTGCGTCGGGTCTTGGGCTTGGCCGTGGTGGGCTGGGCTTCGCCTTCGCGGGTGAGGGGGGCGATGGCGGTGTTGATGTTCTTTCGGCCCTGGTTGGCGAAGTCCACCGTGAGCCGTTGGGCCCGGCTGCCGTCGGGCTGAACGATGGCCTGGATGCTGCGTACGGTACCCAGGCCCCATTCGGGGCGTTTGGGGTGGCGGACCGTGTCGCCCTGGGCGAAACGAATCGGGGTGCTCATGGATAAACTCGGCAAAAAAAGGGACGTCGGGCTGAAGCGTCAGCGGGGGCTGAACGACTCCAACGCGGGGTCAGAACGAAGCGAAAACGAGCTAGAACAAATAGAGGGTGGATGGCCCGCAGAATCGCGAGCAGCTCCCCGAGGGTCAAAAACTATTTAGAAATCGTTCCCCAAGGTGGTATCCGCCAAGCCTTCTCAAACAAGGCCCGACATCCCATCCATTGTGCTATCGGCTGCCGAAGTGGCTAGCTGAAGCAGTATAGCCGTTTCAGCGGGCCGCGGGTGAGTTCACCCCGCCAAAAAATAGTGCCGGACCGACTTGACCGCGGATTTCCAGGTGCTATAGTTCCGCAAGTACGGGAATACCCCGTATTCAAAATCGACCCCCGGAAGCCCGTGTTGAGTTCTTCGGAATTCGCGCGGGTTTTTTTATTTCTTGTCCGGATAGGGGTTTACAGTGGATCCCGGCCACCGATGCCCGAGCTTTCTTCGCCGGGCATCGAGTCTTCTTCGTCCTGTTCGGTGTCGGCTTCCTCTTCGTGGAGTTCGAGCAGCCGGGCCTCTTCGTGGCGGGTGGTCACGGAGGTGGTTTCCAGCAATTTGTTGATCCGTCGACGCACGAGGAAGATCATCGGCACGTGCGGGATGCGGCGCAGCTCGGTCCGCCCGGTCGCCGAATACACCACCAGCGTCCCCGCACCGCACAGCAACAGCTCCAGCAAATCGGGGAACGTGCTCCGCACCCGCTTGGCCCCGCGGGCCAGCGAGTCGTCGGCCCGGCCCCACGAGTAGTGCTCGAATTCGTTGTGCGTGATCCGCCAGCGGTGCTGCAGCCGGGCGTAAACCCACATCGTGACGTAGGGCGGGATCAGCAGCAGGCTCAGGCACAGGCCGAACGAGGGGTCGTACTGCAGGTCTCGGTTGGCCAGGATGCGGTAGAGGTCGCCGATGCCCGTGAAGGTGTCGGACAGCTCGGCCAGCCATTTCCCCAGGAAAAACAACGCCAGAAATACCACCAGCCAGAATACCGCGTGGTCACGTTCCAGATCGATCCCGATGGTCAGCACGACGATAACGATCGTGATCAGATAGATCCAGCCGATCACCTCCGCGTCCATCCCCCACCACGCCACCGTCGGATACAGCAAGAACCCCGCCGCGATCAACGGCCAAATGAACAGCAACTTCGGGTAGGTGTGAAACACCACCTGCGTGATCGGCGGCTTGACCTTCTTCGGCTTGGCGGGTTTGGGCTTGCTCATATCAACGGCCTGATCAGACGCCGCCTGAGTTCCCGGGGTGGATTCCGGGGGTGTTTCCGGCGGGGAGTCCGCGGCGGCTTTCGGGGCGTCGGCGGGCGATGACATGTTTTTATCCGCTGGGGGCGTTGCATCCTCGGGCATACCCACACTGTACTTCCCATTACCGTGAGAGTCAGGGGCAGCCTCGGAAACCACCAGCCAAAAACGCGACGGCAACCGTTGGCTAAGCCATCCACTCGGTTTCCATTTCAATCGACCCCAGCCTCAAAATCTCCATGGTCTTTGTCCGCCATATCGACTACTGCATGCGGTTTGAAAATCAAAACCCCCGGCTTGATCCATACGGGTCAGGCCGGGGGTTGAACTTGATGGTGACGTGGGGATTGGGCTTAGTTCGCCGTGGCGTTGAGGTACGTCAGGATCGCGTCGTTGGCGGCGTCTTTGGTTTCGGCCGAATAGCCTTGCTCCCGCACGTCCCCCGCGATCTCGAACATCGCGGCCCACAGCTTCTTGCCTTCGACGTCCTTGGCGAGGCTGAAGGATTCGTGTTCCGCGAAGACGCCGGCCCACATCTCACGCACGTCGTGCCAGTAGGCTTCGGTCTGGTCCCAGTACACCCGGCCGGCGGTGAAGTCGACCTCGTCCGTAAGGTCGTACACGTTCAGCCCCGACTCGTGGGCGATGATCTTCAGCGGCTCGCCGTCGTCGTCCAGCACCAGCTTGCTGTTGTCTTGTTCATGGACCCAGCCGTTGGGCGTGATGGTGTGGCGGTTGCTGGCGAGCAGCACCTGGTAGTCCGACCGCTTGGAGAATTCACGGCGGGGCAGCGGCCGCCAGGTTTGGGCCGACTGCCACGCCGAGCGGTCACCGAGGTGTTGCCACGTGCCGAACGACTCGTAACGCGGCGAGTCGTCGACCTGGTAGACCGCCTGGCTCCAGGTGCCCTTAACCTCGGCGGGATCGAGCTCGACCCGTTCCCACGTGTTGTTTCCCCGGAAGGCGATGAGGGTGGTGTCTTCGTAGGTCCAGTCCTGCCGCCAGTGCTTGACCACCACGGGCTCGGCGTCCTGGTCGAGGGTCCCGTCTTCGTTCTGCGGGTGCATGACGAGGATGTGCTGCAGGGCGATGTAGTCACCCGTGTCTTCGACGACTTCGACAAACTCGGTCGCCCCGGAGGTGTAGGGTTCTTTGAGTTGGTAGCCCGGCTCGATGGCGACGGTTTCCTGGAACTGGAACTTAACTTTGTACTCGCCGGTCATCGCGAGGATCGCTTCCCGGTCGGCGTGAGGCGATCGGTGCTCGGGGTGGTCTTGGTCGTCGTGAGCACCCAGCGCGGCGGCTTCCAGCGACGCCGCGGCGGCCTGCTGGAGTCCAGCGGCCTGACAGCCGCAAGACGGACAGGCACGGGCGGTTGCCAGCGTGAACAAGAGGGTGGCTGCCACAATCGACAGGGTCAGCAAGAGTCTGAGCATTATTAAACCTTTTCGTTGAGGGACCATAAAACTTACGGGGTTACATTTCCACTCACCTTTGGCCGTCCCATAGAGCCGTACGGTTCGTGAAATCTTCTTCTTCGAGGAGTTCGGCGTGGCCGTCCATAAACCCGACCACGGCACGTTCATTCCAACGCAGGTCAACGTTGCCGAGCGAATTGAGGTCGTCGGGGTTGTAAGGGCTGGTGGGGATTTGCACACGCCAATTACCGCCGGTGTACGTATCGCCGATGGTGACCGATGCGGTGAAGCTCCGTGCCGAGGCGGCAACAAGCATCTCCGAAGGCAAAGCGATATCGGTGTCTTTGCGGATGGGGTCGGGATTAACCACGGCGTTGAAAGGCCGTCCGATTTGGTTGTTCAAACCGAGCGAGGGGCCTTGGTTGGTGTTGTAGTGGTATCGGGTCGGGTCGGTGGGGTCGTAATCCAAAAGCACGTTGGTCTGTTCGTTGACGAACATCGCGCCCGCCACGTTGTAGTCCAGCATCGGCGCTAGGCGCCAGGTGTAGCCGGTATTGCTGCCCGCGTCTTGGGCGCCGGTGGCGGGGTCCCACAAAAAGTCGCCGCGATCGTCTTTGGTGGCTCGGTCCGCGGGAAAGAAGTCCGCGGTCGCGAAGAGCGTCCCCTGGTTCTCGGCGGTCCACCTCTCGTGTGCCGTCATCAGCGCGCGGGCTGCGGCCTGCTCGCGGGTGACCTTGGCGGCTTCGCGGGCTTTCCCGATGACGGGCAGCAGAACGCCGACCAATAGGGCGATGATGCTGATGACGACAAGCAACTCGATCAGGGTGAAAGCTTTGTGGTTAAGGACCATCATGGTGGGTCAATCCAAAAAGGTTTGATGGGTCCTTCCGGCCCCATCAAACGTATTGATTGGTCAATCAATCAAGCGGTCTGTCGACGCCGGCGTTGCATCAGCAAGCCGCCGAGGCCCAGCACGAAGAGCGAAGCGGGCTCTGGTACAAGCGTGGGCGATGCGGCATCGACCACGCTGCTGCTGTTGACGTAATCGATCCGGACCTGAGTCAGGCTCTGGTGCGTTACGGTGTTGCCGAAGGTGAAGTCCAGCGTGCTGACGACATCGCTGCCGCTGAGTTGCCACTCGACCCAGTAGTAGTTGGTGTCGAACGGAGCACTGAACTCACCGTGTTCGACGTCGGCTTGGGTGCCGCGGTCGACGAATTCGGTCGGAGCGAGGCCGTTGAGCAGGAAGTCGTCGAAGGCCGTGCCCAGGGTGGAAATTTGAGCGACAACGGTGGTGTAGGCTTCGCTGCTCTCGGCTCCGTCGACGCCCGCGGTGAAATCAACGAGCGTGCCGCCCGCATAGAGGTTGCTCGTCGAAGTGACCAACGGGACGGGCGGGCCGTCAAAGGGTTGGGCTTCAAAGGTCAAAGTCAGGTCGGCCGTGCCGGTGCCGGTCGAGACGACGTCGGGCGATTGGGATGCAAACGCGGAGCCGAAGAAGTTGTCCCATTCAAACGAACCGGACGTCACGGCGAGGCTGTCGGTGAGGATTAAGTCGGGGTCGGTCGGGAAGATCTGGGCTTGTGCGGTGCCCGCGGCCAATACGGAGGCGGTGACCATCGAGTAGGCAAAGAGTTTCATGGGATCGTGCTTTCGGGTTAAGAATTGGAATCTGGTTTGATTGAGGATTTTTAAGTTTCAACAACGATTAGGCACAACGGCGTCGGGTCAGCAGGCAAACGCCGCCCATGCCGAGCAGGGCCAACGAGGCGGGCTCGGGGATCGCGATGAAGGTCGATCCCGGAGCTTCGGTGTTGTTGGCGAACCCGTGCAGGAAGCCGGCACCGTCGTTGGCCGTTTGCGGATCGTTCTTGCCGGTCAAGGCGATGGCGAAGACCGTGTTGGTGCCATCGAGCCAATCGTTGACGATCGACGTGATGTCGAACGTAAAGGTGCCGAAGCTGTTGATCGACGTGACTGCCTCGGGCTCGCTGCTGAGGATATTGTTGGCAAAGAAGTCCGACGCCGAGATGCTGCCGCCGGGGTTGGTGTCGTCGGTGATCGAGGTAAACGGATCGGCATCGACGGCGTGCGCCGAGACGAGGAACGGGCTGCCGGCGCTGGCGTCGCCACCGAAGTTGCCCGAGATGCTTTCGACGTTCAGCAGGGCCGACGCGACGGGGCTGGAGATCGCGGCGAAGTCTGCGCTGTCAAAACCGATATACACCGTTTCGGGCCCCACGCCGAATGCCAGGTCGCTGGAGACCCGGAACGTGGGGCGGGCGTCGCCGGCGTAGCCTCTCACCTGGTTGGGGCCTTGGAAGAACGCCGAGGTCATCACGTCTTCCGTCGGGTTGATGGTCTGGCCTTGGGCCGACCACGAGGCGGCGATCAAGAGGCCTCCGCACAAGACTTTCCATTTCGAATCAACTGGCATCGTTTCACTCTTCCTTTGGTATTCAGTAACCCGCCCGACCTGAGCCGGGCGACATAAAAACTCGGGCCACGATTGCCGTGTCTCACCGAATACCGGAGAATGAGAACGGCGACCTCGCGGTCGTCCACTCGGGCGGTTGGTTCATTTAGCAAGGTGCGCCAACCGCCCACTTTTCGGCCTCAAACGCTATTGAGACGCATTCGCAATTAAGTGTAATTGCCCGGAACCGCGCTGTCAACCTAAGGCTTAGGATAAATCCTTAGTTCGTCGTTTTTTTGGGGGCGTCGATCAGTCACCGGGAACGCAGATATCGGAAAAAACGCTAGATTTAGGCGTGATTTAGGTATTTACCTGGACAGAGTTCGTTCGCGGTCTGCCACGGGTCGGCCGCGTTCCGCACGGCGTCCAGCGTGAACGGCAGCAGCAGCTCCGACGCAAACTCGACCGGGTCGAGGTCGGTCGCGAGTTGGCGTAGCAATCGCTCGGCGATGGGATACCAGCGTTCGAGTTCGCCCTCGCAACGCACCTCGACGCGTTTGGTGCCGGTGGCTTGGCCGGCCCGGATGAAGGCCATTTCTTCCTGCAGGATCTGTTCGAACAGGTCGCGCGACACCCGGCCATGGAACAGCTCGGCCCAGAGCTCCCAACGTGAACGTTCGGTGGTGGCCAGGTCGTCCATGATGCGGACGAAGACTTTCTCGCCCGCGGCGTTGGTCATGGTCGCGGGTAGGGCGACGCAGCCGTTGCCGTGCAGCCAACTGGCCAGATACTGCAACGCCTGGAACACGTTGTAGCGGACCTCTTCGGGGTCGTGGTTGGCGATGACGTTCGACTCGCCCAGCGTCGCGGCCAGCACGGCCCGCGGGTAACGCGGATCGTCGCGCGGCAGGCCGGGCACGTCGGGGCTTTCGAGAAACTCGAACAAACGCGTTTGTTCGTCGGCGTCGGGCACGAGCAGCCGGACGAGTTCGATCAGCGTCGCATCATCTGCGTTTTCTTCTTGGCGTTGGTAAGCGCGGACCAGCGCGAGGCCCGGCCGAACGAACGCGGGGTGGGCGACCCAGAACCCGTCGAGGCCACGGCGGAGTTGCGTGACCACGTCTTTGATGTAGCCCGCCATGGACACTTCATGCGATGCGGGATTACCGTCTTCGCTGAGCACGCCGTACATCCCGCCGATGGCGATGCCGCCGAGGGGGGCGAGCCCTTCGACGAGGATGCGGTGGGATTCGCGGATGTGGTTGATGACGATATTCGGGTCGGCCTTGACCACGATGCGGTACTTCGGATCGAAGCGGAACAGCCGGGCGGTCGAGGCGAGGAAGTCGTGCCAGCCCAGGCTGCCGCCGAGGAACCACGGGTGCAGCGCCGCGGCGATCTGCGGGATGCGGAAGATCGCGCGCGGGTTCTCGAAGACGATGAACAGCTTGACCGTGCCGAGCTGGTACTCGGGGTGCAGCGCTTGGATCTTCCGTTCGGTCTGGTCGATCAGGTCCGCGAGGTAGGCGGCTTCTTCTTCGCTCTCGAGCTTAGGCACGTAGAAGACCAGGGCTTCGGGGCGGTGCCAGTTGTGGAAGACGTGGGTGGCGAAGTCGTAGAGGTGCAGCGGCAGCGGGTTGCCGTGCAGCAGGTGGTTGCCGTCGGGCAGGGCCAGGCCCGGGAATCGTTTGATGGGCAAGGCGAGTTGATTGTCTTGGAGTTCGTACCGCTTGCCGGTGGTGGGGTGTTCGAACGTCAGGGTCCGCTCGAAGCAGCCGATCAGGTTTTCGCAGGCCCGCAGGAAGTCGGCCATGATCGGCGTCTTGGAGTCTTCGTTGTCCGCGCCCCAGCGCGGGACCTGGCCCAACTCTTCAACCAACTCCGCAACCAGCGCGGGTTCGTCGGCGGGTACGCGGTGCAGCGCGTTCATCGCGTTGATCGACATCCGCGCGGTGTCGGGCGGGCCGAACAGCGTGACGTGAAAACCCTGGAGGAATTCGGGGATTTCGACGCGGGGATGTTCGGTTTGGTCTTCCGGGGGCGGGGGGCCGACGACGACGCGGCCCGCGTCGTCGGTTTGGCCGATGACGGTTTCGTAGTCCGGCGAGCCGATCGCGCGATCCGCGTTAGCTTCGATGAGGCTTTGGGTCTGTGTGTCGACAAACCTGCGATCGATCTCGCGTTGATGCAGGACTTTGGCCAATCGGCCCTTGGTCGATTCGTACAGCTCACAGACGAAACGCAGCGACGCCTCGGTGTCGATGTGGCCGAAGGCGTCACGCAGCCCCGGCGCGACCCGCAGCCCGTCCACGTCGACCACGGGGTCGTAAGTCCGCGCGAGTTGTTCCAGCAACGCGGCGGGGAGAAAATCGAGGTAGGGCGGGAGATCAAAGTCGGCCATCGAGAAGGGATTGTCCGGGGTGCGAAAAGGGGCAGGCAACACCTAAGCCTACCCGGACCGCGGTCAGGCGTCGCGTTGTTGGCCGACGACGACTTGGTCGAGGATCATGATCTTCTGCCAGATCTTCCGCGACAGGCCGGTGGTCAGCGTCTCGATTTCGTCCACCGCGGCGAGGACCACCGCGTCCTGTGTGTTCTGGGCGTACAGCGCTGCGACCTTGCCGATCAGCGAAAGCATCTCGCTGCAGTAGTCGAGGTATCGGCCCATCAGGAACGGCGTGAGTTGATCGACCTGGGCCTGGCCGCCGGGCTCGGTGACGATGAGTTCGCGGTGGACCAGGCGTTCGGGGTCTTTCGAGAATTGGTGCATGTCGATGACGTGGGCCAACGCCCGCATCTCTTGTACCGCGGCGAGGACCTTGCGGCGTTTGAGCCGGGTTTCGAGCGAGAAAACGAACAGCACGATCAGGCCGAGATAGACGATGGTGCTGATCGCCGCGTCGATGCCCTCGAGCATGGAGAACGCGTCCGTGGAATCGATATGCAGGTAGTGGATGTACGAACCGGCGATTTTGATCAGCACCCCAATCATGGTCGCGAGGATCACGCCGATGGTAATACGCAACGCGACGTTGGGTTTCTGGACTTCGATGGACTTGCTCACCGCGTTCCCCGCAAGGGTACGCAGCAGGCGGCAGGTGTTGCCTAGGCTTCGGCCGGGCAGGCGGTAGTCGATCCGCTCGATGAGCAGTTCGATGGTCATGACGATGCGTTCGGACCGCAGCTCGATGGTGGGCGAAGGTTCTTTCAACGCCTACAAGATACCGCCGCGGCCTTTCTCACGATATCCAAATTCGCGGCGGTTCCTCGCAAACGCGGGGCGGTAGACTCTGGATATGAAGCTCGGCCTTGAGCCAGATCCACCGCCGCATCCCAACCCGGCACGGCCGCGGCGGATCGTGATCCTGTCCGACACGCACCTGAGTGACGGCCGCCGCGGCGCGGGCTCGGCCGAGGCGTTGCGTCCGTTGTGGCAAGGGGCCGACCGGCTGATCTTCAACGGCGACACCGCCGAGATGCGATCGCCACGTACCCGTGACGCCGCGCAGCAGCGCCTCGAAGAACTCAAACAACTTACCGCCGCCGACGGCGTCGAACTCACGTTGATCGCGGGTAACCACGACCCGTTCGTCAGTGAATCGGATTGGCTGGAACTGGTCGGCGGGGCGGTGGTGCTGACCCACGGGGACATCTTGCAGCCCGCGGTTCGGCCGTGGGCCGAGGCGGTCGCTTGGCTGCGGGCCGACCGTGATCGTGAGGCGGAACTTCACGCCAAGGCGTCGGCCGAGCCGTGCGATCACCACGAACCATCGGCCGCCGACTTTCCAGAACAGCTCGCCGCCACGAAACGGGCCGCGGTTCGCGCATGGCGAAGAGATAACCAAGCCCGCTTTGAAGCCGCCCAGCTATCGCAGTCGGTGCGGTGGTGGCGCAAGGCGCAGCGGTTGTCGCGTGTGTGGTTCTACTGGACGGTCTTCCCGGGCCGGGCCCATCGATTCGCCGAAGAAGAATTCCCCCGCGTCCAGTTCATGGTTTTTGGTCATATCCATAACCCCGGCGTTTGGGTCGAGCCGAACGCGTTGGGGCCGGGACGCGATCGGGTCGTCATCAACACCGGCTCGTTTTACCTGCCGCCGCGCCCGCGGGCCGTGGTGATCGAAGGCCGGGCGGTCTCGTTTTGGAAAGTGCGGGGCAACGCCAAGCGGGGTTACCGGCTGGCGAAAGCCCCGACGTGGACCGGCCGGATCGATTCTGACGGTTAGGCAACGCGTTTCGCCGATTTCGTCGCCGCGCCGCCGCAGCCTACCCGCCAAAGCGCCGATACCACACGGGTGAACCCATCCCCCGGACGCATCGTGATCTTATCGGACACCCACCTGGCCAACCCCGGCCGAGGCGCGGGGTCGGCCAAGGCGTTGCGTCCGCTCTGGGAAGGCGCCAGCGAAGTGATCCTCAACGGCGACGTCGCGGAGATCGCCGACCAAAAGCTACGCGGCCTCGCCGCCCGGCAGGTGCTCGAACTGCAAGAACTGGCCGAGGACGACGGCGTCAAGCTCACGTTCATCTCCGGCAACCACGACCCGCTGCTGACCGACCGCCGGTATCTGCGGTTGGCCAGCCGCGAGGTCTTCGTGACCCACGGCGACATCCTCCACCCCGCGATCTCGCCCTGGACCGATCACGCCAAGCACCTCCAAGCGCTCCACGCCGACGCCGTGCTCTCGCTGGACCCCGAGAAGGCTCGCGACATCGACCACCAACTTGCCGCGTGTCAGCACGCCTCGGTCGTGCAGTGGGACCACTTCGTGACCCAGCCGAACGAAGGCCTGGAGAAGAACGCGGTGCGGCGCGGCCTCGAACGCTTCGGCCTGGGCCAGCGGATCGAACGGCGGTCGTCGCAGGGCGTGAAGATCGCCAAGGCGTTGTACTACTGGCACACGATCCCCAAGCGGGCGATGGGCTTTGCCCGAAGGTTTGCGCCCGAGTCGCGGTTCTTCATCTTCGGCCACATCCACCGGGCGGGCATCTGGCACGACCCCAACGCGTTGACCGTCGGCAAGGACGTCATCGTCCCCGAAGGCGGCCGGTACATCATCAACACCGGGGCCTACCAGACGCCGCGCAACCCGCGGGCCGTGGTCATCGAAGACCAGCAGCTCAGCGTTTGGCCGGTACGTTTCAACCTCGACGGGCATCGCTTCGCCGACAAGCCATTGGCGGAGTACGCGCTGAATCACAGCGCCATCGCGGCGGAGGTCGACCGCGACATCCCGAAAGCCGCGTAAAGCAAGCGACGGCTTCACCCATCCATCTTTTGGGCAAGAGAGTGCTGGCGCTGCAACGCATTGCGTTTTTGCGTTAGCCTGAACGGGTATGGCCACCGGATTCATTTACGACGAACGCTTCCTCGACCACGACACCGGCCCGGGTCACCCCGAACGGCCCGACCGTTTGCGGGCCATCGTCGCGGGGCTGCACTCCGCGGGGTTGTGGGATCGTTTGGAGCACTTGGCGTTCGAAGCCGCGACGCCGTCTCGGATCGAACGGCTGCACAGCCCGGCGTACGTTCACCGGGCGATCGAAACCTGTGCGTCGGGGATGGGCTACGTCGATGTGCCCGACTCGGCGGTGTGTGAGGCGAGCGCGGACCTGGCGATGCTCGCCGTGGGCGGCGTGATGCGGGCAACCGATGCGGTCATGCGGGGTGAGATCGACAACGCGTTTTGTGCGGTGCGTCCGCCGGGGCACCACGCAGAGATGGGCCGATCGATGGGGTTTTGTTTGTTTGGCAACGTGGCGTTGGCCGCCGAGTCGCTGATCGCCGACCACGGCCTTGACCGCGTGGCCATCGTGGACTTCGACGTGCACCACGGCAACGGCACCCAGCACCTGCTCGAAGACCGGGCCGACGTGTTGTTTGTCAGCGTGCACGAAGACCCGATGCACCAGTACCCAGGCACGGGCTTCGCGCAGGAAACCGGCCGGGGGGCGGGCAGCGGTTTCACGCTCAACGTCCCGCTTCCCCCCGGAAGCGGTGATGCCGCGTACCAAGCGGTCTTCCACGAGCAAATCATCCCGAAGCTCGACGCGTTTGCCCCGCAGTTCGTGCTGGTCTCGGCGGGCTTCGACGCGGCGACGGCCGACCCGCTCGGCGGGATGCGCGTCACCACGCCCGGCTTCGTCGAGATGACCGAGAAACTGCTCGCGGTCGCCGACCGGCACGCGGCGGGGCGGCTGGTGTCGGTGCTCGAAGGCGGCTACGACCTCGACGCCCTGGCCGCGGCGGTGTGCGGGCACGTCGGGGCGCTGCTGGAGTCGGCGTCGGGGTAGCCCGATATACTCGTTGGATGAGTACGGAGACGAATAACCACGAAACGCCAGACGCGGACGGCACCGCGGCGGCCGCCACCGAAAGCGAGTGGTACGCCGAGGGCTTGCGGTTTGAGTGCACCCAGTGCGGCAACTGCTGCACGGGGGCGCCGGGCTACGTGTGGTTTGATGAGGCCGAAGGCCGGGCGATGGCCGAGTTCGTGGGCGTGGACGAGCGCGAGTTTTATCAGCGTTACACCAAGCGCAAGATGGGCAAGTGGACGCTCGACGAGGTGAAGGTTCAGCGGAACAAGTACGACTGCGTGTTCCTCAAACGCGACGCCAACGGCCGGGGCAAGTGCAGCATTTACGAGGTCCGCCCGACCCAGTGCCGAACGTGGCCGTTCTGGGCGAGCAATCTCGCCAGCCCGCGGCAGTGGGCCGAGGCGGCGGCGGGTTGCCCGGGGATGAAGCTGCCGGATCAACCAACAGGAACATTTGTGCCCATCGAGAAGATCCGCATCGAGTTGGCGAAAAACCCAGACGGGCTTTGAGGAACACCGAGTTGTCTTCCGCGACGCGAGATGACGGAGTCGACTTGTGGTCGGCGTGGCGTGAAGCCGCGGCCGACCCGGCGATCGACACGGCCCTCCGCGGGCTGTACGCCGAGCTCGACGCGGCGATTGCCGCGAAAGGCCCGACGTGTTGGAGCAGCGGCAAGTGTTGCAAGTTCGACGACTTCGGCCACCGGCTCTACGTCACGGGCCTCGAGATCGCGTGGTTCCTGGGGGAAGTGCGAAGTACGAAGTCCGAAGTCGGACGTGATGAAACTGGCGTTGAGATACGTCTGCCGCAGTTGTCTGAACTCTCGATACCACATCCGGGCGGCGCGTGCCCCTACCAGATCGACGGCCTGTGCAGCACGCACACCATCCGCCCCCTGGGTTGCCGTATCTTCTTCTGCCAGCAAGGCACCGAAGCGTGGCAACAAGACCTGTATGAAGACTATCTGAAACGCCTGCAAACCCTGCACGATCAGCACGGCCTCGAATACCGCTACATGGACTGGATCGCCGGGCTCTCGGATTCCGCCGACGCGTCCTTGTCGCAGTCCAAAACGTAGATCAGCAAGTCGCAATAGGTTTCCAGGTCCGGCACGTTGGCTTTGCGCTTGAAACCCAACGCCTCGTAAAACGCGCGACCCGCGGGGTTGGTTTCGTCACAAAACAAGTACACCCGGCGGAGCGGTCGGTTCAGTTGATCGCGGTAGTATTTTTTAATGCCTTCCAGCCCGGCGGCGAGTAAGCGTGTCCCAAGCCCCCGTCGTCGGTCCAGCGGCTGGATCACGCCGATGTCGGTGATCTCGGCGTGGTACCCGACACCAACCCGCCACACGAGTTCGGCGCGAATCTCTCCCGCTTGATCCAACAGGCGTACCGCCCGAAATCCTTCGACGTACGGGCCATATTCATGGGGTTCATGGTCTCGGATATGGACGTCATCACAACGTAAAGATTCGGGGTCGGACGGTAAACGGTCGAGCGCATCGAGGACCTGTGCCGGACGGTCGGTCAGGTAATCGGCACCGTTGCTTTCCAATTCGCTTCGGCTGCGGAACCCCCAGGTCACGCCGACGGTGAAAAAGCCCGCGCGTTTCCCGGTCTGCATATCCACGTCCGTGTCGCCGACGTACAGCCAACGCTCGGGCGGTACGCCGAGTTCCTCGGCGATCTCCAACGCCGCGGTCGGGTCGGGTTTGACCGGGTAGCCTTCGCGGTGGCCCCGCACCGCGGCGAAGTCCCACGCGCCGAACACCCGCTGCACCATGTCGACCGTCGCTTCGTCGGGTTTGTTGCTCATGACTGCCAGCTTGCTGCCCGCCGCGGTCAGCGCGTCCAGCAACGCCGCGATGCCGGGGTAGGGGGCGCAGTGGTCGTAGCGGTGCTCGGCGTAGTATCCCCGGAACGCGGCGATCGCCTGGTCGAACAAGTCCTGGTGTTCGGGGCCCAGGGCGTCGTGGATCAGCCGATCCAGCCCCTGCCCGACGAGGGTGCGGTATTCGTCGAGGGAATACGTCGGCCGACCGACCACGGCCATCGCGTGGTTGCCCGCTTCGCTCAAATCCCTCAGCGTGTCCGCCAGCGTCCCGTCCAGATCAAACATCACCGCGTCGAATCTCATCGCCGCAGTGTAGTGATTGCGTCGCCCCGCCTCAGCCTTTATCTTGAACGCGAAGGTTGTACCGGGGTTTGGAGTCCGCATGGCTCAGAGCAAGTCAGGTTCATCGACAACGCCCCACGCCCCGTCGCCCGAGGTCCTCAAGGCCCTGGGCTGTGTGCCGTCGGGCAAGTTCGTCCTCACCGCCCAGCACGAAGACCGCCGGGCGGGCATGCTGGTCCACTGGGTGCAACAAGTCTGCATCGAGCCCGCGATGGTCAGTGTGGCCGTGGCCAAGGGCAAGCCGATCATGCCGCTCATCAGCGAGTCGCGGAAGTTTGCCCTCTGCCAACTCGGCGAAGACGACCGCCTGATGCAGCGTAAGTTCGCGCAGGACTCGGACCTCAGCGACGACCCGTTCCTGGGTTTCGACCTTCGGCCGAGCGTCCAGGGCGGCGTGCCGATCATGGCCGGCTCGTTGGCGTATTTCGAATGCGAGCTGTCCTGCCACATGGACGTCGAAGGCGACCACGACATCTTTGTCGGCCGGATCCACGCCGCCGAGTCGGGCGACGGCACGCCGTTGGTCTGCTACTCCGCCACGTCAACCACCGAGCCTCCCACGGCGGCGTCTAAGTCGGCGGATGGCGAATAGATTCAACGCGAGGTCGCTCGCCTTTACTCCTCCCCCTTGAGGGGGAGGCCGGGAGGGGGTGCCGAACCCTCGTGCGTTCGTCGCCGCTCGGCACCCTCCCCTAACCCCTCCCTCAAGGGAGGGGGATTCACTTGCGCGTCCACTTCAGGCGATGTTTGGTCGGTCTCAACCCGCTAAACTCTGGGCATGTCTCCCGCCACCCTGCCGTCCTACGTCGATGACCCCGTCAACGCCCAGATCCTCGCGGTCTCCGAAGACCGTGTGCAGGGTTTTACCCGCTATCCGCTGAACGACATCGCCGACGCCGCGGGCCTGCCGCTGGACACGGTGATCGAGCGCATCGGCGCGATGCTCCAGGCCGGCACGATCCGTCGGGTCCGGCAAACGCTCATGGCCACCAGCCTCGCGCCCGGCGCGCTCATCGCCTGGAAAGTCCCCCCCCGGAAGTTGACCACGGCATTTGATTTCATGTTCCGGGGGGACCCGTTCTCCGGCCACGTCGTCCTCCGCACCACCGACAAGGAAACGCCCGGCAGCCAATACAAACTCTGGACCACGCTCAAGGTGCCCAAGCCCTACAGCATGGAAAAACACTGCGATTACCTGTGCGAACAGACGGGGGCCGAGGCGTACAAACTGCTGCCCGCCAAGAAACTGTTCGCGTTGGGCGTCGGCCACGTCCGCCGCAAACAGCTCGAGCCCGGCGACCGCACCGATGAGCCCGGCCGGGTGTTGGACACCAAGATCGTCGAACTCACCGACCGCGAATGGCGGGTGCTGGTTGCGCTCAAGCGTGAATTTGAGCCGAGCGAATTGACCCCCGATCTCTGGGCGGCGCGGGCCGCCGAGGCGGGCGAGTCGATTGACGACTTCTGCGAAGTCGCGACGAGTTTGAACGAGCGTCGCGTCATCGGCCGATTCAGCACGTTCCTCGAACACGTCAAGAAACACAAAGACGGCCAACGCGTCACCAAGTTCAACGCGTTGTTCCATTGGCGGGTGCCCGAGGGCCAGGAACTCGAAGCGGGCATCGAAGTCGGCCGACACCACTGCATGACCCACGCCTACTGGCGCGAAGGCGGCCCCGAGTTTTCCAACGTCAACATCATGGGCGTCTCCCACGGCACGGAAAAAGACAAAGTCCTCGCCCACAAAGCCGCCATCGACCAACACCTCGAAGAGGCCGGCATCCCCGTCAGCTACACCAACGTCTTCTGGGGCGGCCAAAGCGAAATCAAGCCAAGCGAAATCAGCCCCATCGCGTACCGGGCGTGGTGCGAGGAACGCGGGTTGGATGTTGAGGCGATGAAGGCGTGAACGAATCAAACGGATCGCGTCTGTTTCTTTACTTGTTTCTTGGGGTACTGCTGCTAACTCTGTTCATTTCGAGTACCGCGATCCGCATCGAAATAGCGAACGCAGAGATGGGGGGTTTTTTACCTCGACCGCAGCCGCCTTCCATTGAAGGGAATGACATACCTTGGCGGGTTGGAGGCCCCGGGCTTTGGGAAATCCAGGTCCGTCGATCGATTGCTTACGAACGTGGCTTGGAGCTAACCGATGAAGAGTTGCTCCAGATGCCATTAACTCCGGACCAGGAGGTACGTTTGCAAGAGCGGCTGGATTGGTCGAGGGCCAATCGAAAATTACGCGGGTTAGTTTCCACGGTTGGCTTACTCCAGTACCCGCTTGTTCTCTTGAACACCGTAGGCTGTGTTGTACTGTTGCTATTCGGTCACAACTCTAGACAACGGCTGATGTCAATGGTGTTGATTCTTGTTACATCGGGGTGTGGCGTATTGATGGTTTATCGTGAGTATTGGTCAAGTCTTGGTCCGTGAGTTGCAAGCGTATGCCCGAAACCCGCCGCTACAAACTCACCGTCGCCTACGACGGCAGCGCCTTCCACGGCTGGCAGAAGCAGCAGCCGCCGGATCAGCCGTGGCCGCGCACGGTGCAGGGCGAACTCGAGGCGGCAATGATGCAGGTGTTGCGGCAGCCGCCGGAAGTGTTTGATCTGTTGGGGGCCAGTCGGACGGATACGGGGGTGCACGCGGTGGGGCAGGTCTGCCACTTCAGCTCGGACACGACGATCCCGATCGAGCGTTTGTGTCGGGCGATCAACAGCCGACTGCCCAAGGACATTGATGTACGTCACGCCGAGTTGGTGCGCGACGACTTCGACGCGATCCGCGACGCGACCGACAAGCAGTACCGCTACCGCATCTCCAACACCCGCCACCGCCCGCTGGGGATTCGGCATCTGGTCTATCACGAGTGGGCCGAGATCGACCTCGCGCGGATGCAAGACGCGGCGAAGCGTTTGATCGGCACGCACGACGTCGAGGGTTTCGCCGCCGCCGCCCACGGCCGAACGACCACGGTCCGCACCATCCACGACTGCCGGGTCGAAGAACATCCGCTGCCCGTCAGCACCGCATGGCAAGGCGGTCCTGACGGGCCGGAGGGTTCGGGCACCGGGTTGCCACCCGGTGCTCATGTGACGCGGGCCGGGCGCGAGATCCACGTCGTCATCTCCGGCAACGGCTTCCTCTACAACATGGTCCGCATCGTCGCGGGCACGCTGCTCGACGTCGGCATGGGCCGGATGCCCCCGGAAAGGATCGACGAGATTTTGGCGACGCAGAACCGCCAGATCGCCGGGCCGACGCTGCCGCCGAACGGGTTGTGTTTGGAGTGGATCAGGTATGGTTGATTGGTGGTTACGGCCTCCATTACGAAGACGCTAAGGCGCGAAGGCTCGAAGAAAGCCAAATCGTATTTTGAATCACATACCCTCTTAACCTTGTTTAAGTGCTTCGAGTATTCCTCAATTCTTCTTTGCGTCTTTGAGCCTTCGCGTCTTCGTGATTAAACGCCTTGATTTAAAATCCAGTCCATGAGAATCCTCCACGTCATCACGCGGCTCATCCTCGGCGGAGCCCAGCAGAACACCGTGATGTCCTGCAAGGCCCAGGTCGAGGCCGGCCACGAGGTCCACCTCGCCTACGGCCCGATCCATGGCCCCGAGGGTTCGCTGCTCGAAGAAGCCAAAGCCAGCGGCGCGACGCTGCACGAGATCAAGCCGATGGTTCGGGAGTTGAGCCCGCTCAATGATGTGATGGCGCACGTTCAACTTCGGCGGCTGGTCAACAAGATTCGGCCTGACGTGGTGCACACGCATTCGAGCAAGGCAGGCATCCTCGGTCGGGCCGCGGCCAACCCGGCACGTCTGGCGGGTAAGCCATGCGTCGTGCATACCGTCCACGGCTTGCCGTTCCACGACCAGCAGTCCAAGTGGATTCACAACCTTTACGTTGCTGCAGAAAAACATGCCGCAAAGCAGTGCAACCACCTGATCGCGATCACTTCCGAGATGATCGAAGCCTTCGTGGCGAACAACATCGCCTCGGCCGACAAGTTCACCGTCATCCCCAGTGGGATCGACGTTGAGGCGTTCACGCCACGTCCCGAGCGCCGCGACGCGGTGCGGCTCAAGTGCGGCATCCCGCAGGACGCGTTGGTCGTGGGCCACGTTGGTCGGCTCGACCCGCTCAAAGGTCACGCGGATCTGTTGGATCAACTTCCAGTGTTGAACGCCGCGGGTCGAGAAGTCCGGCTGCTCTTCGTCGGCGACGGCTTCCACCGGGCCGATCTGCAGAAGCACCCGAACATGGCGTTGGGCAAGACGGTGCTGACCGGGCTGGTGCCGTTGTCGTCCATTCCGGAACACCTCGCGGCGATGGACGTGATGGCGTTGCCGTCGTATCAGGAGGGGCAGAGCCGGACGCTGTGCGAAGCGCTTTTGTGCGGGGTGCCGGTGGTCGGGTACGACGTGGGCGGGATCCCGTCGGTGATCCAGGACGGCGAGACGGGGCGGCTGGTGCCGGTGGGGGATCGGGCGGCGCTGGGCCGGGCGTTGCTCGACTTGTTGGACGATCCGCAGTATCGTGCGGGTTTGGCCGAGCGGGGGCGGCAGCACGTAGTGGAGCACTTCAGCGCGGCGAAGATGAACCGCGAACTGCTCGAACTCTACGAACAACTCCTGTGCCCTCCTTCTTCCGGTGAGACACGGCCCCCGGCCCCGGAAGCATTATGAGCCCAACTTCGTCCTCCTCGAAAACCCCCCGATTCAGCAACCGGCAGGCCCAGAAGCTGGTGCACGGCTTGTGGCGCGAGAACGCCGACCCGATGTACCTCCGTCGGGACATGAAGCTCCGCATCGTCGGGGCGTCGGGCGTGCTCGGGATGCTCATCGGTCTGTGGATCGGCGATCAGCAGGGCTTGGCTTGGGTGCAGATCGCGTCGGTCGTGGCGGGCGTGATGGTGTTCGGCGGGGCGTTGTGGCGGGCGTCGCGGAACTACAAGATCGACTACCGACGTTTTGTGGTAGCGAATATGGCCAACGACGGGACGTTTATGTACTGCCCGCACTGCCGCGCGTTTTTGGGTGATGTGGGCGAAGCGCATATCCGCGAGAACCCGCCGACGGTCTGCCCGTCGTGCGGCGGCAAGCCTTGGAAGTTTGAGCGGCCCAAGTAATTTTTGCGGGTTTGTGTGCCGCGGTACCCGGGTCGGTGACCCGGGGCTAAAGTGTGCGCGGTACTTGTTTATTTTGGAATCTTGACCATGAACATCATCGTTGTCGGCCCGCACCCCGACGATCAGGAACTCGGCATGGGCGGCACGATCGCCCGCCTCGCCGCGCAGGGTCACCACGTCCTGGTCCTCGATATGACCAACGGCGAACCGACGCCCCACGGCTCGGTTGCCCAGCGCGAAATCGAATGGACCGCGGCAACCGAAATCCTCAACCGCCAAGCCGCTGCTTCGGGGGGCGGCGGCCGAGTCACCCGCCGACTGCTCGGCCTGAAAAACCGCGAGGTGCAGCACACCCTCGAAGCCCGGCACGCGATGGCGGGCGTGATCCGCGAGCACCAGGCCCAGATGATCTTCCTGCCGTTTGAAGAAGACGCCCACCCCGACCACCGGGCGGTGACGCGGATCGTCGAGGACGCACGGTTCGACGCCAAGCTGACCAAGACCGATCTGCCCGGCGAGCCGATCTACCCCAAGTGGATGATCTACTACTACTGCACGCACCTACGCTGGGTGGCCAACCCGTCGTTCTGCCTCGACATCACCGAGCAGATGGACCTGAAGGAAGACTCGATCAAGGCCTACGAAACCCAGTTCGTGATCCCCGAAAAGAACCGCCGGGTGGTCGAGTTTGTGCGTGAGATGAACGGCTACATGGGCAGCCGCATCGGCACCCGATACGCCGAGCCTTTTTTCACGAAAGAGCCGTTGGGTTTGAATTCGTTGGACGGGTTGGTGGTGTGAATTTCACCACAGAGACACAGAGCCAAGGCACTAAAACGACTGGCTCAGCATCGAGTGCCTTTTTGTCTTAGCTCGGTGTCTCTGTGTCTCTGTGGTTCACCTTGCCTTCGAACCCACATCATCGATATTCGATATCAAACACCAGCTCACCATCCGCACCGCGTTCCCAGACGAGGTTCGGTTCGGGCGACAGGCCCGGGGCGGCGAGGCGGGGGGGCAGGCCGAAGCCCGAGGGTTCGAGCAGCAGGAACGCCGAGGTCTCGCCGCCGGGGCGGGTGTAGGCGAAGCGGTAGTCGTCGGTGGCCAGCAGCTCTTCGCGGTGGCCGTGGTGGGTGCGGGTGAGTTTGAAGCCGCGCGACTGCAGGTCGGTGCGCAGGGCCGCGAAGCTGCGTGGCATCGCCTCTTCCCGTTCTGCCTTGTACGCCAACGCCGAGCCGAGAAATTCCAACCGCTCGACCGCGACGTTCACCGGGTCGGGTTGCTGTTCGAGCGCGAAGCGTCGCCAGCGTGGCTCGATGCCGTCCAGAGCGCCGACGCCGAACGCCGAGCGAAACGCCTTGTCGTGGGCGTGGTCCTCGGAGAGCAAGCGGAGGTAGACCTCAAACGACCGCAGGTATCGGCCGTCGTCGCCGTGGATCAGGTAGTACACCATCGACCACGACTGGGCGTAGAGCAGTTCCGCCCGGCTGCCGTTGTTGCGCAGCGCGGCGTTCCACTGCTGGTTGTCCAGCGACAGCAGCTCTTCCATGTCCACCGCCCACTTGTACCGCAGCGCGTCGCGGACCAACTCGATGCGGTCGGGGTCGCCCAGGCCGAGTTCCATGCCGTGGTCGAGGATCACGGCGTCTTCGAAATACTGGGCCAGCCCTTCGTTCATCCACGTCGGCAGGTTCGGCCCCAGGTGGTTCCAGGCGAACTGGTGGAAGCCCTCGTGTTGCAGCGTGCGCAGCGTCTGCGATCGGCTGTGGCCGTGGGCCCAGGTGGCGAGGCCGCGGATCGAGTGGGTGACGAAGAACATGCCGCCGCTGCCGGTGGCGTCGATGCCGTGGTGCCGCATGAAGTCGAGGTATTCGCCCTGATGGCGGAACAGGTACAAGGGCATCAGGCCGGCGTGACGCTCGGTGTAGTCCGCGAAGCGCCGCTCGTACTGGGCAAACACCGCGTCCATGTGTCGGCCGAACGGCACGGTTTCCTCGCGGCTGAGGTTCGTGTGGATGTGGTAGTGGTGCGACGCGAAGACGCGCAGGTCGTCCGCGGGGTTCCCCACCGCGACGATGCGCTGCCGGGTCGGCGACTGGCTGACCTCAGTCGGCTGCGCGGCGGTTAAGCCCGGGAACCCGCCGAGGCCGACGGTCATCATGATGGAGAGGCAAAAGCCGAGGCGCATCTTGCCGGAGATATCGTCGCGGCGGCGGCCCCACGTCAGTCCGGATCGCGGACTCGGCCAAGGGTCAAGCATTCCAGCCGTTACAGCCCGAACACTCGCCCCGCTTTACACGCTCACCCCGATTCCGCCGCCGATTCAGCCCTCGGCCGCGGCCTGCAGGTCTTGGCCGAAGGCGATCTCGTGGCCGTCGAGGTCTAGGAGGCTGAACTCCCGGCAGCCGTGGGGCTGATCGCAGGGGCCGTAGCCCATCTTCGCCCCGGCGGCCTTGAACGCTTCGTAGAGCGCATCGGCGTCATCGACCCAGAAGTAGGCGTCCCACAGCGCTTCCTCAACTTCTCCGTTCGGCACGATCTTGTCGTGCTGATCGGTCTGCTTGAGCATCAGGCAGAACCCGTCCCGCCACACCATGCAGAAGCCGGGCGGCTCGCCCCAGAAGCGGTCGTACTTGAACCCGCAACAGTCGCGGAAGTAGTCGGCCGAGGCGTGAACGTCGCGGACGAGGAGCACGGTGGCGCTTTCAAGGATTTTGGGCATCAGGTAGCCTGCTGGGAAGGGTTGGAGAGTCGATTAAACAAACGACGAAATCCCCATCGCACGCCACATGCTATTGCGGCGATCACCAAAGGGGGGAACCAACCCACCTGAAGCGAAACGGCTCGATCACCCGTGCCGTCGAACTGTTTTTCCTCGGAAGTCAGCTCTAACCCTGCGGACGATTTGTCGGCGAGCTCGCGGAGGGTTTCACCGATCTCGGCTTCGAGGGTGACCGTCATCAACCACCAGCCGATCACCACGCAGAAAGCGATCTGTATCCACAGCGTGCGATCGAATCGCGGCCAGACGAAGATCATCAGCGGGATGATGACCAGCAAGAATGTCATGTACCCCGCTGACCACATAACGATTCAATCACTTCCCGGCGTAGTCGATAATCCGACTGATCTCGCTGCGTAAATCCTGGCGGTGGACGACGCGGTCGACGAAGCCTTTTTCCTGCAGGAATTCGGCCCGTTGGAAGCCTTCGGGCAGTTCCTGGCGGACGGTGTTGGCGATGACGCGGGCGCCGGTGAAGCCGATGAGGGCTTTGGGTTCGGCGAGGATGAGGTCGCCGAGCATGGCGAAACTCGCGGCGGTGCCGCCCGTGGTCGGGTCGGTGAGCAGGGCGATGTAGAGGCCGCCCGCGTCGTCGTGGCGGGCGAGCGCCGCGCTGGTCTTGATCATCTGCGATACGGCGAGCGTGGCTTCCTGCATCCGCGCCCCGCCGCCCGCACAGACCACGATGACCGGGCGGTCGAGGTCGGTGGCCAGTTCGATCGCGCGGGTGATTTTTTCGCCGACGACGCTGCCCATCGACGCCATCATGAACTCGGGGTTCATCACGGCGAGCACGACGCCGCGACCCTTGATGAAGGCTTTGCCGGCGACGAGTGCGTCTTTGTGGCCGGTCTTTTTCTGCTCGGCGGTGATGCGGTCTTTGTAGGCTTTGCGGTCGACGAACTGGAGCGTGTCCTTGGGCGCCAGGTTTTCCCAGAGCGGTTCGAAGCTGCCGGGGTCGACCAGGAGCTTGATGCGCTCGTCGGCACCGATGCGGTAGTGGTGGCCGCACTCGGGGCAGACGTGTTGGTTGGCCTCGACCTGTTTGCGGTAGCTCATCGCGCCGCAGGCGGGGCAGCGCAGCCAGAGGCCGGCGGGGACGTTGGCCTTGGGTGGGTCGCCGTTGGTTTGGGGCATGTCTTGCCAGGTCCGGCGGCGGTCGCCGTTGACCGGTAGGTCTTTGTCCGAGGCTTGAGCTTGGTCGGCTTCGACGGCCGACGCGGCGGCGGCTCGGGGGGTGTTGGGAGACTCGGCCACGGCGTGGCTCCTTGATGGCATCGGGAGACCCCGACGCGGAATCGGCGATCGGAGGCCGTGACGCGGGGTGGAGGCAGATTGCGACGGCTGTTGGCCGCTCCGGACGGGCTCTGATCGACAGCCAAATTCCGGTTCCGAAGATTATAACGGACCCAAGCCGGGGGAGAAACCAACGCGGGCGGTCGGCCTCGATGAGCGTTTGATTGAGATTCGCTACTGAATCGGGCCGATCGTGGCCTCGCCGGTCGCGGGGTCGAGGGTCAGGGTGACCGTGGCGTCCCCGGCGGCGAGGGTGATGGTGGCCGCGGTGGTCTGGTCGAGTTGGCCGTAGAGGCCGAAGCCCAGTTCGTCGTCGCCGTCGAGGTCGACGCTCTGGATTTCGACCATGCCCAGCGCCGCGGCCCGGCCGAGGCCGAAGTCCACCAGGTAGGGTTGGCGGTCGACCGGGTTGGTGATCGGCGTCGCGGGGTCGGACGTGGCGGCGAGGTGGTAGGTGTGGTTGGTGGTGTCGAACACGACCAGCCGGGGGTCGTCGCCGTGGGTGAGCGATTCGACTTTCGCGGCGTCGAGATCGGCGGCGAGCAATTTGGCGGCGCTGCGCAACTGGGTCGGCCCCTGATCGCGGAACATCGGGACCGCCAAGGCCGAGGCGATCGACAACACCGCGACCATCACGAGGATCTCGGTGATGGTGAATCCACGGGTGGACGGGTTGGGAGCGGAGCGAGACATCCGGGGTGTTATCGACACATCCCAGCGACGGGTTGTGCGACGGGTGTCGGGGTTGAGTGATCTTGACGCTAGCGATGCGCCCGATAACCAAGCCATCGACGCGGCGTTCGGCCGCATGAACGCGAAACGTCCCGATTCACGCTGAAAAACCGCCCGGAATCGACCGATGGCAAAGGGAGAACTGTCACCGAGGAGAACCTGCGCATGCAGGCCGAGAGAAAGCCACCCATTTTGAGTCAAGCACGCCGTCGGGCCGGGGGTCTGACCCTGGCCGAGGTGTTGCTCGCCTCGGCGGTGTTGGCGTTCATCGTGGCCGGGCTGACGCAGACGATCGTGTCGGGGCAATCGCATACCTACAACGCGTTGCACGAGGAGCGGGCGTTGTCGTTGGCCGAGGCGTTGATGGACGAGGTGTTGGCTTTGCCTTACGCCGATCTCGGCGGCGATACGACGCCGGGGCCGGACGACGGCGAGACGTCGCGCGATCTTTTTGATGGCCTCGACGATTTTCACGGCTTCAGCGAAGACACGGGCGAACTCGCCGACCCGGCGGGCGTCTTGTACCCCGAGTTGTTCCAACGCTTCACCCGCACGGTCGATGCGTCATACGGCACGACCACCGTGGCGGGGTTCGGCGGGTCGCGTGACGGCTTGTCGATCACGGTCACCGTGGCCGACCCGGGCGGACGCGAATGGTCAATCACCCGGTTTGTTGCGGAGCCCGCCGAATGACCTCCGCCCCCGGAACAACTCATCCCGCGACCGGAATGGTTGTCGGTGTCGCACAAGCTCGTGCAAATCGTGCCCGGGCGGCGCGGGGCCGGGGCCTGACGCTGATCGAGATGATCATGGCGTTGGGCATCATGGCGCTGATCGGCGCGACGATCGCGGGCATGCTGTCGGCGATGGCCTACGGCACGGACGAAGACAGCGACGTCCGGAAGCTGGTCGCCCGCAGCAAGATGGTGTCGATGCGGATCAACGCCGCGGTGCGCGGCAGCCAAAGGGTGCTGGAGGCCGGGGAGACGGCGGACCTGACCTGGGTGGTGTTGTGGGGCCGAGATCTCGACGAAAACGACGCGCCGAGTCTGCTGGAGATCCGGCTATTGGAATACGACGCCGCGGCGGGCACGTTGTCGTCGTACACCGCGCCCGACGGCACGGCCGACGTGTTGTACACGCTGGCCGACGACTTCGACGCGATCACCGATGCCCTGCGCGGCACGGCCGACTTCCCCGAAACCCGCTGGGCCAACGACGCCCAGGGCTTTACCGTCACCCTCGACGAAACCGACCCTCAGTCCGCCCGGTTGGTCAGCTACCGCTTGTCGCTGACCGCGGGCAACCTCACCGACACCACCATCGGCACGGCGACTTTGCGCAACGGCTCGTAAGCCCCGAGTTGAACCTATGACCACGGCTACCACCCCATCACGACGACGACCGACTCCGCCCGCACGCATGCACGGCGCGGCGATGCTCATGGTCATGATCGCGTTGGCGGTGGGCGCGGTCATCACGCTGTCGTTCCTCTCGGCCCAGACCACCTCGACCGCGATCGCCTACAACGCCACCCGGCAGGTCCAGGCCCGCGCGATCGCCGAGGACGGGTTGAGCCTGGCGCTCGAACACCTGCGGGCCGACACCAACGCCGCCTGGCGGGGCGACTACACCCACGGCGTGTGGACCTCCACGGAAGACCTCAACGGCGGCACGTTCCGCGTCTTGTTAGAGGACGAAGACGACGCCGACCTGGGCGACGACGTATCCGACGTGTTTCTCATCACGGTCGAGGGATCGTTCAACGGCATCGTCCACCGCATTACTAACCGTGTTCAACCGACCGGGGCCACCGCGCCGCTGACGGTGCTGTTGGTGGCGGGCAGTTCCAGCCTGTCCAGCCAGGACGTGGCGAAGCGGGCGTTGTTTGAGTCTTGGGGTTACACCGTGGTGACGGTCACCGACAGTGATTCCCAGGCGGCTTACGACACGGCGGCGGTGGACGTCGATGTGGCCTACGTGAGCGAGGAGTGTTACTCGTCCGACGTCGGCACGAAACTCAACGGCTACTCGTTCGGGATCGTCAACGAAGAGGGGGCGCTCCAGGATGAGTTGGGCATGTCCAGCAACTACGGCACATATACCGGCTCGACGATCAATATCATCGACAACACCCACCCGATCACATCCGGGCTGGCCACGGGCAACGTGGTCGTCACGTCGAGTGACACCAACCTGACACGTTCGGGCAGCGGCGTGGCGTCGGGAGTGACGGCTTTGGGCCAGTACGTCTCGGGCAGCGATCCGCTACTGACGGTGGTGGACGTGGGTGACACCCTGCTCGACAACAGCAGCAGCCCGCAACGCCGGGTGATGCTGCCTTGGGGCGGCAATTCGTTTGATATCAATCGGCTCAACACGACCGGACAAACCATTCTGCGCCAGGCGTTGGAGTGGGCCGCGGACGGGCCGACGGTCACGAGCGTGTCCCCGATGAGCCGATGGACCCTCGACGAAACCGCGGGCTCGTCGGCGGCCGACACCATCGGCGGGCACGACGGCACCTATTCGTCGAACGGCACGACGTTAGCGCAGTCGGGGCAGGTCGACTACGCGCTGGGCTTGAACGGCAGCAACGGCTACGTCGAGATCCCGCATCACGACGACTTTCTGGTCGATGAAGGCGCGATCTCGCTCTGGGTTTATCTTGACGATCTCTCGGGCCGGCAGGAGCTGTTCTCGAAAGACTCTTCGGGCTACGACACCGGCGGCCACATCACGATCTACGCCAACGGCAACGACGTCGAACTCCGGTTCCAAAGCACCAACACCAGCTACAGCCTCGACTCGGGCGATGCGCTGTCGGCGACCACGTGGCACCACGTCGCGTTCACCTTCGGCCCGGGCGGCATGCGGCTCTACGTCGATGGCTCGTTGGTCGACTCGGATTCCTACACCGGCGGCATGGGCACGTCCTCCGGCGGTGTGGGCAACTACGAGCCGATCGCGCTGGGGGCCAACACCTGGAGCAGCGGCAACCTGACGATCATGTCGTTGCAGAACTACCTCGACGGTCGTCTCGACGACGTGCGGATCTACGACCAGCAACTGTCCGCGGCGCAGGTCACGGCGGTGTTCACCGACGGCGAGGCTTCGACATCGCAAGCGGCCAGCGTCACACCCAACCTCGTGGCGTTGTACGAGTTCAACGAGCCTACCCCGGTCACGCCGCAGTTGGTGGGGCACTGGAAGCTCGACGAGCCGGCGGGCGGGGGCGCGAACGGCGACCCGGAAGACGGCGCGATCGCCGCGAACGACAGCATCTCGCTGAACAGTGGCTCGGTTATCGACAGCTACCGCTCGTCCGCCGGAGTCTACGGCGGGACGAACGTCGGCAGCGCCGCGGTGGTGTCTACCAATAGCACGTCGAGCGGTGAGATCACCGCCAGCGGTGGTAGTGAGATACGAGGCGATGCCTACGCTGGTGTCGGCGGCTCCCCGTCCTCGGTCGTCACCGCTACCGTCACCGGTACCAAGGATGTGTTGAGCGGTTCCGTGGACCTGTCCGTGCCGAGTTGGCCCACCGGCCTGCCCAGTAACCAAGGTGATGGCGACTACACCTCCAACCAGACCTGGAGCACCGACAAGCACTTCGAGAAGCTGGTGATCAAAGAGAACGCCGTCGTGACTATCACGGGCAACGTGACCATCGGTGTCCAGAAAGAGTTCGTGGTCGACAACGGCGGCGAGATTGTGATCAATCCCGGCGCGTCGCTGAGCATCTACGTGAAAGAAAAAGTCGAGTTCCAGAACTCGGCCAAGGTCAACAATGATTCCAGCGCCGCCGGCCGTATGTTTATCTACGCGCTTAGCAGCAGCGATCCTACGATCATCAAGGACGGCTCGAAAGTCTCCGCCACGCTCTACAGCCGCAACGACATCGAGTTCACCGGCGCCGAGTTCTGGGGTCGGTTGCTTTCAGGCGACGACCTCTCGGTCAGTAATTCCGACATCCACCTCGACCTCGACCTCGCCGGTGGGCGCGGGGCGAGTCCCGCCGCGGACGATACGGGCACCAACGATGGCACAGCCACGAACGGCGCGTCGGGGGGCGCTTCCGGGCAGATCGCTACGGCTTATACCTTCGACGGGGTTGATGATTTCGTGGAGGTGCCCCACGTTGCGGATTACCTGCTGAACACCGGCACGATGGCGTTCTGGTTCCGGCCAAGCGACATCAGCAGCACGCAGGCGATGGTGTCCAAAGACGCCAGCTACTACGTCACCGGTGGCCATTTCCGGATCTACCTGATCGGCAACCGCGTCGAGTGCCGACTTCAAAGCACCAGCACCAGCAAGTACGTCAGTTCCGCCAGCGGGACCATCGCGCCCGATACTTGGTACCACGTCGCGGTCGGCTTTGGCCCCGACGGGCTACGCATGTATCTCAACGGCGTCTTGGTCGACACCGATTCGTACACCGGCGGTCTGGGCACGTCCTCCGGCGGCGTGGGTAACGAAGAACCCATGCTGTTTGGTGCCGACCTGTGGCAATCCAGCAGCGGCACGACGAGCGGCTGGAACCTGCCTTACCACGGCCAACTCGACGACATCCGACTGTACGACCAGAACCTCAACGCCGACCAGGCGGCCGACCTCTACGCCAAGACCGCTCCCCGGGCGGTCGCGCCCGCGGTGGTGTACGATACCGCCGGGGAAAGCCCGGCCCACGACCTGGCGATTGCCGACGCCGACCACGTCACGTGGATCAGCGGCGGCGGCCTGACGATCGACACCGGCACGACGATCTCTTCGGGCGGCACGGTGACGCGACTACACGACGCGATTACCGCCAGCGACGCGGTCACCGTCGAAGCCATCTTCACCCCCGCCAACATCACGCAGGACGGCCCGGCCCGGATCGTCAGCTACTCCAACGGCACCAGCAACCGCAACTTCCATCTCGGCCAGACCGACGCGAAGTACAACGTCCGCCTCCGCACCGAGTTTAAATCCTCCGGCACGCCCGAAGCCGAGTCGAGCGACGTCCTGGTCGCGGGCACCCGGGAACACGTCATTTTCACCTACGACAACACCAACGAAGAACTACGCATCTACCGCAACGGCACCCTCGAAGTCACCGAGGCCTGGACCGGCGACTTGGACAACTGGAACAGCGGCTACGAGTTGCTCTTGGCCAACGAAGCCAGCGACAACCGCGACTGGCTGGGCTCGCTGCACCGCGTGGCGATCTACGACGGCACGTTCAACGGCATCCAGGCCGACAACGTCTTCAACGGCGACCCGCCGGGCGACGGCACGGGCGGCGAAGAAGGACTGGCCTACGAAGTCGAGTGGATCGAGTCGCCGTAAAAAAAGCCGCAAGCGGCAATCTGGTTAAAGGCCTGATTTTCGGTTGACCCTATTTGAGATCGCTGGGGTCGTAGACCCACTGGTCCAGCGTCTTGTCGATGCTGGCCAGTTCGCCGTCGGCGAACCACAGGGCGAGCTCACGTTCGGCGGATTCGAGGCTGTCGCTGCCGTGGATCATGTTGTAGCCGCCGGACATGCCGAAGTCGCCGCGGATCGTGCCGGGGTCGGC
Source organism: Planctomycetota bacterium (assembly GCA_039199695.1). GTDB lineage: Bacteria > Planctomycetota > Phycisphaerae > Phycisphaerales > Phycisphaeraceae > Algisphaera. The sequence continues at coordinate 14,033 of JBCCST010000024.1, read as the reverse complement.
CTTTTGGCCGTTGGTCGCGCCGATCAGCGTCCGGCAGACCGCGACCGCGTTCACGCCGCGGATCGCCATCACGAACACCGGCGAACTAGTCACAAACGAGATCAGCCCGTCGTAAAACGGCTTGCCCGCGTGCTCGGCGTAGTGCTTCTCGGCGAGGTCTTTGGAGACGTTCATCAGTTTCATGCCGACGAAGGTCAGGCCCTTGGCCTCGAAGCGGCCGACGATCGAGCCGACCAGCCCGCGTTGCACGGCGTCGGGTTTGAGAAAAATCAGCGTGGTTTCCATGGCGAATCTCCGGGGTAAACGTGGTTTGGGGTCGTGGGGCGAGCTTTATCCACGAAAACAGGGGCTTTTGCAACCCCGGGCGAGAAATCCGCGCTGACCGCGCCTAGGGTTTGGTTGAAGCATCGCTAATATTTTAAGCCTATTTTTTACAATGATTACCGCTGAATTAGTTCAAGACGTGGCCGGCAAGCCGATCGAGGTCGGAGATACCGTCGTGACCGTCAACGGCCAGACGACCGGCCGGGTCTGCGAAGTCACCGTGGAAGACGACGACACCGCGTTCGTGGCCATCCGCCCGGTCTACCACTCCTACGGCAAGGGCGTCTGGTACGCCGCCGACCAGGTGTTTTGGGTCGCGCGGTCCGCCGAGGCGGACAAGAAGAAAAAGACCGCCGCCGCGAAAACCGCTTCCCCCGCGGCCAAACCCGGCCCCGCCGCCGTGAGATCGGCCCCTGCGAAGAAGAAATAAACCTTTTGCCATCGTTCGGCGACGCGGGCAGGCTTTAAAATTTCCGCATTTTTTCGAGCGGCCCCGGCTGGGCTGAGTATCATAGTGAGCTTGATATCCGCGTCTTTCCGTGCGGGTGAACGCTCGTCACTCTGATCTCAACCATGCCCCGATTCCCCAGCCCCCAACCCGGTAGCCGAGAGACGCAGCCCTTCGCTTTCGCGTTGGCGGTGGTGGTGATCACCGGGACCACGGTGGTGGCGGCCACGCTGATCTGGGGCGTGGTGGCGGGCGTGCGTAGCGGCGAGAGCATCGAACTGATGACCATCGAGAACCCCGCGGCGTCGTCCACGGTCGACGGGCTGCCCGCCGAGGCGTTTGCCCCGTCGCGTCCCGCCCCGGCGATGGTGATCCCCGAGATCGTGTTGCCTGACGCCGCGCTCCTGGCCCGCGAGCAACAACTCATCGAAGAAACCGAAGACCGCGGACCGGCACTCGGCGACACCCGGCCGGTGCCGGTGCTCAGCCCCAGCGAAATGCCGACGTTCGACGGCCGTCCGCTGCGTCCGGTCAAAACCGTCCGCATGTTGACCACCGCCTACAGCCCCGACGAACGTTCGTGCGGCATCTGGGCGGACGGCATCACCGCTTCGGGTTACAGCGTGTGGACCAACGGCATGAAGCTCGCTGCGGCCGACACCTCGTTGTTCCCCTTCGGCACGGTCCTCACCGTGCCGGGCTACAACAACGGTCGGCCGATCCCCGTGCTCGACCGTGGCGGCGTGATCAAGGGCCACCGGCTCGATCTGCTGTATCCCACGCACGAACGTGCCCTGCAATGGGGCGCCCAACGCCTGGACGTGACGGTCTGGGAATACGCCGACGAATAACGAGGAACGGTAACGCGGGGCCATGGATCTGCGTATCGCATCCGACAAATAACCTAACCCGCGGGCTTGATGTCCGGGCGAACCGCTTCTACGCTGTGCCCGAATCACGACCGCTTCCGCGAGGACCCCGATGAGTAGCTCTTCCAACCGTTTGCTTTGGCCCGCCGTCGGCGTGGGTCTGGTGTCGGGTGTTGTTTTCGGTGCATTGCTGGTGTTGGGGGTTCAGGCTATGCGGCCCGATCCGGCCGAGCAGGAAGCGGGCGGCCCGCCGGACGGAGGCGGCCCGGACCCCGCCGCGGTACGGGTCGCCCAAGTCGAGATGCAGACGCTGCAGCACCGGGTCGCGGTGGTGGGGCGGCTGGAAGAAGTTCGGCGGGTGACCGTGACCGCCGAAGTCGAAGGCAAGATCACCGAACTCGCGGTGGACGAAGGTGACCGCGTCGCCGGCCGCGAAACCAAACTTGCCCAGATCGACGAGGTCTGGGCCAACCTGAACCTCAAAGCCGCCGAGGCTGATGTCGCCGCGGCCCGGGCCGAACTCGACCAAGCCAAGAGCGACCTCGACCAACTCGAACGCCTCAGCCAAGCCGGCTCGGCCAAGGCCAAAGAAGTCGACGACCAACGCACACTCGTCGCGGCGAATCAGGCCGGCCTCGACGCCGCGCTCGCCGCCCGCGACCGCGCCCAAACGTCCGCCGAGCGGGCGACCATCGTCGCGCCTTTCGACGGGGCCGTGTCGCGCACGCTCATCGAAGTCGGCCAGTGGGTCGACCCCGGCGACGGCGTGGTCGAGATGATCTCCGTCGGCGAGATCGACGCGGTGGTCGACGTGCCCGAGCGCTTCGTCAACGCGCTGCAGGTCGGCGACCAAGTCGAAGTCAAGATCGAAAGCGTCGACCACGAGGTCGTCGGACAAATCGTCTCGGTCCGGCCCGACGGCACCACGGCGTCCCGGACGTTCCCGGTCAAGATCCGCCTGCCCGATCACGAAGGCAAGCTGCGGGCGGGCATGAGTGTCGTCGCCCAGGTCCCGATCAGCCGCGAGGGCGAGTTCATCACCGTGCCGCGTGACGCGGTGTTGTTTAGTGCGGGCGGCGCGTCGGTGTGGTACGCCGCGCAGATGGGCGGCCCGATGCCCGCCGCGTTGCCCGAGCCGGTCGAGGTCTTGTTCGGCCACGGCGACCGCTACGCCGTCGAGCCGCTGCCCGGCGGTCAATTCCCCGCGCTCAACCAAGGCACCGATGTCGTGATCGAAGGTGCTGAGCGCCTGTTCCCGACTCAGCCGCTGTCGATCATGAACCCCGCGGCAAGCCCCGGAGCCCCCGCCGTGGATGCCCCCATTCCCGAAACGCCCGCCACACCGCCCAACACCGACTCGGAATCCGAAACTGCCGTCGCCCCCGACCCCGCCCCCGGCGCGTGAACCCGCTCAACCGCTTCCGTATGGACATCATCCGCTTTGCCATCTCGAACCCGGTGAAGGTCACCGTCGGCGTCATCCTCACGGTGCTGTTCGGCGTGCTCTCGCTCACCACCATCCCGATCCAACTCACGCCCAACGTCGACGAGCCGGTCATCACCATCGAGACCAACTGGACCGGCCGTAGCCCCGAAGAGATCGAACGCGAGATCATCGAGGAACAAGAGGAGTACCTCAAAAGCCTGGGCGGGCTCAAGAAGATGACGGCTGAGGCCTCGACCGGCAGCGCGACGATCACGCTCGAGTTCTTCATCGGCACCGACATCAAAGACGCCCGCATCCGCGTCTCCGACAAACTGCGTGAAGTCCCCGCGTACCCGGATGATGTGGATGAGCCGATCATCACCGACGCCGACGCCGACGCGTCCAAAGCCATCGCGTGGGTGATCTTCGACTCGACCGACCCCGACTTCGACATGCAGTCGCTCTACGACTTCGCCGACGACCGGGTGAAGCCGATGCTTGAGCGGGTGCCGGGCGTCAGCCGGATCAACGTCTACGGCGGGCGTGAGCGCGAGGTCCACGTCCGCGTCGATCCCGCGGCGTTGGCTGAGCGCGGCGTGACGTTTAACGAGTTACGCAGCGCGCTGCAGTTCGAAAACGTCAACGTCTCGGCGGGCGACCTCGAAGACGGCATCCGCGACGTCCGCGTCCGCACCATCGGCCAGTTCGATGCGCTGGATCAAATCGAAAACACTGTGGTGCGTTCTGACGAGGCCGGTACGATCCGCATCAAAGACCTGGGCGACGCGGTCCAAACCCTCGAAAAACGCCGGAGCTTTGTCCGGGCCAACGGCCAATCGGCGCTCGCGATCAACGCCATCCGCGAGACCGGCAGCAACGTCATGGACGTCATGGCTGGCCTCCGCGAACAGATCGCCTTCTGCAACGAGAACATCCTGCCGACCTATGAGCAGGACCGCTACGGCCTGCACATGCGGCAGGTCTACGACGAGACGATCTACATCACCGACGCGATCAACCTCGTCCAATCGAACTTGATCATCGGCGGCACGCTCGCGGCGTTGGTGCTGCTGGTCTTCCTCGGCAAGATCCGGCCGACACTCATCATCGCCTTGGCGATCCCCGTGTCGGTGCTCGGCACGTTCGTCGTGATGACCGGCGCGGGCCGCAACCTCAACGTGATCAGCCTCGCGGGGATGGCGTTCGCGGTGGGCATGGTCGTCGACAACGCGATCGTGGTGCTCGAGAACATCGACCGCCACATCCATATGGGCAAGACGCCGCGTCGCGCTGCCTACGAAGCGACGAAGGAAGTCTGGGGCGCGATCCTCGCCTCGACGCTGACGACGCTGGCGGTGTTCATCCCCGTGCTCACGGTGCAGGAAGAGGCCGGCCAGCTGTTTTTCGATATCTCGCTGGCGATCTGCGGGGCGGTGGCGTTGTCGCTGATCGTGTCGATCACCGTGATCCCCGCGGCGTCGGCCCGTTGGTTGCGGGCGATCAAGACCCACGCCGACGGCACGCTCAAGCCGCAACTCGCCGACCGGATCGCCGGGGCGTTTGCGTGGCTGCCCAAAGGGTACTCGAGCTTGATCCACCGCGTGACCGATCGCGGCGGGTTCACCGTGGTGCTGCGCGTCCTCGTGATCGCGGCGTTTACGCTGGCCTCGCTCGGCGGGGCCTGGCTGCTTATGCCACCGACCAGCTACCTGCCCAACGGCAACCAGAACCTGATCTTCGGCATCATGCTCACGCCCCCGGCGTACAACATCGATCAGGCCCAGTTCATCGGCGAACGCATCGAGCCGGGTATCGCCCCGTACTGGGAAGTCGACACCATCGAAGAAGCCACCGCAATTGCGCCGGTTATGAACTTTCAGTCGGGTCAGCCTTACGAGGCGGTGCCGCCCGTCGATAACTACTTCTTTGTCCGTTTCGGCAGCATCATCTTCATGGGTGCGTCCAGCCAGGACAAAGAACTTGTCCAGCCGTTGAGCACCATCCTCACCCAATCGATGATGGGCATCCCCGGCTCGTTCGGCTTCGCGTTCCAGCGTTCGATCTTCGGCCGGGGCATCAGCGGCACCAGCGGCATCGATGTCGAACTGCTCGGCTCGGACCTCGACCGCCTCCGCCAGAGCGCCGAGGCGGTGTACATGACCCTCGCCCCCAGGTACGGCTTCGACAAAGTCCAACCCGACCCGTTGAATTTCAACCTCTCGGGTCCCGAGGTCCAGTTCCGCCCCGACCCGATCCGTACCGGCGACTTGGGGATCAACACCCAGCAGCTCGGCTTGGCGATGCGGGCGCTGGTTGATGGCCTGGAGATCGGCGACTACCGCTTGTCGGGCGAGTCGATCGATCTGTTGTTGACCAAACACCCCGATTTTGAGTTGACCACGGATCAGTTGCCCACGACGCCGTTGGCGGTGCTCGACAGCGACGGGCAGACACGGGTGTTGCCGATCTCAGCCCTCGGGGATTTCGTGCCGACCACCGCGCCGCAGCAGATCAACCGGATCGACACGCAGCGCTCGATCACGTTCAGCGTCACGCCGCCGCCCGAAGTGCCGTTGGCCGTGGCGGTGGAAGACATCGAAAACACGATCGCCGAGCTCAGCGATCAGGGCCAGATCGATCCCACGGTGGTTGCTCGTACCGCGGGCAGTGCGGACAAACTGTCCGAAGTCCGCGGGGCGCTCTTGGGCAACTGGACCGGGTTCAACCTGGAATCGATCGGCAGCCTGCTCAGCAGCCGGATGTTCCTTGCGGTGTTGATCGTGTTCCTGGTGATGGCGGCGTTGTTTGAGAGCTTCCTGTACCCGTTGGTGATTCTGTTCGCGGTGCCGTTGGCGACGGTGGGGGGCTTCCTTGGCCTGGCGATCATGCACACGTTCAACCCGGCCCAGCAGCTCGACACGCTGACCATGCTCGGCTTCGTCATCCTCATCGGCGTCGTGGTTAACAACGCGATCCTCATCGTGCACCAGGCGCTCAACTTCATGCGCCCCCGGAAGGAAGAAACGTCGCCGGGTGTCTTTGAGGACATCGAGCCGATGGCGCCCCGCGAAGCGATCCGCGAATCGGTGCGGACCCGCATCCGCCCGATCTTCATGACCACGACCACCAGCGTCTGCGGCATGTTGCCCCTCGTGCTGATGGGCGGCTCGGGCAGCGAGTTGTACAAAGGCCTGGGTAGTGTCGTCGTCGGCGGGTTGCTCGTCGCCACGGTGTTCACGCTGGTCGTCGTGCCGCTCTTGTTCAGCCTGGTGGTGAGCGCCCGGCAAAAACTCGTCGGCAGCGTTTAACTGGAATTCTTTTCAAGGCTAATCGCGGGGCAGCGACGTGGCGGTCTCACGCCCCGTTCGCGGACCCCACGCTTCCGATTAAGCGGTGAACGCTGTAACCCCGATAACGTCGGACCCGGTTTTTGGTCCCGCCTTCTCACGCCGTCCGATGGTGCGTTTGATCCGATGAGCGTCCCCTCGGGACGCCGCGGTGAGCCCGGAAGTCTGCTGGCCCCGCCAGCCTTGAGAAGGTTGCCATGTTCGATCCGAGTGTTGTGCCGGTTGTCAGTGCCCCGCGTCCGGGCCGGAAGTATTTTTCGGTGGCCGAAGCGAACCGGGCATTGCCCTACATCTCGCGGGTCGCGGTGGACATCGCCGAGGTGTACAGCCAGGTGATCGAGCTGCGTAACGAGTTGGAAAACCTCGACGACGGTTCGCTGCGCAACCTCACCGAACGCGAATACGAAACGACGATGGATCGCCTGGGCGGGCTGGTGGACGAGTTGCACGGCGCTGCGGTCGAACTCCGCGACTTCGAGCTCGGCCGGGTCGACTTCCCCGCCGTCCACGACGACCAGGAAATCATGCTCGCCTGGCGGATCGGTGAACTCGCGGTGACGCGTTGGCATTACGCCCAAAGCGACGACGACGAGACTTACTCGATCGACTCGCTGCGCGAAAACGACGCGGCGTAGGGCTAAGCCGCAAGCGGCTTGTTTTTCGATAACGACAACGGATTCAACCCTCGCGCACCGCTTCGGGCGCGGCGTGGGTTTTAGGCGTGGTCCACCAGAGGTGGGTGAGGGTGCTGATGATTTTGGTGCCGGCCTTGAAGCTGCCGACGAGCGAGCCGCTGATCTTGCTCTTGCCCGCGTGGCGTTTGCGGTAGGGCACGTCGATCTCGGCGAGACGCAGCCCGTACCGCGCGGCTTTGTACTGCATCTCCACGGTCCAGCCCCAGGTGCGGTCGGCCATGGCAAGCTTTTCGAGGCTCCGCCAACGGATCACCCGCATCGGGCCGAGGTCGCGGTAGCGGTGCCCGGTGATCACCCGCAACAGCGACACCGCCAACCAGTTGCCGAAGCGTTGGTGCGGGTCGAGGGCGCCCGGCTCGGCAAACTTTTGGCGTTGACCCAACGCGAGGTCGGCGCTGCCCTGAGCGATCGGCTCGATGAGGCGGGGGAGTTGGCCCGGGTCGTCGGCGAGGTCGGCATCAAGAAAAGCGACCATGTCCGGCGGGTCGGATTCCAGGTGTTGGAGCGCCGCCAGACACGCGGCGCCGTAGCCGGGCTGTTCCTCAAAGACGACCTCGAAGCCGCCTTGCCGGGCGAGCTCGGCGGTCGCGTCGGTCGAGCCGTTGTCGGCCAGGACCACCCGCCGTAGGCCCGCTTCGGCACGCACGGCATCAATCGCCGCGATCAGCGCGGGCAGGTTCTCGGCTTCGTTGCGGGCGGGGATGACCAGATCAGTCTGCATCAGCGATACCTTAATCAATTTGGCACGAACCACCCAAGGCTCGGCCGATGAACCTTGACGAACAAGGCTGGCAAATTTAATATCATTTAATCCGGATGAACGGATGAATTAGCGGCCGCGAACCCCCCAGGCGATCTCGATGCATATCCAAGACCTCTTTGCCCAACACCCAACCACGTTCTCGTTCGAATTCTTCCCGCCGAAATCGGAAGAAGCGGCCGAGGCGTTGTACGCGACGATCGCGGACCTGGGCTCGCTCAAGCCCGCGTTTGTGTCGGTGACCTACGGGGCGGGCGGCTCGACGCGGGAACTGACCCACGACCTGGTCGAGCGGATCAAGACCACCACGGACACCGCGGCGGTGCCGCACCTCACCTGCGTCTGCCACAGCGACACCGACATCCAGGAAATCCTCGAACGCTACGCCGAGATCGGCGTCTGCAACCTGCTCGCGCTCGGCGGCGACCCGCCCCGGAACCTCAAGGGCTACCGTAAAGCCGACGACACCTTCCAACACGCCGTCGATCTTGTGAAGTTCATCCGCAACTTCCGCGGCCACCGCGACCCGCGAGGCTTCGGCATCGGCGTCGCGGGCTTCCCCGAGGGCCACCCGGGCACGCCCAACCGAATGTTGGAGATGGACTACCTCAAGGCCAAGGTCGACGCGGGGGCCGACTACATCTGCACCCAACTATTCTTCGACAACCACGATTTTTACGACTTCCGCGAGCGTTGTGAGTTGGCGGGGATCGATGTGCCGATCATCGCCGGGATCATGCCGATCACCTCGGCCAAGGGGATGAAGCGGATGGCCGAGCTCGCCGCGGGTTCACGCTACCCCGCGTCGTTGCTCCGAGCGATCAAGCGTTGCGGCGACGATGAAGAAGCGGTGGCGAACGTCGGCGTCCACTGGGCGACCGAGCAGTGCCGTGACCTCTTGGACAACAAAGTCGCGGGCATCCATTTCTACACGCTCAACAAATCCGATGCGACGCGGCAGATTTACCGCAGTCTCGGTGCCGCGGACTCGGTGGCGTTGGGGCGGTAGATGGTGGTCTGATATCGCCCACCGCGTAGCGCGAAACATCACGCTCGCCGCCGTATCCGGTGGTGTGCTCGAACGTTTAGGCTGAGCTTACGGCGAGGGGGCTAGCAGAAACACGAACTGCAAATCATCGTCGCGGATGCCGGTGGTGAACAAACCTCGGCCGAGGTTGAGCGGGGGGATGGCCGCTTCAGCGGTTTCATCGCTCGCGTCCATTTCAACATCCGATTCGGTTTCCGCGATGGTGTCGCCGTCGCTGATCGGCTCGCCGTTTTCGTCGATCGCCAAGCGGTTGGGTAGCGCTGCGGGGCCGTCGGTTTCACTTGAAGGGGAGACTTCGTCCGATGTTTCGGGCTCGGTGTTATTAGTTTCGGGTGGCGGCTGGTAAAAACCCATCAGCAAGAGGTCGTTACGGCCCACCGTCACTTCGATGGTCAACTCGTCGAACACGCGTCCGTCGAGTTCGCGTTCCTGCGGCGTGCGGGGCAAGAGCGTGGTGCGGCGTTGGTAGTGCTGGGGCGTGAGGGTGACACGGGTGTTGCCGTTGCCCAGCGGCCGGGAGGCCATGAGCATGCGGATCCGTCCGCGGGTGAAAGTCTCGATCGTCACCGGCCGGGGCGGCACGGTGAGGTCCGCGAAGAACTCGGCCCGCAGCGGCGGCGATTCGCGGACGTCTTCGGGGAAGCTGTAGCTGAGGATTTGGGTGTCGCGCGGGTCGAGCGTCGAGCCGAGCGCGTCGCTGAACGCACGGCCCCGTGCCGCGGGCAGCACCCCGACGCGCAGGCCGTTGGCGTTCCACACCGCTCGGCTCAGCGGGCTGAGCACGTCCTCGTTCGCTTCCGCCCACGCGTCTTCGGTCGATTGCTCGAGGGGCACGGCCAGTTTCCGGGAGACCCAACGTACCGGATTGTTCTCGGGCAACATCAACCCGGCTTCGGGGCCCGGCCTGCCGGGGTCGACGGGGCGGATGATTCCATCGATATCGGGCGTCGGGGTCGCGCAACCTCCCAGCCACACCGCGCCCATCAGCAGGCAAGCGAACTTCAAGCCAACAACCGAGCCGCGAGATCTATTCATCCGGTAATCACCTTTTCGAGTTGATCCAATCCTCGGTTCAATTCCTCGGCAGAGATCGTGACCGGCGGGGCGATCCGCAGCACGTTGCCCTGCGCCGCGTTGATCATCAGGCCTTGGTCGAGGCAACGCTTGACCACGTCGGCCGCGGTTTCAAACCAGGCGCCTTCCGCATCGGCATCGAGTTCGATGCCGATGAACAAGCCCCGGCCGCGGACGTCCGTCACCATCGGATGCGACTCGGCAAACGTGCGCAGCCGTTTCATCGCGGCGTCGCCGAGCGTGGCGGCGTGTTCGACGAGGCCATCGCGTTGCAGGACATCGAAGATGCGGGCGGTCACGGCCATCGACAAGCAGTTGCCGCCGAGCGTGGTGGCGTGTTTCACACCGCCCTGGGTCTTGGCGTTGTAGAGTTCCGCGACGCGGGGTTGGGCGCACATCACGCCGACCGCGAGGCCGCCGCCGACGCCTTTGCCCAGCGTCATGATGTCGGGTTCGATGCCCCAGTGTTGGTAGGCGAAATACTTTCCGGTTCGGCCGCAGCCGGTCCAGACCTCGTCGCAGATCAGCAAAAGATCGTGCTCGTCGCACAACGCGCGAAGCTTCTTGAAGTAGTCGGGGTCGGGGACGTTGACTCCGCCTTCGCCCTGGATTGGCTCGGCGATGATGGCGATCGTTTCGTCGTCGAGCTCGGCCTTGACCGCGTTGAGGTCGTTGTACGCCACGTTGGTGTAGCCCGGCAGGTGCGGGCCGAAGCCTTCGCGGACGGCGGAGTTGGCGGTCGCGCCCATGGTGGCGAACGATCGGCCGTGGAAGCTCTTGGTGCAGGAGATGACTTTGTACCGGCCGAACTCGCCGGTGGACGAGCCGCGGTGGGCTTTGCCGTACAGCCGGGCGAGTTTGAGCGCCGCTTCGTTGGCGTCCGCGCCGCTGTGACAGAAGAACGATCGGCCGCCAAAGCCGAGTTCGCTGATCGCCCGGGCGGCGCGGGTCTGCGGCTCGGTGTGGAAGAGGTTGCCGACGTGCCAAAGCTTTTGGGCCTGCTCGGTCACCGCCGCGACGAGGTCGGCGTGGCAATGCCCGAGCACCGGAGCACCGAAACCCGCGAACAGGTCGAGGTAGGTTTTGCCGTCCGCGTCGCGGAGCGTGCACCCGTCGCCCTCGACGATGGCGATGGGAAACCGCCCGTAGTTGATCGACATGAACGTGTCGTGCCGATCAACGATGGCGGCGGTGGAATCGGGCGCGGCGGTGGGCGTGGTCACGGCGAATGTTTCCTGCGGTCAAAGATGAAGTTTACTTCAAAAGTAAGGCGATCCGAAGCAAGGCATGTCGGTCGAGTCTTCTAACACCACAAGTGTGGAGTTAAAATTTCCGGGGGCGGGGTAAAAGAAAACCCCTGGCGATCGGAGCGTGCCAGGGGTCTTCGAAGTTTGTCACGGATTCAAGGGGGAGGGTGATCAATCCCTGGTTTAGTTGATCATGTCCTTGAGCGCCTTCATCGGGCGGATACGGACGTTCTTGCTGGCGGGCTTGGGCTTCTGGGGCACCATTTCGCCGGTGAACGGGTTGCGGACGAGCTTGCCGCCTTTGACGGCGGGCTTCTTGACGACGGTCATCTTGGCGAGGCCGACGAGGCTGAACACGCCGTTCTTCTTGAGGCTCTTGGCCATGGTGTCGGCCAGGGCGTCCATCACTTCGGCGACCTTTTTCTTAGGCAGGTCGGTGGCCTCGGCGACGGCGGCGTAGACTTCGCTCTTCGTCGGGGGTTTCTTCGCGGCAGCTTTCTTTGCAACTTTCTTCTTAGCCATGTGGTGCTCTCCTAGCGTTTGGGAACTTGACTACGGGAACGAGTCGGGGGTCCGGTTTGGCCCGGGGTCAGCCGGGGGCCGGGGTGATCCGGGGGTGTCCGGGGGGTCATCCGTGACGGTGGATGGACTTGTGCCGGTCGCGGCACGGTACCCGTAAATCGGAAATTGTCTGGAAATACTGCACTTTTCTGCATTCGCCGTCAAGTCCGGCCGGCGTTGGGGCCGTTGCCAAATTGGCAGAACCCCGGTCAGGCCCCCAGCCCGTTGGCAGCTTGCGCCCCCACGAGGGCCGTTGGCAAGCCCGTCAGGGGCGATCGATTGGCATCGACTTTGCGATTATTCCGTGGGCCGGAGTGCGCTCTGGCCCCCAAAACTGTTTTCAACTCCCTCGCAAAAGGAACCCCACGATGTCCAAAACCATCGGAATCGACTTGGGCACGACCAACTCGGTCGTCGCCGTCATGGAGGCCGGATCGCCCAAAGTCCTCATCAACAGCTCGGGCAACCGCACCACGCCGTCGATCGTTGCGTTCACCGACAAGGACGAACGCCTCGTCGGCCAGCCCGCGCGTCAACAACAAATCACCAACCCCAAAGGCACGATCTTCTCAATCAAGCGCTTCATGGGCCGTCGTCACAACGAAGTCGAGAGCGAGCAGAAGATGGTGCCCTACGAAGTCGTCGGCAGCGCCGATGAACTCGTTAAAGTCAACGTCAAAGGCAAAGACTACACGCCGCAGGAAATCTCGGCGATGGTTCTGCAGAACCTCAAGAAGACCGCGGAAGATTACCTGGGCGACACCGTCACCAACGCGGTCATCACCGTACCCGCCTACTTCAACGACTCGCAACGCCAAGCCACCAAGGAGGCCGGCGAGATCGCGGGCCTCAAGGTCGATCGCATCATCAACGAACCCACCGCCGCGGCGCTCGCCTACGGCCTCGATAAAAAGACCAACGAAAAGATCGCGGTCTTCGATCTCGGCGGCGGCACGTTCGACGTCTCCATCCTCGACGTCGGCGACGGCGTCTTCGAAGTGCTCGCGACCAACGGCGACGGCCACCTTGGCGGCGACGACTGGGACCAGGCCCTCATCGACTTCCTCGCCGACGAATTCAAAAAGTCCGACGGCATCGATCTCCGCGACGACGCGATGGCGTTGCAACGCCTCAAAGAAGCCGCCGAGAAAGCCAAGATGGAACTGTCCAACGGCCAGGAAACCACGGTCAACCTGCCGTTCATCACCGCAACCAACGAAGGCCCCAAGCACCTGATGATCTCCATCACCCGCACCAAGTTTGAGCAGCTCTGCGAAGAATTGTTCCAACGGCTGCGCAACCCCTGCGAGACCGCGCTGCGTGACGCCGGCCTCAAAGCGGGCGAGGTTGACGAAGTGGTTTTGGTCGGCGGTTCGAGCCGTATCCCCAAGGTGCAAGAACTCGCCCAGGAAATCTTCGGCAAGGAACCCAACCGCTCGATCAACCCGGATGAAGTCGTAGCGCTGGGCGCCGCGATCCAGGGCGGCGTGCTGCAGGGCGACGTGAAAGACGTGCTCCTACTCGACGTGACCCCGCTGTCGCTGGGCATCGAGACGATGGGCGGCGTGATGACCAAGCTCATCGAGAAGAACACCACGATCCCGACCAGCAAGAAGGAAACCTTCTCCACGGCCGCGGACAACCAGACCGAGGTGACCATCCACGTCCTTCAGGGCGAACGCGAGTTCGCCAAGGACAACCGCACGCTGGGTCAGTTCAACCTCGCGGATATCCCGCCCGCGCCGCGCGGCATGCCGCAGATCGAGGTCGAGTTCGCCCTCGACGCCAACGGCATCCTCAACGTGGTTGCTACCGACAAGGGCACCGGCAAGACGCAGAACATCGAGATCAAGGGTTCATCGGGCCTCGACGAAGCCGAGATCGAGAAGATGAAAGCCGACGCCGAAGCACACGCTGACGAGGACAAGCAGAAGCAAGAACTCATCGAAACCCGCAACGCAGCCGAACAGATGGTCTACACCGCTGAGAAATCAGTGAAAGATCATGAGTCAGAGATTCCGGAGGACGTCAAAACTGAGATCAATGACAAGATCAAGGCCGTAAACGAAGTGAAAGCAGGTGACGACAAGGCTGCTATTGAGTCAGCTGCCGAAGCGCTGAGTGAATCACTGTCGAAGATCGGTGAAATCATGCAAAAGGCTGCCGAAGCCAAGGCTGCAGAGGGTAATGACGCAGCAGCTGAAGCAACGACTGAAGAAGGTGAAACCGTCCAT